>NZ_VIUO01000024.1:0-1020 GCF_007828355.1 Herbaspirillum sp. SJZ099 | reverse complement strand
ATTCATGGACATATTCATCCAGCAGATCATCAACGGTTTGGTGCTAGGGAGCATGTATGCGCTGATCGCGTTGGGTTACACGATGGTGTACGGGGTGCTGAACCTGATCAACTTCGCGCATGGGGACATCCTGATGGTGGGGGCGATGGTGGGGCTTTCCCTGCTCAAGCTGGTGCAGCTGCATGCGCCGCAGTTGCCGGGCATCGTGCAACTGGTCATTGCCATCGTCGGGGCGATCCCGGTGTGCATCGTGGTCAGCCTGGTGATCGAGCGGGTGGCGTACCGGCCGCTGCGCAATGCGCCGCGCCTGGCGCCGCTGATTACCGCCATCGGCGTGTCGATCCTGCTGCAGACCATCGCCATGATGCTGTGGGGCCGCAGCCCCTTGCCGTTCCCGCAGGTGATGCCGTCGGACCCGGTGCACATCGCCGGCGCGCTGATCTCGCCCACCCAGATCATGCTGCTGGCGCTGGCGGTGCTGGCCATGCTGGGGCTGGTGCTGATCGTGGAGAAGACCAAGATGGGCCGGGCCATGCGCGCCACCGCCGAGAACCCGCGCATTGCCGGGTTGATGGGGGTCGATTCCAACAAGGTGATCGTGGTCACGTTCGCCATCGGCGCGGCCCTGGCGGCCATTGCCGGGGTGATGTGGGCGGCCAACTACTCGACGGCGCAATTCGCCATGGGCTTCGTGCCGGGCCTGAAGGCCTTCTCGGCGGCGGTGCTGGGCGGCATCGGCAACATCTACGGGGCCATGCTGGGCGGGATCCTGCTGGGCTTGATCGAAAGCCTGGGCGCCGGCTACATCGGCGACCTGACGGGCGACTTCCTGGGCAGCAACTACCAGGACATCTTCGCCTTCATCGTGCTGATCATCGTCCTCACGCTGCGCCCCTCGGGCATCATGGGTGAACGCGTAGCAGACCGCGCTTAAAAATTGGCTCATGTTCCTGTTGCGCCCGCGTGATCGACTGCCGTACGGTGCTCGCCATCCTCGTGTGCGGCAGCACACTGCGGTGG
>NZ_VIUO01000023.1:0-1053 GCF_007828355.1 Herbaspirillum sp. SJZ099 | reverse complement strand
TGACCGGCCTGAAACAACTGGTCCAGACTTAAAGTTAGTCTAAGCGGCAAGCCGCAGTGGTGCTGGGGTTGTTGCCGGCAGCGTAGCCTGCGGTGCCGGCGGTCGGTATTTCAGTGAGCTATGCGGCCGAACGGTATTGTACTGATGACGCCATCGCTCGATGATGACCTGAGCTTCTCGGAGGGTGTAAAAGATTTCTCCGTTGAGCAGTTCGTCGCGGAATTTGCCGTTGAAGGACTCGCAGTATCCGTTCTCCCATGGACTTCCTGGCTCGATATACAGCGTCTTTGAACCGACCGATGCAAGCCAGCGCCGAAGGTTCTTGGCGACCATTTCCGGCCCATTGTCAGAGCGTAGATATGCCGGAACACCGTAGGCCACCATGGCCTCAGCCAGGATATCGATGACGTCATTACTGCGAATTTGCCTGGCCACGTGCAGCACGAGGCAGCGACGGGTGAACTCATCGATGAGAACCAGGATTTTAAGGACACGTCCATCGTGGGTTCTCTCCATGACGAAGTCCCAGCTCCAGACATGATTGGCATATTCCGGCCGCATTCGGATACAACTGCCGTCGGCCAGCCACAACCGACCTCTCTTGGGCTGTTTCACTGGCACCTTCAAGCCTTCTAGTTTCCAGATACGTTCTACCCGAGAGCGACTCAGCTCCCAGCCCTGAGCCTCCAGCATAGCGTGGATGCGCCGATAACCATACCGCCCATATTGGCAGGCCAATTCAATGATGGCACCAGTCAATGGCGCCTCATCGGCGCGCGGCTGGGCAGCATAACGAATCGAGGAACGGGAGAGATGGAGCGCCCGGCAGATACGCCGTTCAGCGTGGCCCAAGCTCGTTCTGACATGGGCCACGGCCTGGCGGCGACGTGCCGGGCTCAGAAGTTTCCCCGGCTCACCTCGCGCAATATCTGGTTATCGATGACGGCATCCGACAGCGCTCGGCGCAAGCGTGCATTCTCTTGTTCCAGTTCCTTCAGTCGCTTGGCCTGGTCAATCTTCAGGCCGCCATACTCCTTGCGCCAACGGAAGTAG
>NZ_VIUO01000022.1:0-1368 GCF_007828355.1 Herbaspirillum sp. SJZ099 | reverse complement strand
CATGAAGCCGGCAACGTGCTGGCGCTGATCGAAGCGCAGGTGCAGGCGCATCCCAAACGGGCCGCCTTGCGGGTGCCGCATACCGGGCAAACGCTCGATTACGGCCAGCTCAATGGCCGCGCCAACGCGCTGGCGCAGTGGCTCATGGCACAGGGCGTCACGCGCGATCAGCGTGTGGGCGTGTGCATGGAACGCTCGGCAGAGATGGTGCTGGCGCTGCTGGCGATCATGAAGGCGGGCGCGGCCTACGTGCCGATGGATCCCGACTATCCGCCCCAGCGTCTGCGCTATTTCATCGAAGACAGCCGCACCAGCCTGCTGTTGACCCACGCCGCCGCGCGGGGCCAGTTACCGGAAGTTCCCGCTTGCCGTATCGTCGATGTGGCGACACTGGCTGATCTGCCGCCTGCCCACAATCCTGGCCTGGAGATCCACCCCGAACAGCTGGCCTACGTCATCTACACCTCCGGTTCCACCGGCCAGCCCAAGGGCGCGGCGAACCGCCATGGCAGCCTGCACAACCGGCTGGCCTGGATGCAGGCGGCCTATCAACTGGGTCCCAATGAGCGCGTACTGCAGAAGACGCCCTTCGGTTTCGATGTCTCGGTCTGGGAATTCTTCTGGCCCTTGATGACCGGCGCCGAACTGGTCATGGCCGCTCCCGGCGAGCATCGCGATCCGGCACGGCTGGCTGCGCTGATCGGCGAGACCGGCATCACCACCTTGCACTTCGTGCCGTCGATGCTGCAGGCTTTCGTCAACGACGGCCACGGCGCGGATTGCCCCAGCCTGCGCCGCGTGATCTGCAGCGGCGAAGCGCTGCCGATGGAATTGCAGCAGCAGGCCCAGCGCCAGTTGCCGCAGGCCACATTGATCAACCTGTATGGCCCGACCGAAGCGGCCATCGACGTGACCCACTGGACCTGCCAGCCGGATGACCGAGGCAACAGCGTGCCCATCGGCCGCCCCATCAGCGCCACCCAGACCTATGTGCTGGACGCGGCGATGCAGCTGGCGCCGCCGGGCGTGGCAGGGGAGTTGTACCTGGGCGGCGTGAATCTGGCGCGCGCCTATCTCAACAAGCCGGGGTTGACGGCCGAGCGTTTCGTCGCCGATCCGTTCTCCGGCAATGGCCAGCGCCTCTATCGCACCGGCGACCTGGTGCGCTGGCGCGAGGATGGCCAACTGATGTACCTGGGCCGGCTGGATCATCAGGTCAAGCTGCGCGGCCTGCGCATCGAACTGGGCGAGATCGAGGCTGCCTTGCTGGCGCAGCCCTCGATTCGCGAGGCGGTGGTGGTGGCCGTGGATGGCCAGCGACTGGCGGCGTATGTGTCGCTGCATCAGGGCCAGAGGCATGACGAGGCA
>NZ_VIUO01000021.1:0-2486 GCF_007828355.1 Herbaspirillum sp. SJZ099 | reverse complement strand
ACCGCAGGCTACGCTGCCGGCAACAACCCCAGCACCACTGCGGCTTGCCGCTTAGACTAACTTTAAGTCTGGACCAGTTGTTTCAGGCCGGTCAGAGGTGCTGGGAGCTGAATAATGGGATACGAGTCATCTATTTTCTTTCTACTGTTCTCAGGCCCATTCAAGTTCGGTGACAATCGCCTGTCCCTCAGTCCCGACTTCAACGAACAGAGCGTGCTCGTAGCCAAGCTGCTGCATGTAACCTTGAAGCTTCCTGAGATCGATCCGTCGATCGACGCGACTGGTAGATTTCTTGAACTCCAAGACCAGATGATTTTGTCGCGTGCCCCGTCGATGCACGATTACATCCGGGAATACAGTTTTCGCTTCATCGTCCTCGCTATCTGGATATAGCTCTAGATGTCCAAGCCGCTTGGGTTCCGTGCCATCCCTGTTGTATTCGCAATCTACAGTCCAATCAGGAAAATGCCGTTGGAGATACATCGCAAAGCGAAAGGTAATGGAGCGCTCGTTAGCGTCGATACCAAGTAAATCGCGGTCATTCTCCAAAAGCTCGGAAAGTGCTCGCGCAACTGCCTCGCCTGGCGGCTGAAGCTGTAGATACTGTATTTGGTCGGCGGACAGCACCCTCACTCCCCTCCGCAGATTGTCGAAGACCTAGGAGCATCCTGAAACGGCGATTGCTTCATAGCTTTCACTGTGTCCTCGCTTATCCAAAACTGACGCTGAACGGTGCATACACCGATTTAAACGTCATCAGTATCTTCCGCCGTACTTTGTCCAATTCGTCCGCAACGCGATGCGTGAGCATGTAGGTGGGGCAATTTTGCTGACCACATCCGCAAGGCCGGATCTCTCCGTCACGAAGACGGGTTACGAAAATTCGGCGCAACCCATCGACCTGGCGCACTACCTGTTCCAACACGGAGCGGATGCGTGCATCTCGAATATGATGAATCGATGGGATGCGCCTTATCTCGTCACCTTCACGCGTTCGCCATACCCCAGTGTTCAGTGCACCGATGGTGTCCTCGATCGCTTGTTGAAAAGCAGGCAGAGAACTTTCCTGCTGAAATGGCGTTCGAAATGCCGGCCGGTCGAATACGGCAGCCATGAGTTGCAGCGCGTCAGCATCCGAGAGGTCGGGGAAGTCGTCGACGAACTTGCGGATCTCCACTTCAGCTTCAGGAAATTCGATTCCTTGTACGAAGCGGTGCAGTAGGTATTCGGCGCGAAGCCGTAGGTTTTCTTCAAACTCCACACCCGACCAGATCGTCACATGGGCAACACCAAGGGACGCCGCGGCTTGCCCGATCCGGCTTCGGCTCGTGTCCGAAACAGCGCCGCGAGAAACGAATTTGAAGACTTCGGGCGTCCCGCCTGCGGCCTTGACCGCTTTGGTCATGTCACCTTTGGCTTTTGCCAACGTTAGCGTGTCCCGATTCGCGCATTGGATGATGGTCTTGCGCGCTGACTGATCCTCCAAAGGCTCGATACCCGAGATGTCCCGCCCTTGGTCGCCTCCCGATTGGCCGTGCCAGATCAGGTCACGCCAACCGGCACGCACGTGATATGCAAAGACAAGGCGCTCGAACTGGATGCCACTGTAGTCCTCGAAATGAATAGGAGAAACCATCACCGTCGCCATATCTTTCCCTTTCTGTACCTACCCATTCTTCGACATGCTACAGAACCGATACGCCTCAGCTTATTTTCCTACTATGTAATACGGTCGCCAATTCTTCGGAAAATTTTTCTCCTCCCAAGCTTTCTCGAACTTGGCTTTTCCCCAAAAGTCGTTGGTCACATAAAACACGGCATAGAACAAGTTGTAGTCGTCGTCGCCCGTGTAGCCCTTCACATCATCGGAAATCTGAGCGATAACTGCCTTGAGCTTCGCTTCGTTATTCGCGTGCTTGTATTCGATTGCGGAAGACAACTCTGGAATCAAAATGTCTGGCTTGTATTCCTGAGCCGTCTTGAAGAAGTTGGATTTTGGCGTCTTTGCCGAAGGGAAAACACTCTCCAAGATATGCCTGACCGCCTTATAAACTTCAGCCTCCGATGCCGGCGTCTGCCCCATCTTATGAATGATCGAAGCGGTGTTCTCAAGTATTACTTCCAAGTACTGAATACCCGACAGTTTCAAGTACCGATCAGCATCGCCGAGCACATTAAGGGGGGCTAAGAATTGACGCAACGATGCCAGGAACGTGTTGTAGGGTTCCCCAGACCAGTAAAGATCTATGTCGTAGCCAGATGTCGCCTTGCTAGCGTCGAACATCACACCAAAAATCCGGTAGAACTGCCGCAGGTATGCGTGCATCTGAGACGCATCTAAAAAACACACGGTCGTCAGATATAAAGACGTGGCCAGATGCTCAAACGGTTTTGACCGGCCTGAAACAACTGGTCCAGACTTAAAGTTAGTCTAAGCGGCAAGCCGCAGTGGTGCTGGGGTTGTTGCCGGCAGCGTAGCCTGCGGT
>NZ_VIUO01000020.1:0-2852 GCF_007828355.1 Herbaspirillum sp. SJZ099 | reverse complement strand
TGCGCTCCGGTCGTCAGCCGCTGACGCGGGCTCGCGACGGAACCTGAGCCAATTTGGGATGGGCTAACGACTCAAGAGAATCAACCTATTTAAACTGGAAAGAACCAAACATGGCTCTCCTCTCCTTCGACATGAAGCGCAATCCGGCACAAGCCAGGACCAGCCTGCTGGTGCTGCTGGCGCTGATGATCGTGTTTCCCTTCATCGCCCAGCAGTTCGGCAACTCCTGGGTACGCATCATGGACATGGCGCTGCTGTACATCATGCTGGCGCTGGGCCTGAACGTGGTGGTGGGCTTCGCCGGCCTGCTGGACCTGGGTTATATCGCGTTCTATGCGATCGGCGCCTATACCGCGGGCTTGCTGGCCTCGCCGCAGTTCGCGGCGGTGCTGGAGTCCTTCGTCAACACCTACCCGGCGGTGGGCAACTTCCTGGTCATGGTGTGCGGCCCGGAGATCGTGCAGAACGGCATCCACCTGTCGCTGTGGGTGATCGTGCCGCTGTCGGCCCTGATCGCGGCCATCTTCGGGGCCCTGCTGGGCGCGCCGACCCTGAAGCTGCGCGGCGACTACCTGGCCATCGTGACGCTGGGCTTTGGCGAGATCATCCGCATCTTCATGAACAACCTGAACGCCCCGGTCAACATCACCAACGGCCCGCAAGGCATCAACCTGATCGACCCGATCCGGGTGTTCGGCGTGTCGCTGGCCGGCGAGCCGGGCTCGGGCTCGATGGTCAAGATCTTCGGCATGACCACGCCCTCGGTGAACGCCTACTACTTCCTGTTCCTGCTGCTGTGCATCGCCGTGATCTTCTTCTCGATCCGGCTGCAGGACTCGCGCCTGGGCCGGGCCTGGGTGGCCATCCGCGAGGATGAGATCGCCGCCAAGGCGATGGGCATCAACACCCGCAACGTCAAGCTGCTGGCGTTTGCCATGGGCGCCTCCTTCGGCGGCGTGGCCGGCGCCATGTTCGCCTCCTTCCAGGGCTTTGTGTCGCCGGAATCGTTCTCGCTGACCGAATCGATCGCGGTGCTGGCCATGGTGGTCTTGGGCGGCATCGGCCACATCCCCGGGGTGGTGCTGGGCGGCGTGATCCTGGCGGCGCTGCCGGAAGTGCTGCGCCATGTGGTCGAACCGCTGCAGATGAGCCTGTTCGGCAAGGTCTGGATCGACGCCGAAGTGCTGCGCCAGCTGCTGTACGGCCTGGCCATGGTGGTGATCATGCTGACCCGCCCGGCCGGCCTGTGGCCCTCGCCGCGCCATGAAGACCGCCCGGAGGCGGACCACCCCCACAGCGGCGCCGCCGTCGGCGAAGTCAAAGCCTAAGCAGAAAGCAGGAGAACGACCATGACACAGACACTGCTCAAGATCAGCGACGTGAGCAAGCGCTTCGGCGGCCTGCAAGCCCTGAACGGCGTGGGCATTCGCATCGAGCGCGGCCAGATCTACGGGCTGATCGGCCCCAACGGCGCCGGTAAAACCACCTTCTTCAATGTGATCACCGGGCTGTACCAGCCCGACACCGGCAGTTTCGAACTGGACGGCAAGCCGTATAGCCCGAGCGCGCCGCATGAGGTGGCCAAGGCCGGCATTGCCCGCACCTTCCAGAACATCCGCCTGTTCGGCGACATGACGGTGCTGGAGAACGTGATGGTGGGCTGCCACGTACGCACCAGACAGAACGTCTTCGGGGCGGTGTTCCGCCACAAGGCCGCGCGCGAGGAAGAAGCGCAGATCCGCGAGAAGTCGCAGCAACTGCTGGACTTCGTGGGCATCGGCCAGTTCGCCAAGCGGACGGCGCGGCACCTGTCGTACGGCGACCAGCGACGGCTGGAGATCGCCCGTGCGCTGGCCACCGAACCGCAACTGCTGGCGCTGGACGAACCGGCGGCGGGGATGAACGCCACCGAGAAGCTGGGCTTGCGGGAACTGCTGGTCAAGATCCAGAAGGAGGGCAAGACCATCCTGCTGATCGAACACGACGTCAAACTGATGATGGGGTTGTGCGACCGTATCACGGTGCTGGACTACGGCAAGCCGATTGCCGAGGGCGTGCCGGCGGAAGTGCAGAAGAACCCCGCCGTGATCGAAGCGTATCTGGGAGCTGGTCACTGACCGAAGAGAAGACATGACAACGAACATCTTAAAAGTCGAACAACTGAGCGTGGCCTACGGCGGCATCCAGGCGGTCAAGGGCATCAGCCTGGAAGTCAACGAAGGCGAACTGGTGACGCTGATCGGGGCCAACGGCGCGGGCAAGACCACGACCCTGAAGGCGATCACGGGGACCTTGCCGGCCAGCAAGGTGGAGGGCCACATCGAATACCTGGGCACGGCCTTGAAGGGCAAGAAATCCTTCGAGCTGGTCAAGGACAAGCTGGCGATGGTGCCGGAGGGGCGCGGGGTATTTACCCGCATGAGCATCCAGGAAAACCTGTTGATGGGGGCCTACACCAGCAACGACAAGGGCCAGATCGCGGCCGACATCGACAAGTGGTTCGCGGTCTTCCCGCGCCTGAAGGAGCGGGCGGGGCAGATGGCGGGGACCTTGTCGGGCGGGGAGCAGCAGATGCTGGCCATGGCGCGCGCGCTGATGAGCCACCCGACGCTGCTGCTGCTGGATGAGCCGTCGATGGGCCTGTCGCCGATCATGGTGGAGAAGATCTTTGAGGTGATCCGCAATGTATCGGCGCAGGGGATCACGATCCTGCTGGTGGAGCAGAACGCCAAGCTGGCGCTGGAGGCGGCGCACCGGGGCTATGTGATGGAGTCTGGGCTGATCACCATGGAGGGCAAGGCCGGCGAGATGCTGAACGATCCGCGGGTCAAGGCGGCGTACCTGGGCGAGGG
>NZ_VIUO01000019.1:0-6067 GCF_007828355.1 Herbaspirillum sp. SJZ099 | reverse complement strand
GGAGGTAGATGCAGGGGTTGCCACCGAATACGGCGTGCCTTGGCAGCGCGAGCGGCGGGGAGGCGGGTATGGAGTACGCTCGCAGAGGCAGCCCAAGCTTCCAAGCCGAAGCGAAGCCCAGAGCCAGAAGGGCTAAACGCTAAGCCCCAACGAGAGGCTCCACAAAGTCCCAAATCACAAAGCAAAAAGCCTCCCCATCAGAGATGGAGAGGCTATTGCGGAGTAACAAGCCTGACGATGACCTACTTTCACACTGGTTGCAGCACTATCATCGGCGCGAAGTCGTTTCACGGTCCTGTTCGGGATGGGAAGGGGTGGTACCAACTTGCTATAGTCATCAGGCATAACTTGTAAAGTTGCACGCTCTCAAACGGAGCAGCGGGCAACCCAATCTTGGAAGAAGTATTGATTCATTAGGTGTTACATAAGGGTGTGATGCACATAAGGGCAAACACATAACGCAAACTTGTCTATAACCGAGCTAATGTTATAGGAACAAGCCGCACGGGCAATTAGTATCAGTTAGCTTAACGCATTACTGCGCTTCCACACCTGACCTATCAACGTCCTGGTCTCGAACGACCCTTTAGGGGAATCTAGTTCCCGGGAAGTCTCATCTTAAGGCGAGTTTCCCGCTTAGATGCTTTCAGCGGTTATCTCTTCCGAACTTAGCTACTCGGCAATGCCACTGGCGTGACAACCGATACACCAGAGGTTCGTCCACTCCGGTCCTCTCGTACTAGGAGCAGCCCCCTTCAAACTTCCAACGCCCACGGCAGATAGGGACCAAACTGTCTCACGACGTTTTAAACCCAGCTCACGTACCACTTTAAATGGCGAACAGCCATACCCTTGGGACCGGCTACAGCCCCAGGATGTGATGAGCCGACATCGAGGTGCCAAACTCCCCCGTCGATATGAACTCTTGGGAGGAATCAGCCTGTTATCCCCAGAGTACCTTTTATCCGTTGAGCGATGGCCCTTCCATACAGAACCACCGGATCACTATGTCCTACTTTCGTACCTGCTCGACTTGTCAGTCTCGCAGTTAAGCACGCTTATGCCATTGCACTATTAGCACGATGTCCGACCGTACCTAGCGTACCTTCGAACTCCTCCGTTACACTTTGGGAGGAGACCGCCCCAGTCAAACTGCCTACCATACACTGTCCCCGATCCGGATAACGGACCAAGGTTAGAACCTCAAACAAACCAGGGTGGTATTTCAAGGTTGGCTCCACGCAGACTAGCGTCCACGCTTCAAAGCCTCCCACCTATCCTACACAGATTGGTTCAAAGTCCAATGTAAAGCTACAGTAAAGGTTCATGGGGTCTTTCCGTCTAGCCGCGGGTAGATTGCATCATCACAAACATTTCAACTTCGCTGAGTCTCGGGAGGAGACAGTGTGGCCATCGTTACGCCATTCGTGCAGGTCGGAACTTACCCGACAAGGAATTTCGCTACCTTAGGACCGTTATAGTTACGGCCGCCGTTTACTGGGACTTCAATCAAGAGCTTGCACCCCATCATTTAATCTTCCAGCACCGGGCAGGCGTCACACCCTATACGTCCACTTTCGTGTTTGCAGAGTGCTGTGTTTTTATTAAACAGTCGCAGCCACCATTTTATTGCAACCCTTTCATCCTTCTGGCGCAGGCCAGTCAAACTACTTGGGCGTACCTTATCCCGAAGTTACGGTACCAATTTGCCGAGTTCCTTCTCCCGAGTTCTCTCAAGCGCCTTAGAATACTCATCTCGCCCACCTGTGTCGGTTTGCGGTACGGTCTCGTTAGACTGAAGCTTAGAGGCTTTTCTTGGAACCACTTCCGATTGCTTCGCGAACAAGTTCGCTCGTCCCATACCCTTGAATTACGCTGCCGGATTTGCCTAACAGCCTTCTCTGATACAGAAACCGGGACATCCAACACCCGGACAACCTTCCGCGATCCGTCCCCCCATCGCATCTAACGACGGTGCAGGAATATTAACCTGCTTCCCATCAGCTACGCATCTCTGCCTCGCCTTAGGGGCCGACTCACCCTGCTCCGATGAACGTTGAACAGGAAACCTTGGGCTTACGGCGTGCGGGCCTTTCACCCGCATTATCGCTACTCATGTCAGCATTCGCACTTCTGATACCTCCAGCATCCTTTACAAGACACCTTCACAGGCTTACAGAACGCTCTCCTACCATATCCTTACGGATATCCGCAGCTTCGGTGACTGGCTTAGCCCCGTTACATCTTCCGCGCAGGACGACTCGATCAGTGAGCTATTACGCTTTCTTTAAAGGATGGCTGCTTCTAAGCCAACCTCCTGACTGTTTTAGCCTTCCCACTTCGTTTTCCACTTAGCCAATCTTTGGGACCTTAGCTGGCGGTCTGGGTTGTTTCCCTCTTGACGTCGGACGTTAGCACCCGGCGTCTGTCTCCCAAGCTCGCACTCATCGGTATTCGGAGTTTGCAATGGTTTGGTAAGTCGCGATGACCCCCTAGCCATAACAGTGCTCTACCCCCGATGGTGATACTTGAGGCACTACCTAAATAGTTTTCGGAGAGAACCAGCTATTTCCAAGTTTGTTTAGCCTTTCACCCCTATCCACAGCTCATCCCCTAATTTTTCAACATTAGTGGGTTCGGTCCTCCAGTGCGTGTTACCGCACCTTCAACCTGGCCATGGATAGATCACTTGGTTTCGGGTCTACACCCAGCGACTGAACGCCCTATTCGGACTCGATTTCTCTACGGCTTCCCTATGCGGTTAACCTTGCCACTGAATGTAAGTCGCTGACCCATTATACAAAAGGTACGCAGTCACCCCTTGCGAGGCTCCTACTGTTTGTATGCACACGGTTTCAGGATCTATTTCACTCCCCTTCCGGGGTTCTTTTCGCCTTTCCCTCACGGTACTGGTTCACTATCGGTCGATTACGAGTATTTAGCCTTGGAGGATGGTCCCCCCATATTCAGACAGGATTTCACGTGTCCCGCCCTACTTGTCGCAAGCCTAGTTCCACACCAATGATTTCGTGTAAGGGGCTATCACCCTCTATGGCCGGACTTTCCATTCCGTTCCACTATCATCGATGCTAAATCTTGCAGGCTGGTCCCATTTCGCTCGCCACTACTTTGGGAATCTCGGTTGATTTCTTTTCCTGTAGCTACTTAGATGTTTCAGTTCGCCACGTTCGCTTCACACACCTATGTATTCAGTGAGTGATACCCTTGCGGGTGGGTTTCCCCATTCGGAAATCTGCGGATCAAAGCTTGTTTGCTAGCTCCCCGCAGCTTATCGCAAGCTACTACGTCCTTCATCGCCTGTAATCGCCAAGGCATCCACCATGTGCACTTATTCGCTTGTTCCTATAACGTTAGCCTCTGTTGCCAGAGCGCTATAGAAAAATTTGAGTTTAGCGTTTGCCGTATTGCCAAAGTAAGTCTTCTAATTGCTAAGATCACTTCGTAATACTTTGATTGATACAATCACACCCATTTTTACTTTCGCAAGAACCGAAGTCCTGGCGATCGTTTAAATGAATCTTTACTTCTTCCAGATTGTTAAAGAACAAAAACAGCCATTAGTCTTAAAAGACCAAACCTAAATCACAACGCCTTTCACAGCGCTGACTTAGGTTTGATATCTTGGTGGAGGTTGACGGGATCGAACCGACGACCCCCTGCTTGCAAAGCAGGTGCTCTCCCAGCTGAGCTAAACCCCCGAAACCTTGGTGGGTCTGGTTGGGCTCGAACCAACGACCCCCGCGTTATCAACACGGTGCTCTAACCAGCTGAGCTACAGACCCGCTTGGATCAGTATCAGTAGCAAGTTCTCAGCAATTTGCATCAAACCGTGCTTCCTACCAAATAACTGTTCTTATTGATTTACAGCCGATAAGTGTGGACGCTTAACTTCGTGCGCACTCTAGAAAGGAGGTGATCCAGCCGCACCTTCCGATACGGCTACCTTGTTACGACTTCACCCCAGTCACGAATCCTACCGTGGTGAGCGCCCTCCTTGCGGTTAGGCTACCCACTTCTGGTAAAACCCGCTCCCATGGTGTGACGGGCGGTGTGTACAAGACCCGGGAACGTATTCACCGCGACATGCTGATCCGCGATTACTAGCGATTCCAACTTCATGGAGTCGAGTTGCAGACTCCAATCCGGACTACGATACACTTTCTGGGATTAGCTCCCCCTCGCGGGTTGGCGGCCCTCTGTATGTACCATTGTATGACGTGTGAAGCCCTACCCATAAGGGCCATGAGGACTTGACGTCATCCCCACCTTCCTCCGGTTTGTCACCGGCAGTCTCATTAGAGTGCCCTTTCGTAGCAACTAATGACAAGGGTTGCGCTCGTTGCGGGACTTAACCCAACATCTCACGACACGAGCTGACGACAGCCATGCAGCACCTGTGTGATGGTTCTCTTTCGAGCACTCCCAAATCTCTTCGGGATTCCATCCATGTCAAGGGTAGGTAAGGTTTTTCGCGTTGCATCGAATTAATCCACATCATCCACCGCTTGTGCGGGTCCCCGTCAATTCCTTTGAGTTTTAATCTTGCGACCGTACTCCCCAGGCGGTCTACTTCACGCGTTAGCTGCGTTACCAAGTCAATTAAGACCCGACAACTAGTAGACATCGTTTAGGGCGTGGACTACCAGGGTATCTAATCCTGTTTGCTCCCCACGCTTTCGTGCATGAGCGTCAGTGTTATCCCAGGGGGCTGCCTTCGCCATCGGTATTCCTCCACATATCTACGCATTTCACTGCTACACGTGGAATTCTACCCCCCTCTGACACACTCTAGCCGTGCAGTCACAAATGCAATTCCCAGGTTGAGCCCGGGGATTTCACATCTGTCTTACACAACCGCCTGCGCACGCTTTACGCCCAGTAATTCCGATTAACGCTTGCACCCTACGTATTACCGCGGCTGCTGGCACGTAGTTAGCCGGTGCTTATTCTTCAGGTACCGTCATTAGTCGCAGATATTAGCTGCAACCGTTTCTTCCCTGACAAAAGAGCTTTACAACCCGAAGGCCTTCTTCACTCACGCGGCATTGCTGGATCAGGGTTGCCCCCATTGTCCAAAATTCCCCACTGCTGCCTCCCGTAGGAGTCTGGGCCGTGTCTCAGTCCCAGTGTGGCTGGTCGTCCTCTCAGACCAGCTACTGATCGTCGCCTTGGTGAGCTTTTACCCCACCAACTAGCTAATCAGATATCGGCCGCTCCAGGAGCATGAGGTCTTGCGATCCCCCACTTTCATCCGTAGATCGTATGCGGTATTAGCTAATCTTTCGACTAGTTATCCCCCACTCTAGGGCACGTTCCGATATATTACTCACCCGTTCGCCACTCGCCATCAGGAGCAAGCTCCTATGCTGCCGTTCGACTTGCATGTGTAAGGCATGCCGCCAGCGTTCAATCTGAGCCAGGATCAAACTCTTTAGTTTAATCTCTGTTTTGTGCCATTTCTGGCCACCCCGAAGGGTGTCGCTCTCTCAAAATACTGACAGGTAATTTCTTGCGATCTTACCTATATTTCTTGTGAGCATTTAATGTTTAAAGTTTCCAGACCCGAAGGTCTGTCGCACTTCATTAAACGCCCACGCTTATCGGCTGTTAATTTTTAAAGATCTTGTCTGTCGCGTCCGTCGCTTTCGCTTCGTTCGCGTCGCTGGCAAATCGTTTTGTTTGTCAGCAGCAGAGAAACGAGATTATGAGGTCATTTTTAATTTGCGTCAACTACTTTTTTAACGCTTTCTTAAAAATTTTTGCTGAAGTTTCTTACCGCTCAAACCCCAACTTTCCCTTCAACTTCCCTCTGCTTCGCGCACTATTTCCGCTTCGTTTTTCTCGTCGCTTCGTGTGTCGCGTCAGCAGGGGGCGAACTATAGCAACCCACCACATCCCGCGCAAGTACTTTTTTAAAAATAATGAAAAATAATTTATCCAATCACCTCCACCACACCCAACCTCCACCGCCAAACCCGCGCCAGCACTGGCGTTGCGGCACGCCTCGTTGTACGGAAATAATTCAAAAAAAATGCCCGCCCCTAAC
>NZ_VIUO01000018.1:0-7524 GCF_007828355.1 Herbaspirillum sp. SJZ099 | reverse complement strand
AGCGTTTGCCCGGTATGCGGCACCCGCAAGGCGGCCCGTTTGGGATGCGCCTGCACCTGCGCTTCGATCAGCGCCAGCACGTTGCCGGCTTCATGCGCCTGCGGATTGGCGCTCCACGCCTGCAGCATGGCCTGTTCCGCCCTGCCGAGCAGCGCCAGTTCACCGATGGCCGTATCGGCTGCGCTGGCCAACTGTTCCAGTACGCAGAGATAGACAGCAGCGATGCTGGCAATGCTGGACTCACGGAACAGTGCGCGACGATATTCCAGCCGCAGGTTCACCTGCCCGCGGATGATCTTGACGTCCAGCGCCAGATCGAATTTGGCCGCATTCAGGGGGATCTCCAGCGTGCTGGCCTGCAACCCCGGCAGATCCAGCGTGCCGCTGCCCTCGACGACCTGCAGCCCGAACAGGGTCTGGAACAGCGGATGGCGCGGCAGGCCGCGTTCGACGGGATAGCGTTCCAGCAGCAGTTCGAAGGGCAGCTCGGCATGCGCCATGGCCTCCAGCGTGTCGCTGCGCACCTGGCGGCACAGCGCGCGCAGACTCATGCCGGGGTCGAGGCGCGCGCGCATCACCTGGGTGGTGACGAAGAAGCCCACCATCTCCTGCAACTCCGGCCGGTTGCGTCCGGCCTGCGGAATGCCGACGGCGAAATCGCCCTGCCCGCAGCAATGGCGCAGCGCCACCTGCCAGGCCGCCAGCATCGCCACGAAGGGGGTGCAGCGCTCCTGCTGGCAGAACTGGCGCAAACGCGCCGCCAGCGACGCCTCCAGCACCAGGCTGTAGCCTGCGCCTTCCTGCGCATCGGTGCTGTCGCCGCGCTCCACCGGCAGGTTCAGCGGCGGCACTTCCCGGCCCAGCCGGGCTTGCCAGTGATCCAGTTCCTGCCGCAGCCAGTCGCCCTGGCAGCGCGCGCGCTGCACGCGCGCATGATCGGGGTACTGCAAGGCCAGCGGCGGCAGCGCCGGGGCCTGCCCGGCCAGGGCTTGCGCATAGGCTTGCTGCAGGTCGCGCGCGACGATGGGATTGGACCAGGCATCGGAGACGATGTGGTGCATGCCCATGATGAGCACATGTTCCTGCTCGCCCAGTTGCAGCAGATGCACGAACAGCAGCGGCGCCCGGGAAAGATCGAAGACATGGCGCGTGGCGGCCTCGATGGCAGCGGCGAGCTGTGCTTCCTGCGCATCGGCTGCCAGATGGCGTAGATCGCGCAGGTCGCTCAACTGCAGCGGCAGCGCCACGGCGGGCAGGACTTCCTGGCAGGCCACGCCGTCCTGCTCGGCGAAGCGCGTGCGCAGGCTGGCATGCCGTGCGACCAGGGCCTCGAAGGCCGCCTGCAGGGCGGCGCGATCGAGCACGCCGCGCAGGCGAAAGGCGCGCGTCAGGTTGTAGGCGGTCTGTTGCGGCTCCAGCTGGTGCAGATACCACAGCTGCTGCTGCGAGAACGACAGCGGCGCCGGGCCATCCTGAGGCGCGGCATCGGCCGCCCGTTCCTGTTCGCGTTGATCGGCTTGCAGCAGTGCCAGCAATTGATGATTTTTTTCGTTCATGAAAGCGTGATCCAGGAAAATTGCCGGCCACTAGGCCTGTTCCAGCAAGGCGTCGCGTTGCGCGGCGGGCATTTCCAGCAACGTGCGGCGCAGGCCGGCCAGCTGCGCCAGGGCGGCGGCATCGGGCGCTTGCGCGCGCAGCGCGGCGGCCAGCGCGGCCGGGGTGGCGTGGTCGAACACCAGGGCCGGGGCGATCTCGATCTGCAGCAGCTTGCGCAGCCGCGCCACCAGCTTGATGGCCAGCAGCGAATGCCCGCCGGCTTCGATGAAATCGCTGTCGCGGCCCAGCCCGGCAGTGGCGGGCAGCAGCTGTTGCATGGTGTCCAGCACGACGAATTCGAGATCGTCGCGGGCGGCTTCGGCCTGACTGCCCTGCCCGCCCTCGGCTGGCGGCTCTGCCAGCGCGGCCAGCAAGGCGCGCCGGTCGATCTTGCCATTGGCCAGTCGCGGGAATGATGGCAGCACCACGATGCGCGCCGGCTGCATCGCCTCCGGCAGCAAGTCCTGCAAGGCCAGGCGCAGGCGCTCCACGGCAAGGTCCGCGCCGGCCACCCAGGCGATCAGGCGCGCAGGTTCACCCTGCGGCATGACGCAGGCCTGGCGCACGCCGGCTTGCTGCAACAGGGCCGCTTCGATCTCGGCAGGTTCGATGCGGAAGCCGCGGATCTTCACCTGCTCGTCGGCGCGCCCCAGGATGCGCAGCCCGCCTTGCGGCAGATAGCAGGCCAGGTCGCCGCTGCGATACCAGCCCTGGCGATCTTCCTGCGGGCGGTTCAGATAGCCGCGGCTGCGCTGGGCCCCGGCGATGCAGAGCTGGCCGGTACCACCCACCGGCACCGGGCGCAGATCGGCATCCAGAATCGCTACGCGGCAATTGGCCATCACGCGGGTCAGCGGCGCGGCAGCGGCATCGGTGGCCGCATCGCTGGCGCAGAACGCATGCCACATCACTCCCACCGTGGTTTCGGTGGGGCCGTAGTGGTTGAAGATACGGGCCTGCGGGCGGCACTGCCAGATTCGCCTCAGCAAGGCCGCAGGGGTAGTCTCGCCGCCCAGTACCAGGGTCGCGGGCAAGACGGCCGAACCGCCATCGAGCAAGGCTTCCAGATGCGAAGGCACGATCTTGAGCGCATCGACCCGATGACGCTGCAGGAAGGCGGCAAAATGCGCGCCATCCTGCATGTCGCTGGCGTCGGCGATGGCCAGTTCGGCGCCATGGAACAGCGCGGCGAACAGCGCTGTATTGCCCAGGTCGGCGGCCACCGTGCTGGTCAGTCCCCAGCAGCGGCATTGCGCCAGCGCCATGCCCTGCGAGGCCGCCACTACATAGTTGAGCAATTGCGCATGCTCGATCAGCACCCCCTTGGGCGTGCCTGTGGAACCCGAGGTGTAGAGCAGATAGGCCAGGTCCTGCAACGCCGGCTCGACCACCGGAGCCTGCGCGGGATAGCCCTGCAGGTCCGCAGGCCACAGCGCGTGAGGCAGCCCGGCGGCGGCTGTCGCCTTGCCATCATGCAGCACCAGCGCCGGTGCCGCATCGATCAGCACCGCCTGCTGGCGCGCAGCGGGCCAGTCGGGATCGATGGGGACGTAGGCGGCGCCGCAGCGCCAGACCGCCAGCAGCGCCAGCACCAGTTCCGGCGAGCGCGGCAGCACCAGCGCCACACGCGCGCCGCGTGTCACGCCCTGCGAGTGCAACCAGTGCGCCAGCTGGTTCACGCGCTGCAGCAGCTGCGCATAGCTGATCTGGCCGGCGGCGCTGGACAAGGCGATGGCCTGTGGCGTGTTGACCGCGTGCGCGGCAATGTGCGTGAGCAGGCTGTCGTGGCCCAGCGCCAGGGTATCTGCCTGCATCGGCAGCCGCTGCGGCCAGGCGGCGGCGTCATCCCATTGCAATTGCGCGCAGGCGGTATCGGGCTGGGCCAGCGCCTCGGCCAGCCAGGCTTGGTACTGGCGCAGCAAGCCTGCCATGCTGGCGGCGTCGTAGCGCCGCGCATCGTAATGCAGCTGCAGACAAGGCGCGGCCGGATCGGCCAGATTGGCATGCAGCGCCAGCGCCAGGCGGGCATCGCCCGCTACCGCTGCGTGCAGCTCCCACTGCAGCGCGCCATCCTGCCAGCGCCCGACGGTATGGCGGGCGCTGAAACCGATCTCCGGCAGCGTGGCGGCCAGCTCATCGGGCAGGTATTCCTGGGCCGCCACATGCTGCTCCTGCTGCGCGGCCAGTTGGTTCGCCAGTTCGCTCAGCGAGGCGTGCGGCGGCACGCTCAGCGCCAGCGGCAGGGTTTTGCCATACAGGCCCAGCGCCTGGGCCATGGGTTCGTAATCGTCGCGGCAATCGTGCTGCCAGGCGCAGGCGACCTGGCCGATCTGCCCCAGGCGGGCCAGCAGCGCCAACCAGGCCGCCTGCAGGACGATGGCCGGCTGCAGTTGCCGGGTGGCCTGCCATTGCTGCAGGGACGTCACCACATCCTCAGGGATGCGGCTGTGCAGGAGCGCCGGCTCCGCCGCCCCCGAGGCGCACTCGCGCCGATAGGACAGCCGCAGCGCCGGCGTCTGGCCCAACTGCTGGGCCTGATTGGCCCAGTAGGCCTGGCCGATGCGGGCATCGTCATCCTCATCGAGAGACTGGCGCCACTGCACGTAATCGGCATACGGGAAAGCCTCCTCGGTCGGCGCGCCCGGATCGTGGTACTGGCGCCATACCTCATCCGCCAGCAGCGACAGGCTGCGCTCATCGACCACCAGGGGCGCGGCCGCCGCCAGCAGGCGACCACGTTGCGGCTCGTCCTGGGCCAGCCAGGCCTGGATCACGTGTCCGCGCGCCAGATCGAACTGTACCGCCGGCATGGCGGCGCCCGCCGGCAGCATCTGCAACTGCAGGCTCCGGGCCGGAGGCTGCGGCAGCGGCGCCTGGCGCAGGCCGCGATAGCCTTCGACGTGGCCGAAGGCATGACGCAGGATGGCGTGACGCGCCACGACCGTGGCCCATGCCGCCTGCAGGCGTGCGCGCTCCAACGGGCCCTGCCAGTGCAATTGCAGGGTATGGGCGATGTGGGGTTGCGCCTGCTGCAGGCGCTGTTCGGAACTGAGCGCGACAGTCTGGTCCAGCGGCATCATGCTGCGCCCTCCGGCAGTTCATCGGCGGTGGCCGAGGGCGTGCTGACCTCGGCGCGTCCCACCATGGCGCCCATGGCCACGACGATCTTGCGCGGCCCCTCGTAGGGATCGCGGGCATGCGCGGCCAGCATGTTGTCGAGCATGACCACATCGCCCTGCTGCCAGTCGAAGCGCACCGCGCATTGTTCGTAGAGTTCGCCGATCAGGGCCATGGCGGCATCGGGAATGGGCGTGCCATCACCGAACAGCACATTGCGCGGCAGCCGCTCCGGGCCGACCATGGCCAGCAGGTCGGCGCGCACTTCCGGCTCCAGGCAATAGGGATGGTGCAGTTGCACCTGGTTGAAGAACACCTCGGCCCCGGTGACCGGATGCACGATCACCGCCGGGCACAGCGTGCTGGTCTGCAGAGTGTCGTCATCGAGCCAGCGATAGCCGGTGCCGGCCGCCGTCAGCCGGGCTTCCACCACGGCGCGCTCGTCGGTGCCGAAGAAGGATTGCCAGCTCACATCCAGACGCGGCGTGAAGGTGCGCACATAGCGGAGCTGCTTCTGCTGGAATTCGCGCCGCAGCCCGGCTGGCAGGCGGCGCAGCATCTCGCGGCAATCGACGATGGGGGTGGCGCCCCCCACCGGCGAGGGCAGCTCGCAGAAGAACCACTGCTTGCGCGGCCAGCGTTCGATGTGGGCGCTTTCGTTGTGGTACAGGATCATCTGCTTTTCGGGATAGGGCGTGGAACGATAGGTCTTGTTGCCGCCCTCCTTCTTGGGCAGGTCGCCATAGCTGCCGTACAGCTCGGGCTCGATGGCTTCGGCGAAGCGCTCGAAGTCCTGCGGCGTGGCCAGGCCAAAGCGGCGGAACAGGATGCCGCCATGGCGCTCCAGCAGGCTGGCGATCAGCGGCTGGTTGGCGCGCGCCCAGGCCACCGTGTCGAGATCGGCGCTGGCGGCTTCCACCAGCAGCGGGAAATCGGCGCCGGGACGCAGCGGACTCATGCGCACGGGCGCCTTGGGGGCCGCAATGTCCCGGCCCTTGAGCTTGCTCAGCTTGTCGAGCTTGCCCGGGGCCAGCGGCGCTGTGGCAGTGGAAATGGAGGCTGTGCTTGACATGGTCAGGGGTTCTTTCATGAGGGGAATTTCATAGCGGGACAGCGGCCAGTGCGGCTGCGCCACGATCTGCTCCAGCAGCGCGATCCAGGCCGCGGCCATGCGTTCCATGGTGCCGGCCTGGAAGACCTGGCTGGCATAGACCCAGTCGGCCTGCAGCGCACCGTCCACCGGGGTGACGAAGAGCGCGATGTCGAACTTGGCATGGGCATGGCGGGATGGCAGCGCCTGCACCTGCAGACCGGGCAATTCAAAGTCATGCGCAGGCATGTTCTGCATCACGAACAGCAACTGCACCAGCAGGTTCCAGCGACGGTCGCGGCGGGCCGCAGCGAGTTCGGCGATGCGTTCGAAGGGGAGCGAGGAATGGGCAAAGGCATCGAGCACCGTGCCGCGCGTGGCCGCCAGCCATTGCGCAAAGCTCTGTTCGGGCTGGTGGCGCGAGCGCAGCGGCAGCACGTTGACGAAGAAGCCCACCATCTCTTCCAGCGCCTCATGCTCGCGCCCGGCCACATCGGTGCCGATGAGCAGGTCGTCCTGGCCGCTGAGGCGATGCACCAGCAGCTGGAAGCTGCCCAGCAGCAGCATGAACAGCGTGCAGTCGCGCTCCTGCGCCAGCGCTTGCAACTGGCCTGCGAGGCATTCCGGGATACGCACCGACAGGCGCGCACCGTCACCCGACCACTGCACCGGACGCGGCAGGTCCACTGGCAAGGCCGGCTGCGCTGGGGCCCCTTGCAGGGCCGCACGCCAGAAGTTTTCCTCGGCGGCGCTCATGCCCTGTTGCTGCCGCCACGCCGCGTAGTCGCTGTATTGCAGCGCCGGCGCCGCAAGCGCAGGCGCATGGCCAGTGTGCAGTGCGCGGTAGATCGCCGAGAACTCGCGGATCAGCACGCCGACCGACCAGCCATCGGCGGCGATGTGATGCACGGCCAGCAGCAGCACCTGGCGCCGGCGGCCATCGGCCGCCGGGGCCAGCTGCACCAGTACGGCGCGCAGCAGCGGCGCGGTGGCGAGATCGAAGGAGCGCGCGGCTTCTTCGCGCATCAATGCGGCCAGCGTCTGCTGCTGCACGGCGGGCGCTTGCGCGCGCAGATCCTGTATCGCCAGCGGCGGCCTGCTGTCTGTGGGCGACGCGATGCGGGCGAAGGGCTCGCCTTCATCATCCTCGTGATAGCTGGTGCGCAGGATCTCGTGACGCTGCACCAGCAGGGCCAGCGTCTGCTCCAGCAAGGCCGGAGCCAATGCGCCATCGAACTGCAGCGCGGCCGTCATGTTGTAAGCCGCCGCCCCTGCCCCGCTCTGCATGCGATGCACCAGCCACAGGCGCTGCTGCATCGGCGAGAGCGGCATGCGCGGCGTGCGCGCCACCGGCTGCAGCACGGGAGCCGCGCCCTGCGGCGTGCTGCTGCGTGCGATCGCCTCGGCCAGCTCCCTGAGCACGGGCGCTGCGAACAGGTCGTGCAGCGTCAGCGTGTGCTGCGGATGACGGGCGCGCCAGCGCGTCACCACGCCGGTGGCCAGCAGTGAATGCCCCCCCAGGGCAAAGAAATTGTCCTGACGTCCCACTTGGGGCAGGCCCAGCACTTCCTGCCAGATCGCCGCCAGCGCCAGTTCGATCTCGCCTTGCGGGGCGCTGTAGTCGCCGTCCTGGCTGATCTGCACCGCCGGCAAGGCCTTGCGGTCGATCTTGCCATTGGTGCTCAGCGGCAACGCCGCCAGCACCATGATGAGGGCCGGCA
>NZ_VIUO01000017.1:0-10228 GCF_007828355.1 Herbaspirillum sp. SJZ099 | reverse complement strand
GACCAAACACCCCGCCGGGCGTACCCTAAAAAAAATTCACACAAACCCCCGCCCCCCCCCCCGCGACTCTGCTTTTCCCATTTTTTTGCCCGATCCGCCGGGGACCCCGAAGGGGCTGGGTAGTTGCGTCGCCTTCTTTTGCTTACTTTTCTTGGCGAGACAAGAAAAGTGAGCGGCTGCCGGGCCGCTCCCGGCGCTCCGCTTCGACCGGAGAAAGAAAAGCATAGAGCCAGTACATCGACCCGCAGCAAGAGCAGACTACCCAAAAAACAGGAAGACCAGACTACCCAAACCACCCAACACATCCACAGGTATCATCCCCACCTTACCCCAATAAAGAAAAACATCAGGAGCCCAAATGTTGTACAGCAAGACCTGCATAGGCGGCATGGTCACCGCCCCCCATCATCTCGCCGCGCAAGCCGGCGCCAACATCCTGCGCGAAGGCGGCAATGCGGTGGAGGCGATGGTTGCCGCGGCGGCGGCCATCGCGGTGGTGTATCCGCACATGAACGGCATCGGCGGCGATGGTTTCTGGGTCATCAGCGAGCCGGGCCGCGAGCCGGTGGCGATCCAGGCTTGCGGCCCGGCGGCGGCATTGGCGAGCAAGGATTTTTACGCATCGCATGCCGATAAAACCATTCCTACCCGCGGCCCGCGCGCGGCGCTGACCGTCGCCGGCGCAGTCGGCGGCTGGGCTGCCGCGTTGGATTATGCGCAGCGCTTCGGCCGCCCGCTGCCGTTGGCGGCCTTGCTGTCCGACGCCATCCGACATGCCCAGTCCGGCGTGCCGGTCACGCGTTCGCAGCACGAGCTCACGCGCGACAAATGGAATGAACTGAAGGACCAGCCGGGCTTTGCCGCCACCTATGCACAGAACGGCATTCCGGCGCAAGGCGCGGTGCTGAAGCAAGCGGCGCTGGCGACCACGCTCACGCGCCTGGCCGAGGCCGGACTCGACGATTTCTATCGCGGCGACCTGGCCGGGATCATCGCCGCCGGACTGGAAGCAGCCGGCAGCCCGTTGCGCGCCGGAGACTTGGCGGCCTATCGGGCGCAGGTGCTGCAGGCGCTGATGGTGCAGCTCAAATCCGGCCGCGTGTACAACCTGCCGCCGCCGACGCAGGGCGTCTCGGCGCTGATGATCATCGGCCTGTTCGACCGCCTGGGCGTGACCGAGGCCGACGGCTTCGCGCATATCCATGGCCTGGTGGAAGCGACCAAGCGCGCCTTCATCTTGCGCAACCGGCATGTCACTGATCCTGCCCACATGAGCGTGGATGCGGCCGACTGGCTGCTGGCCGAGGCGCTGGAACGGGAGGTCGCGCATATCCATCCGCAACGCGCGGCGCCCTGGCCGCATCCGGCCAAGCCGGGCGACACCATCTGGATGGGCGCGGCCGATGCGCAGGGGCGCGTGGTCAGCTACATCCAGAGCATCTTCTGGGAGTTCGGCAGCGGCGTGGTGGTGCCGGACACCGGCATCGTGTGGCAGAACCGCGGCGCCAGCTTCACGCTGGACGACGGCGCCAACCAGCTGCAGCCCGGCAAGCTGCCGTTCCATACCCTCAACCCGTCGCTGGCGCGCCTCAACGATGGCCGCACGCTGGCCTACGGCACCATGGGCGGAGAAGGGCAGCCGCAGACGCAGGCGGCGGTGTTTACCCGCCATGTGCTGTTCGGCCAGAACCTGCAGGCGGCGGTCAGCGCGCCGCGTTGGCTGCTGGGGCGCACCTGGGGCGACGTGTCCACCAACCTGAAGCTGGAAGGGCGGGTGCCGGAGGCGACCGTGGACGCCTTGCGGCGCGCCGGCCACGATGTGCAGGTGGTGGCCGACTACACCGACATGATGGGACATGCCGGCGCCGTGTGCGTGCATCCGGATGGCGTGATCGAAGGCGCTGCCGATCCGCGTGCCGATGGCATTTGCGCCGGCCTTTGAGAGCCTGCCGGGGACGCTTACTTCAATCAAGCATCATGGCTGGCGTCGCGCCGGCCTTTTTCGAACGGACGGAGGAAGATCTTGCGCGATCATCCTGCCGTCCGTTGTCTTTTTGCACGGCCTGGGGCAGTGACAGGCGCTTCCTGCGGCGTGGGATTGCATGTCTTGCCGGCCGGCATGCTGCGCGCCGCCTGATTTCCTTGCGGCCGGTGTTCTGGCGCGCGATGCCTCCCATTCATCGTCGTTTCCTTTTGGCAATGATTTCTTGCACTTTTTTTCCAAAGCCGGTGAAAAAAAGTGAACGATCTGGCAAGATGCCATGTATACAAACGCGGTTCGCAGGGGGAGCCGTCATGCATTTGCCAGTATTTCCGCAATTTGTCCCAATTGAATAAGAAAAAAGCCCCATCTCCTCCGAATCTATCGTCGCTGATCACGATGGGGGTGGTTATCACCGTATTGATCACGATTGTGTCGGTGCTGATCCTGGTGGATCAGTTCACCCGGGGCTATGCGCGCTCGGAGGCGGAGATGCGCCTCAAGCAACTGGCCTGGCAGATGCAGGATGCGCTCGAACGCGGCATGGCCGAACGCCAGATCGATCTGCGCATCCTGGTGACGCGGCCCTCCATCCGCGCCGCCAAGGACTTGCCGCACATGCGCGAGATCCTCAACGAGCTGCAGGCCAGCGTCCCCAATTACGCCTGGATCGGCATGGCCGCCCCCGACGGCACGGTTTTGGTGGCCACCAACGGTTTGCTCGAAGGCCAGAGCGTGGCCGAGCGCCCCTGGTTCAAGGAAGGCCTGGAAAACCTCTATTCCACCGATTACCATCCGGCTCTGCTGCTGGAGCAGAAACTGCCGCCGCAACCGGAGCCCTGGCGTTTCGTCGACATTTCCTCGCCGGTCAAGGACAAGGAGGGACATGTCGTGGGCGTGGTGGGCATGCATCTCTCCTGGGTCTGGGCGCGCGATATCGCGGCCAGGCTGATCGACCCGGCGGCGGCCCGCTATGGCGTCGAAGTCATGATCGTGCGCTCCGACGGCACCGTGATGCTCGGCCCCAAGGAACTGGAAGAAAAGAAGATCGACACCGACAGCTTCCGCGCCTCGCAAAAAGCGCAGGGCGGCGGCGCCGTGCTGGAGCGCTGGCCCGATGGCCGCCACTACATCACCGGTTTCTCGCGCACCGGCCAGGACGCGCGCATGCCGCTCAAGTGGAGCGTGATGGTGCGCCAGCCCGAGTATGTCGCACTGGAAGCCTTTCACAACCTGCAGCAGCGGGTGATTCTGGTGGGCGCGCTGATCGGTGTGGTGCTGGTGATCCTGGCCTACGTGCTCACGCGCCGCCTGGTGGGGCCGGTCAACGACCTGAGCGCGGCGCTGGAGCTGCGCACCGCGGGCGCGCAGGACGTGCAGATTCCGCTGGTCAACAGCTACCGCGAAGTGCAGTTGCTGTCGTCGAGCCTGGTCAACATGGTCGAGCGCGAAGAAACCTACCTGCGCGAAATGCGCTCGCTCAACGAAAGCCTTGAACAGCGCGTGGCCGAACGCACCAGCCGCCTGCACGAAACCGCCATCGCGCTGCAGCAGTCGCTGGACCTGCAGCACGCCAACCAGATCAAGCTGGCCGAAAGCGCGGACGAGCTGCGCGCGATCCTGGAAAACGCCCAGGACGCCTTCATCGCCGCCGACGAGAACGGCGTGATCGTCGAATGGAACCGCCAGGCCGAGCTGTTGCTGGGCTGGATGCGCACCGAGGCGGTAGGCCGCCAGATGGCCGAGCTGATCATCCCGCAGGACATGCGCGAGGCCCATCATCGCGGCATGAAGGGCTTCCTCGAAAACGGCACCAGCGTCGTCATCAACAACCGTATCGAACTGCAGGCCCTGCATCATGATGGCCACGAACTGCCGGTCGAGATCACGGTCGGCCACGTCAAGCGCCACAACGGCCACCTGTTCATCGCCTTCCTGCACGACATCACCGAGCGCCTGGCCTTCCGCGACCAGATGCGCGAGCTGGCGCTGACCGACATGCTGACCAACCTGCCCAACCGCCGCGCCTTTTCCGACCGCCTGCCCGAAGCCATGATGCGCGCGCGCCGCGCGCACCAGCTGATGGCGCTGTTCTTCATGGACATCGACGGCTTCAAGGGCGTCAACGACCGCTACGGCCACGAGGCCGGCGACGAGCTGCTGGTCCAGTTCGCCCAGCGCCTGCAGAGTTCGGTGCGCGACGTCGATACCGTGGCGCGCCTGGCCGGCGACGAGTTCGTGGTGATCCTGGAAAAGCTGCAGACCCAGCAGGATGCGCTCAACGTGGCCGACAAGATCCTCAACGCCATGCGCGTGCCGTTCGAGCTGACGCACTCGCGCATCAACGTCTCCAGCAGCATCGGCGTGGCGATCTACTTCCCCGACGAGGACGGCGAGACCGGGCCGGAGGAGCTGCTGGCCATGGCCGACAAGGCCATGTATGCCGCCAAGCGCCTGGGCAAGAACCGGGTTGAGGTAGGCAAGATCGCCAATGCCTGAGGCGGCGCCGGCAGCGGCGCCGCTCTTGGTTTCTTCTGCTTTCCCGTCGGCGCCGGGAAGAAAAAATTCACCCTCGTCTCTCATGCCGTTCAGTGAAGACTGGCCCTGAGCCAAGCATCAGACCGTTCGGGCTGAGTAGGCCCGTCGGGGCCGTATCGAAGCCAGCGTCACCGGCCTTGCCTGCCCTTCGATACGCTGCTGCGCAGCTACTCAGCTACTCAGGGCGAACGGGGGCGCATTTCACAAACATCAATTTCACAAAAACCAATAAACATGTCGTTCAGCGCTTAACGGCATTGCCCCTCGCCCCGCACTGTTGTTCCCGTACTTCTGTTTACGCGTTGTTTACGCCCCCTCCCCATAGTTTTACCCGGATTTAACGCCCATCGTCCTATCGTTCGACTGTCTCCGATTCCGTCAGGAACGGATTGAACAACGTGAACAAATGGAGTGGGAAATGTGGCAAACCGATTTTCTCTATGTGGGCATGCTGCTGTTGTGCGGCGCCTCGATGTGGGGCTTCGTCGCCCTGTGCGGCCGCCTGGAGCGGCAAGAGGGAGGCAAGAAATGAACGCCATGACTTTGCTCGGATTGGCCGTGTCGGTCGCCTTGCTGGTGTATCTGGTCTACGCCCTGATCAAGCCGGAGGACTTCTGACATGGACAGCAACGCCTATCTCCAGCTAGCCCTCTACCTGGCCGTCCTGCTGGTCTTGTCGGTGCCGCTGGGCTGGTACATCGCCCGCGTGATGGAAGGGAAGTCGAAGATCAACCGCGTCTTCGGCGGTGCCGAGCGCGTGTTCTACCGCCTGTGCGGCATCAGCCGCGATACCGAGATGGACTGGAAGCAGTACGCCATCGCGGCGATCCTGTTCAACTTCCTCGGCCTGGTCTTCGTCTACGCGCTGCAGCGCGTGCAGCAATGGTTGCCGCTGAACCCGCAAGGCCTGGGCAGCGTCGGCGCCGACTCTTCGTTCAACACCGCCATCAGCTTCGTCGCCAACACCAACTGGCAAGGCTACGCGGGCGAGACCACCATGAGCTACCTGACGCAGATGGCGGCCCTGGCGGTGCAGAACTTCGTCTCGGCCGCCACCGGCATCGCCATCGCCTTCGCGCTGATCCGCGGCTTTTCGCGCCACAGCAGCAAGAGCATCGGCAATTTCTGGGTCGACATGACGCGTTCCTCGCTGTACGTCCTGCTGCCGCTGTCGGTGATCCTGGCGCTGGCATTGGTGCAGCAGGGCAGCATCCAGAACTTCAAGCCGTATCAGGAAGTCAAGACGCTGGAAACCACCCATTACACGACGCCCAGGCTGGACGCCGCCGGCCAGCCGCTGAAAGATGCCAAGGGCGAGCCGCTGGTCGAGGCGCAGAGCACCGACCGGCAGACCTTGCCCATGGGCCCGGTGGCCTCGCAGGAAGCGATCAAGATGCTGGGCACCAACGGCGGCGGTTTCTTCAACGCCAATTCGGCGCACCCTTACGAGAACCCGACCCCGCTGTCGAACTTCCTGGAGATGCTGGCGATCCTGATCATCCCGGCCGCGCTGTGCACCAGCTTTGGCGTCCTGGTCGGCGACCGCCGCCAGGGCTGGGCCATCCTGGCATCGATGACGCTGCTGTTCGTGGCGATGACGCTGACCATCCTGTATTTCGAATCGCAGCCGAACCCGATGCTGGCCTCGCTGCACGCATCCGGCCCCGGCATGATGGAAGGCAAGGAAACCCGCTTCGGCATCACCGCCTCGGCCCTGTTCGCCGCCGTCACCACGGCGGCCTCCTGCGGCGCAGTCAACGCCATGCACGATTCGCTCTCGCCGCTGGGCGGGCTGGTGCCGATGCTGCAGATGCAACTGGGCGAGGTGATCTACGGCGGCGTCGGCTCGGGCCTGTACGGCATGCTGATCTTCGCGGTGCTGGCGGTGTTCATCGCCGGCCTGATGATCGGCCGCACGCCGGAATACCTCGGCAAGAAGATCGGCGTGTTCGACATGAAGATGATGTCGATCGCCATCCTCATGACGCCGGCGCTGGTGCTGGTCTTCACTGCCGTCTCGGTGATGGTGGAAAGCGGCCTGGCCGGTATCGCCAACCCCGGTGCGCACGGCTTCTCCGAGATCCTGTATGCCTTCAGTTCGGCCGCCAACAACAACGGCAGCGCCTTTGCCGGGCTCTCGGCCAATACGCCGTATTACAACATCACCACCGGCATCGCCATGTGGCTGGGCCGCTTCGGGATCATCGTCCCGGTGCTGGCGATGGCCGGTTCGCTGGCCGCCAAGAAGCGCCTCGCTGCGACTTCGGGCACTTTGCCCACGCACGGGCCGCTGTTCGTGGCGCTCCTGATCGGCGCCGTGATCCTGGTCGGTGCGCTGACCTATGTGCCGGCGCTGGCGCTGGGTCCGGTGGTCGAGCATCTCCAAATGATGGCCATGTAAGCAAGCTGATCAAGCTGATCAAGCTGATGGAAACCGCTGCGGCCCAAGCGCCGCGGCGGAGCAACCAGAAACGGATACCGATATGACTACCCCTTCTTCTCCTACCCAGTCCGGTGCCGCAGCAGCCGCGGCCGACGCGATACCGTCGGCCGCGCAGACAGTGCGCTGGATGTTCGATCCAAAAATCGTCAAGCCGGCGTTGCGCGACTCGGTGCGCAAGCTGTCGCCGCGCGTGCAGTGGCGCAACCCGGTGATGTTCGTGGTCTACCTCGGCAGCATCCTGACCACGCTGCTGTTCATCCAGGCGCTGGTCGGCAAGGGCGAAGCCCCGGCCGGCTTCATCTTTGCCGTGGCCGCCTGGCTGTGGTTCACGGTGCTGTTCGCCAACTTCGCCGAAGCGCTGGCCGAGGGCCGCAGCAAGGCCCAGGCCGCCGCCTTGCGCGGCGTCAAAAAGAGCGTGCTGGCCAAGAAGCTGCGCCGCGCCGAACTGGCGCGCGGCACCGGCGTCGGCGCCGACCAGTGTGAAGTGGTGGAAGGCGGGACGCTGCGCAAAGGCGACCTGGTGCTGATCGAAGCTGGCGACACCGTGCCGGCCGATGGCGACGTCATCGAAGGCGTGGCCACCGTGGACGAGAGCGCCATCACCGGCGAATCGGCCCCGGTGATCCGCGAATCCGGCGGCGACTTTTCGGCGGTGACCGGCGGCACCCGCGTGCTGTCGGACTGGATCATCGTGCGCGTCTCGGTCAACCCGGGTGAAGCCTTCCTCGACCGCATGATTGCCATGGTCGAAGGCGCGCGCCGCCAGAAGACGCCCAATGAACTCGCGCTCACGCTGCTGCTGGTGGCGCTGACCATCGTGTTCCTGCTGGTGACGGTGACGCTGCTGCCGTTCTCGCTGTTCTCGGTCAGCGCCGCGGGCGCCGGTGCGCCGGTGTCGGTGACGGCCCTGATCGCGCTCCTGGTGTGCCTGATCCCGACCACCATCGGCGGCCTGTTGTCGGCCATCGGCGTGGCCGGCATGAGCCGCATGATGCAGGCCAACGTGATTGCCACTTCCGGCCGCGCGGTGGAAGCCGCCGGCGATGTCGACGTGCTGCTGCTGGACAAGACCGGCACCATCACGCTGGGCAACCGCCAGGCCGCCGCCTTCCTGCCGGCGCCGGGCGTGTCCGAGCGTGAGCTGGCCGATGTCGCGCAATTGGCCTCGCTGGCCGACGAGACGCCGGAAGGCCGCAGCATCGTGGTGCTGGCCAAGAACCGCTTCAACCTGCGCGAACGCGAGATGGCCGGGCTGGGCGCGCAGTTCATCCCGTTTTCGGCACAGACCCGCGTCTCCGGCATCGACCTCGGCACGCGCCGCATCCGCAAGGGCGCGGCCGATGCCATCCGCAAGCTGGCGCGGCAAGCCGACCAGCGCCTGCCCAGCCAGGTCGAGACGGATATCGAATCCATCGCCCGCCGCGGCGGCACGCCGCTGGTGGTGGTCGAGTGGAACAATGAAGCCGATGTCGTCAACAACGGCGCGCCGATTCGCATCCTCGGCACGGTCGAGCTCAAGGACATCGTCAAGGGCGGCATCAAGGAGCGCTTCGGCGAACTGCGCCGCATGGGCATCAAGACCGTGATGATCACCGGCGACAACCGCCTGACCGCCGCCGCCATCGCCGCCGAGGCCGGGGTCGACGACTTCCTGGCCGAAGCCACGCCGGAGCAGAAGCTGGCGCTGATCCGCCAGCACCAGGCCGAAGGCAAGCTGGTGGCGATGACCGGCGACGGCACCAACGACGCCCCGGCGCTGGCCCAGGCCGATGTGGCGGTGGCCATGAACAGCGGCACCCAGGCGGCGAAAGAGGCCGGCAACATGGTCGACCTCGACTCCAACCCGACCAAGCTGATCGAGATCGTCGAGATCGGCAAGCAGATGCTGATGACGCGCGGCAGCCTGACCACCTTTTCCATCGCCAACGACGTGGCCAAGTATTTCGCCATCATTCCCGCCATGTTCGCCGCCAGCTATCCGCAACTGGGGGCGTTGAACGTGATGCACCTGGCCAGCCCCGGCTCGGCCATCATGTCGGCGGTGATCTTCAATGCGCTGGTGATCGTGGCGCTGATTCCGCTGGCGCTGCGCGGCGTGCGCTACCGCGCGCTGGGCGCGGCGGTGCTGCTGCGCCGCAACCTGCTGATCTATGGCGTGGGCGGGTTGCTGGTGCCGTTCGTCGGCATCAAGCTGATCGACATGTTGCTGGCCGCTTTCGGCCTGGTCTGACCCCGCATCGACTTCACAAGGAAACATCATGAAATTACCTGTCTTCAAGAGCACGCTGCGTCCGGCGCTGACGTTGTTCATCCTGCTGGGCGTGTTGCTGGGCGGCGTCTATCCGGCCATCGTCACGGGCCTGGCGCAAGCCTTCTTTCCGCGCCAGGCCAATGGCAGCATTATCGAGCGCGGCGGCGTGGCGGTCGGCTCGGAGCTGATCGGCCAGAACTTCTCCGGCCCCGGCTATTTCTGGGGACGGCCGTCGGCCGCCGGCAATTTTCCCAACAACGGCATGGCCTCCGGCGGCAGCAACCTGGGGCCGACCAACCCGGCCCTCAAGCAAGCCGCCGAGGAGCGCGCCAAGGCCTTGAGCGAAGCCAGCGACGGCAGCCGGCGGGCCGTCCCCATCGACTTGCTGACGGCATCCGGCAGCGGCCTTGATCCGCACATCAGCCCGGCAGCGGCCGATTACCAGGCGATGAGGGTGGCGCAGGCGCGGGGAGTGGGGATTGACCGGATTAGGGGTTTGATCCGGGAGAATAGCGAGGCGCCGCAATGGGGCTTGTTTGGAGAGCCTCGGGTTAATGTGCTGAAGTTGAATTTGGCGTTGGATGCGGTGGCGCCTTTGGGGAATAAATAGCGTTTGTTTTTTTGTTTGTTTGGGTAGTCTGGTCTTGCTGCTGGTCGATGTACTGGCTTGATGCTTTTCTTTCTCCGGTCGGAGGTGAGCGCCGGGGGCGGCCCGGCAGCCGCTTACTTTCTTTGCTTCGCCAAAGAAAGTAAGCAAAGAAAGGCGACCCCTAAGTGCCAGCACCTTCGGGGTGCCCGTTGGAGTGTCATGAAAAATGGGCGAGGCAGAGTCGCTGCGCTCCGACTGCCTCGCTGATCCATTTTTTACCGCCCTCCAACGGCTGGCCCACAAGGGGAGGCAAACCTGACCGCCTCGCCTGCGGCATCGGGCTTGGGAGGGGAGTTGCGCGTTGGCTCCATTTTCTGAACCAAGTCAGTCGCAAGCTTGGCGATGCCGAAGGCGAGCCGGACAAGA
>NZ_VIUO01000016.1:0-21062 GCF_007828355.1 Herbaspirillum sp. SJZ099 | reverse complement strand
GGCTATGTGATGGAGTCTGGGCTGATCACCATGGAGGGCAAGGCCGGCGAGATGCTGAACGATCCGCGGGTCAAGGCGGCGTACCTGGGCGAGGGTTGAGACAGCACGCCCATCACGAACTGCATTGCCACGACGCCGCATGGGTGACCCCATGCGGCGTTTCTATTGGTGGGCTTATTGATGGGTTGCTGGCCGCTTCCCATTGCCGCCAATCAAGCAAGGTCAGGCGCCGGCGCATCCGCCTGAACTCATGTCCGTTGCACGCTGTCCCTCCACACACCAGGTTACCGCAAAGGACAGCGCATGCAACGCGAGCAATGGATCGACGTTTTCCGCGGCATCGGCATCGTGCTGGTGGTATGGGGCCACGTCTACGGCGGCTACAGTTTCGACCTGATCTTCCTGTTCCACATGCCGCTGTTCTTCTTCATCAGCGGCTACCTGTTCCGTCCGGTCGGCGACATCGCGGCATTCGCCCGCCGCAAGGCGATACAGCTGCTGATTCCTTATGCGGTGTTCCTGCTGGTCATTCACATCCCGCTGGCCATCGACCTGTTTGCCAACAAACCGCACGACCAGGCGGCCCTGCTCGATTTTGCCGGCGACTTGTTGCTGGGCGGCAGCCACTTGTCGTCGTGGGTGGCGGCGTTCTGGTTCGTGACCAGCTTTTATGCGGTGCTGCTGGTGGAAGCCTGGTTGCTGGGGCGCTATCGCCGCCGCACGCTGCTGTGGCTGCATGCGCTCATGCTGGCGTTAAGTTATGTCAACAGTTGGTTCTTCCCGGCCCTGCAGGTGCCGTGGGCGCTCAATGTGGCGCTGGCGGCGGCGCCGTTCTTCTACGCCGGCTACCTGTTGCGCGCCATGCCGCAGCAAGCGCGCACCTATCGCGCGGCGGCGGCAGCGGCCGGGCTGGCATGCGCGGTACTGGTTGCCAACCGCTACTTTGGCTGGAACCTCGGCCTGGGTTACGACATGAAGGTGGCCCACTACGGCGTACCGGTCCTGACCTTCGCCGCCGCCTTGGCCTGCTGCGTGACGCTGGTGCGCATCGCCCGCCACATCGCTTCCGGCGATACGCTGGTTGCGCGTTGCCTGGCCGAACTGGGGCAGGCGGCACTGGTGATCATGTTCATGCACATGGTGTTCACAATGGGCGCGGCGGCGCTGCTTGGCGAGCGCTACCTGTTCGCCCGTTTTGCGCTGGGCCTCATGGGCAGTTACCTGGTGTATCGCCAAAGCCGCAAGCATGTATGGAGCCGCGCCTTGCTGCTCGGCTCGGCGGCCGATTTCGCGCTGCTGCGCGGGCGCCGCGGACAGGCGCACGGCTGAGTCAGGCGGCAGGCCGATGCCGGGCGGTTTCTTGCTTGCCTGATTAAAATTTAATTCAGCAATAAATGGAATGGCTAAATTAAATACTGGTTATGCCGATCAAATACAGAATTAATATTGGTTGTTCCCGCATAGAATCCGGGTGCGAAAACCGCTTCCAATTCACCGGCATTCACTGATATTTCCAGTCTATCCATGACCACCGCTGCCCCGACCGCCACCACGGCTGACACCTCCGTTTCCTCTCCCGGCCTGCCTTTCGGCGCCTTCCACGCCGAGGTGCAGCACGCTCCCGGCGCGCTGCGCGCGGCCATTACCGCCGCCTATCGCCGCGACGAATCCGAAGCGGTGCAGTGGCTGCTGGGCCAGGTCAAAAGCCAGGCGCCCTGGCAGGAGCAGACGCAGCAGCTGGCCAAAAAGCTGGTGCAGCAGGTGCGCGAGAAGCGCACGCGCTCTTCCGGCGTGGATGCGCTGATGCATGAATTCTCGCTGTCCTCCGAAGAGGGCGTGGCGCTGATGTGCCTGGCCGAGGCGCTCTTGCGCATTCCCGACCGCCAGACTGCCGACCGCCTGATCGCCGACAAGATCAGCAAGGGCGACTGGCGCAAGCACCTGGGCGAGTCGCCGTCGCTGTTCGTCAATGCCGCCACCTGGGGGCTGTTGATCACCGGCAAGCTGGTCTCCACCAATAGCGAAAGCAGCCTGAGCTCGGCCATCACGCGCCTGATCGGCCGCGGCGGCGAGCCGCTGATCCGCAAGGGCGTGGACCTGGCCATGCGCATGCTGGGCAACCAGTTCGTCACCGGCCAGACCATCGAGGAAGCGCTCGACAACAGCCGCGACAACGAGAAGCGCGGCTACCGCTATTCCTACGACATGCTGGGCGAGGCGGCGCTGACCATGCACGACGCCGACGCCTATTACCAATCCTACGAGGACGCGATCCACGCCATCGGCCGCGCCTCCAACGGCCGCGGCATCAAGGATGGCCCGGGCATCTCGGTCAAGCTGTCGGCGCTGCACCCGCGCTATGCGCGCGCCCAGCAATCGCGCGTGATGGAGGAGTTGCTGCCGCGCCTGAAGCAACTGCTGCTGCTGGCCAAGCAATACGACATCGGCCTGAACATCGACGCCGAGGAAGCCGACCGCCTGGAGCTGTCGCTGGACCTGATGGAAGCGCTGGCGGCCGACCCCGACTTGGCCGGTTTCGACGGCCTGGGCTTCGTGGTGCAGGGCTACCAGAAGCGCAGCCCGTTCGTGATCGACTACCTGGTCGACCTGGCGCGCCGCAACGGCCGCCGCCTGATGATCCGCCTGGTCAAGGGCGCCTACTGGGACAGCGAAATCAAGCGCGCCCAGGTCGACGGCCTGGAGGGCTACCCGGTCTACACCCGCAAGGTGCACACCGATCTTTCTTACCTGGCCTGCGCGCAAAAGCTGCTGGCCGCCACCGACGTCATTTATCCGCAGTTCGCCACGCACAACGCGCATACCCTGGCGGCGATCTGGAACTGGGCCAGGCTGCACAACATCGACGACTACGAATTCCAGTGCCTGCACGGCATGGGCGAGACCCTGTACGACCAGGTGGTCGGCCAGGACAAGCTGGGCAAGGCTTGCCGCGTCTACGCGCCGGTCGGTTCGCACCAGACGCTGTTGGCCTACCTGGTGCGCCGCCTGCTGGAGAACGGCGCCAACTCGTCCTTCGTCAACCAGATCGTCGACGAAGCCGTGGCGCTGGACACGCTGGTGGCCGACCCCATTGATACCGTGCGCGCCCAAGGCGGGCTGCCGCACCCGGCCATCGCATTGCCGCATAACCTCTACGGGCAGGAGCGCAAGAATTCGGCCGGCATCGACCTCTCCAACGAAGACCGCCTGCGCCAGCTGGACCAGTTGTTCGGCCGCATGGTCGAGCGCCGCTGGCAAGCCGCGCCGCTGATCGTCGGGGACGTCGCCGCCACTGAAAAGCAGGCCGTGCGCAATCCGGCCGACCGCCGCGAAGTGGTGGGCGAGGTCATCGAGGCGACACTGCCGGATGTTGAAACCGCGCTGGCCGCCGCCACCGCTTTCGCGCCGCAATGGCAAGCCACGCCGGCCGCCGAACGCGCCGCGTTGCTGGAGCGCGCGGCCGACCTGCTGGAAGCCGACATGGCCGAACTGATGGCGCTGGCCGTGCGCGAAGCCGGCAAGTCGCTGCCCAACGCGATTGCCGAAGTGCGCGAGGCGGTGGACTTCCTGCGCTACTACGCCATCGCCTCGCGCCATGACGGCAATGCGCTAGCCTGGGGCCCGATGGTGTGCATCAGCCCGTGGAACTTCCCGTTGGCCATCTTCATCGGCGAGGTCAGCGCCGCGCTGGCCGCCGGCAACGTGGTGCTGGCCAAGCCGGCCGAGCAGACCGCGCTGATCGCGCACCGCGCCGTGCAATTGCTGCATGAAGCCGGCGTGCCGCGCGCCGCGCTGCAACTGCTGCCGGGCCGCGGCGAGAGCGTCGGCGCCGCGCTGACCTCCGACGAGCGCGTCAAGGGCGTGATCTTCACCGGCTCCACCGAAGTGGCGCAACTGATCAACCGTACCTTGGCCAGGCGCAACCATGGTGAAAACGGCGAGCACGGCGACGTGCCGCTGATCGCCGAGACCGGCGGCCAGAACGCACTGATCGTCGACTCCAGCGCGCTGGCCGAGCAGGTGGTGGTGGACGTGCTGTCATCCGCCTTCGACAGCGCCGGCCAGCGCTGCTCGGCGCTGCGCGTGCTGTGCCTGCAGGAAGACATCGCCGAGCGCACGATCGACATGCTCAAGGGCGCCATGGCCGAACTGCGCGTAGGCCGCCCCGACCGCCTGGCCACCGACATCGGCCCGGTGATCGACGCCGAGGCGCAGCACAACCTGCTGGCCCACATCGAGCGCATGCGCGGCAGCGCCCGCTCGGTGCACCAGCTGAAGCTGGATGCCGCCTGCGAGCACGGCACCTTCGTGCCGCCGACCGTGATCGAGATCGACAGCCTGGACCAGTTGCAGCGCGAAGTGTTCGGCCCCGTGCTGCACGTGCTGCGCTACCGCCGCGACCAGTTGCCGCAACTGGTCGACGCCATCAACGCCACCGGCTACGGCCTGACCCTGGGCGTGCATTCGCGCATCGACGAGACCATCGATTTCGTGGCCGGGCGCGCGCACGTGGGCAACATCTATGTCAACCGCAACATCGTCGGCGCTGTGGTGGGCGTACAGCCCTTCGGCGGCGAAGGCAAGTCCGGCACCGGCCCCAAGGCCGGCGGCCCGCTCTACCTCAAGCGCCTGCAGCGCAATCCGCAGTTGCAGGAAGAGTTGCAAAAGGCGCAGCCGGCCGCGGTCGCCAACACGCTGCTGGACAGCCTGCTGCACTGGGCCGGGACGCACGGCCATGAGCGCCTGGCCGCTGCCGGCCAACGCTACCGCGGCGACAGCCTGCTGCAGCGCAGCCTGCTGTTGCCCGGCCCGACCGGCGAGCGCAACACCCTGGCCTTCGCCCCGCGCGGCCTGGTGCTGTGCGTGGCCGGCAGCGTCGGCACGTTGTTGAACCAGTTGGCAGCGGCTTTGGCCACCGGCAATACGGTGCTGGTCGATGCGGCCAGCGCGGCCTTCATCCCGGCCGGCTTGCCGCAGCAGGTGCGCGCCGCCATCCGCCAGTCGGACAAGCTGGAAGGCGAGCCGCTGCAAGCCGCGCTGGTGGACAGCCTCGCCGCGCAAGCCTGGCGCGGCAAGCTGGCCGCCCGCGACGGCGCGCTGGTGCCCATCATCGTGTGCAGCGAAGACACGGCGATCCCGCTGTGGCGCCTGCTGGCCGAGCGCGCGCTGTGCGTCAACACCACCGCGGCCGGCGGCAACGCCAGCCTGATGACGATCTCGGTGTAAGGCGTAGCACCCACGGTTCGCCCTCCCGCGGGCGCTTCGGCAGCGATGCCGCAGCGCCCGTTTTTATTGCGGGCGTAAAATACCGTCCTCCGATGGCATTCTGGCAATGCCTTGCAATCCGCCCGACCAACCCCATCTCGAAAAAACGCGGACGGCTCGGCCCCGCCCGAATGGGACGAGGGGCGACCCGGCATCCGCAGGCAGCACACAACGCACATATTGAACAGAGGCAAGCATGGAACAATTTCACGGCACCACCATCCTTTCCGTCCGCCGCGGCAACCAGGTCGCGCTGGGCGGCGACGGCCAGGTGACGCTCGGCAACATCGTCATGAAGGGCACCGCACGCAAGGTGCGCAAGCTGTACCACGGCAAGGTCCTGGTCGGCTTCGCCGGCGGCACGGCCGATGCCTTCACACTGTTCGACCTGTTCGAGGCCAAGCTGGAAAAGCACCAGGGCAACCTGATGCGCGCCTCGGTCGAACTGGCCAAGGACTGGCGCACCGACCGCATGTTGCGCCGCCTGGAGGCGATGCTGCTGTGCGCCGACAAGGACACGACGCTGGTCATCACCGGCAACGGCGACGTGCTGGAGCCCAACGACGGCATCGGCGCCATCGGTTCGGGCGGCAGCTACGCGCAGTCGGCCGCCAAGGCGCTGCAGGAAAACACCGACCTGTCGCCGGCCGAGATCGTCAAGAAGTCGCTGACCATCGCCGGCGAACTGTGCATCTACACCAACCTGAACCACATCATCGAAACGCTCGAATAAGGTGAGCGAGAGCTTGGGCCGGGCAGGGCAAGCGTGCCTGCCGGCTCCTTTTTCACCCGACGGACCGCCCCAGCGAAAAGAACATTGCCATGAACATGACCCCCAACGAAATCGTCTCCGAACTCGACAAGCACGTCGTCGGCCAGGGCCGCGCCAAGCGCGCGGTGGCCATCGCGCTGCGCAACCGCTGGCGTCGCCAGCAGGTCGAGGAACCGCTGCGCCATGAGATCACGCCCAAGAACATCCTGATGATCGGCCCCACCGGCGTGGGCAAGACCGAGATCGCGCGCCGCCTGGCCAAGCTGGCCGACGCGCCCTTCATCAAGATCGAAGCAACCAAGTTCACCGAGGTCGGCTATGTCGGCCGCGACGTCGACACCATCATCCGCGACCTGGTCGACATCGGCATCAAGCAGACCCGCGAAATGGAAGTGCGCAAGGTGCGCGCCCGCGCCGAGGACGCCGCCGAAGACCGCATCCTCGACATCCTGCTGCCGCCGGCGCGCGACTTCGGCTTTACGCCGGAAGGCAGCGGCGGCAGCGGCGGCGCCGACAAGGACGAGAAGAACACCACCCGCCAGACTTTCCGCAAGCGCCTGCGCGAGGGGGCGCTGGATGACCGCGAGATCGAGATCGAGCTGGCCGAAGGCGCGCCGCAGATGGAAATCATGGCGCCGCCGGGCATGGAAGAGATGACCGAGCAGATCAAGTCGATGTTCTCGGGCCTGGGCAACCAGCGCAAGAAAGCGCGCAAGGTCAAGATCAAGGAAGCCATGAAGTTCCTGATCGACGAGGAAGCCGCCAAGCTGGTCAACGAGGACGAGCTGAAGAAGAATGCGATCGCCAACGTCGAGCAGAACGGCATCGTGTTCCTGGATGAGATCGACAAGATCGCCACCCGCTCGCAGAACGGCAATGCCGACGTCTCGCGCGCCGGCGTGCAGCGCGACCTGCTGCCGCTGGTGGAAGGCACGACCGTCAATACCAAGTACGGCATGATCAAGACCGACCACATCCTGTTCATCGCCTCGGGCGCGTTCCACCTGTCCAAGCCATCGGACCTGATTCCCGAGCTGCAGGGCCGCTTCCCGATCCGCGTCGAGCTGGACTCGCTGTCGATCGCCGACTTCGAGCGCATCCTGACCGGCACCGACGCCTGCCTGACCAAGCAGTACCAGGCCCTGCTGGCCACCGAAGGCGTGCAGATCGAGTTCGCCGACAGCGGCATCAAGCGCCTGGCGGAGATTTCCTACTCGGTCAACGAAAAGACCGAGAACATCGGCGCCCGCCGCCTGTACACGGTGATGGAAAAGCTGCTGGAAGAGATCTCCTTCACCGCCGGCGAAGCCGGCGTGGGCGGCTTCACCATCGACGACGCTTACGTCAATGAGCGCCTGGGCGAACTGGCGGTCAACGAAGACTTGTCGCGTTACGTGCTGTAAAGAGCGATGGCCAACAAGGGATTGGCGACGCGGCAGAAGCTGAGTTTCCGCGTGGAGCCTTCGCAGCGCGCATCCAAGCCGCGCAACCCGGTGGCCGTCGCCGCGCAGCAGCGCGCCGGCGGCGCCGGGCCGCATCGCAAGAGCCAGTCGGGCGAGCGGCAGCAGCTCAAGTCGGAACTGTTGAAGAAACTGGCAGGTCGCGAAGAAAAGTAGCAGGCCGTTTCGTTGCAGCATCAAGGAAAAACCGCCGCAGGATTGCTCCTGCGGCGGTTTTTTATTGCCTGCTATTGCTGCCGTGCTTACATGTGGTAGCGCAGGGTCAGCGCCACGTTGCGCGGCGCGCCCGGCAAGCTCAGGTTGGGGCTGGTGCCGTGGCCGGAGACGATGTAGCCGGTGTTGAAGATGTTGCCGATGTTGAGCTGGATGTCGTACTTGGCGGTGCGGTAGGCCGCCATCGCGTCGGCCGTCACGTAGCCGGGCAGGGTCACGGTGTTGCCGGGATTGGCGAAGCGCGCACCCACGGCATTGGCGCCGCCGCCGACGGTAAAGCCGCTGCCCAGGTCCTTGGTCAGCCACAGGTTGGCGCTGTGCTTGGGCGTGAGGGTGGCGTTCTTGCCTTTGAACGGGACATCGCCGGTACCGTTCACGCTGCGATCCACAGCGATCGAATCGGTAACGACGGCATCCAGATAGGCGTAGCCTGCCATCACCTTCCAGCCGCCCTTGAGGTCTGCGCTCAGGGTGAATTCCATGCCGTCAGTGCGTTGCTTGCCGACCGGCACCACGTTGTTGTTGTTGGTTGGATCGGTGGCCTTGATATTGTCACGCTCAAGACGGAAGACCGATACCGTGGCACTGGCGCGGCCATCCAGGAAATCATATTTGGCGCCTGCTTCGGTGTTGCGGGTCACTTCAGGCGCCAGGTTGGCATTGGTGACCGCCAGCGGCAGCAGTTCGGCGGACGGCTGGAAAGAGCGGCTCCACGACAGGTAATAGGACTGAGTCTCGGTCGGCTGCCATACCAGTCCTGCGCGCGGGCTGTAAGCATTGTCGGTGCGCGACAGGTTGCCCGGCGCGGTGCCGCCGACGATACGCGATTTCTGCTTGAAGCTGTCGTAGCGCAGGCCGACCAATGCCTTCCATTGCTCGTTCAAAGCGATGCTGTCCTGCAAGTAGGTGCCGAAGGTATCGTAGGTGCCGTAGGTGGTGGTCAGTGCGCCTAGCGTGTTGGGATTGACCACCGGCAGCACCGGGTTGAAGATCGACACGGGCGGGAGTCCGGAGCCCGTACCGGCGACTGGCACGCCGTTGTAGCTATAGGCATCCTTGCTTTGGCTGCCGAACTCGACGCCATACAGGATCTCGTGTTTGGTGGAGCCCAGCTTCAGTTTCTGCGTCAGCTCGCTCTGGTTGAACCAGCCATTCTCGTCGCGCACCAGTTTGGCGTGGCTCATGTTCATCGTACCGGCAGCTTCGTTGACGTTGCCGCTGATGTTGGTGTTGTTACGGTTCAGGTGATAGTCGTAATAACGGAAGCCATTGCGGAACGAGAATTCATCGTTGAAGCGATGCGTGAAGGTCGCCGTGGTCGACATGACGCGCGACTGGCTGAAGTCGGCGTCGCGCGCATTGGCGGCGCCATAGTAGGTGCCCGGATCCACACTGACCGGGCGGCCATGGTAAGACGGGATGCCGAAGTCGGTCAGGCGGCGGTCTTCCAGGTAATCGGCCTGCAGCAGCAGCTTGGTATCGGCGGAGAAACGCAATTCCATCGACGGCGCGATCGCGGTGCGGTCGATGAATTGCTGGGCGCGGTAGCTGTCGCCGCGTTCCACGGCGCCGGTCAGGCGCCAGGACAGCACGCCGTTGTCGCTGGCACCGCGCCCCAGGTCCAGTTCGGCGCGGCGGCCGGCGGTGCTGTTGGCGGTGACGCTGACATCGGACACGTCCACGCCCGGCTTCTTGGTCACGCGGTTGATCAGGCCGCCGGAGGAGCCGCGGCCGTACAGCACGGCCGCCGGGCCCTTGATGACTTCCAGCGTCTCGACGTTGGAGAGGTCGCGGAAATACAGCGCATCGTCGCGGAAGCCGTCGACGAACTGGTCGCCGATGGCGGTGAAGCCGCGGATGAACACCTGGTCGCGCTGGCCGTCGCCGGTCGACATGCCCAGGCCCGGCACGTTCTTCAGCACATCCTGCAGCGAGGTGGCGTTCTGGTCCTTGATCACTTGCGCCGGCACGACGTTAATGGTTTGCGGAATATCGCGCAGCGGCGCTTCGCTCTTGGTGCCGCTGACGGCGGTGGGCGCGACATAGCTGTCGTTGGTGCGCGATCCGCTGACCTGCACCTGGGGCAGGCTGTCTGTCGTTTGGGCGAAACCGGGGGCGGAGCATGCGGAGAGGGCGGCCAGCACAGCGAGGCGGCCGGGCTTGAGACGGGACTTCATGGGATGTCGTATTTATTTGGATAGTTAATAGGAATTGTTTTTATTAATATTACTGATTAACTGTAAATCGAGGTAAGGATTTTGCGAGCGGGTGCATGCGTACAACACTCGCGGGGGGATTTGAGGGCGGGGCTTGATGGCAGCGTGGGCGCCATGCTAGGGCCTGTCGGTTATCGCCCGATGGGAATGCGAGGGCAAAAAAAGAGCGGCCAGTGGCCGCGGCAGGATCGGGGCGGTGTTGTCTTCAGTGCAGGCGGATCACGTGGGCATCGTCTTCGCCGCCTTCGGGGCCGGCTTCGCCGAAAGAGAACAATTGGTAGCTGGCGCCGTCTTCGTCCGCGCCGTACTGGTAGGGATTGCCCCAGGGGTCGCGCGGCAGGCGTTCGACGTAGCCGCCGATGGCCCAGTTGGCCGGCACCGGGGCGCGCGCCGGCTTGATCACCAGCGCCAGCAGGCCTTGCTGGGTGCTGGGGTAGCGGCCGTTGTCCTTGCGGTATTGCTCCAGGCCGGCGCTGATGTCGCGCATGGCCGATTCGGCCGCTTGCGTTTGCGGGCTGTGGTCGTGGCTGATGCGCGAGACCAGTTGCGGCAGGCCCAGCGCGGCGGCCACCGCCAGCACCGTCAGCACGATGATCCAGCGCAGGCGCGCGAGGCCGCGTTGCAGGAACAGGAAGGCAGGGTGCCGTCGGGGAGGAAAGAGGGAACGGCGCATGGGTGCTGCTGGCTTCGGGTCAGGTGGCTGGGGTTGGGAAAGAGGCAAGTATAGGGCGCATCAAGCCTGCAAGGTGACTTGCACGCCGCTCTGGCTGCTGACCACTTCCGACAAGGCGGCGTACATTTCGGAACCGTCGCGGGTGTTGAGCCAGCGTTGGCCGTCGTACTTGTAGTGGAAGCCGCCGGAGCGGGCGGCAATCCACAGCTCTTGCATCGGCGCCTGGCTGTTGACGATGATCTTGGAGCCGTTGTCGATGCATTCGATTTCCAGGACGTTGCCGCTGCGGCTGCATTCGACGTCCAGGTCGCCCTCGTCGCAGGCCTTTTCCAGCGCGCCTTCGATGGCATTGAGCGTGGCGTCGGCCAAGTCCAGGAATTCCGTTTCCGTCATGCTAAACTCCAAAGCATTCTCAAGATTTTTCAGTAATCCTCCATTCTATCGTGAAGTCACCCAATTCTCCCGTTCGCCGCGCGACCCTGCTGGCAGCTTCGTCGTTGCTCCTGATGCTGGCTGGCTGCGGCCAGAAGGGGCCGCTGTACATGCCCAGGATCCCGCCCGATCCGCTGGCCCAGACTTCGCCCAAACCGGATACCTCCAAACCTGCCGCGACGCAGGCCGCAGGCACTGCCGGCGCCGCGTCCAAACCGGCCGCAGGCAACGAGTAAGCGCTTACCGCCGGCGACGCCGGATCGAACCAACCGATTTCGTTACCCCGACTTCCATGTCCCATTTTTCCTATCGCAATGGCGTGCTGCACGCCGAACAAGTGTCGTTGCAGGCATTGGCCGCGCAATTCGGTTCACCGCTTTACGTCTATTCCAAGGCGGCGCTGGTCGAGAATTTCTCGGCTTACGCCGATGCCTGCCGCGCCGCCGGCCGGGGCGAGGATGGCGCCCTGGTGTGCTATTCGGTCAAGTCCAACTCCAACCTGGCGGTGCTGAACCTGCTGGGCAAGCTGGGTTCGGGCTTCGACATCGTCTCCGGCGGCGAACTGCTGCGCGTGGTGGCGGCCGGCGGCGATGCGCGCAAGGTGATTTTCTCGGGCGTGGGCAAGGGCCGCGACGAGATGAAGCTGGCGCTGGAGCACGACATCCTGTGCTTCAACGTCGAGTCCATTCCCGAAGTGGCGCGCCTGAACGAGGTGGCCGGCGAACTGGGCAAGCGCGCGCGCATCTCGCTGCGCGTGAACCCCAACGTCGATGCCCGGACCCATCCCTACATTTCCACCGGCCTGAAGGAAAACAAGTTCGGCGTGGCCTATGAGGATGCGCTCAACTGCTATCGCACCGCCGCCGCCTTGCCCAACATCGAAGTGGTCGGCATCGACTGCCACATCGGCTCGCAGCTGCTGGACGATTCGCCCTTGCTGGAGGCGCTCGACAAGGTGATCGAGATGGTCGATACGCTGGAAGCGGAAGGCATCGCCATCCATCACCTCGACATTGGCGGCGGCATCGGCATCGTTTATGACGACGAACAGCCGGTCGCGGTCGGCGACTACCTGGCGCGCGTGTTCGCCCGGGTCGATGCCTGGCGCAAGCAGAAATACGGCGGCCGACGGATCCAGGTGATGTTCGAGCCGGGGCGCTCGATCGTCGGCAATGCCGGCGTACTGTTGACCGAGGTGCAATACCTCAAGCACGGTGAAGGCAAGAATTTTGCCGTGGTCGACGCCGCCATGAACGACCTGATGCGCCCGGCCATGTATGAAGCCTGGCATGGCGTGAAGACGGTCAGGCAAAACGCCGGCCATGCCCAGGTCTACGACGTGGTCGGCCCGGTATGCGAATCCGGGGACTGGCTGGCGCGCGCGCGCGAACTGGCCATCGCGGAGGGCGATTTGCTGGCGCTGATGTCGGCCGGCGCTTATGGCATGACCATGGCGTCCAACTACAACAGCCGCGGCCGCGCGGCCGAAGTGCTGGTCGATGGCGAGCGTGCGCACCTGATCCGCCAGCGCGAAAAACCCGCCGACCTGTTTGCCCTGGAAAGCATCGTCGGCTGATGTGAGCGGTTGACGTTTTTGTGCACGGCAGCCCCGGCGACGCGGCTGCCGTTTGTTTTTGTTGACGGTGCGGCAACGCCGCCCGCGCATGACATGGCAACAAGCCCTATGTAGAAATTTTGCTGCACCTGCATTCTTTGTATTTGCCTTTCAGAAATTTGGGCGCAAAATAAACTCCCGTTGAAAAATACGCCCGCAGAAATGCCGGTATCGAGGTTGATATCGGCCACCAAGGAGACCGGGCAGAACATACACAAACGAACGGGAGGTGTCCGGTTCGGTCGGGACGGCGCGGACGGGAGCGTGAACAGGTTTAGAGAGCCTATTCAGGATCTCAAACACAGGGGAAGTCAATGCAGGCCCTGCATCGCAATGGGGAAGGTCGCGATCAAGGTGTAGGCGTCGATGCGCATGCCGACGCCGGCGCCGGCTCGTCCGTGCCGCAGGAGGCAGGACGCTCCATGTCTGCCGTTGCCGACGATGAACTCGAAATTCGCGCGTCCCAGATTACCGCTGCGGCCGTCGCCGCTGCCGCGGTGACAGCGGCGGTGGCCACGGCCGCCGAAGCGGATGCGCCTGGCCGCTTCGACGCGCCGGCGACGGCGCCGATTCCCCAGCCACAATCCCGGTTCCAAACAGGGCCGGGAACTGCCGCATCGGTAGCCGATGCGCAGGAGCCGATGCCGCATGGCGCGGCGGCATCGCCGCAACGCGCCTTGCCGGTTTCGCTGCTGACCTTGGTGGCGATCGGCCTGGCCCTCTGGTGGAGCGCCCAATGGCCGTGGCCGGAGCGCGCCTTGAAACCGATGGCGCCGCACTTGCCCTCGTTGAGAAAGCAGACGGTCGCACCGCCTGTCGCCGCGCCGCTTGCTGCCGCGACGACAGAATCACGAGCGACCCTGGCCGGCGACGAGATCGCCATCCTGCAGCAGGAGGCGGAGCAAAAAGCCCAATTGCTGGCGCAAAAGCGGGCCGCCGCCGAGGCCCGCCGCCGACGCGAAGATACCGCCCTGGCGTTGCGCGAACAGCGTCGCCGCGAAGCCGAAGCCCAATTGGCCGCTGCCCGCGCCAAGGCCGAGCGCGTCCAGCAGGCCGCGCCCCAGCAGCCTATGGTGGCGGATACCCCGGCCGTTCCCACGCTGGCCGAACAGGTCCAGCAATGCCGCGCGTTATCCCTGTTTGCGCGCGAAGGCTGCCTGTGGAAGTTGTGCAACGGCAAATGGGGCAAGGATGGCTGCCCTTCCTACGAGCGCAATAACGAAGGCGCCTGATCTTGCGGCCGGCCGCGGATGCGGCGCGGCGGCGGGATTTCTCCCGAACCATCATTCCTGCTCCCGGCCTGCGCATGGGAGCGTTTCTTGCTTATCGACAAACCGACTGTTGGGTGTCCGCCACCCATCGGCGAGCCATGCGTAAATGTGTAGCCGCGAGCGGCTTTTCGCGCCGGACTTGCCGCTATAATGCGCGTTTTTCTTTTACCCCCCAAGGCCTCGGCATCTGTCCGTGAACAGCTGCTTATTGCAAGGATCAAGGCATGAATGCACTCCTCTGGTTCGTCGTTCTCTATTGGATCATTTCGGTGGGCATCGGCCTGTATGCCACCAAGTTCGTCAAGAATTCGAAGGATTACGCCGTCGCCGGACGCTCGCTGCCGATGTCGGTGGTGACCGCTACGGTATTTGCCACCTGGTTCGGTTCCGAGGCCGTGCTCGGCGTATCGTCGACCTTCCTGCAGGAGGGGTTGCGCGGCATCGTGGCCGACCCCTTCGGTTCTTCGCTGTGCCTGATCCTGGTCGGCCTGTTCTTCGCCAAGAAGCTGTACCGCATGAACCTGCTGACCATCGGCGACTATTACAAGAAGCGCTACGGCCGCGCCGCCGAAATGCTGGTCACCATCTGTATCGTGATTTCCTACCTGGGCTGGGTGGCGGCGCAGATCAAGGCGCTGGGCCTGGTGTTCAATGTCGTCTCCGGCGGTTACATCCCCATGCACTGGGGCATGATCATCGGCGCCGGCAGCGTGCTGATCTATACCCTGATGGGCGGCATGTGGGCCGTGGCGATCACCGATTTCCTGCAGATGATCATCGTGGTGGTCGGCATGCTCTACATCGGCTGGGAAGTCTCCGGCATGGTCGGCGGCCCCGGCGTGGTGATCCAGCATGCGTTCGATGCCGGCAAGTTCGACTTCTGGCCGGCGCCCAACGCCAGGGAGGTGCTGTGGTTCTTTGCCGCCTGGATCACCATGATGCTGGGTTCCATCCCGCAGCAGGACGTGTTCCAGCGCGTGATGTCGTCCAAGAATGAAAACGTGGCCCGCAACGCCTCCATCCTGGGCGGCGTGATTTATTTCTTCTTCGTCTTCATCCCCATCTTCCTCGCTTACTCGGCCACGCTGATCGATCCGGGCATGGTGTCCAAGCTGCTGGAGACCGATTCCCAACTGGTGCTGCCCACGCTGATCATGGAAAAGATGCCGGTGTTCGCCCAGGTGATGTTCTTCGGCGCGCTGCTGTCGGCCATCAAGAGCTGCGCCAGCGCGACCTTGCTGGCGCCGTCGGTGACCTTCACCGAAAACGTGCTCAAGGAAATCCGGCCATGGAAGAGCGATCGCGAATTCCTGCTCTCGATGCGTATCGTGGTGCTGGTGTTTACCGTGGGCGTGACCTGGCTGGCGCTGAGCAGCCAGTCCAGCATTTACCAGATGGTGGAGAGCGCCTATAAGGTCACGCTGGTGGCCGCCTTCGTGCCGCTGGCCTTCGGCGTCTACTGGAAGCGCGCCACCCGCCAGGGCGCGCTGATGGCCATGGTGTTCGGCCTGATCTCCTGGATCACGCTGGAGTACACCGCGCCCGAAGGTTTCTGGCCGCCGCAATTGATGGGCCTCTTGTGCAGCATCGGCGGCATGGTGGCCGGCTCCCTGATGCCGCAGTTGCTGGCGCCGATGCCGCCGATGCTGGCCGGCGCGCCCGAAGGCGGCAGCCAGTCCTGATCTTCCGCCCTTCCGCCTGTCTGTGACACGGCCGCCCGGCAATGCCGCGCGGCCGTTTTCATTGGTCGGGACTGTCGGCGTGTCGGGCAGGATTCTTGCTGTATATCGGCATGGCGGACTCAGGCAGTGTTCGCACGGCCCGCCTCCTGGCTGATTTCGTTTTTGTCCTGTAGAGCGATGAGAAGTTGTTCGATAGGCAATTGGAACTTATTTGCTTTTCATTAACCTGAAATACCATGACTGAGCAAACTCACCCCTACGATTTTGCTGCCGATGCGTTATTTCTGGACTTTGACGGCACACTGGTCGATCTCGCGCCACATCCTGAAGAGATTGTCGTGCCGCCGGAACTGATCACGCTCTTGCAGCGAATACAACAAGAATCCAACGGTGCGCTGGCCATTGTCAGCGGCCGCCCGCTGGATCAGCTCGACTTTTTCCTGGCCCCCCTGCGCTTGCCGCTGGCGGGGGTGCACGGCGCCGAGCGGCGCACTGCCGACGGGCGCATCATCGCCCAGCCGGTGGCCGATGTGCACCACCTGCGCGAGCGGCTGCTGCCGCTGGTCAATTCGCATCAGGGCCTGCAGCTGGAGATCAAGCGCGGCGCCCTGGCCTTGCACTATCGCCATGCCGCCCATCTTCAGCAGCGCTGCATCGAGACCATGATCGATGCCTTGAAGCACGAGCCCGGCTTCACCATGCTCAACGGCAAGATGGTGGTGGAGGCCAAACCGCACGTGAACAAGGGCGACGCCGTCGCGGCCTTTTTGCATGAGCCGCCATTCCGCGGCCGGCGGCCGGTGTTCATCGGCGACGACATCACCGATGAGGCCGGTTTTGCCATCGTCCAATCGGAAACCATGAACGGCCTGGGCATCAAGGTGGGGCCGGGACCCAGCCAGGCGTTGGCGCGCGTGGACGATCCGGCCGCCGTGCTCGGCCTGTTGCGCCAGGCGTTGGGCCCATATCGGGCTGCCGCCTTTTAGTTCGCCGCCATCTGCGTCAGGGCTCGTCGGCAGCCCGGCAGCGCATCAGTCTTCCACCAAGAAATCTGGACAACAGAGCATGAGGGAACCATGAGCCAGCCAAGCACCGATCCGCAGCAAGAACCCCAGCCATCGCCGCATTCCCAATCGCAGCACTCCGAACAGCCGCACCTGGCGGCCCAGGCGCACGACAATCCTTCCACTTCCTCCCTCGACCTTGGCGTGATCGGCAACTGCGCTTTCTCGGCGCTGGTCGACAAGATGGGGCGCATCGTCTGGTGCTGCCTGCCGCGCTTCGACGGCGACCCGATCTTCAACGCGCTGCTCGACCCCAGCGACAACGGCAGCCTGTGGGCTTTCCAACTGGAGAATTTCTCGCACAGCGAGCAATGGTATGAACCCAATACCGCGGTGCTGCGCACGCGCCTGTACGACACCCTGGGCCAAGGCATCGAGATCACCGACCTGGCGCCGCGCTTCTACAGCCGCGGCCGCTTCTTCCGGCCATTGCAGGTGGTGCGCCGTATCCATCCGCTGTCGGGCGCGCCGCGCATGCGCGTCATCTTGCGTCCCAAGTTCGACTGGGGCCGCGAAGCGCCGCTGGAAACGCGCGGCAGCAATCACATCCGCTACGTCGGCAATGGGCAGACGCTGCGCCTGAACACCGATGCGCCCATCAGCTACATCGTCGGCGAGACCGCCTTTGTGGTCAGTCGCCCCTTCAATTTCATCCTCGGCCCCGACGAGACCCTGCACGGCGGCATCAACGACACCGCGCGCGATTTCGAACAGGAGACATTGGCCTATTGGCGCAACTGGAGCCGCGCGCTGGCCACGCCGCTGGAATGGCAGGACGCGGTGATCCGCGCCGCCATCACGCTCAAGCTGTCGGTGTTCGAGGACACCGGCGCCATCATCGCCGCCATGACCACCAGCGTGCCGGAAGCGCCCGGCAGCCAGCGCAACTGGGATTACCGCTATTGCTGGCTGCGCGATGCCTTCTTCGTGGTGCGCGCATTGAACAGCCTGTCCGAACTCGGCACCATGGAAGACTACCTGCGCTGGCTGACCAATGTGGTGGTGCGCTCCGGCGGCGGCCATGTGCAGCCGCTGTACGGCATCGGCCTGGAAGAGGCGTTGCCAGAACATATCCTCGACCATCTGCCCGGCTACCGGAACTACCCGCCGGTGCGCGTGGGCAACCAGGCCTACGAGCACTTCCAGCACGACGTCTACGGCAACATCGTGCTCGGCGCGGCGCAGGCCTTCCATGACATGCGCCTGCATCATCGCGCCGGCGCGGAACATTTCCAGCATCTGGAAGCGGTCGGCGAACGCGCCTATGAAGTCTATGACCAGCCCGACGCCGGCATGTGGGAGTTGCGCACGCGTTCGCGCATCCATACTTCGTCGGCGCTGATGAGCTGGGCTGCCTGCGACCGCCTGGCCAAGATCGCCGCGCGGCTGGACCTGGATGAGCGCAAGCAATACTGGCGCGCCCGCGCCGACGAAATCGGCGCGCGCATCCTGGCCGAAGCCTGGAATGAGCAGCGCCAGGCCTACGCCGAAAGTTTCGGCGGCCGCGACCTCGACGCCAGTGTGTTGCTGATGGTCGAAGTCGGCCTGATCGCGCCAACCGACCAGCGTTTCATCTCCACCGTCGACGCATTGGAAAAATATCTGTGCGACGGTCCCTACATGCGCCGTTACGAAGCGCCGGACGACTTCGGCCGGCCCGAGACGGCGTTCAACATCTGTACCTTCTGGCGCATCGACGCATTGGCGCGCATCGGCCGCAAGGAACAGGCGCGCGAGATCTTCAATGCCATGCTCGACGCGCGCAACCACCTCGGCTTGCTGTCGGAAGACACGCATCCGGTCACACGCGAGATGTGGGGCAATTTCCCGCAGACCTATTCGATGGTGGGCATTATCAATTGTGCGATGCGCTTGTCGGCATCGTGGGAGGCGGTGATCTGATGGGCAGATTGGTGGTGGTATCGAATCGCCTGGCCGACCCGCGCAAGCCGGCCGCCGGCGGGCTCGCAGTGGCGCTGGGCGAAACCTTGAAAAAGACCGGCGGCATGTGGTTCGGCTGGAGCGGCAAGGTGGTGGAGCAAGGCACGCCCGGCGAAGGCGAACTGCGCGTGCACCAGGCCGGCACGGTGACGCTGGCCGAGCTCGACCTGTGCCAGGAAGACCACGACGCTTATTACCGCGGCTACGCCAACGGCGTGTTGTGGCCGGTATTCCACTACCGGCTCGACCTGGCCAAATTCGAGTCCGGCCACCTGGGCGGCTTCCGCCGCGTGAACCAGCTGTTCGCGCGCAAGCTGTTCCCGCTGCTCAAGCGCGACGACATCATCTGGATCCATGACTACCACCTCATCCCGCTGGCTGCCGAGCTGCGCGCCATGGGTTGCGAGGCGCGCATCGGCTTCTTCCTGCACATCCCGCTGCCGCCGCCGCCGATCCTGGTGGCGATCCCCTCGCATGAATGGCTCATGCGCGCGCTGTTCGCCTACGACCTGGTCGGTTTCCAAAACCATGCCGACCTGCAGCACTTCGCGCAATACGTGCAGGCCGAAGCCACCGCCGAACCGGTCGGCGCCAACCAGTACCGCGCCTTCAACAGCACCGTGCATGCCGGGGCCTTCCCGATCGGCATCGACGTGGCCGACTTCCAGCGCCTGGGCCGCGCCAAGGAAGCGCGCGACACCTTTGAAAGCACCAAGCAGGAATATTCGCGCCGGCGGCTATTGATCGGCGTCGACCGCCTCGACTACTCCAAGGGCCTGCCGCAGCGCATCCGCGCCTTCCGCGAGCTGCTGCGCCTGTACCCGGAGAACCGCCACAGCGCCACGCTGCTGCAGATCGCCTCGCCCAGCCGCGAGGACGTCGAAGCCTACAGCGACATCCAGCGCGAACTGGAAAGCCTGTGCGGCGCCATCAACGGCGATTTCGGCGACTTCGACTGGATGCCGATCCGCTATATCCACCGCACCGTCGCGCGCCGCCGCCTGCCGGGTTTGTACCGCGCCTGCGCGGTGGCGCTGGTCACGCCGCTGCGCGACGGCATGAACCTGGTCGCCAAGGAATTCGTCGCCGCCCAGGATGAAGAAGATCCCGGCGTGCTGGTGCTGTCCCGCTTCGCCGGCGCCGCCGAGCAGATGAAGGAAGCCCTCATCATCAATCCCTACGATACCCACGGCACCGCCCAGGTGATCCAGCACGCTTTGCAGATGTCGCTGACGGAGCGGCGCGAGCGGCATGCGGCGCTGATGAGCAATATCCGCGAGTTTGATGTGCATTGGTGGTGCCGGGAGTTTTTGCAGACGCTGCAGCGGTCAAGGGCTGTGGGTGTTTAATGGTTAGCATGATACGTCGGGCTTGCCACAACCTGCGTTGGAGATGACTTTTTCCGACGATGCTCATATCTTCGGATGCCTTGGCTTGCTGTCATTTGATCCATACTCAGACATTTATTTCCCCTCCAACATTGGAGGGGCTTTCCCGGAAGGCGGCGTTACACCGAGGGTTTTTAAGATTGCTAATACTTGTTGTCTTTTCGGCTCAATTTCAGAAGATAACGGAAGATCGTTTACCTCCCATGCTATTAAAGGTAAATTGTATCGATAACCATGCTCCAATAAATATATAAGTGTATCGAACTGTGCCAGATTAGCTGCGGCTAGCGCGACGGTGTCACCGATTCCATCGGTGGCATTCACATCTGCCCCGGCTTGAACTAAGAGCTTAATGTTTTCAGGGTACTTGACTGCTTGCATCAAAGCATTGAAATATGCCCCACCACCAGTAGCATTTGGATCGCCTTTAAACTCAAGTAGCACTTTCAAACGATCGGGTTTATCCATCGTTGCGGCCATCCACACAGGGTGAATATTTTTCTCTGGTCCAAATCTCTGGTTAGGATCGGCCCCGGCTTCCAATAAGGCACGCATACCTTCTACATTTTGCGCAGAAAATGCCCACATCAACGGTGTCATATTCTTATCCCCTGCTGCATTGACATTGGCTCCAACACTGACCAACCGTGAGACTTCTCCAACGTCCCCCTTCGCTGCCGCTGTAGCCAGCTCGGCTTCTGCCGTCTCCCCAAAATAATCCCTTACTGTTCCGTCCGCCACCTTCATTTTACATCCTCCAATTAACGGCAAGCCCGACAACACAAGTAAGGTAATCCAACGCTTCCATTGATAATGCATGTGCATCTCTTATTTCCATTGAGTCATAACCGGCAGAGCAGTACGCCACAGCATGCTATTAAGAACATTGCTCATCCCATGCAAATCCAAAGATGTAGTGGGTGAAGCCATATAGCGCTCTCCCGGCACTAAGGTATTAACACCCATCTTCGGATGGTGACCTGACCTGAAAAAACTGGTCCGACTTGAAATTTCATATGCTATTGAAAAGGAGAGTCAGACCATGCCGAAAAAGCGATTCACATCCGAAG
>NZ_VIUO01000015.1:0-46580 GCF_007828355.1 Herbaspirillum sp. SJZ099 | reverse complement strand
ACCGCAGGCTACGCTGCCGGCAACAACCCCAGCACCACTGCGGCTTGCCGCTTAGACTAACTTTAAGTCTGGACCAGTTGTTTCAGGCCGGTCAGGGAGGTCGGCTTATTTGCCAGAAGTCCTGCCTGTACCGCCGGTCGTGCGGCAATCACGTCAAGCCAGCGTTGGACATGCGAGTAGGGGGTGATGTCCAGGCCCAACTCGTCCCAGGTCCTCAGCCAGGTAAATGCGGCAATATCGGCAATGCTGTAGTTTTCCGAGGCGATGAAGGCGGATTCGCTCAGACGGGTATCCACAACTTGGTAAAGACGAAGCGATTGCTTCCGGTATCGCTCTATTGCTTCGGCATTGCCCGTTTTAGAGGCGTGCAAAAACCACCATAGTTGTCCCAGCATTGGGCCAATGCCGCCAATCTGGAAATGCAGCCACTTCTGTACTGAGACGTTTTCGGCCTCAGTCGGAGGTAACAGGCACCCCGTTTGCGATGACAAGTAGGAAAGAATGGCGCCCGACTCGAAGACGGCCAGGCCGGTCTTGCGATCAACGATGGTGGGGATCTTGCCGTTCGGGTTGATCTTGAGGAAATCCGGTTGATGCTGGTCGCCCTTGCCAAGATCAAGATCGAACTGCTCATAAGCCAGTCCAGCCTCCTTGAGAAAGATACTGACCTTCTGCCCATTGGGTGTGTCCGCCGTGTAGAACGCGAGATCGATGGCGTGTGTCATGTCTATCCTTGTTTATGATTAGCATTGCAGTTACAATCGTTGCAAATGCAATCGTAAACCACGATGCCAAGTCGTGCAAGAAGCCCATCAACAGAGGTCAAACATGAGTTTGAAGCGTCTTCGCCCGCCATTGTCCATGCCGCAAACCAGGCTGGCAGCGGCTGCGTGCCTTGAAAAACTTGCAGCCGAAGATATGGAGCGAGCTTGCCTCGCCGCTTCACCCTACAGCGCTATCCAAGCCATCGCCCGCAATCTGTCCCAAGACGATGCGATCAACGGCAAGGCTTGGGTGGTGCAAGCCTCTCCCGGGCAGTCAGCCGCCCAGGCACACTCACTCGAGCGAGCGGGCTTGGGCAACATCAGTGCGTGGCCGCTTTGGTTTCGAGATGGGCTCGGGCGCGTCGAGATGCCATTGCTGTACCTGCTTCGTTCCGAATCCGTAGCAGGATTGCGCGCAGCGATATGCGAAGCAGCCGATCGCGGCATTCTGTGCAACGATGCCGAGATAACTTCATCGCGGTGGCCCAAAAGCGTGCATCCTGCGGTTCCGCTTTGGCTTGCCAGCAGCTTGAACGGTATCCCCTACGATCCCGCATCGGGACAGGAGGCACTCGCTATTTTGCGTTCTGCCATGCAAGCCATGTACGTCGACGACGAGCCGGGGTTCTTCTATATGACTCTGCACGATGACAACGGCAAAGTACCTGCGCCAGCGCAAGCCGATGTACATGATGCGTACAAGGGCATGTATCGACTCCTTGCCGCACCCGAGTCCAGAGCCCCGGCAGTCCGATTGCTGGGAGCCGGCCAGGCCTTGGGGAAAGCGGTCGAGGCGGCCAGGCTGCTACGAGAAGACTGGAACATCCCCGGCGAGGTCTGGAGTTGCCCAAGCTATACCCGCCTGGCGCGAGAAGGCCGTGAGGTCGAACGCTGGAACATGCTCAATCCGCTCTCAAAGAAAAAGACATCGCATATCCAGGCGTGCCTTGGGTCTGGGCAATCGCCTGTTCTGGCCATCACTGGATATGGGCAGCACATTGCCGATCAGATCGGCGGTTTCATCTGTGCTCGTTTTGTTGCAATGGGAGCCGACTCTGGCCGGGATGCGAATGGATTTCCCAGTGCGCAATGGATTGTGGCTGCTGCGCTCAAAGCGCTTGGCGATGAGCACGCCTTGCCCATGCGATATGCCGAAGAGGCATTGAGGCGATATGCGCTGGCTTGAAATCCAACAGCGCAATCTCGCTTGAGCAACCCTCAGCCACCCTGAACGCGGGCCGCAGCAGCGGCCCGGTCCAGCGCTGCGGAAAACTTGCCTTGCTCGTCGGCGCTGAACTGGCTCAGGAAAACCTCTGCGACGGTACTTTCGTAGACCTTCCACATCTTCCTGCGTAGCGTGCGTCCTTCCTTCGTGATGGTGGCATACGCAGCGCGGCCGTCTTCGGCCGAGCGCGTACGCTGGACCAGCCCATCTTGCTCCAGGCGGTCTACCAACCGTGTGAGGTTGTAGCGTTCTATCGCCAGTGCGTCGGCCAGTTCGTGCATCCGTCGTGTGCCATCGGGTCCGCTTTCCAGCCCCCAAAGTACGTCGTACCAGGCATAGGGGGGCAGCTTGGCCGCTGCCAAGCGGCTCTCCACCTCGCGGATCATCAAACGATGGGTGTGCACGAACGAGAACCACAGATCCGTTCCATCCTTCGTCATGGCAGGCTCCTTTCGTATTTTAGTTGCATTTGCAATTATAACTGACTTAGAATTGCAATCGCTACGATTGCAATTGCAATCCATAGATCAGACTCCGTGACTGTGTCTCGCCCGCCTGGTTGGCTGAACGCAGTCCTGCTTTAACGCGTCATTTTCCCTGGAGAACCCGCCATGAATTCACCCCTCGCATTGGTCGATGCTGATCCGCTAGAAACCCGAGAGTGGCTGGAAGCGCTGGATGCCGTCACGACGGTCGAAGGCCGTTCGCGCGCCCACTACCTGATCGACCAGCTCACCGACTTCGATGCCACCCGGCACGGTGATTTGCATGGCCGTGTCACCAGCGCCTACGTCAACACGATAGAAAAAGACCGGCAGCCTGCCTACCCCGGCGATATTGGCATCGAACGGCGTTTGAACGCCTATATCCGCTGGAATGCGATGGTCATGGTGCTGCGCGCTGGCAAACACTCCAATGTCGGCGGGCACATTGCTACCTACCAGTCGGCGGCAGTGCTCTATGACGTGGGTTTCAATCACTTTTTCCGGGGGCGCACCGAGACATTCGGCGGCGATATGGTCTACATCCAGGGCCATTCCGCACCGGGCATTTACGGACGCGCCTACCTGGAAGGGCGCATCACCGAAGCGCAACTGGACAACTTCCGCCGCGAAGCGGGGCGTGATGGCCTGTCCTCCTATCCCCACCCGCGCTTGATGCCTGACTTCTGGCAGTTCCCCACCGTGTCAATGGGCCTTGGCCCGTTGACTGCGGCCTATCAAGCCCGGTTCATGCGATATCTCGAATACCGTGGAATGCTGGAACATCAAGGCCGCAAGGTGTGGGCCTTCCTGGGCGACGGCGAGATGGACCAACCCGAATCGCTGGCGGCCATTTCGGTCGCCGGGCGAGAACGCCTCGATAATCTGATCTTTGTCGTCAACTGCAATCTGCAACGTCTGGACGGTCCGGTGCGGGGCAATAGCAAGATCGTTCAGGAGCTCGAGGGCACTTTCCGGGCTGCGGGCTGGAACGTGATCAAGGTGCTGTGGGGCAGTGGTTGGGACGACCTGCTCAAGCGCGACACCAGCGGACTGCTGCGTCAACGCATGATGGAATGCGTTGACGGGGAATACCAGACCTTCAAGTCGCAAAATGGCGCCTATGTGCGCGAACATTTCTTCGGCAAGTATCCCGCGTTGCTGGAATTAGTGGCGCACCTGTCGGACGATGAGATTTGGGCGCTGACACGCGGCGGCCATGATCCGGAGAAGGTGCATGCGGCCTATGCACAAGCCGTCAACACGGAAGGCCGGCCCACGGTCGTTCTGGCCAAGACGGTCAAGGGCTTCGGCATGGGCGAGGCTGGCGAAGGCCAGAACATCAACCACCAGTTGAAAAAGATGAGCGCGGATGCAGTGCGTGCGTTCCGTGATCGCTTTTCGCTGCCGGTGTCCGACGACCAGCTCGAAGAAATGCCCTACCTGAAACCTGCGCCCGACAGCGAGGAAGCGCGTTACTTCGCGCAACGTCGGGCTGCGCTGGGCGGCTATGTCCCGTCGCGTTCCGGTCAGGTCGCTCCGCTGACGGTGCCGTCGCTCAGTGCCTTCGCCACGCAACTCAAAGACAGCGGCGAGCGCGGGGTGTCGACCACCATGTCCTTCGTGCGCATCCTGACTACGCTGCTCAAAGACCCCAACTTGGGCAAGCTGGTCATCCCCATCGTGCCGGATGAATCGCGCACCTTCGGCATGGAAGGCCTGTTCCGCCAAATTGGCATCCACTCGTATATGGGGCAGCTCTATACTCCGCAGGATGCGGGCCAACTGAGCTACTACAAAGAGGCCAAGGATGGCCAAATCCTGCAAGAAGGGATCAATGAGTCCGGTGCGATCTCATCGTGGATCGCAGCAGGCACGGCCTACAGCAATCATGGCCTGCCGGCTATCCCGTTCTATATCTTCTATTCCATGTTCGGCCTGCAACGCGTGGGCGACCTGGCCTGGGCCGCAGGCGATGCCCGCACGCGCGGCTTCCTGATGGGCGCCACGTCGGGTCGCACCACGCTCATGGGGGAAGGCTTGCAGCACGATGACGGCCACAGCCATGTGCTGTCGTCGGTCATTCCCAACTGCGTCTCGTATGACCCGACCTTTGCTTATGAGCTGGCAGTCATCATCCAAGACGGCCTGCGTCGCATGTATGCGGACCAGGAAGACATCTACTACTACATCACCCTGCTCAACGAGAACTACCCGAATCCGGCCCTGCCGGAAGGCAGCGAAGCCGGTATTCTCAAAGGGCTCTACCTGCTGCGCGACGGCCAGAAACAGCAAACCGTATCGACGCAGGCCAGCAAACCGCATGTACAACTGATGGGCAGCGGTTCGATCCTGCGCGAAGTGATGGCCGCAAGTGAACTGCTGGAACAGGATTTCGGCATTTCCAGTGATGTATGGAGCGCCACCAGCCTGACCGAACTGCGCCGCGATGGGTTGGCTGCGGAGCGTTGGAACATGCTGCATCCCGAAGACGAACCGCGCATCCCGTATGTCCAGCAATGCCTGCAAGACCGTGCCGGTCCCGTCGTCGTGGCGACCGACTATATGAAGATCATCGGCGACCAGATTCGCCCCTTCGTCAATGATCGCCGATTCGTCACCCTCGGCACGGACGGTTTCGGCCGGTCGGACACCCGCGAGTCGCTACGCACCTTCTTCGAGGTGGATCGTCATTTCATCGTTCTCGCAGCGGTCAAAGCGCTGGCCGATGAGGGATATCTGCCTCGTAAAAAAATCCGAGAGGCAATCCTTCGGTACAACATCGATCCGGAAAAAATCGATCCTGCAACAATCTAGACCCATACATGACAGCCATGGACGATTTGTTGAGCACTATCGATACCCCGTCAGACCTCAGGCGCCTGCATCGTCGCGATTTGCCGCAGTTAGCGCATGAATTGCGCACATTCATGCTCGACAGCGTTTCACAGACGGGAGGCCATCTGTCTCCCAATCTGGGCGTTGTCGAGCTGACCATCGCTCTGCACTATGTTTTCGATACGCCCCACGATAGGATTGTCTGGGATGTCGGCCACCAGACCTATCCACACAAGATTCTTACGGGCCGGCGAGAGCGGATGAACACACTGCGGCAGCCCGACGGGATTTCAGGTTTTCCCGTTCGGGCCGAGTCGGAATACGACGCGTTCGGCACCGCTCATTCGAGCACGTCCATATCGGCCGCACTCGGCATGGCTATCGCGGCAAAACTACAAAAGGTGAAGCGCCATTCGATTGCCGTCATCGGCGATGGTGCCATGACCGCTGGCATGGCGTTCGAAGCCATGAACAATGTTGGTGCCGCAAAAGGCATGCCGTTCATGGTGATTCTGAATGACAACGACATGTCGATCTCACCGCCTGTCGGTGCACTGAACCGGTATCTTTCTCGCCTGATGTCGGGCCGTTTTTACGCTGCAACGCGCACAGGCGCAGGACGCGTGCTAAATGTCGTTCCACCCGTGCGTGAACTCGCCCGAAAACTCGAATCACACGCGAAAGGAATGATTGTTCCCGCGACGCTATTCGAGGAATTTGGATTCAACTATATCGGTCCGATAGACGGTCACGATCTGGACTCGCTCATTCTTGTTTTAGAAAACATAAAGCAGTTACATGGCCCGCAGTTTTTGCATGTCGTGACAAAAAAAGGCCAGGGTTATTCACCCGCGAAAGCTGATCCCGTGCTTTATCACAGCACGGGAAGATTCAATCTGAAAGAAGGAATAAAACCGTCGGTAACGCCACGAAAGAAAACCTATTCACAGGTTTTCGGAGAGTGGCTATGTGACGCAGCAGAGCTGGACTCGCGGGTGGTTGGCATTACACCGGCCATGCGTGAGGGTTCAGGAATGGTGGAGTTCGAGAAACGCTTTCCTCATCGGTACTTTGATGTCGGTATCGCAGAACAGCACGCCGTGACCTTTGCCGCAGGCCTGGCAGCCGAAGGCTTGAAGCCTGTGGTGGCTATCTATTCAACATTTCTTCAGCGGGCATACGACCAGCTGATTCATGATGTCGCGCTACAAAATCTGCCTGTTGTCTTTGCTATCGATCGAGCGGGAATCGTCGGCGCTGATGGCGCGACGCACCTTGGTAGCTATGACATGGCATTCCTGCGCTGCATCCCCAACATGATCATCATGGCCGCGTCGAATGAAAACGAATGCCGCCAAATGCTGTACACCGCCCTACAGCAATCGGCGCCGACCGCGGTTCGCTATCCCCGTGGCGTTGGCACAGGGATCGAAACAGTCAAGGAGATGACAGCGATTCCCATTGGCAAAGGGGAAACGCTCCGACATATATCCCAACCGTCGAAGATGCGCATCGCCATTCTTGCGTTTGGCGCCATGGTTGAGCCAGCAGTCGGCGCAGCAGAATTAATCGATGCAACGGTAGCAAACATGCGTTTCGTCAAGCCGCTGGACATCGATCTGATCCACCACTTGGCCGCTACGCATGATGCCATCGTGACGGTAGAGGAAGGCTGCGTAATGGGAGGGGCAGGCTCCGCATGTGCCGAAGCATTGTTCGCACAGGGTATGAATCTACCTGTACTGCAGCTCGGGTTGCCCGATCAACTTATCGATCATGGCGACCCTGCCAAGCTACTGGCTGATTGTCGGCTCGATAGTGCGGGCATCGCCACATCGATTCGCGCGCGCTTTCAGACTCCGTTGCCTGAGAATGTAGCGAACCCGTTGATTAACTTCCCAAGTCAACATGCCGTAACGATCGACGCGCGCGCCTGTTTCAAATAGCGATCCAAAAATCGCTGTGCCTGTGGATCGGCCAGCGGTACGCAGATGAATTCAAGATCGAGGCAGCCAAACAAGTCATCGAGCGTGGCCGCACGATTGCCTGGCTGGAGTCATGGGGAAATAAAAAAACCCGCTTCGACCGAAGCGGGTTTTTCTTGAAACGCAAGCGGATTACTTGGCTTCTGCGGCGTCGCCAGCGGCAGCTTCGCCTTCAGCGGACACTTGACCGGCCGGCACGGTAGCGGTGGCGATGGTCAGGTTTTCCTGGGTCACGGCGGTCACGCCGTTGGGCAGCTTCAGGTCAGCCAGGTGGATCGACTGGCCGACGTCCAGCTTGGACAGGTCGACTTCGATGAATTCCGGCAGGTTCTTCGGCAGGCAGGAAACGTCCAGTTCCGATTGCACGTGGGAGATGATACCTGCGTGCAGCTTCACGGCTGGCGAGATTTCAGCGTTCACGAAGTGCAGGGGCACCTTGGTGTGCAGCTTTTGCGATGCGTCAACGCGTTGGAAGTCGACGTGCAGGACCAGTTGCTTGTACGCGTGGACTTGGAAGTCGCGCAGCAGGACTTGCTCGACCTTGCCTTCGATTTCCAGGTCGAGAATCGACGAGTGGAAGGTTTCCTTCTTCAGCGCGTGGTACAGCGCGTTGTGGTCCAGGGCGATGTTGACCGGTGCGCTGGTGCCGCCGTAGACGATACCGGGGGTTTGGCCAGCAATACGCAGGCGGCGGCTCGCTCCGGTCCCCTGCAGAGTGCGTGGAAATGCGATAACTTTCATGATAAAGCTCCAATGTTGGCAAAGCGCGTCGTTGTATTGGCGACGGATGCCTTGCGTTGAAAATATTCCCCGCGACCAGGGAATATGAAAAACCCCGCTGCATTGCTGCAGCGAGGCGAATCCTGTTTCTTACTCCGCGAACAGCGACATCACCGAGTCGCCCTTCGTAATACGCTTGAAGGTTTCCGCCAGCAGGTCCGCGCAGGTCAGCTGGCGAATCTTCGGGCAGGCGCGGGCGGCGGGCGACAGCGGGATGGTATCGGTCACGACCAGCTCGTCCAGCGGCGAATTGCTGATGCGGTCGATGGCCGGGCCCGACAGCACCGGGTGCGTACAATAAGCGACCACCTTCTTGGCGCCGCGCTCCTTGAGCACTTCGGCAGCCTTGGTCAGGGTGCCGGCGGTGTCGACCATGTCGTCCATGATCACGCAGTTGCGGCCCTCGACCTCGCCGATGATGTTCATCACTTCCGACACGTTGGCCTTCGGGCGGCGCTTGTCGATGATGGCCAGGTCGCAGCCCAGGCGCTTGGCCAGCGCGCGTGCGCGCACCACGCCGCCGACGTCGGGCGAGACCACCAGCAGGTCGTCGTAGCTCTTGGCCACCAGGTCGCCCAGCAGGATCGGCGAAGCGTAGATGTTGTCCACCGGGATGTCGAAGAAACCCTGGATCTGGTCTGCATGCAGATCCATGATCAGGACGCGCTCGACGCCGGCTTCCTGCAGCATGTTGGCGACCACCTTGGCCGAAATCGCAACGCGCGCCGAACGCGGGCGGCGATCCTGGCGGGCATAGCCGAAATAGGGGATGGCAGCGGTAATGCGGCCGGCCGATGCGCGCTTCAGTGCATCGACCATGATCATGATTTCCATCAGGTTGTCATTGGTCGGCGCGCAGGTGGACTGCAGCACGAAAACATCCTTGCCGCGAACGTTTTCATTGATCTCGACCATGACCTCGCCGTCCGAGAACTTGGAGACGTTGGCCTTGCCCAGCGGGATACCGAGTTTGTCAGCGACGCCTCGCGCCAGTTCCGGGTTGGCGTTGCCGGTAAAAACCATCAGGTTCTCAAGTGCCATGTGGGTATCCCCGAATGCAATCGTTAAAAAGTCGAAAAGCCGACAATGCTTGACTGGTCGGTCTCACATTGACGGCTTATTTTTCTGACTGGACGCTGAGTCAAAGACCGGTCCTGAATTAATGGCAGGGGAACAAGGATTCGAACCTTGGAATGCCGGAATCAAAATCCGGTGCCTTAACCAACTTGGCGATTCCCCTACACAATCTGCTGTTTTTCGTTCCATCGCGCCTGCTTCGTGTTGCATGCGGCGCCGATGATCGTCAAACCAATTCTTTTCACGACTGCAATAAATGGGCGAGAGGGTGTTCCTGCATCGCTTTGGCTTTCCAGCCGTTCCAGCGCGAAGGCAATTGTTTCAGCACTTCGTCTGCCTGTTGTTCGTGGTCGAATGCACAAAACACGCAGGCGCCGGATCCGGTCATTCTGGCTTTTCCGAACTTGCCGAGCCAGTCGATGGCCTCTGCAATTTGCGGGAAATGCCGGGTTGCCACCATTTCCAGATCGTTTCTCCCGAAGTTCGAAGCGATTTGATTCGTCGCATCAGGAAAGTCCGTTATTCTGACGACTTTTGTATCCCGTGTCAATTCAGAAGAAGAAAAAATTATCGCGGTTGGCACCGAAACGCCCGGTTCGATCACCACATACCAGCAGTTGGCCGTTTCCAGCGGCGAAAGCGCCTCGCCAACCCCTTCGGCGAAGGCATTGCGGCCGAACAGGAAAAACGGGACATCGGCGCCCAGTTTCAGGCCGATATCCATCAATTCCTGGCGCCTGAAGCCGGTTTGCCACAAATGGTTCAGGACCAGCAGGGTCGTGGCGGCGTCGGAAGAGCCGCCGCCCAGACCGCCGCCCATGGGCAGACGCTTTTCCACGGTAATCGAGGCGCCCAGTTCCGGCCGCCCGGCGGTTTGACGCAGCAGGTGCGCGGCGCGCACCACCAGGTCGGATTCGGCCGGCACGCCGGGGATGTCATTGGTGCGCACGATGCGACTGTCTGCGCGCACGGCGAAATCCAGGCTGTCGCAGCGGTCGATCAATTGAAATGCCGATTGCAGCAGGTGATAGCCGTCGGCGCGCCGGCCGGTGACGTGCAGGAACAGGTTGAGCTTGGCAGGCGCCGGGCAGGCGTTGAGGGTGGCGGTCATGGTCGGGCTTGATGCTCAGGGTTTTTTCCAGCTGTCGACCGCGATGCGGATCGATACCTTGCCGGCTTGTTCGGTATCCCGGGTCAGGTCGATGCGTTTGGGGCGGGTTTGGCCGCTGTCCGGATCGCTTTGCCAGTTGGCATAGACCACACGCCAGCCATCCTTGGTAGAGAAGCTGGCGTAATTCTCGCCCGGCTTGGCCTGGAACGGCTTGCCGGCGCTGTCGGTGCCGTTGCCCTGCAGCCACTGGCGCATGCCCGAAACCGGCAGGGGCCAGCCCAGCGATTGCGCGGCCAGTTCATCCACGTCAGGCGCCACTTGCGGCGGCCGGCCCGATTGCACCAGCGTGGCGATGCCCGGCTTGACGCTGATGGTGGCCACGGTCTGGCCCAGCGGCGAGAGCAGTTCCAGGTCGGTTTGCCTTGCCGTTTGCGACCAGATGAAGCTGCCGTGCAGCGACTGCGGGCTGTTGCCTTGTTCGTATTGCACCGAGATGCGGCCGCTGATATCGATGCTTTCCTGATAGGCCGGGGTTGTCGCCGTAGGCGAAGCCGCCTGTTGCGCCGACATCCCGGCGCAGCCGCCCAGCAGGAGCGCGACCGAAGCCGCGCCCAGCGCGGCAGCGCGGCGCAGGCCGGGGCAGCCTGCGAAGATGCCCGGCTTTGCCATCATGGCTTGACGTTGAGCCGCGTCAGCGTGCTTTTCAGGACGTCGTTGTCGGGGTCCTTGGCCTGCACTTCGCGCCAGACCTGCCTGGCTTCTTCCTGCTTGCCGCGCGTCCACAGCACTTCGCCCAGGTGCACGCCGATTTCCGGATCGGGGCGCAGCGAATAGGCCAGGCGCATCTGGGTTTCGGCTTGTTCCAGGCGGCCCATGCGGAACTGGATCCAGCCCAGGCTATCGGCGATGAAGGGATCCTGCGGCGCCATGTCGGCCGCCTTCTGGATCAATTCCAGCGCCTCCGGCAGGCGGATGTTGCGATCGGCCAGCGAATACCCCAGCGCGTTGTAGGCGTGCTGGTTGCCGGGCGCCAGTTTCATTACCCGGCGCAGCGAGCTTTCCATTTCCTTATAGTTGCCCAGCTTCTCGCACACCATCGCGTAGTCGTACAGCAGGTCGGTGTTGTTGGGGAATCGTTCCAGGCCGCCCTTGAGCACCTCGGCCGCTTCCTGGTTGCGGTTGGCATCGCGCAGCAGCAGCGATTCGGCCTGGAGCAGTTGCAGTTGCTCGGTATCGTTGGTCGATTCGGCCTGGGCCGTTTCCAGCGCCTTGCGGGCGCCGTCGATGTCGTTCTTGCGCGCCAGCAATTGGGCGCGGCGCACCTGGATGTTGATGTAGCCGTCAGTGCCGGGTTCGGCCTGGTCCAGATAGCGCAATGCGCCGTCGAGGTCCTTGCGCTCTTCGGCGATGCGCGAGAGCAGCAGGATGGCCTGGCTGGGATCGCGGTCGTCTTCAGGTTGCGCGGCCAGCACCTGCAGGTAGCGTTTCAGGTAGTTTTCCGCATCCGTCAACTGGTCGGTCTGGGCCGACAGCACGCCCAGCGCGAACAGCGTGGTCGGGTCGTCGCCGTCTTCCTTGAGCAGCGCCTCGAACTGCCCGCGGGCGTCCTTGTAGTTCTTCTGCTCCACCAGGCTGCGCGCATAGGCCACGCGCACTTCGCGCGAATTCGGATACTTGCGCAGGAAGTCGGACACCAGCTTGGTGGCATCGCTGGTATTGGATGCCACTTGCGCCGCGGTCAGGACCGCCAGCTCGGAGTCGGGCTTGATCTTCAGCGCGGCGCGCGCTTCGCGCTGCGCATAGGCGGCGTCGCCGACATTGAAGGCGCCTTGCGCCAGCGCCAGGTGGGTTTCCAGCAGGTCGCCATAAGGCTGCGTCACTTTTTGCAGGATCGCGAAGCTGGCCTGCTTGTCCTTGGCGCGCGCCAGCAGGCGCTGGATTTGCAGGATCATCGGGCCGCGCGCCTGCGGGGCGGCATCGGCCAGGCGCTGGGTCAGCAGCGGCTCGATTTCGTCGACGCTGTCGGAGAGCATGATCAGGCCGAGGTAGTTTTGCAGCGCTTCATCCGAATGCGGCGCCAGCTCGGTCCACAGGCGCACCGCCACCAGCGCTTCGCTGGGCTGGCGGGCGGCCACGGCGATCTCGGCCGCGCGCTTGGCCAGGCGCGGGTCGCGCGTCTGCTGGGCCGCGGCCAGGATGGTGACGTAGGCCGATTGCCATTGGCCGCGCTGGAAAGCGATCTCGGCTGTCAGAACCTTATAGAGGATGTCCTGGCTCAACTCGACCGCCGGCAGCGCGTCTTCCTGCTGCTGGGCGCGGGCCTTGGGAGATTTCTTGCGGTTGGCCGCAGCGGATTTCGCGGATGCGGTTTGCTTGTCTTGTGCCGCTTCGGCATTCGCCTTGTCGCCGGACTGCTGGAAGCTTGCGCATGCGGTCAGCAGCAGGGAACTGGTGAGGAGGGCGAGAGTTTTTTTCAAGGTTGCATCCTGAATATTCGGGAAGTTTCGATTTTACGCCCAACATCAAAGGGTTTGCTGTATAGAACGCGTCTCTCGCCTATTGATGAAGTGGGTTCTAGAGTGTAATGCATCCTTGCCGACGGCATGGCAGCGGCGGCAGTCTTGTTTTCGGCATCTGGATTATCATATGCAGCTTCCTATCCGCCGCCTCACTGACGTAGCCAGATGCCAGAATTGCCAGAAGTTGAAGTCACCCGACGCGGTGTCGCCCCCTATTTGGAGGGAAAGACGGTCACCGGCGTCGTTACCCGCCACAGCGGGCTGCGCTGGCCTTTTCCCGCCGGGCTCGATGCGCTGCTGGCCGGGCGCAAGGTGCTGGACACCGGCCGCCGCGGGAAATACCTGCTGATCAACTTTGACCATGGCACCTTGATCGTGCACCTGGGGATGTCCGGCCACCTGCGCATTTTGCCGCCTGGTATTCCCCCGCAGAAGCACGACCATTTCGACCTGCTGGTCGGCGGCCAGGTGATGCGTATGACAGATCCGCGGCGGTTTGGTGCGATTCTCTGGCATGACAAGGCCGATGGCGGCGTTGAAGAGCATATGTTGCTGCGTAGCCTGGGCCTGGAGCCGCTGGAAGACAAGTTCTCGGCGCGCGAACTGTGGCGCCAGACGCGCGCGCGTTCGGCGCCGATCAAGCAGGTGCTGCTGGCCGGCGATATCGTGGTCGGCGTGGGCAATATCTACGCCTCCGAAAGCCTGTTCAAGGCCCGCATCAACCCCAAGACGCCGGCCTACAAGATCAGCCTGGCGCGTTACGAGCGCCTGGTCGAGGCCATCCGCGAGACGCTGGCGGCGGCCATCGAGCAGGGCGGCAGCACGCTGCGCGACTTCATCGCCGTCAACGGCCAGTCCGGCTACTTCCAGCAAAGCTATTTCGTCTACAACCGCACCGGCCAGCAATGCCGCGTGTGCGCCACGCCGATCCGCCAGATCAAGCAGGGCCAGCGCTCCACCTTCTACTGCGTGAGCTGCCAGAAATGAAGGGGCTGGTCACGAAAGGACAAGCCGGGCCGCGGCGCAAGGGGGCGCCGGTCGATGGCGAGCGTTATGCGGACCCGTCGTTCTCGGCGGCGGTGATCGGCTGGCAAAAGCAGCATGGCCGCCATGCGCTGCCCTGGCAGAACACGCGCGACGCCTATCGGGTGTGGCTGTCGGAGATCATGCTGCAGCAGACCCAGGTGGCCGCGGTCATTCCGTATTACCAGCGCTTTCTGGAACGCTGCCCGGATGTGTTCAGCCTGGCGGCCGCGCCTTCCGAAGACGTAATGGCGCTGTGGAGCGGCCTGGGTTATTACACCCGCGCGCGCAACCTGCACAAATGCGCGCAGCGCGTGGTCAATGAATATGGCGGGCGCTTCCCCGACGATCCAGACTTGCTGGCCGATCTGCCTGGCATCGGCCGTTCCACCGCTGCGGCCATTGCGGCATTTTCCTACGGCCGGCGCGCCGCCATCCTGGACGGCAACGTCAAGAGGGTGTTTGCGCGCGTGTTCGGCATCGACGGCTACCCCGGCGCCAAGCCGATTGAAGACCAGCTGTGGCTGCGCGCGGTGGCGCTGCTGCCGGACGAGGGGATCGAGGCCTATACGCAGGGCCTGATGGATCTTGGCGCCACGCTATGCGTGCGCGGCACCCCTTCATGCAAGAAGTGCCCGCTGGCCGAACGCTGCGTGGCGCTGGCGCAGGACCGCGTGGGGGAGCTGCCGGTCAGCAAGCCGAAGAAAGCCGTGCCGGAAAAGGAAACCGTGATGCTGGTGGTGACGCACGGCGGCGATGTGCTGCTGGAGCAGCGCCCAGACAGCGGCATCTGGGGCGGATTGCTGTCGCTGCCGGAAATCGCGGTGGGCAATGCCGGGCAGTTCGAGTCCGCGGTGCAGGCGCTGGTCGCCCCTTATGGCGAACTTGAAGCTTGCCGCAAGCTGCAGCCGTTCTCGCACGTCTTCACGCATTTCAAGCTGCACATCGCGCCTTTCCAGGTCGCGCTGAAAAGCCGTTCGCAGCGCATCGCGCAACATGCGCTGGTCTGGTATCCGGTGGAAAAGCTGGCCGATGCGCCATTGCCGGCGCCGGTGAAGAAGTTATTGCTGGGCGTATTGCGCAGCGACGATCTGCTGGCCGCGGTGTAGGCTGCGCAGGCCGGGATCAATCCAGCTGGCGATGCCGGCATACGACCTGTTCGGTCGCGCGGAAGTGCCGCGCCAGTTGCTCGGCAATGTAGACCGAGCGATGCTGGCCGCCGGTGCAGCCGATGGCGACGGTGAGGTAGCTTCGGTTGTCGTCCTTGAAGGACGGCAGCCATTTTTCCACGAAGCTCCGGATATCGCCCAGCATGTCGGCCACTTCCTGATAGCCCGAGAGGAACTCGATGACGGGATCGTCGCGCCCGGTCAGCGGACGCAGCGCCGCGTCGTAGTGCGGATTGGGCAGCATGCGCACGTCGAACACCAGGTCGGCGTCCAGCGGCAGCCCGTGCTTGAAGGCGAAGGATTCGAACAGGATGGTCAGCGGCGAGCGTTCGATATCCACCAGGCCCTTGATCCAGCGGCGCAGCTTGTTCGAACTCAATTGCGAAGTATCGATCACGTGCGCGATTGCCTGCATCTCGCCCAGCATCTCGCGCTCGATGTCGATGCACTCGGTCAGCGTCAGGCGGTCGGCCGGGTTGCGGCCGGGCAGCAGGCGGTGCGACAGCGGATGGCTGCGGCGGGTTTCGGAGAAACGGGTGATCAGCGCCTCGTTGGAGGCGGTCAGGAAGAAGACCTTGACGTCATGGCCATCGGCCTTGAGCTTGTCGATATCGGTGCGCAGCGTCGCCAGCGAATCGGCGCTGCGCGCGTCGGTGGCCACCGCCAGCACGCTGGCGCCTTCCCGGATGCGGGTATCGACCAGGTCGCACAGCAGCGCCGGAGGCAGGTTGTCGACGCAGAAATAGCCGGCGTCCTCGAGCACATGCAGTGCCACCGATTTGCCGGAGCCGGAGATGCCGGTGATCAGAACGATTCTCATGCCGTCAATGATAACGCAAGCCTTATGAAGACCGCGTGACAGGAATGCCGGTTCCCGGCAAATGGGATTATTCCCCGTTCATCGCGCGCCGCTGGCGCTCGATGAACTCCTTGAGCGTATCGATGCCGCGCAACTGCAGGATGGTGTTGCGCACCGCCGCTTCCAGCAGCACCGCGATGTTGCGGCCGGCCGCCACGGGAATGACCACCTTGCGGATCGGCAAGCCCAGCACTTCCTCGTATTGCGCGTCCAGCGGCAGGCGCTCGTAGTTCTCTTCCAGCGTGCTGCGGCGGACCAGGTGCACGATCAGCTTCAGGCGCATCTTGCGGCGCACCGCGGTCTCGCCGAAGATGGCCTTGATGTCCAGCAGGCCCAGGCCGCGCACTTCCAGCAGGTTCTGCAGCAGCGAGGGGCAGCGGCCCTCGATCATGTTGGGGGCGATGCGCGCGAACTCCACCGCGTCGTCGGCCACCAGGCCGTGGCTACGCGAAATCAGTTCCAGGCCCAGCTCGCTCTTGCCCAGGCCGGATTCGCCGGTGATCAGCACGCCCACGCCCAGCACATCCATGAACACGCCATGCATGGTGATCTGCTGCGCCAGTTTCTTGGACAGGTACACGCGCAGGTAGTCGATCACCTGTGCCGCGGGCAATGGCGTGGAAAACAGCGGGATGTTCTTTTCATCGCACACCGCCAGGATATCGGGCGGCGTCGACAGGCCTTGCGCGATGATGAAGGCGGGCGGCTCGCCGGCCACCAGCTCGGCGGTCTGGTAGGCGCGCGAGGTGTTGGACAGGCGCTGGTAGTACTCGATTTCCTGGTGGCCGAATACCTGGATGCGGCCGGGGTGGATCAGGTTCAGGTGGCCCACCTGGTCGGCGGCCGAGACGGCGTCGCCGGAGATCAGCCGCTCGCCGCCGGGAAAGCCGGCGAACCAGCCCAATTGCAGGGATTCACGATTTTCTTCGTAGAGCTGCTGTATCGACAACGCGGAATAAGTGGGCATGTAGATCCGATTCTGCTGGCAAATGTGAGCGAGGAAAACGTGAATGCCGTGTCCGTGTCATGCGGCGGGCCGGATGCGGCAACTCAAACTGATACAGGGTACCGAATTTGGCGGGATACGCAAACCGGGAGGCGGCCCGTTGCCGTTTTGGCGGCAGGCGCTCAGCCGGCCTTTTCCAGTGACGGTTGCCAGGTCACGATGCGCGAATGCACCGCAGCGCTGTCGGGTTCGGCGGTCAGTTCGTTGCGGAAGGCGTCGTCGGAAAACATCTCAGCGATCTCCGAGAGGATCTCCAGGTGTTGTTGCGTCACATGATCCGGGATCAGCAGGAAGACCAGCAGCTTGACCGGTTGCCCGTCCGGGGATTCGAACGGGATCGGATCGGCCAGCCGCATGAACAAGGCCAGCGGGGCCTTGAGGCCCTTGATGCGTCCGTGCGGGACGGCCACGCCATGACCCAGCCCGGTCGAGCCGAGGCGCTCCCTGGCGAACAGGTTTTCGGAAACGGTAGAGCGGGCGATGCCGCAGTTGTTTTCGAATGTCAGGCCGGCTTGTTCGAAAGCTCTTTTTTTGCTGGAGACTTCCAGGTCCAGAACGACATTTTCTGGAGGCAGGATTTTTGCAAGATTAGTCATGACGCTCAAAGAATTACTACAGAGATGATACTTTGAGCAGGATTATAGGCTGGTTTGTGCGCCTCGCAACGCCCTGAAAGCGTGAAACAAGAGGGGAATTCGAGCCGACCGGCGGGATTTGAAGCGTTAGCGGGATTCTTCGCGGAAACCGGCGAAAGTTGTTGAGAATCAAGTCTTTCCCGCCGTCATCCCCACCCCGCCAGGCGGGGCGGCGCCGCGATAGCGTCGGCCTTTACGCTGGCTTGCGTCCGGGCCGCGCATAGTTACGCATTTACATTTTTACGCATTTACATTTCGATGCGGCCGAAAATCAGCAAGACATCGCCGTTGTTCTTGTTGCTGCTCAGGCGCGGCACGTAGGCGAACATCACCTTGGCTTTCTTGGTGCCGATGGAAGCCAGCGGCAGCGGCACCGGGAAGGGGAAGCCGCCGAAGTAGTCCTGGCGGCTCATGAGCATGGCGGTGCCGCCCAGGCCGACTTCCAGTCCGGTACGCGCCACCGGGAATACCCACTCATAGGCATAGCCGGCCATGTATTGAGGATGGCGATGGGAATCCTTGATCACGAAACCGTACAGCGATTCGTCGTCGCCTTTCTCGTTGCGCAAGGTCTTGCCATAACCCAGGCCCCAGGCATGCTCGTTGAGTTCGTCGAGCTTGTCCTTGGTGTAAGTGCTGCGCCCGTGGTGCGCCACGCCGGACAGGTAAATGGCGCCATCGCCCTTGTCCCAGATGTTGGACATGTGGTCTTTGGTGCTCTGCCACAAACTGTACTTGTTGTCGTCATCGGCATGTGCGGCAAGGGGCATGCCCAAGGCGCAGGCGGCGGTCACTGCGGCCAGCAGGCCTGCCTTGTTGCGGTTGCCGGAATGGGAAAAAAAGGCGCGCAGGCGCGAGATGTTTTTTGTCATATTGTTTGTCTGGTGTGCCAGGCATTCGCAGGCAGAGGCTGGGAATCCGGCGGCATGTTGCTGATGGATATTGATTAACGCCCGGTGTCGCCAGGAGCTGCCAAGATGCGGCGAATCCCCTGAAGACAGGCATTTTCGGGAAAAAATTCCCGAAGCGTCCTGTTTTTTCGTGAGCGATTTGTTACGAAAGTGCCGGTTGCGGCACGCGTCCGTCGGAGCCGGTGCCTGGATGCAGGCATGCCCGAGGCGGACAGTGGCGGTAGTTTACCGTTTGGCGAAAGAAGAATCTGTAACAATTTATTGACAGATCTTCTTGGCGCAACGAAGCGTATCGCCAGCGTGCGGTCATGGCGGTGATCGGGGGCGCGCTTATTGGCGCGCGTTGCGCAATTGCGAAGGCGCGTGGCCGCTGGAAAAGTTGCTGCGCCACGGATTGATGTCGAGCCCCCCGCGCCGCGTATAGCGCGCGTAGACCGCCAGTTTCTGCGGTTTGCAGCGGCGCATGATGTCGACGAAGATGCGCTCCACGCACTGCTCGTGGAATTCGTTGTGCTCGCGGAAACCGATGATGTATTTCAGCAGCATTTCCTGGTCGATCGGCGCGCCCACGTAGTGGATCTGTACGCTGCCCCAGTCGGGCTGGCCGGTCACCGGGCAATTCGATTTGAGCAGGTGCGAAACGAAGGTCTCTTCCACCACGGCTTCATCCTGGGCGGCGCGCAGGATGCTGGCGTCGGGATGGGCCGAAGCCTCGATTTCGACATCCAGCCGGTCCAGCGGCAAGCCGCCCAGTTCGCCGAATTGCAACTGGCCGAATTGCGCGGGTTCGGTCAATGCCGCCTGCACCGCGGCGCCGGCGGCGGCGGACAGGTCGGTGCGCAGCTTTTCCAGCAATTGCGCCGAACTTTCCAGCCGTTCCTGGTTGAACGAATTCAAATACAGCTTGAACGATTTCGACTCGATGATGTTGGGCGAATCGGCCGGCACGGTGAAGGTGGCGATGGCGATCTGCGGTTTGCCGCGCAGGTTCAGCCACGAGATTTCGTAGGCGGTCCAGATGTCCACGCCGAAAAAGGGCAGGGTGCCGGCGATCTGCAGTTCGGCGCGCTTGGGCGCGCGCGCAATGGGAAACAGCAGTCCCGGATCGTAGGCGCCCGGATAGGCCGAGCTCTTGCCCAGCGGCGAGGTTTCCGGCGAGTGGCCGGCGGCGGATGGGGATGGGATAGGCTTGTCCATGGTATTTCTCCTGCGGTGCTGCGTGCTGCGTGCTGCATGCTGCATGCTGCGTTGCTGTTGCGACGCCCCATGCGGGGCGCCGTGGCTTAGCCGAGGAACAGCTTGTACAGCGGGTTCTTGGTTTCGTCCCAGTGGCGGTAGCCCAGTTGCGCGAGGAAGGTGCGGAATTCCTTCATGTCCTTCTTTGGCACCTGTACGCCGACCAGGATGCGGCCGACGTCGCCGCCCTGGTTGCGGTAATGGAACAGGCTGATGTTCCAGTTGGGATTCATGCTGGAGAGGAATTTCATCAGCGCGCCGGGGCGCTCCGGGAACTCGAAGCGATACAGAAGCTCATCGCCGGCCAGTTCGCTTTTCCCGCCGACCAGGTGGCGGATGTGCACCTTGGCCAGTTCATCGTGCGTCAGGTCCAGCACGCCGAAGCCGGCCTTCTCAAAATTGCGCGCGATCTTGCCGGACTCGTCGGCGCTGCCGATCTGGATGCCGACGAACACGTGCGCCGCCTTCGCATCGCTGATGCGGTAGTTGAATTCGGTCACGTTGCGCGGGCCGACGGTTTCGCAGAAGCGGCGGAAGCTGCCGCGCTCTTCGGGAATGGTGACGGCGAACACGGCTTCGCGCGCCTCGCCGACGTCGGCCATTTCAGCCACGAAGCGCAGGCGGTCGAAGTTCATGTTGGCGCCGCAGGCGATGGTCACCAGCGACTGTCCCTTGATCGGATGCTTGCTGTTCTTGGCGCGTTCCACATAGGCCTTGGCGCCGGCCACGGCCAGTGCGCCCGCGGGCTCGACGATGCTGCGCGTGTCCTGGAAGATGTCCTTGATGGCGGTGCACACGGCGTCGGTATCGACGATGATGATGTCGTCGACATACTTCCGGGTCAGGCGGAAGGTTTCCTCGCCCACCAGCTTGACGGCGGTGCCGTCCGAGAACAGGCCGACGTCGGGCAAGGTGATGCGGCGTCCGGCCTTGAGGCTGCGCGCCATGGCGTCGGAGTCGGCGGTCTGCACGCCGATGATCTTGATGTCGGGACGCACCGCCTTGACGTAAGCCGCCACGCCCGAGATCAGGCCGCCGCCGCCGATGGCGACGAAGATGGCGTGGATCGGGTCGGAATGCTGGCGCAGGATTTCCATGCCGACGGTGCCCTGGCCGGCGATCACGTAAGGGTCGTCGAACGGGTGGACGAAGGTCAGCTTGTGCTTTTTCTCCAGCGTCAGCGCGTGGTTGTAGGCATCGGTGAAGGAGTCGCCGAACAGTACCACTTCGCCGCCGCGCGCCTTGACGGCTTCGATCTTCACCTGCGGCGTGGTGGTCGGCATCACGATCACGGCGCGGCAGCCCAGCTTGGCTGCCGACAGCGCCACGCCCTGCGCGTGGTTGCCGGCCGAGGCGCAGATCACGCCGCGCTTCAATTGCGCTGGCGTCAGGTGCGCCATCTTGTTGTAGGCGCCGCGCAGCTTGAAGCTGAACACGCTCTGCATGTCTTCGCGCTTGAAGTAAATTCGATTATCAATCCGTTGCGACAGCGTGTTGGCCAGCTCCAGTGGCGTTTCTTGGGCGACGTCGTAGACCCGTGCGGTCAGGATTTTTTGCAGATAATCGTTACTCATTTTGGTCATGAAGAATGGCGTTTCAGCGCAGTCATATAGTGAGAATGTAAGGAGGAAAACGGCTCGGTAAGCCGGTGTCGGATTCCGCCCGCATCCGCCAGGCGATAGCCGTCCGGGCGCGGGGGAACTAGTCATTATAATGGAGCCGGGCCGTGTGCCGGCATTGTTGGCCGATAGCGGGCATGCCGCCGGCATATAGCATGCATCGGCACAATCGCCCGCGCGGCATGCGCAGCCGCATCTTGATATCCGGCGTCGCGGCATCAACTAGAATGCTGGTTTTGCCCATCTTGCCGCCGTATTCCTGGCGGCAGGATTTTCGCCTGCCTTCGGTAGCCTTCCCATTACCTGTTCCCGCGCATGATCGAATCCGCCGTCCTCTGGCTATTGAATGCCCTTGCCGTTCCCACGGTCGGGCTGACCTCGGTTTTCCTTATCAGCTTTATTTCCGCGACCTTGCTGCCGCTGGGGTCGGAGCCGGCGGTATTTGCCGTGATCAAGATGAACCCCGAGATGTTTTGGCCGGTGATCCTGGTGGCCACGGCAGGCAATACGCTGGGGGGGATGGTGGACTACTGGATGGGATACGGCGCCAAGCAGGCGTTCTCGAAGGAGCGTTCGACGCGCTGGTTCCACTGGCTGGAGCGCTTCGGGCCCAAGACCATGCTGCTGGCCTGGCTGCCCGGCATCGGCGACCCGATCTGCACGCTGGCCGGCTGGCTGCGCCTGCCGTTCTGGCCATCGGTTGCCTACATGGCGATCGGCAAGTTGCTGCGCTACATTGTGATGACCTGGCTGCTGCTCAATGTGCCGGACGGTTTCTGGCGCAGCGTGGCCGATTGGCTGGCCTGAGCGCCTGTTCGGCGCGGCCGGCGCCAGGCGGCGTCAACCCAGCATCACATCCAGCAGCGTCATCGTCACGAAGCCGGCCAGGAGCCCCAGCGTAGCCTGGGTTTCATGGCCCTGGCGGTGCGACTCGGGGATCACTTCGTGGCTGATCACGAACAGCATGGCGCCGCCCGCGCCGGCCAGCGCCCAGGGCAGGGCGCTGGCCGAGACTCCGGTGGCCATCGCGCCGAGTACCCCGCCGATCGGTTCGACCAGGCCCGAGAGTATGCCGGCCGCGGCGGCCTTCATCGGGGAATAACCCAAGGTGCGCAAGGCCAGCGCCACCACCAGTCCTTCCGGAATATCCTGGATGCCGATGCCGGTCGCCAGCGCCACGGCCTTGCCCATGTCTTGCCCGCCGAAACCCACGCCAATGGCCAGCCCCTCGGGGAAGTTGTGGATGGTGACAGCCATCACGAACAGCCAGATGCGCGTGGTGCGCGCCGGGTTGCTCTGGTCGTTGGCCATGGCCAGGAAATGCTGGTGCGGGATCACGTGGTTCAGCGCCAGCACGAACAAGCCGCCCAGCATGATGCCGGTGGCCGCCAGCAATACCGAGGCGTTTTTGGCGTAACCGATGGCTTGCGCCGCGTCCATGGCCGGAATGATGAGCGAAAAGACGCTCGCCGCCAGCATCACGCCGCCGCCATAGCCAAGCATCACGTCTTGCGCCTTGACCGAAATGCGGCGCGTGACCAGCACGCCCAAGGCGCCCAGCGCCGTCAGGCCGGCAGCGGCGCCGGAGCCCAGCAGCGCATGCCATACATGCGGGTTGGCCATGAAGTAGGCGTGCAGGCCCTCATAGGATTTGATCGCCAGGAATACCAGCGCCACCAGCAGCATGGCGATCTGGCGCGGCTTGAGGTTGAGCGTGAGGCTGTCGCCGAGATCCGGTGTGGCGCCGGCTGGCGGCTGCTGCGCATGCTGGTCCGCAGCGGAGGATGACGCCGCGGCATCGTCGGAAGCACTTGTCTGGAAAGGAAAATTTTTGTTCAACGGCACCGTTATCATGGCAGTCTCCCTGGCTGGCGGGTTTGTTGGGCGTCCCTGCAATCCATCCATGCGGACAGGCGCAAGCGAAACAGGCGGGACGTTCCTTCGGGCTATGCCTTGCATTGGGCATAGTCGGCCAAGGTGATGGCTAGATTTTCCAAGAATTCGGTTATCAGATTCTGCAACATAACATCCTCCGTGTTTTTTAGGGACAGCATCCACAGTACATGGAGGGATTATAGATTTTAAGAATCAAAAATAATAAATTGATTGTTTTTATAAATTGAATTGCCTGTAGCTATTGGCCCGGCATTCAAGGCCGCCTGGCGCCGCCATCCCATGATTTTGTTGCGTTGCAAGAAATGCGCACATGCCAATTTCGGCCGGCGCTTTATTGCTAAAGAATAATCATTTGCATTGCAGCCGCAAAACCGGCTCCATCCCGTCGCGACTTTTGGCAATAGGCTAGAATGCACATCCGGCAGCAGATTTATTTTTTTACATTGATGAACGCCCCCGCCCACATCCAAGCCTTGCTCTCAGACGCGCCCCATGGCGCCACGCCCACGCGCTTGCGCGAAATTCCGTACAACTACACCTCGTTCTCCGATCGCGAGATCGTGATCCGGTTGTTGGGCGAAGAGTCTTGGTCCCTGCTGGACGAGCTGCGCGCCAAGCGCCAGACCGGCCGTTCGGCGCGCATGCTGTACGAGGTGCTGGGCGACATCTGGGTCGTGCGCCGCAATCCCTACCTGCAGGACGACCTGCTGGATAATCCCAAGCGCCGCGCCGCGCTGATCGATGCGTTGAACCATCGCCTGCACGAAGTCGACAAGCGCCGCATCGACGTCGGCCAGGCCGATGCCGGCGATGCGACTGCCGCCTCCGATGCCGCGCGCCGCAGCGCCAGCGTGGAAGCGCTGATCAAGGCGGCCAAGAAGGCCGTTGCCGATTTCGCCGAGGAATTCCGCCATACCTATGACCTGCGCCGTCGCGCCACCAAGGTGCTGGGCCGCTACACCGCAAAGGACAACATCAAGTTCGACGGCCTGTCGCGCGTGTCGCACGTGACCGACGCCACCGACTGGCGCGTCGAGTATCCGTTCGTGGTGCTGACCCCGGACAGCGAAGACGAGATGGCCGGACTGGTCAAGGCCTGTATCGAACTCGGCCTGACCATCATCCCGCGCGGCGGCGGCACCGGCTACACCGGCGGCGCCATTCCGCTGACGCCGATGTCGGCCGTCATCAACACCGAAAAGCTGGAACAGCTGGGCCCGGTCGAGATGGAAGTGCTGCCCGGCCTGGACAAGCCCTACGCCACCATCTACTCGGGCGCCGGCGTGGTCACCAAGCGCGTCTCCGATGCCGCCGAGAAGGCCGGCTTCGTGTTCGCGGTCGACCCGACCTCGGCCGAGGCCTCGTGCATCGGCGGCAACGTCGCCATGAACGCCGGCGGCAAGAAGGCCGTGCTGTGGGGCACCGCGCTGGACAACCTGGCCAGCTGGCGCATGGTCGATCCGCAAGGCGACTGGCTGGAAGTCACGCGCCTGGACCACAACCTGGGCAAGATCCATGACGTCGAAGTGGCGCGCTTCAAGCTGGAGTGGTCGCACCCCGGCGAGAAGGGCCAGAAGACCGAAGTCTTCAAGACCGAGATCCTGGAAATCGCCGGCCGCAAATTCCGCAAGGAAGGCCTGGGCAAGGACGTGACCGACAAGTTCCTGTCGGGCCTGCCGGGCGTACAGAAGGAAGGTTGCGATGGCCTGATCACCTCGGCGCGCTGGATCCTGCACAAGATGCCCAAGCAGACCCGCACCGTCTGTCTGGAGTTCTTCGGCCAGGCGCGCGATGCGATTCCTTCGATCGTCGAGATCAAGGACTTCCTCGACGCCGAGACTAAAAAGGGCGGCGCCATCCTGGCCGGCCTGGAGCACCTGGACGAGCGCTACCTGCGCGCGGTCGGCTATGCCACCAAGTCCAAGCGCGGCGTGCTGCCGAAGATGGTGCTGATCGGCGACATCGTCGGCGATGACGAGAACGCCGTGGCCGCGGCCGCCTCGGAAGTGATCCGCATGGCCAACAACCGCGTCGGCGAAGGCTTTGTCGCGGTCAGCCCGGAAACCCGCAAGAAATTCTGGCTGGACCGTTCGCGCACCGCCGCCATCGCCAAGCACACCAACGCCTTCAAGATCAACGAAGACGTGGTGATCCCGCTCAACCGCATGGGCGAATACACCGACGGCATCGAGCGCATCAACATCGAGCTGTCGATCAAGAACAAGCTGCAGCTGCTGGCCGAACTGGACAGCTTCTTCGTCAAGGGCAACCTGCCGCTGGGCAAGAGCGACGACGCCGAAGGCGAGGACATCCCCGCTTCCGAAATGCTGGAAGACCGCGTGCACCAGGCCGAAGCGCTGCTGGAGCAGACCCATGCGCGCTGGTCCTACCTGCTGGCCAACCTCGACAAGCCGCTGCGCGTGGCCAAGGGCGAGCTGGCCGCGCTGGGCCTGGACAAGATGATGCCGGTGTTCGACCAGCGCCTGCTGGAGCAGCCTGAAGCCAACGTCTTCCACGTGGTGCAGGACCGCACCGTGCGCATCTCCTGGAAGCAGGAAGTGCGCGCGCAGTTGCGCCAGATCTTCAGCGGCGGCGCCTTCAAGCTGATCCTGGAGGAATGCCAGGCGATCCACAAGCGCGTGCTGCGCGGCCGCGTGTTCGTGGCGCTGCACATGCACGCCGGCGACGGCAATGTGCACACCAACCTGCCGGTCAACTCCGATCACTACGAAATGCTGCAAGACGCGCACGTCGCCGTGGCGCGCATCATGGAGCTGGCCCGTTCGCTGGACGGCGTGATCTCTGGCGAACACGGCATCGGCATCACCAAGCTGGAGTTCCTGACCGAGGACGAGATCGGCGAATTCCGCGAATACAAGAAGCGCGTCGATCCCGAAGGCCGTTTCAACAAGGGCAAGCTGTTGAACCTGCCGGGTTTCGAAGCCGACCTGTCCAACGCCTACACGCCTTCGTTCGGCCTGATGGGCCACGAATCGCTGATCATGCAGCAAAGCGACATCGGCGCCATCGCCAACAGCGTCAAGGACTGCCTGCGCTGCGGCAAGTGCAAGCCGGTCTGCTCGACCCACGTGCCGCGCGCCAACCTGCTGTACTCGCCGCGCAACAAGATCCTGGCGACCTCGCTGTTGGTCGAGGCCTTCCTGTATGAAGAGCAGACTCGTCGCGGCGTCTCGATCAAGCATTGGGAAGAGTTCGAGGATGTGGCCGACCACTGCACGGTGTGCCATAAGTGCGTCACGCCTTGCCCGGTCGATATCGACTTCGGCGACGTCTCGATGAACATGCGCAACCTGTTGCGCAAGATGGGCAAGAAGTCCTTCAACGCCGGCACCAGCGCGGCGATGTTCTTCCTCAACGCGACCGACCCGGCCACCATCAACGCCACCCGCAAGGTGATGACCGATTGGGGCTTCAAGGCGCAGCGCCTGGGCAACGACATCCTGAAGAAGTTCGCCAGGAAGCAGACCGCCAAGCCCGCGGCCACGGTCGGCAAGCCGCCGGTCAAGGAGCAGGTGATCCACTTCATCAACAAGAAGATGCCGGGCAACCTGCCCAAGAAGACCGCGCGCGCGCTGCTCGATATCGAGGACGACAAGATCGTGCCGATCATCCGCAACCCCAAGACCACCACGGCCGAGACCGAAGCGGTGTTTTACTTCCCCGGTTGCGGTTCGGAACGCCTGTTCTCTCAGGTCGGTCTGGCCACGCAGGCAATGCTGTGGAATGTCGGCGTGCAGACGGTGTTGCCGCCAGGTTATCTGTGTTGCGGTTATCCGCAACGCGGCAGCGGCGACTTCGACAAGGCCGAGAAGATCATCACCGACAACCGCGTGCTGTTCCATCGCATGGCCAACACGCTGAACTACCTCGACATCAAGACCGTCGTGGTGTCCTGCGGCACGTGCTACGACCAGTTGCAGGGGTATGAATTCGAGAAGATCTTCCCCGGCTGCCGCATCATCGACATCCACGAATACCTGCTGGAGAAGGGCGTCAAGCTGGAAGGCGTGACCGGTACCCGCTACATGTACCACGATCCCTGCCACACCCCGATGAAGCTGCAGGATCCGCTGAAGACGGTCAATTCGCTCATCACCACGGTGGACGCGCAGAAGATCGAGAAGAACGACCGCTGCTGCGGCGAGTCGGGCACCTTCGGCGTATCGCGCCCGGACGTGTCGACCCAGGTGCGCTTCCGCAAGGAAGAAGAAATGCGCAAGGGCGCCGACAAGGTGCGCGCCGACGGTTTCACCGGCGACGTCAAGATCCTGACCTCGTGCCCGTCCTGCTTCCAGGGCCTGTCGCGCTACAACGAAGACTCGGGCACCACCGCCGACTACATCGTGGTGGAGATGGCCAGGCACTTGCTGGGCGAGAACTGGATGCCGGAATACGTCGAGCGCGCCAACAACGGCGGCATCGAACGGGTCCTGGTGTAAATGATGAGCCAATGCGAACTTTGCGCCGGCGACGGCGGGGAGCTGGTCTGGCGCCATCCGGATTTCCGGGTGGTGCTGGTCGATGAAGCAGGTTATCCCGGTTTTTGCCGCGTGATCTGGAACGGCCACGTCAAGGAAATGACCGACCTCGCGCCGGCCGAGCGCACCCGGCTCGCCGATGCGGTCTGGGCGGTGGAAGCGGCGCTGCGCGAAGTCATGCAGCCGGAGAAGGTCAACCTGGCCACGCTGGGCAACATGACGCCGCATGTCCATTGGCACGTGATTCCGCGCTACCTGGACGACCAGCATTTCCCCACCCCGGTGTGGGCAACCGCGCGCCGCGAGGCCGACCAGCCCTCGCTGGAGGCGCGCCGCGCCAAATTGCCGCAATTGCGCGAGGCCATCCGCCAGCAACTGTCGGCGGCCGGCCTGGGCGCCGCCTGAACCGGTCCGCTGTCGACGGCGGCCATACTGTCGCCGCTCCGGTCGTTTTTCGCAGCACCAGTCTTCTTCAAAGTTCAAAGCGAGTATCTGCATGAGCTCCAATTCCTCTCCGGTTCCCGTGTCGTTCAAGGTGCGCAAGGTCTCGCGCGTGGTGGAAATCGAATTCGACGACGGCGCCACGTTTTCACTGCCCTTCGAACTGATGCGCGTGTATTCGCCCTCGGCCGAGGTGCGCGGCCACGGCCCCGGACAGGAAGTGCTGCAGACCGGCAAGCGCAACGTCGGCATCGACGGCATCGAGCCGGTCGGCAACTACGGCGTCAAGCCGCTGTTTTCGGATGGCCACGTCAGCGGCATTTACACCTGGGATTATCTCTACCAGCTCGGCCGCGACCAGGGCACGATGTGGGCGGCCTACCTGCAGAAGCTGGAGGATGCCGGTTTCACGCGTGAAAGCGGGCGCGACCATGAAGCCGGCAGCGATGCCGGCGGGCATGCCTGCGGCCACCACCCCTGAGCGATAGCGGCCGGCCGGGTTCGCCCACCGGCATATAATGTGCAATCGGGCAGCCAAGCTGCGCCAACCATATTGACTGAGCCATGACCAACACCACCCATTTCGGTTACGAAACCGTCGCAGAAGAAGACAAGGTCCGCAAGGTCGCGGAAGTGTTCCACTCCGTGGCCGCCAAGTACGATGTGATGAACGACTTCATGTCGGCCGGCCTGCATCGGGTCTGGAAGGCATTCACCATCGCCCAGGCCGGCGTCCGTCCGGGCTTCAAGGTGCTCGACATTGCCGGCGGCACGGGCGATTTGTCCAAGGCATTCGCCAAGCAGGCCGGGCCGACCGGCGAGGTCTGGCTGACCGACATCAACGAATCGATGCTGGGCGTGGGGCGCGACCGTTTGCTCAACAAGGGCATCGTCACGCCGACCGCCTTGTGCGACGCCGAGAAGCTGCCGTTTCCCGACAACTACTTCGACCGCGTGTCGGTGGCTTTCGGGCTGCGCAACATGACCCACAAGGATGTCGCGCTGGGCGAGATGCGCCGCGTGCTCAAGCCCGGCGGCAAGCTGCTGGTGCTGGAGTTTTCCAAGGTGTGGGAGCCGCTGAAGAAGCCTTACGACGTGTATTCCTTCTCGGTGCTGCCGTGGCTGGGCAAGAAAGTCGCCAACGACGCCGACAGCTATCGTTACCTGGCCGAATCGATCCGCATGCATCCCGACCAGGAAACGCTGAAGCAGATGATGGAACAGGCGGGGCTGGAGCGTGTCCAGTATTTCAACCTGACGGCCGGCGTGGCGGCATTGCATACCGGCATCAAGATGTAAGAGCGTGTTTATGATCTCCTTCGGGGCCGTTCAAATGCCCTTTCAGGCGGTCTGCGGTGTTGCAAAGCCTCGCCGGGCCAACCGGCCCGTCTACGTTTTGCGCCTTGCATCCCATCCGGACATGACATTTGACCGACTCCCGACGAGATCATAAACACGCTCTAAGGCATATGCGGTGCATGCTCGCACGGGCGCGCCGCATTGTTGGCAGCGCCGGACGCGGGTGAAGCCATCGACGATTAAGGATGGCTTAAGTTTGCCCCGCGACAATGGCGCAAGCCGGAACGGATGGAGCGGTTTTCCCTGCGGTTCGCTCCCGGTTCAGGCATCTTCGACAAGAGGTCATCGTATGAAAAAATTCCTGCTCGTATTGATGCTGGCGTTGACGTCCCTGACGCTGGTCATGTCGCCGGCCGACGCCAGGCGCCTGGGCGGCGGCGGGTCGTTCGGCAAGCAATCGTCCAATTATTCGCGCCAGGCCGCGCCTGCATCGCCTTCCTACAACGCGGCGCCGAGCGCTGCGCCATCCCGTCCGGCGACACCGGCGGCCACTCCGCAAGGCGTTCCCGCCAAGCCGTCCAGCCCATGGGGGAATATCCTCGGCGGCGCCTTGCTGGGTTTCGGGCTGGGCGCGTTGATGTCGCACTTCGGCATTGGCGGTGCGGCCGGCGGCATGCTGGGTTCGCTGCTGACGATCGTGCTGCTGGCCGGCGCGGCCTTCTTCCTGATCCGCCTGTTCACGCGCAACCGCTATGAGCAGAGCAACAACCCGGTCTACGCTACCCCGATGCCGGGCGTGAGCCCGATCGGCAGCGCCGCCGGCGCCACCCCCGAGATCGGCTCCGGCCTGAAGGACATCAACCCGCCGCCCGGCCATGCGCCCGCGGCGCTGCAAGGAAACGGTTTCGGCAGCACGGCGGCCCAGCCGGCCGCACCGGCCCGGATCGAGAAGTGGAGCATTCCGGATGACTTCGACACGGCCGGTTTCGTGCGCAACGCCAAGACCTATTTCATCCGCTTGCAGGCGGCGTGGGATCGGGCCGACATCAACGATATCCGCGAATTCACCACGCCTGAAATGTTCGCCGAGCTGCGCATGCAACTCACCGAGCGCGGCGCTTCGCCCAACGCCACCGACGTGGTCCAGTTGGATGCCGAACTGCTGGGCATCGAAACCATGGCCTACGACTACATGGCCACGGTGCGTTTCCAGGGGTTGATCAAGGAAGCGCCGGAGCTGTCCGCCGAGCCCTTCGCCGAAATCTGGAACCTGTCCAAGCCGCAAAGCGGCGGCGGCTGGGTGCTGGCGGGTATCCAGCAGGTCTGAGAACCTGGCGGTGCGGGATCAGGCGCCGCGCATGTTGCCATCGGAGCTTGGCCGGCAAACTGTTAAACTTGAAACCGCCCGGCTTTTCGGGCGGTTTTGTTTTTGTCCGGCGGGTTTTCATTGAACCCTGTCGCTTCTTTCACAATACTGGCCAGTCCTTGTCCGAATCCATGCCCGAAATGCCGTCCCTGTCCGCGATCAACCCCATGAAACCCGCTGCCGCCGCAGTCAACCATCTGCTGGCGCAAGAGGCATGGGCGCGCCAGGCGCTGGCCGCGCATGCGGGCAAGGTGGCCTGCATCGACACCGGCGCCGCGCAATTGCGCCTGCAAGTGGCCGCCGATGGTTATGTGCAGGATGTGCCGGCGGAGGCGGCGGCCGACGTCACCATCCGCGTCAAGCTGGCCGACCTGCCCCTGATCGCGGCCAACCGCGAGCGCGCCGTGTCTTATGTGAAGCTGGAAGGCGACGCTGATTTCGCCAACGCGATCTCGCAACTGAGCCAGAACCTGCGCTGGGATGCCGAGGACGACCTGGCGCGCGTGTTCGGCGATATCGCCGCCACCCGCATGGTTTCCGGCGCGCGCGGCCTGTTCGAGACAATCCGCAGCACGCACAAAAAGCTTACCGAGAACGTGGCCGAGTATTTTCTGGAAGAACAACCGATGCTGATACGCCCCCGCATGCTGCAGGACTTTTCCTCTGACGTGGTGCGCCTGCGCGATGACCTGGAACGCCTTTCCAAGCGCATCGAGAAACTGGAGCGCCGCTGATGTTCCTGCGTTCCCTGCGCCTGTTCAAGATCATCCGCGTGGCCATCCGCTACGGCCTGGATGAAATCATCGCCTCCGAGTTCGCGCCGCCGCGCATCGCCCGCATCACCAATGCCATCTTTTTCTGGCGCGACCTGACGCGGCCGCGCGGCGAACGCCTGCGGCGCGCGCTGGAGGATCTCGGCCCCATCTTCGTCAAGTTCGGCCAGGTGCTCTCGACCCGGCGCGACCTGATGCCGCCGGACATCGCCAATGAACTCACGCGCCTGCAGGACCGTGTGCCGCCGTTCGATTCCGACCTGGCCGTGCTGCAGATCCAGAAGTCGCTGGGCGCGCACCCGGACGAATTGTTCGCCAGCTTCGAGCGCCAGCCGGTGGCCTCGGCCTCGATCGCGCAGGTCCACTTCGCCACGCTCAAGGACGGCAAGGAAGTGGCGGTCAAGGTGCTGCGTCCCGGCATGCGCGACGTGATCGACCATGACATCGGCCTGATGCATGTCGCCGCCGACTGGCTGGAACGTTTGTGGGCCGATGGTCGCCGCCTCAAGGCCAAGGAAGTCGTGGCCGAGTTCGACAAGTACCTGCACGACGAGCTCGACCTGATGCGCGAAGCCGCCAACGCCAGCCAGTTGCGCCGCAACTTCGCCGAATCGACGTTGCTGATCGTGCCCGAGATGTATTGGGACTATTGCTCTTCGTCGGTGATCGTGATGGAGCGCATGCACGGCATCCCGATCTCGCAGACCGAGCGCCTGCGCGAAGAGGGCGTGGACCTGTCCAAGCTGTCGCGCGACGGCGTCGAGATCTTCTTCACCCAGGTGTTCCGCGACGGCTTCTTCCATGCCGACATGCACCCCGGCAACATTCTGGTATCGGTGGCGCCGGAGACTTTCGGCCGCTATATCGCGCTGGATTTCGGCATCGTCGGCACACTCAACGATTTCGACAAGGATTACCTGTCGCAGAATTTCCTGGCCTTCTTCCGCCGCGACTACAAGCGCGTGGCCGAGGCCCACATCGAGTCCGGCTGGGCGCCCAAGGACACCCGCGTCGATGAGCTGGAGGCGGCGGTGCGGGCATGCTGCGAACCGATCTTCGACCGGCCGCTGAAGGACATATCCTTCGGCCAGGTGCTGCTGCGCCTGTTCCAGACTTCGCGCCGCTTCAATGTCGAGGTGCAGCCGCAACTGGTGCTGCTGCAAAAGACGCTGTTGAACGTCGAAGGCCTGGGGCGCCAGCTCGATCCCGACCTCGATTTGTGGAAGACCGCCAAGCCGTACCTGGAACGCTGGATGAGCGAGCAGATCGGCTGGCGTGGTTTCGTGGAACAGTTGAAGGTCGAGGTGCCACGTTATAGCCGCCTGCTGCCGCAGATCCCGCGCCTGGTGCAGCAGGCCCTGACCAAGTACAACGACGGCGATGGCCAGCCGCAGAGCGGCGAACTGCTCAAGAAGCTGCTGGCCGAGCAGCGCCGCACCAACATGCTGCTGGGGGTGATCGTGTATTTCGGCGGCGGCCTGATCGGTGGCATCGTCGTGGTCCAGGTGCTGATGCGCCTGCTGCGCTTCTGAGCGGCATCGGCCAGCGTCGGGCCTGCAGCAAAAAACGCCGGCGCATGCCGGCGTTTCGCATCGCCGCCATCGAACAGGAAAAGGGAAGGAACGCCAATTGGGAAATGAAGACCAGCTCCAGCCGGATACGGATACGGATACGGATACGCGCGTGCGCATGCTGCCCTACATCGTGGCGGCAACCTTTTTCATGGAGTACCTCGATACCACCATCATCGCCACCGCCTTGCCGCAGATGGCGCAGTCCTTCGGCGTCGGCCCCAATGAGCTGAGCCTGGGCATGACGGCCTACATGCTGACGCTGGCGGTGTTCATCCCGATCAGCGGATGGGTGGCCGACCGCCTGGGCTCGCGCACCGTGTTCGGCGCGGCGATCGTCATCTTCACGCTGGCTTCCATCCTGTGCGGCTTCTCGCAGAACGTGGTGGAGTTCACTGCGGCGCGTGTGCTGCAAGGCCTGGGCGGCGCGATGATGGTGCCGGTCGGGCGCATGATCGTGGTGCGCAGCACCGGCAAGGCCAACCTGATGAAGGCGATTGCCACCATCACCTGGCCGGCCATCGTGGCGCCGGTGGTGGGGCCGTCCATCGGCGGGTTCATCACCACTTATGCGTCGTGGCACTGGATCTTCCTGATGAACGTGCCGTTCGGCATCGCCGCGTTCGCCGCCGTGATGCTGATCGTGCGCAACGACCACGGCGCCAGCAAGCGTCCGCTGGATCTGGTCGGCTTCGTGCTCTCGGGCGCTGCGCTGACCTCGCTGCTGTACGGCACCGAGATCGCCAGCCACATGGAGTCCAACCTCAAGGTCGCGCTCGGTTTCATCGCCGGCGGCATCGTGCTGGGCTGGTTCGCGTATCGCCACGCCCAGCGTGCCGAACATCCGCTGCTGGATTTTTCCAACCTGAAGATTCCGACCTATTCGGTCACCGTCGTCACCGGCTCGTTCACGCGCATCGGCATCGATTCCGTGCCTTACCTGATGCCGCTGATGTTCCAGATCGGCTTCGGCCTGTCGGCTTTCCAGTCGGGATTGCTGCTGCTGGCGACCGCCCTCGGCAACCTCGGCATGAAAGCGTTCACCACGCGGGTATTGCAACGTTTCGGTTTCCGCCGGGTGGCCGTCAGCAATGCCGCCATCGCCGGCTGCCTGATCGTCGCATGCGGGCTGTTGACGCCGGATACGCCATTGCCGATGACGCTGGCCGTGATCTTTTGTTACGGCCTGTCGCGTTCGATGCAGTTCTCGACGCTGGCCACGCTGGCCTACGCCGACATCAGCGATGCGCGCAAGTCATCGGCCAGCACCTTGTGGAGCGTGGCGCAGCAGATGACCATCGGCATGGGGATCGCCTTCGGCGCGCTGGCGCTGCGTATCGCAGCCTACTTCCGCGGCGAGTCTATCGATGCGGCCGGCGCGCATTTCACCTTGGGCGATTTCCAATGGGCATTTGCCATGGCCGGCGCGGTCACGCTGGTTTCGCTGCAGGGGTATCGCGGCCTGGCGCGCGATGCCGGCAGCAACATCGGCGGCGGCATGCGTGCGGCGCAGCCCAAGGGCTGAGGTTCAGCGTATTGCCGAGAAGCGCTCCGCCAGCTTTTGCGCGCGGAAACGCTCCACCATGAAATCCACGAACACCCGCGTCTTGGCCGGCAGCAGCCGCGCCGCGGTGAAGTACAGCGACAGTATGCCGCTGTCCACGTACCAGTCCGGCAATACCCGCACCAGCGCGCCGCTGTCCATGTAGACCACCGCGTGCGGCATCGAGACCAGCGTCACGCCCAGGCCCATCGCGGCAATCTCGCAGGCGGCGTTGGGATCGTTCACCGTCATTTTTACCTTCAGGGCGACCGGGGCTTGCGTACCGTCGCGGTCGCGTAGCGTCCATGGGCGTATGCGCCCGGTTTGCGGGGAGCGGATCAGGATGCCGTCGTGCTGCGGCAGGTCTTGCGGGGAACGCAGCGGTGCATGGCTGGCGAGATAGGCCGGGGAAGCCAGCAACACGCGATGCGCCGGCCCCAGCTCGCGCGCCACCACGCCGGGCGAGAGTTCGGTGCCGCCGGCGATGGCGGCATCGAAGCCTTCGGCGATCAGGTCCACCGGGCGGTTGTCGAAATGCCAGTCGGGCGAGATGGCGGGATAGCGCTGCAGGAAGTCGCCCAAGAGCGGCACGACGTATTCGCGCCCGAACCCGCTGCCCATGCTGACCTTGAGCGTGCCGGCCGGCTGCCCGCCAGCGCTGGCCAGGTTGGCCACCGCGTTGCGAATGGTCTCGAGGCCGCCGCCGACTTCCTGCAAGAACCGCTCGCCGGCTTCGGTCAGCGTCAGCTTGCGCGTGCTGCGCTGGAACAGGCGTACGCCGAGATTGGATTCAAGCCGGGCGACATTCTTGCCCACCGCCGCCGAAGTCAGGCCAAGGCGGCGGGCGGCAGCTGAAAAGCTGCCGGCATCGGCCGAGGCGACGAAGCACTCGATGCTGTTCATGGTTTCCATTTTTTGATTTTAAACCTTTGGTTTAAAAAGAAGATAGTGATTGCCATCTAGTGTTGACATAATCTGACGGCGATACTTGCTTCAACCCAGCAGGGTTTAACGCTTAACCACACTGAACCAGGAGCAAGATCATGTCGAACCAACAATCCAATCCATCCCTCGTGTCCAAGGTCGCTTTCGTGCAAGGCGGCTCGCGCGGCATCGGCGCCGCAATCGTCCGGCGCCTGGCGGCGGAGGGCGCTACCGTCGCCTTTACCTATGTCACCTCGCCGGACAAGGCGCAGGCGCTGGTCAGCGAAGTCGAAGCCGGCGGCGGCCGTGCGCTGGCGATCCAGGCCGACAGCGCGGACGCCGTCGCGCTCAAGCAGGCCATCAGCATCGCGGCCGAAACCTTCGGCCGCCTGGATATCCTGGTCAACAACGCCGGCGTGCTGGCGCTGGGCCCGGTCGAGGAGTTCAAGCTGGACGACTTCGACCGTACGCTGGCGGTGAACGTGCGCAGCGTGTTTGTGGCCACGCAGGAGGCGGTGCGTTATATGAAAGAAGGGGGCCGAGTGATCACCATTGGCAGCACCAATGCCGAACGCATGCCGTTCGCCGGCGGCGCGGCCTACGCGATGAGCAAGTCGGCGCTGGTCGGTCTGACCAAGGGCTTGTCGCGCGATCTCGGTGCGCGCGGCATCACCGTGAACAACGTACAGCCCGGCCCGGTGGATACCGACATGAATCCGGACAGCGGCGATTTCGCCGAGACGCTCAAGGGGTTGATGGCATTGCCGCGTTACGGCAAGGTGGAAGAGGTCGCCAGCTTCGTGGCGTATCTGGCGGGGCCGGAAGCGGGATATATCACTGGCGCCAGCTTGTCGATTGATGGCGGTTTCTCTGCCTGATGCGAAAAAGCCGTTTCCCCTGTTGCCAGGGGAACGGCTTGATCGTTATACGTTGTTGCGCCTTCGATACGCGGTGTTGCCGCTACTCAGTCCGAACGGGCAATCAGGACATTTCCGTTCGGACTGAGTAGCCGCTCTGCGGCGTATCGAAGGCGCGTCGGTGTCGATTCAGGCGAACAAACGCGCCAGCTCCACGCCCGGCTCAGGCGCGCGCATGAAGGCTTCGCCGACCAGGAAGGCATGCACGTTGGCGTCGCGCATGCGCTTGACGTCGTCCGGCGTGGCGATGGCCGATTCGGTGATCACCAGCTTTTCCGGCGGGATGCGCGGCAACAGGCCCAGCGTGGTGTCCAGCGTGGTCTCGAAGGTGCGCAGGTTGCGGTTGTTGATGCCCAGCAGGCGGGTCTTGAGCTTCAGCGCGGCGTCCAGTTCGGCGGCGTCGTGCACTTCCACCAGCACGCTCATCCCCAATTCATGGGCGCAGGCTTCCAGCTCGGCCATCAGGCCGTGGTCCAGGGCGGCCACGATCAGCAGGATGGCATCGGCGCCCCAGGAGCGGGCCTGGTAAACCTGGTAGAGGTCGACCATGAAGTCCTTGCGGATCACCGGCAGCGCGCAGGCGGCGCGCGCCTGCTTCAGATAGTCCGGCGCGCCCTGGAAGAATTGCTCGTCGGTCAGCACCGACAGGCAGGCTGCGCCGTGCTGTGCATAGCTGACGGCAATATCGGCCGGGCGGAAGTCGGGGCGGATCACGCCCTTGGATGGCGAAGCCTTCTTCACTTCGGCGATCACGCCGGCATGGCCGGCGGCGATCTTGTCGCGCAAGCCGCCTTCGAAGCTGCGCAGTTCGGAACGCAGTTCGCTGTCGGATTCGACGTCGCGGCGCAGGCTGGCGAAGTCGCGCTGCTTCTTGGCCGCGCGGATTTCCTCGGCCTTGACGTCGAGGATCTTGTTGAGGATGTCGGACATGATGTTCCTGGAAATTATTTACGTTCGTCCAGCGCCAGGCGCACCGCCAGCGCGCCCAGCATGGAACCCATGATGTAGCGTTGCGCGCGCAGCCAGCCCTGGTTGCGGGCGAAAAAGCCGGAGATGCCGGCGGCCGAGAACACGATCACGGAGTTGACCGAGAAGCTGATGGCGATCTGCGTCACGCCCAGCATCACGCTTTGCAGTAGCACGTTGCCGTGTTCGGGATGGATGAATTGCGGGAACAGCGACATGTAGAACACCGCCACCTTGGGATTCAGGACGTTGGTCAAAAAGCCCATGCGAAACAGCGTGGCAGGCGAGTCCGGCGGCAGTTCACGGGTCTGGAATGGCGAGCTGCCGCCCGGCTTGACCGCATTCCATGCCAGCCACAGCAGGTAGGCGGCGCCGGCCAGTTTGACGATGTCGTAGGCCATCGGGATGGCCAGAAACAGCGCGGTCAGGCCGAAGGCGGCCGCCGCCATGTGCACCAGGAAGCCGACCGCCACCCCGCACAGCGAGATGATGCCGGCCGCGCGCCCCTGGCAGATCGAGCGCGATACGCAATAGACCATGTTGGGGCCGGGCGTGAGCACCATCACCAGCGAGGCGAGGGCGAAGAGCAGAAGGTCGTGGGGGGCGATCATGATGATTCTCCGGAGGGGCGGGTCAGTGCTTGCCGCCCAGTTGGCGGGTGACTTGTACGAACTGGTCGAGCTTGGCGCGCGCGGCGCCGCAGGCGATGGTGGCGCGCGCCTTGTCCAGGCCCGCGGCGATGGACGGTACGGCGCCTGCCGCGTACAGGGCGGTGGCCGAGTTGAGCAGCACGATGTCGTGCACCGGGCCGGGTTTGCCTGCCAGCGCTTCGAAGATTTTTTCCTTGGACTCGGCGGCGTTGGCAACCTGCAGGTTGCGGCTGGCGAACATCGACAGGCCGAAGTCTTCCGGATGGATCTCGTATTCGCGGATCTCGCCGTTGACCAGTTCGCCCACCATGGTGGCGCCGCCCAGCGTGACTTCGTCGAGGTTGTCGCGGCCCCAGACCACGATCGCATGCTGCGCGCCCAGGCGCTGCAGTACGCGCACCTGGATGCCGACCAGGTCGGCATGGAATACGCCCATCAGGATGTTGGGAGCGCCGGCCGGGTTGGTCAACGGCCCCAGGATGTTGAAGATGGTGCGCACGCCCAGTTCCTTGCGCACCGGCGCCGCGTGCTTCATGGCGGCGTGGTGGTTGGGCGCGAACATGAAGCCGATGCCGGTCTGGGCGATCGACTGCGCCACCTGTTCCGGTTGCAGGTTGATGTCGGCGCCCAGCGCTTCTAGCACGTCGGCGCTGCCCGACGAGGACGACACGCTGCGTCCGCCGTGCTTGGCCACGCGCGCGCCGGCGGCGGCGGCCACGAACATGGAGGCGGTGGAAATGTTGAAGGTGTGCGCGCCGTCGCCGCCGGTGCCGACGATGTCGAGCAGGCCGGTGGTGTCGGCCATCGGCACCTTGGTGGCGAATTCGCGCATGACCTGGGCGGCGGCGGCGATCTCGCCGATGCTTTCCTTCTTCACGCGCAGGCCCATGGTGAGGGCGGCGATCATCACCGGCGACATCTCGCCGCCCATGATCTGGCGGAACAGCGTCAGCATCTCGTCGTGGAATATCTCGCGGTGTTCGATACAGCGCAGCAGCGCTTCTTGCGGTGTGATGGGCATTTGTCTTTTCCGTTGGAGTCGATGGGACCGTGCGCGGCTTACGCGTGCGCGCTGCCGGTCAGGAAATTCTTCAGCAGCGCGTGTCCGTGTTCGGACAGGATCGACTCGGGGTGGAATTGCACCCCCTGCAAGTCGAACTCCTTGTGGCGCACGCCCATGATTTCGCCATCGTCGGTCCAGGCCGTCACTTCCAGGCAATCGGGCAGCGTGGCGCGCTCGATGGCCAGCGAGTGGTAGCGGATCACCGTATAAGGGCTGGGCAAATCCTTGAATACGCCCACGCCGGTATGCGCGATCCTGGAGGTCTTGCCATGCATGACCTGCTTGGCGCGGATGATGTTGCCGCCGAAGGCTTCGCCGATGGCCTGGTGGCCCAGGCATACGCCGAGGATGGGCAGCTTGCCGCTGAATTGCTTCAACAGGTCGACGCAGATGCCGGCTTCCTTGGGGCTGCAGGGGCCGGGGGAGAGGCAGATGCGCGCCGGGTTCAGCTTCCTGATCTCATCCAGCGTGATCTCGTCGTTGCGGATGGTCAGCACTTCCTCGCCCAGCTCGCCGAAATATTGCACCAGGTTGTAGGTGAAGGAGTCGTAGTTGTCGATCATCAGCAGCATTTAGATTTCTCCGTCCAGGCCGTCTTGCACTTGTTCCGCGGCACGCAGCACGGCGCGCGCCTTGTTTTCGGTTTCTTCCCATTCCATTTCCGGCACCGAGTCGGCGACGATGCCGGCCGCGGCCTGCACGTAGAGCGTGCCGTCCTTGATGACGCCGGTGCGGATCGCGATGGCCACGTCCATCTCGCCGCCGAAGGAGAGGTAGCCGCAGGCGCCGCCGTAGATGCCGCGCTTGGTTGGCTCCAGTTCGTCGATGATTTCCATCGCGCGCACCTTGGGCGCGCCCGACAGCGTGCCGGCCGGGAAGGTGGCCTTGAGCACGTCGAGGTTGGACATGCCGGGCTTGAGGATGCCTTCGACGTTGGAGACGATGTGCTGCACGTGCGAATATTTCTCGATCACCATCTGGTCGGTGACCTTGACGCTGCCGGTGGCGGCGATGCGGCCGATGTCGTTGCGCGCCAGGTCGATCAGCATCACGTGCTCGGCGATTTCCTTGGGATCGGCCAGCAGTTCGCGGGCCAGTTGCTCGTCGCGTTCGATGGTGGAGCCGCGCGGGCGGGTGCCGGCCAGCGGGCGGATGGTGATCTTCTTCTGGCCGTCGCCGATGGATTCGTTGCGCACCAGGATCTCGGGCGAGGCGCCGACGATCTGCATGTCGCCGAAGTTGTAGAAGTACATGTAGGGCGACGGGTTCAGCGAACGCAGCGCGCGGTACAGCATCAGCGGCGAATCCACATAGGACTTCTTCAGGCGTTGGCCGATCTGCACCTGCATCAGGTCGCCGGCCATCACGTATTCCTTGGCGCGGACCACGGCTTTCAGGTATTCGTCCTTGGGGAATTCGCGGACGGTTTCGGTGCGCACCGATCCGGTGGTCACCGGGGCGTCGGCCGGGCGACGCAGCATGGCGCGCAGGTCCTTGAGGCGCTGGCGCGCCTTCGAATAGGCTTCCGGCCGGGTCGGGTCGGCGTAGACGATCAGGTAGAGCTTGCCGGAGAGGTTGTCGATCACCGCCAGCTCTTCGGTCAGCAGCAGCTGGATGTCGGGCAGGCCGAGGGTGTCCTTCGGCGCGCTGCCTTCGAGGCGCTTTTCGATGTAGCGCACGGCGTCGTAGCCGAAATAACCGGCCAGGCCGCCGCAGAAGCGCGGCATGCCGGGGCGGATCGCCACCTTGAAGCGCGCCTGGTATTGCGCGATGAATTCCAGCGCATTGCCTTCGGCGGTCTCGACCACGGTTTCGTCCTTCAAGACTTCGATCTTGCTGCCGCTGCAGCGGATCTTGGTCGAGGCCGGCAGGCCGATGAAGGAATAGCGCCCGAAGCGCTCGCCGCCGACCACCGACTCCAGCAGGAACGTGTTCTTGCCGGTGTTCTGGCTTTGCGCCAGCTTGAGATACAGCGTGAGCGGCGTCTCCAGGTCGGCAAAGGCCTCGGTGATGAGGGGGATGCGGTTGTAGCCTTCGGTGGCCAGCGATTTGAATTCGAGTTCGGTCATATTCACTCCAGACCGCTATTGTAGAACACGCAGCGTGGGCCTCGACGCAGGCTGCGCGCAGGATATGCGCGCATACAGCGGGGGCCGGAAGCGGACTCTCGTCAGCGGTTTCGTTAAAGAAATGCGGGAAATGCAGTGTTGCAACAACGTCCTGGCAGCAGGCGCGGCCAAGGGCAAGGCATCAGTCAATGTGCCTGGAATTGCCAGCGTCGCCACAGCCAGGCCTCAGGGGCGGCTGTATGTTGGGCGGTGCGTTTGTTGTTGCGAAACATTGATGTGCTGGTCGCGGTTTGGTGTGTTGGCCGGAGATTGACAGGGTGTCAATCCGCCGAGATTTGCTGCGCTGCTTCGAAAAGCGTTTGAACTATACCATCGGAATCGACATCGTGTATAGATTCGCCGTGGTTGTAGCCATACGGCACGTTGAGCACGCGGCAACCGGCCGCGCGCGCGGCCTGGGCGTCGTTGGAGGAGTCGCCGATGGCCACCACCTGCGTCGGTTCCAGGCCGAAATCCTGGCATACCTGCAGCAGCGGCATCGGATCCGGTTTCTTTTTTGGGAAGGAGTCGCCGCCGTAGACCACGTCGAAAAAGCCGCGCAGGCCTTTCTTGTCCAGCAGCGGCAGCGTGAACGAGAGCGGCTTGTTGGTCACGCAGGCCAGCCGCAGTCCCTTGTCCTTCATCGCCTGCAGGCCTTCCTTGACGCCCGGGTAGAGCGCCGAGAAGTCGCCGTTGATGGCGAGGTAATGCTCGGTGTAGGAATCCAGCGCCTGCTGGAAGTACTGTTCGGCCTCGTCTTCGGCGTAGTCCACCGCCAGCACGCGGCGCATCAGGTTTTCGGTGCCCTTGCCGACGAAGTTGACGATCGTTTCCTGCGCCAGCGGTTGCAGTCCCAGCTCGGCGCGCATGCGGTTGACGGCGACGTGGAAGTCGCCGGCGGTATCGAGCATGGTGCCGTCAAGGTCGATGATGGCGGCTTTGATGTGGTTCAGCTGGCTCATGGCGTGGGGCGGGAAGTCGAATGGGGACGGATCAGACCTGTGCCAGTTCGGCGCGCATGGCGTCGATCACGGCCTTGTAGTCCGGCTTGCCGAAGATGGCCGAGCCGGCCACGAAGGTGTCGGCGCCGGCGCGGGCCGCCGCGGCGATGTTGTCGATCTTGATGCCGCCGTCCACTTCCAGCAGGATGTCGCGGCCGGATTCATCGATGCGGCGGCGCACTTCGGCGATTTTCTTCAAGGCCTCGGGAATGAAGGACTGGCCGCCGAAACCGGGGTTGACCGACATGATCAGCACCATGTCGATCTTGTCCATCACGTGGTCGAGGTAATGCAGCGGCGTGCCCGGGTTGAACACCAGGCCGGACTTGCAGCCGTTGTCGCGGATCAGTTGTAGCGAACGGTCGATGTGTTCCGAGGCTTCCGGGTGGAAGGTGATCAGGTTGGCGCCGGCTTTGGCGAAGTCGGGGATGATGCGGTCCACCGGCTTGACCATCAGGTGCACGTCGATGGGAACCTGCACGTGCGGGCGGATCGCTTCGCACACCAGGGGGCCGATGGTCAGGTTGGGCACATAATGGTTGTCCATCACGTCGAAGTGGATGAAGTCGGCGCCGGCGGCGACGACATTGCGCACTTCCTCGCCCAGGCGGGCGAAATCGGCGGACAGGATGCTGGGGGCGATACGGTAGGTCGGCATGGCTGAAATGAAGTGATGGCTTGATCGACGGCGGCTTCCGGGGCGGGCCGGCCCTTGCGTTGGCGGGCCGGCGGACGAGGGGCCGCAAAAGGCGTTATTTTACTCCTATGGCCCCTTCTTTGATGAGCTGGCGCAACCCTGCGGCTTGCGCTGCATGCTGAATTCGTGTGCAATCTGGGGTGTTTGCGCCAAGGCGCGAATTTCCGCCCGGCACACATCATCACAACAAAACAGGACACCCACATGGCAGCGTATGAGTTTACGGTGACGGTCAAGACGCAGTATCTTGAGGAGCAGTCCGATCCCTCGCGCTCGCACTATGTGTTCGCTTATGCGATCACCATCGTCAATACAGGCACCGTGCCGGCGCAACTGATCTCGCGCCACTGGGTGATCACCGATGCCAACAATCATGTGGAGGAAGTGCGCGGCCTGGGGGTGGTGGGGCACCAGCCCTTCCTGCAGCCGGGGGAGCAGTTCGAGTACACCAGCGGCACCGCGATGAAGACGCCGCAGGGCAGCATGCATGGGGAATATTTCTGTGTCGCGGAGGATGGCGAGCAGTTCGATGTGCGCATCCCCGAATTCGTGCTTTCGCTGCCGCGCACGCTGCATTGATGCGGGCTGTCCCGTCCATCCGCACGAAGGCATGCGGATTTTTTATTCCTTGCCGCTGTCTTCCTTCTCTCGCGCATCCGGCCTGGCTGCCGGCGGGCCGGATTTCTCCTTGCGGCCTGAAAACATGGTCCACCAGACGATGAAGACCAGGACAAAAAGGGCGGCGCAGGCCTCCAGAATCAACCACAACATGAATTCGTCTCCGATGTTATTGAACCGTCTTGCTACTTTTTCCGTGTTTCCCGTGCTGAAGCGCCTCAGTGTACCTGCATTGGCGGTATCGACTGCCATGCTGCTGGCGGCCTGCCAGACCACGCCGCCGGCGACTACTACCGCACCGTCCACGACCAAGCCATCCGTGCGGCCCGGGCCGGCCATGCGCGCGGCCAGCTTCTCGCAACTGCCGGGCTGGAACAACGATGACCTGCGCGAGGCCTGGCCGGCGCTGCAGTCGTCCTGTTCGGTGCTGATCCGCAGGCCCGAATGGCGCGCGGCCTGCGGCGCGGCGCAGCAGGTCGATGCTTCCGACCAGGGTTTCCTGCGCGCTTATTTTGAAACCTATTTCACGCCTTACCAGTTGTTCAATCCGGACGGCACCGATTCCGGCCTGGTCACCGGCTATTACGAGCCCTTGCTGCGCGGCTCACGCCGCCGCGCCGGCCCGTACCAAACGCCGCTGTATCAGGTGCCCGACGATTTGCTGACGATCGACATGGCCAGCGTCTATCCCGAACTGAAGAACCTGCGCCTGCGCGGCAAGGTGGTCGGCCGCAAGGTAGTGCCCTATCCCAGCCGCGCCGAGCTGACGCAGTCTAACGCGCTGGACGGCAAGGAGCTGGTGTGGGTGGATGACCCGGTTGAGGCCTTCTTCCTGCAGGTGCAGGGCTCGGGCCGGGTCTACCTGCCGGAATCCAGGGAAACCATCCGCCTGGCCTATGGCGACCAGAACGGCCGGCCCTACAAATCCATTGGCCGTTACCTGGTCGACAAGGGCGAGATGACGCTGTCGCAGGCCTCCGCCCAGAATATCAAGGCCTGGGTGCAGGCCAATCCGGCGCGCAAGGAGGAACTGCTCAACGCCAACCCTAGCTATGTCTTCTTCCGTGAAGAAAAGCTGCCTGACCCGTCCAAGGGGCCCAAGGGCGCGCAAGGCATTCCGTTGACACCGCAGCGCTCGATCGCCATCGACCCGCAGCATGTGCCGCTGGGGGCGCCGGTGTTTTTGTCGACGACCCAGCCCAACAGCGACCGGCCGCTGCAGCGCCTGGTGGTGGCGCAGGATACCGGAGGCGCCATCCGCGGCGTGGTGCGGGCGGACTACTTCTGGGGCTTTGGCGATGAGGCGGAAGATAAGGCGGGCTCGATGAAGCAGCGGGGGATGATGTGGGTACTGCTGCCCAAGGGAATGAATCCGCCGAGCGGCAATTAAGTTTCTTTTATGCAATCAAAACCTGCCCCTGTATATATAGGGGCAGGTTTTTTTGTTTCCTGTATTCCTATTTATATAAGGGAATAGGGAAAAGACTAGCGCAGAACCAGAACCGGAACGCTTGAATGCGCCAGTACCTTCTGGGTCTTGCTGCCGAGAAAGATGCGTGAAAGTCCGCTGCGGCCATGCGAAGCCATGAAGATGACGTCGCATTGGTAGGTTTTGGCGGCATTGACGATTTCCTCGTCCGGCGCAAACGATAGCATCGTGGCGGTCTGGCAGGGGACGCCGGCAGCCTGGGCGGCGTCGGCGATCTTTTTGACGTGCTGCTCAGCCAGCGAGCGGACGTTGTCCTCATACAGGCCGGGGTCGATCGCCATCGAGCTCTCGGCCAGGGGGGGGAAGGGGTAAGGCTCGGCGACCGAGATGCCGACGATCTTGGCGCCGCAATGCTTGGCGTAGTCGATGGCATTGACGATGGCCTTATCGGACCGTTCGGACCCGTCGGTAGGAACAAGTATGGTCTTGAACATGAGAGCCTCCTTATATGATGTGTGTTGAAGAGGTACTTCCACTATAGTCTTTGATGTCCTTGCCCGCCTGAAATTCCGGTGTGCGATTGCGCCAAGTCAGATTTGTTGATTATTCTGGCGCATGCCATTTACCAATCATCAACAAGAAGGAGACTTGCATGAGCTATGAAAACATCCTGGTGGAAACCCAGGATAAGGTCGGCCTGATCCGCCTGAATCGCCCCAAGGCGCTCAATGCCCTGAACGATGCGCTCATGAGCGAGCTGGGGGAGGCGTTGCTGGCCTTCGATGCCAACCCCGATATTGGCTGCATCATCATTACCGGCAGTGAAAAGGCCTTCGCCGCTGGCGCCGACATCGTCGGCATGGCCAACTACAGCTATATGGATGTATTCAAGGGGGAGTTCATCACCCGCAACTGGGAAACCATCCGCCGCGTGCGCAAGCCGGTGATCGCGGCGGTCGCCGGCTTCGCCCTGGGCGGCGGTTGCGAACTGGCGATGATGTGCGACTTCATCCTTGCCGCCGACACCGCCAAATTCGGCCAACCTGAAATCAAGCTGGGCATTATCCCCGGCGCCGGCGGCACGCAGCGCCTGCCGCGGGCCATTTCCAAGGCCAAGGCCATGGAAATGGCCCTGACCGGCCGCATGATGGGGGCCGAAGAGGCCGAACGCGCCGGACTGGTCTCGCGTGTCGTCGCTGCCGACCAACTGCTGGACGAGGCGCTGGCGACGGCCAGGACGATTGCGGAGATGTCGCAGCCGGTGGCGATGATGGTCAAGGACTCGATCAACCGCGCTTATGAATCCACGCTGGCTGACGGCATGAAATACGAACGGGCGTTGTTCTATAGCTGTTTTGCTACCGATGACCAGAAAGAAGGGATGAAGGCTTTCATTGAGAAGCGTGCGCCGGTCTTCAAGAACGCCTGATTGAGATTATTCTCGGGCCTCAGACGCAAGGCCCGGATAGCGAAAATGCCCACCCTGTTAGGGGCGGGCATTTTTTTTGAATTATTTCCGTACAACGAGGCGTGCCGCAACGCCAGTGCTGGCGCGGGTTTGGCGGTGGAGGTTGGGTGTG
>NZ_VIUO01000014.1:0-59547 GCF_007828355.1 Herbaspirillum sp. SJZ099 | reverse complement strand
GGCTATGTGATGGAGTCTGGGCTGATCACCATGGAGGGCAAGGCCGGCGAGATGCTGAACGATCCGCGGGTCAAGGCGGCGTACCTGGGCGAGGGCTGAGACAGCACGCCCATTACGAACTGCATTGCCACGACGCCGCATGGGTGACCCCATGCGGCGTTTTTTATGGTGTCCATCGGATTCGCCCTGGCGCCTTTGCTGTTAGGATTTATCGTTCACCGTTTATCCCCCCAGCAAGGAGAACTGTATGAGCCAGACAGACGTGAAGATCCTCGGCATTTCCGGCAGCTTGCGCGCCAAGTCCTATAACACCGCCGCCCTGCGGGCGCTGCATGAACTGCTGCCGCCGGGCGTGTCGTTGACCGAAGCCGATATTTCGGCCATCCCGCTGTATAACGACGATGTGCGCGAGCAGGGCTGGCCGCCTGCCGTGGAACGCTTGCGCGAGCAGATCGGACAGGCCGACGCCATCATCTTTTCCACCCCCGAATACAACTATTCGGTGCCGGGCGTGCTGAAAAATGCCATCGACTGGGCTTCGCGCCCTCCGCAGCAGCCGTTCGCCGGCAAGCCCGCCACCATCATGGGCGCCAGCCCGGGCGTCATCGGCACCGCGCGCGCCCAGTATCACTTGCGCCAGATCGGCGTCTTCCTCGACTTGCAATTCATCAACAAGCCGGAGGTCATGATCGGCACTGCCGCCGAGCGTTTCGATGCCGATGGCAAGCTGGTCCACGAGCCTACCCGTGAATTCCTCAAGACCATGGTAACGGCGCTGGCCGACCGCGTGCGTTTCTTGCGCGACCGCAAGTAAGCCTCGCGGTTCGATGCCATGGCATGGATGTCATGGCATCCATGCCAACGGCGCAGCCTGCATCATGCAGGCTGCGCTTTTTTCATCGCCAGGCTGCCGCTGCCGCGGCGGGATAGCATCAGGCGGCGTTGCGCCTGCGCACCTGGTTGTGCAGGCCGCGCACCTTGTCATGGTTGGCCAGCACGCCCTGGTACTGGCGCTCCACGATCAGGCGCACATCGTTGGGCAGATCCAGGCTCAAGGCCTGCCGATACGCATGGATGGCAGCATCCTCGCAGCGTTCGCATTCGCTGAGGACGGTCTCATCGTCACGGCCCATGAGTGCAGCCTTCAGGGCCACCCATTGCCGATGCAGCGTGCCGCCGAAGGTGCTGTGGTTGGCCGGTTCCCTGCCCAGGCGATGCACCAGGTCTTGCAGCTCCAGCACGACCTGCCCATATTCGGCGGCGCGTGCCATGAACATCTCCTGGTAGCGCGCATCGCGTTGTTCGGCATCCTCCGCGCAAGTGCGGAATCCCTTCTCGCCATCCTTGGAAATCTGGATCAGGTCGTTCAATGCGGAAATCAGATGGTCGTTGGTCATGATGGCCTCCTTGTGCCTGATCGCCCCGGCGGTCGCCGGGGCGACAACGGATGGTTCGGTGGGCGAACGGATGGGGCAACGCCATACAGCCGCGCCGGAAAATTCCAGCCGATGTGCCAGCCGATGCTGTTCGCCTTCCTTGTTGCGCATGCACATGCAATGCTGCTGGGCGAACGCGAGGTCCGAGGCCCAGTGCCGCCATCCTAGGCGTCGTCCTATGCGGCTGCCATCGGACGGCGGCGCATGCGGGCGTAGGAATGAAGGATTTTCGTCCGCAGGCTTGCGCCGGCGGTTGCCTGAAGCGCTGGAAGCCGCTCCTGTGGCGGACTTTCGCGTTGTCCTACAAGACAATCGGGGAGCGTCCTATAGAGCGCCGCCGTAGCCGGTTGTTAACATTTTCCCCATATCGCAAGGCTGACCCGATTCTATTTCCGGAGGTGTACCCATGAACAAGAAGACGATCACCGGCCATTTCCAGTTCGCTTTGGGCAAAGTCCAGGAGCGGCTCGCTTCGATGACGGGCAATGCCCAATGGCAGCAGGCTGCCATGCAGCGCCAGACCGACGGCAAGATCATGCATGCGGTGGGAGAAGCGCAGGAACTGATCAAGCGTTCATTGCGCCACCAGCGCGCCTCGATGTAAATGGGCCGTGCCCATGGCCTGCCGGCGCCCGCAGCGCCGGGGTAGTTTGTCCTACAGGTCAATGGGCTTGGGGCCTATAGGTGGCGCAGTGGGCAGCGGGTATCTTGGAGACCTCGGGATCGCGAGCCGCTGCGCAAGCAGATCGGGCATGGCGCCAGAACAGACGCGGCAAGGCAATCCGGCGCGATGAGAAGAAGATCAAGGGAGACGTTCATGGACAAGCTTGTGCTTGGATGGCTTTTGGGTGTGCCGGTGCTGACGCTGATCGTCCTGCAGTGTCTGTTGTGAGCCGATGGCGGCGCGGTCAATGATGAACCCCGAATGAATGGAGGACAAGCATGCAGGCCAATAATCTGAAGACCGTTCGCAACGATGTGCGGGCTTTGTTGCAGCAAGCCCAGGATCTTTTCGCCGAAGCGGCCGCAGCCACCGGCAAGAACGCGGACGAATTGCGCGCGAAAGGGCAGCAGGTGCTGGATCAGGCATTGAATACCGCCCAGGACGCGCAGTCCGCAGTGATGCATGCCGGCCGCCAGATCGTCACCACCACCGATGATTATGTGCAGTCCAATCCCTGGCGGGCGATCGTCATTTCCAGCGGCATCGGCCTGCTGGTCGGGTTGGCGGTGGGCCGTTGCGCCGAGCGGGATTGAGTCCGCCGGCGAGCCGGCAGGGCCAGCGGCAAGGCCGATGCGCATGAACCACGACATCAGAAGAGAAAGGAGTGAGCATGGCGAAGAATTCATCGCTGGCATCCGTCCAGCACAAGCAATCCTTCCATCTCGATAAGGAATCCATCCGTGCCGCGGCCAAGGAGGTCGATGACGGGGCGGTGACCGACGGCTATCGCGGCAACCGCCAGGAAGTGCTGGCCATGCTCAACGATGCGCTGGCCACTGAATTGCTGTGCGTGTTGCGCTATAAGCGCCATTACTACACAGCCAAAGGCATGGAGAACGAGTCCGTCAAGGCCGAGTTCCTGCAGCATGCGCAGCAAGAGCAAGAGCATGCCGACAAGATTGCCGAGCGCATCGTGCAGCTTAACGGCGAGCCGGATTTCAATCCGGCGACGCTGTCCCGGCGCAGTCATGCCGAATACGACGAATCGCACGGCATCAAGGAAATGATCCGCGCCAACCTGGTTGAGGAGCGCGTGGCGATAGAAGCGTATCGCCAGATGATCGAACGCATCGGCGACGGTGACCCGACCACCCGGCACATGCTGGTCCAGATCATGGCGCAGGAAGAGGAGCACGCCGACGACATGGCCGATTTGCTCAATCTTTGATGCGCGCTCCGGACAGTGCGGGTCGCCGGACCCTCAGGAAGACGCAAGGGAAATCCGGAGAAAGGGATATCTATTGTCAGTAAAAGAGAGAAAAGGAGAAATATGAAAACCATCATCGCAACCATGATCTTCGGCGCGGCCGCCATCGGCATGCAGGGCGCAGCGTTCGCGGCCGATCCGAATGCGGCACAGTACAAGGCCGACAAGGCCAGGGCAGATGCCGACTACAAGATGGCCAAGAAGAAATGCGGCCCGCTCCGGGGCAATGACCAGGACGTTTGCGAGAAGGAAGCCAAGGCGGCGCATGAGTCGGCCCTGGCCGATGCCAAGGCCAAGCGCAAGAATGCCGAAGCCGACAAGGATGCCCGGAAAGACAAGAATGACGCCAATTACGACGCTGCCAAGGAAAAATGCGACGCAATGAGCGGCGACGCCAAGGATCAATGCAAGGCAGCCGCCAAATCCCAGTACGCCAAGTAGTGGCTTGAACGATAACGGGCCTTGGAGGCTGAACAGCCTGCCAATGGCCATTCCCGCACCGGTTTTTCTTTAGGAGAACATCATGACGTTCAATAAAATTTCCCTGTCCAAACGTTTCGCAGGCTTCTTCCTGGCACTGTTGATGGTATCGCTGGTGGGCTGCGCTTCCAGCCCGGGCAAGGAGGGAACCGGCGAATATGTGGACGACGCCGTCATCACCACCAAAGTAAAGGCGGCGCTGTTCAATGAGCCGAACCTGGCGTCGTCGGAAATCAATGTCGAAACTTACAAGGGCGTGGTGCAGTTGTCCGGTTTCGTCTCCAGCGCGACGTCCGCCACTCGTGCGACCGAGCTGGCCCGTGGCGTGAAGGGCGTCGTATCGGTGCGCAATGACTTGCGGTTGAAACAGTAATAACGGCCTGGGAACAGGCCTGCCAGAAAGCGCAGCCGGCCCTGGGCCGGTTTGCGCTTGTTCGCTTCCAGAGCGCATCTGCTGCGGCCAGCGCGCTCCGGAAGCAGACAGGGAATGGGCTGTAATGTATAGTTGAAGGCCATTATGCCAAGGCATTTCAAGGTCGCTCCGACGGCCGCAAGGATATTGCGCAAGCAGGCCGGGCGCCGGCGCCATGGCTGCGATGCGCGGCCTGGCACGGCAGAAGCCGTGCGCAAGCGACGCCACAACGCAAGCAATGCCGCGGCATCATTATCACCGCTCAAATTACCATGACAAAAATACTTGTAGTCGATGACCATGCGGTCGTGCGGGCAGGTGTACAGCACTTCATCTCCGAAATTGCGACCATGGAGGTCGGGGGCGAAGCCAGTACCGCCGAAGAAGCGATCCGCCTGGTGCGTACCCAGGACTGGGATATCGTGCTGCTGGATATCGCCATGCCGGACAAAAGCGGCGTGGAGGTGCTCAAGCAGATCAAGCGTGAAAAGCCTGACTTGCCGGTGCTGATGCTGAGCATGCATCCCGAGAGCCGCTATGCGGTGCAGGTGCTGCGCAGCGGCGCCAGCGGCTATGTGCAGAAGGAGGCGCTGGCCACGGAACTGGTCAGCGCCATCAACACCATCCTGCGCGGCCATAAATACATCAGCTACGGCGTGGCCGAACTCCTGACCAGCGAGCCTGTGGATTCGGAAAAACCGCTGCACGAGACGCTCTCCCAGCGCGAGTACGAGATTTTCTATAAGCTTGGGCAGGGCCAGGGGGTGACCCAGATCGCCGATGAACTATGCCTCTCGGTCAAGACGGTGAGCACTTACCGCTCGCGCGTGCTGCAGAAAATGAGCATGACCAACAATGCGGACATCATTTATTACGCGATCAAGAACAACCTGATCGATTGAGCATGGGGCATCCGGCCGTCGGTCCGGCGGGCCAGGCGACGGTTGCGGCAGACGCAGGCGGCATCGAGAAATAGTGCAGATCATGAACGACATCCTCAATTCCTGGGCGGAGTACGGCGCTGGCGACGCGCCCTTGCGGATCTTCCTGGTGGAGGATTCGGCGGATGTGCGAGAGCTGATCGTGGAAAGCCTGGCCGAAATCGCCGGCATCAGTCTGGCCGGCTACGCCGAGAGCGAGGCCGATGCCCTGCGGCACCTCCAGCACCACAGCTACGACGTATTGATCCTGGACATCCAGTTGAAGCAAGGCAATGGCATGAGCCTGCTGCAATCGCTGGCGCGGTTCGATGCCCGCAGCCAGAACGAGGTCAAGGTGGTGTTCAGCAACCATGTCAGCCCGACTTACCGCCGTGCTGGCCAGCAATGCGGCGTGGGGCACTTCTTCGACAAGTCGTCCGAGTTGCCGCTGTTGCACGATTTGCTGGAGAAGCTCGCGCGTGAAAAGATGGGCGTGGCAAGTTATGCGCCTGCCAATGCGCCGCCCGGCCCGGTGCTGCCCGGCAGCATCTGACCCATTTTCTTTTGCGGCATCATTACATGTCCTGGCCGGGGGGACGTTTCATCAATCGATGATCAATCGATGAAACAGGCCCCGGCAATGCCGCCTTTTCGGGGCTGTTCGGCGCGATCGCCATCGATTCAAAAAAAACAGCTTCAACAGAAGCAGGGGATTCCCGACGATGCAAAAGAAAAACAGCGGCCTTCGCCCGTCCTCGGCGGATATGCAAAAGAACTCCTCGGTCGAGCACTTTGCCGCTTCCCAATCCAGCTACAGCAGCATGGTGACATTGGCCATGGGACTGGCCATGGCGGTGACCCTGTTCGGCATGGTGGTGCTGGCCGCCACCTTCCTGGAGGTCGAATACCGTAAGCTGCTGGCCGACCTGCTGGCGGTGAAGGAGGTCACGGCCGCCGGCTTCATCCTGGGCGGTTGCGCGCTGTACCTGCGTTGCGTGAACGTATCGGCGCATAGCGCGCGATTGGACCTGCTGGTCAATCTCCTGGCGCTGCTGCTGCTCGTGCTGGGCGGGGTTACGCTGGTGCATGGCAGCTTGTACGGGCTGGGCTGGCTGCCGGTGGATGCGGCGCATCCGATTTCCCCGCTGGTGATACCGCCGCTGCTGTCGGTGGGTTTCCTGCTGATGGCGGCGGTCCTGCTGCTGCACGACTGGCGCCTGCTGGGCGGCTATTATCCGTCCGAATACCTTTCCTTCGGCCTGATCGGACTCTCCGCGATCCCGTTGGTGGGCTATATCTACGGCGTGAGCCAGTTCATTTACTTCGATTTCTACCTGCCGGTGCCATTGCTGTCGGCGCTGGTGTTTGCGCTCCTGGGCGCAGCCCTGCTGATGGCCAGTCCCGGCCACCCGGTGATGGCGGTGATCATGCGCATCGCGCCGGGCGGCCAGATGCTGCGCCGGCTCTTGCCGCAGACCTTGTTCCTGCTGCTGGCCTTCAGCCTGTTGCTGAACTGGGGCTTGTCCAATGGCTGGGTCTTGCCGGAACTGCTGCTGCCCACGCTGACGCTGGTCAATGGCGCGATCATCCTGTTCATCTTCTGGAGTTCGGCCAGCAAGCTCGACAGCGAATACGGCGAACGCACGCGCAACGCGCAAAAGCTGGCCGAGACCAGCGCGCTGCTCAACGCGGTCAGCGAAAGCACCAGCGACCCGATCTTCGTCAAGAACCGCCAGGGCCTGATGATTTTCGCCAATCCGGCCACGCTGCAAAAACTCGGCAAGACCTGGGAAGAAACCATGTACCGTTCCAGCCGCGAGCTGTTCATGGTGGAGGAGGAAGCCGATCGCATCGACCGCGACGACCGTCGGGTGATGGCCTCCGGAAAACCGGAGAAGCTGGAGCAGACGCTTCATCTGCCCGAAGGCGTCATTACCTTCCAGACCGCCAAGGTGCCCTGGTTCGGCAAGGACGGCAGCGTGCAAGGGGTGATCGGGATCAGCACCGACATCACCGAGCGCAAACTGGCCGAGGATGTACTGCGCCAGCGCGAGAGCCAGCTGGAAAAGACCGTGGTGCAGCGCACCGCGCTGCTGCGCGAACTGACCAATCACCTGGAGACGGTGCGCGAAGAAGAAAAGCGCGCCATCGCGCGCGAGCTGCACGACAACATGGGCGCGTCGCTCACGGCCTTGTCGATGCATCTGGAAGGGGTCTACCAGGTGCTGCCGGCCGATGAGAAATGGATCGACCGCAAGACCCGCATGCAGGGCCTGCTCAAATCGCTGGTGGCGACCACGCGGCGCATCCAGACCGAGCTGCGCCCCAATACATTGGACCTGTTCGGCTTGAAGGCGGCGATTTCGGAGCAGCTAGACGACCTGCATGAGCGCACCGGCATCGCCTGCCATGCCAGCCTGCCGGACGAAGACGTGGCGGTCGGCCATGAGATGGAGATCGCCATCTACCGCATGCTGCAGGAGGCGCTCAACAACGTCACCAAACACGCCAAGGCCAGCAAGGTCGACGTGATCCTCGACATCGACGAGGACCACGTGGCGCTGACGGTGCGCGACGATGGCGTGGGCATCCCGGAGGAGCGGCGCGACAACCACAAGACCTACGGCCTGCGCGGCCTGCGCGAACGGGCTACCTATTTCGGCGGCAAGGTCGATATCCGCTCCACTCCCGGCAAGGGGGCGCTGATCACCATCAGCCTGCCTATCAGGCCGGAGATGGCGCCGACGGAAAGCTGAACGGCATTGGCCCGTCGGCGGCTTTCTTCATCGCGCGTTATTTCTTGGCCGGTGCCGTATTCCTGCGCCTGTTTCCGTTTTCTCCTACGTTCGAAAGAGCGGCTTTCTTATGCCGCTGGAAGGTGCTCGTCGTTACCATGAACTCATCGTCGCCACATGCCTGAATCGGGAACGGCGATCCCCGGCGGATCGGATATTCCTGTGCCGGGGCCTGTATCAACCATCCGAGTCAATCATCCGAGGAGAGATCATGAACAAGGACCAAGTCAAGGGTAGCCTGAAGCAGGCAGCGGGTAAGGTGCAGCAAAAGGCCGGCGAGGCAGCCGGCAGCCAGACCCAGAAAATCAAGGGTGTTTCCAAGCAAGTGGAAGGCAATGTCCAGAAAGCCTATGGCGATGCCAAGGAATCGATGAAGCGCTGACCGGACCCGCCGGGGAGGACAGGCTCCGGCGGGTAGGAAAAATCCTACAGGATAATCAGAAAGGGCTGATTTTGTGCTGCAGCATTTTCGGCGAACATATGTTCATCGTGCGGCAAAGTGAAAAATGCCCGTGATTTCCTGCCGATTGCATGGCGATTTGCCCACGGCCACAGAGGTGGCCTCCAGGGAGGGACCATGAAAAGAACACTACTTGGATTCTGCCTGCTGGCGGGAATATCTGCAGCAGCCTCGCAGGCCGGCGCCCACCGCCTCGACGCGCCATTGGCGGATGCGGCCTCGCGCTGGTCATCATCGGTGATGGAGCGTCACGCGCCGATGGACTCCACCCAGTTGCAGAAGCTGGGGCAAAAAAAATTCCGTTACATGGACATGGCCCAGGGCAAGCGGTCGAAATCGATTCGCAACGCGGTGATCGTCCGCGACCTGGCAGGCGCCAGGCAAGAGTGTACTGCGCAGCCGCAAACCGGGCAGCATAATTCCCATTTCCCTTCCCATTCCCCGTACCCTGTCGCGAGCATGCGTCCGATGACCTGATACCGCAGAGCTGCGGTAAGCGGATGCAAGCGATGTAATTCTTTCCGGTTTCTGCCAACGGGGAGGAATTCGGGGCGTTTTAGACCGTCAAATCTATTCCCACATTTCAATGAGGTGCAGTCATGAAAACAATTCAAAAAGTTGCGATCACTTCCATCGCTGTATTGGCTTTTTCGGCATTGACCGGTTGCAGCAACATGTCGCAGCGTGACAAGAACACCGCGGTCGGTGCAGGTATCGGCGCAGTTGGTGGGGCAGTGCTGACCGGGGGCAGCGGCATCGGCACCGCCGGCGGCGCTGCCGTGGGCGGCGTGATCGGCAACCAGATCGGCCGCTGACCAAGGGCCATGCACGAACCGCAGGCGGAGAAACGCCTGCCAGAAACAAACAGCCGGCTTAGGCAGGTAATGCCGTTCAGTTAAGCGCTGAACGGCATTTTTGTTTGTGCGGATCTGACTCCGTTCGCCCTGAGTAGCTGCGCAGCAGCGTATCGAAGGGCAGGCAAGAGCGGTAAGGCTGACACGCTGGCTTCGATACGGCCCTGGCGGGACTACTCAGCCCGAACGGGTTCTGTGATGATTAGACTTGACTGAACGGCATGACGGCTTAAGCCGGCTTTTTGTTGAGACCCACGTCTGCCCTGTTCAGGAGGCCGGGGTAGTTTCTTTGTAATCCTTGTAGATGCGCCTGGCGCGTTCCATATCTGCTTTTTTCGCCGCGCCGGCTTCGTCCCGGCAGTTCCTGGCTTGCTTGCCGCGCATGCCCTTGCAGGTTTGCAGGGCCTCGCCATAGGCGGCGTTGGCCTCCTTGGTCAGGTTCCGGTAGCGCTCCTTGGGGGTATCGTCAGCCTTGTACCAGCGGGCCGGATCGGCCTTGCTGACGTCTTCTTCTGCTGCATGGGCAAAAGAGGCCCACAGTGACGCCGCGGCAACCAGGCAAGAGACTGCGAGAATATTTTTCTTCATAGACCCACCTCATGAGGGAAATTGGCATAAGCATGCGCATCGGCGCGGCCGTTGCAAAACAACACGACACGGCCGATGGCAGGGCGCAGGCGGCGCCGGACGCCCATCCGCAGGACGGATGTTATCAGGCTTGGTCTATGGAAACCCGTTCTATATCTTTCCCAGCAACAGCAGGATCAGAAGGATGATGACGATAGTGCCGGCGATGCCGCTGGGGCCATATCCCCAGGTGCGGCTATGGGGCCAGGTCGGCAGGACGCCGAGCAACACCAGGATCAGAATGATGAGCAGTATGGTGCCGAGTGTCATGGTTTTTCTCCTCTTGTTGTCTTATTGAAATTGTCGCCGCCGGTTCGCCGGCCAGCTGGTGCAAGTGAATGCAGCTTAGGCTCAAGGCTCCTGGGGCGCGATCAGCGTGCGCCGCGAATCCCTGTAGGAAAATGCGCCCGGCCTTGTCGTGCAAGCGGAAAGCGTCCAATGGTGCGAAATTTGCTATATCGTTCTGGCATGCCGCACCGGCGCCTGCGCCTGTTTTTATGGCGATGCATGTTTTTTGAGCGGCAATGGGTTACTATTCCGGCCGTCAATCGCATGCTGCTTCGCAGCGCAATCGTTGGAAACGGATCAGCGAGTTTGACTTGTTTGCGTTCTCACCAGAGCCGATAGCCAGTTCGTCCTTTCTATGAAGTCCGGTAGCCCATCGACATCTACCGCCACCGCAGGCGGACGCCCGCTGCGTATCGTCATCGTCAATTCCGTGCCGCACCTGGAAGAAGACCATGACGAAGCCGCGCATGAGCAGGCGCGACAGCGGGCCGAAGCGCTGCGCGCCGGGCTGCTCGATGCCGGCTACAACATCATTGCCGCGCTGCCGGCCGACCTTTCGCTGCCGGACCGCATTGCCAGCCTGCAGCCGGACATGATCATCATCGAAGCCGAGTCCGACGCGCGCGACGTGCTGGAACATATCGTGATCGCCACCCGCGACGAACGCCGCCCCATCGTCATGTTCACCGAAGACGACGACACCTCCAGCATGGAAGCCGCCATGGCCGCCGGGGTGACCGCCTACATCGTGGCGGGCTTGCATTCAGAGCGGGTCAAGCCGGTGCTGGACGTGGCGCTGGCGCGTTTTCGCCAGGAGCAGAAACTGCTGGCCGAGCTGTCCGATACCCGTAACAAGCTGGCCGAACGCAAACTGGTCGAGCGCGCCAAGGGCGTGCTGATGGCGCGCAAGGGCTTGTCCGAAGACCAGGCCTACCAGAAGCTGCGCGGCATGGCGATGAACCGCAACCTCAAACTCTCCGAAGTGGCCCAGCGCCTGCTGGATGCCGAGGACCTGCTGGGCTGAACGCTTCTTTCCCGGTCGCTTTTCCCCTCCTTTTCCTGTTCCGCCAATTTGGTGCAAAGCACAAATGAAGTGCGGTGCGGCGCTCGTTTTGCTGGCGTTGCGCACTTTCGCCGAAACCTGTGCGCAACTGCCTTCGATGCTGCCGCGGATCCCGTTTCCATAGGCGATGGCGGGTATTCGGCTGCGTTTTGCATCCGTCTGGCACGGTCTTTGCTGAACGTACCCCGTAGCGCAACGAGTGCGCATAGGTGCGGCCAACGGAGGTTGCATCGCCCAAGACAAAGGCGTCTTTCGACATGAAGCGATTCATGTCGGGATACGCCTTTTTTCGTTTATCGGCTAGCAAGGGGGAAAATGCGATGGATTTCCAGGAAGAGCAGGCGGGCAAGGCGGTGACCGGGGTAACCAATGGCGCGGAAGTGGATGCGACGCGCCGCAAGATCATTCATACCGCGGGCATCGCGGCGGGAGCGAGCATGATGGGTTTAGCCACCGGCGGCGTTTGGGCGGCCGGTTCCGACAAGCCGGAAAAGGAAGAGGTCAAGATCGGTTTCATTCCCCTGACCGACTGCGCTTCGGTGGTGATGGCTTCGGTGCTGGGCTTCGACAAGAAGTACGGCATCAAGATCGTGCCCAGCAAGGAAGCTTCCTGGGCCGGCGTGCGCGACAAGCTGACCAATGGCGAACTGGACGCCGCCCATGTGCTGTACGGCCTGATCTACGGCGTGCAGCTGGGCATCGGCGGCCAGAAGAAGGACATGGCGGTGCTGATGGGCCTGAACCACAACGGCCAGGCCATCACCCTTTCGAAGAAGCTGGCCGACAAGGGCGCCGTCGATGGCGCTTCGCTGGCCAAGCTGATGCAGGCCGACAAGCGCGAATACACCTTCGCCCAGACCTTCCCTACCGGTACCCACGCGATGTGGCTGTACTACTGGCTGGCGGCCAACGGCATCAATCCGATGAAGGATGCCAAGGTGATCACCGTGCCGCCGCCGCAGATGGTGGCCAACATGCGCGTGGGGAACATGGACGGCTTCTGCGTGGGCGAGCCCTGGGGCCATCGCGCCATCGTCGACGGCGTGGGCATCACCGCCACCACCACCCAGGACATCTGGAAGGACCACCCGGAGAAAGTGCTGGGCACGTCGCTGGAGTTCGTCAAGAAATACCCCAACACCTGCCGCGCGATGATGGCCGCCATCATTGACGCCAGTAAATGGATCGACGCCTCGCTGACCAACAAGAACAAGATGGCCGAGGTCATCGCCGACAAGTCCTATGTCAACACCAGCAAGGACGTGATCGACCAGCGCATCCTGGGGCGCTACCAGAATGGCCTGGGCAAGACCTGGGACGATCCCAACTACATGAAGTTCTACGACGACGGCACGGTCAATTTCCCGTACCTGTCGGACGGCATGTGGTTCATGACCCAGCACCGCCGCTGGGGCCTGTTGAAGAGCGATCCCGACTATCTCGCCGTGGCCAAGGCGGTCAACCAGATCGACCTGTTCAAGGACGCCGCCGCGATGACCAAGACGCCGGTGCCCAAGGATGTCATGCGCACCTCCAAGTTCATGGACGGCACCGTGTGGGACGGCAAGAATCCGGCGGCCTATGCCCAGTCGTTCAAGATCAAGGTCTGATCGCCGGCGCATGCCGGCGATATGCGGCGCGCCGGGGGAGGCGCGCCGATGCGATTGAAGTTCCAACAGGAAGGGAGTCGAAATGAGCGCAGTCATGGAGAACATCATGGGCGATAACGCCAAGCCGGCCGCCGGGGCGCCGGCCGCGGCACGCGGCGCCGATGCCGCCAACGAGGCCAAGGCGCTCACGCCTGCGCCGGCTGCGGCGCAGGTTCGCCCGGCCAGGCGCCGCATCGCCGCCGGCGGCGTTTTCATGCGCATCGTGCCGCCGCTGCTGGGAGTGGCGGTGCTGGTGCTGGTCTGGCAGATCATCGCCTTGAAGAACAGCAGCTTTCCGACGCCGCTGGCGACGCTGCAGGAAGCATTGAACATGTTCTCCGATCCCTTCTACCGCAACAGCCCCAACGACCAGGGTATCGGCTGGAACGTGCTGGCGTCGTTGCAGCGCGTGGGCGTGGGCTTCGGCCTGGCGGCGCTGGTGGGCATACCGCTGGGGTTCGCCATCGGGCGCGTGCAGTTCCTGGCGGCCATGTTCGGGCCCATCATCAGCCTGCTGAAACCGGTCTCGCCGCTGGCCTGGCTGCCGATCGGCCTGCTGGTGTTCAAGTCGGCCAACCCGGCGGCGATCTGGTCGATCTTCATCTGCTCGATCTGGCCGATGATCATCAACACCGCGGTGGGCGTGCAGCGCGTGCCGCAGGACTACATGAACGTGGCGCGCGTGCTGAACCTGCCGGAATGGAAAATCCTGACCAAGATCCTGTTTCCCTCGGTGCTGCCCTACATGCTGACCGGCGTGCGGCTGTCCATCGGCACCGCCTGGCTGGTGATCGTCGCCGCCGAGATGCTGACCGGCGGCGTGGGCATCGGCTTCTGGGTCTGGGATGAATGGAACAACCTGAACGTGCCGCACATCATCATCGCCATCGTCGTCATCGGCGTGGTCGGGCTGATCCTGGAGCAGGCGCTGGTGGCGCTGGCCAAGGCCTTCACCTATGAGCAGGTCAGCAACTGAAACCGAACGCGGGGGACATCATGGAAAACATCAACGGCAAATTCATCGACATCCACGGCGTGGAAATGGTGTTCAACACCAAGAAGGGCAGTTTCCATGCGCTGCGCGACATCAACCTGACGGTTGCCAAGGGCGAGTTCGTTACGCTCATCGGCCATTCCGGCTGCGGCAAGTCGACGCTGCTGAACCTGATCGCCGGCCTGACCCGGCCCAGCGAAGGCGTGCTGCTGTGCGCCAACCGCGAAATCGGCGGCCCGTCGCCGGAGCGCGCGGTGGTGTTCCAGAACCACTCGCTGCTGCCCTGGCTGACCTGCTACGAGAACATCCACCTCGGCGTCGAGCGCGTGTTCGGCGCGCAGGAAAACCGCACCCAACTGCGCGACCGCACGCGCGCCGCGCTGGCGCTGGTGGGCCTGTCGGCGGCCGAGACCAAGCGCCCCAATGAAATCTCCGGCGGCATGAAGCAGCGGGTGGGCATCGCCCGCGCGCTGGCGATGGAACCCAAGGTCTTGCTGATGGATGAGCCGTTCGGGGCGCTCGATGCATTGACGCGCGCCCACCTGCAGGACGAGCTGCTCAAGATCGTGGCCAAGACCGAGTCGACAGTGGTCATGGTGACCCACGACGTCGACGAGGCCGTGCTGCTGTCGGACCGCATCGTGATGATGACCAACGGCCCGGCCGCCACCATCGGTGAAGTCCTGGAGGTGAAGCTGGCACGTCCGCGCGAACGCGTGGCGCTGGCGCAGGATGCGCAATACTCCGCGTACCGCACCGCGGTGCTGGAATTCCTGTACCGCAAGCAGGCGCATCCGGCGCGCGAAGCGGCTTGATCCGGTGAGGTGAGCCATGTCCAGCCAGGCCGCCGTGCAGGAAATGCATGGCACCGTTCCCATCCCGTTTGTGGCCGTCAATGATGCGCGCGCGATACCGCAGGAGCATAGCGGGCAGTCCTGCACGGATGATTCCGGCGTGGTGCCGTTGTCGGGCGAAGTATTCGGCGCGCTGATCAACCTTTCGGGCCGTCGCCGTTTCACTTCGCAGCGGCTGGTGCTGTATGCGGTGCTGGGCGCGCAGGGGCATGAGGGCGCCGTGGCGACCGCGCGCGAAGCGCTGGCCCTGTTCCGTGGGGCGCACCAGGCTTTGCTCAAGCGTTCCGGTGAGCTGCCGGGGGTGTTTTGTCCCGAACTGGAGGAAGCCTATTTCGGCAAGCCGCAAGGCGATGCGCGTATCGTGCATTTCAGCGAGCTGGCAGGGCGTGCGCTCAATGCCATCGAGGACAGGCTCAAGTCAGCCCCGGAGCTGCTGGAAGCGCTGGTGAAGGAGACCACGCCGCTGCTGGCGGTGCTGAACCAGATCACGGCGATCTATGAGGAACAATCCAAAAAGCACTCGCGGCGCATGCGCGACCAGTTGCATGGGATCATGACCGATATCGAGACCATTGCCCGCGAAGCCAAGATGGTGGCGTTCAACGCCCGCATCGTGGCGGCCCGTTCGGGCCAGGCCGGCCGGGAATTTTCGGTCGTGGCCGGGGTGCTGTCCAACATTACCGGAGAGATCGATGCGTTGGTGAAGGCGGCTTTGAACGGCACCGCCGCCTGATACCGTTCAACAGTTGCGGCCGATAAAAAACGCAGTCAGGGAATAAACCGACCGCGTTTTTATTGTTGCCGGGAGCGGCTGACTTCAGCGCATGCCCTTGTAAGCCGACCATGCCACCAGCAGCCACGCCGCCAGGAAGGCGGCGCCGCCGATGGGTGTGATCGCGCCCAGCACGCGGGTGCCGGTCAGCGCCAGCAGGTAGAGGCTGCCGCTGAAGATGACTATGCCGGCCAGCATCAGGTTGCCGGCCCAGCGCATCATCGCGCCGCCGAATCTGGGCAGCAGCAGGGCGACGGCGATCATGCCCAGCGCATGCATGGCCTGGTAGGTGACGGCGGTATGCCAGACTGCCAGCATGTCCTCGGAAAGCATCTTCTTCAGGCCGTGCGCGCCGAAGGCGCCGCAGCCCACGGCAATGAACATGTTGATGGCGCCGGCGACGACCAGGGGGCGTTCATTCATGGATCTATCCTTGTTGGCAATGTTTTCCGTCGGGGGGCGCTCAGAACCGGATACGTTGGCTTTTGCCGATCCGGTATTCATGCCTGAGCACGAACTGCGAAGTCGCAATCATGCCCGACAGGCCGAGGATCAGTTGCGTGAGCGTATCCTGCGGCAGTACCCAGACGGTGCCGGCCGGAGACGCCGCGCCGGTGGCGGCGCTGATCACCGGGTTGACCCATGAGGCTTCTTCGCTCACGTCCAGCAGCACCTGGCCTTCGGCCGTGGTGTGCAGGTAGATTTCGCCGCCCAGTTCGAGCGCGAAGCAGATGCCCTGGCCGGCGTTGGCCGTATTGAGCTTGTTGCGCCAGACGACCGCCTGCAGTTCGCGGTTATAGGTCTCGATCCAGGTCTCGACCTCATGCACGTTCTGCAATACGATCCACGGCCGCGGCGCCGGAACGGTATCGGCGCCGCTGACGGCGTCATTGGGAAACAAGGGCTCGGGCGGCTGGTCGGACATGGTTGGCAATCGGGATATCGAAAACCTGCGGATGAAAAGCGGAAGTATATCGGATCGCGTATCGTCGGGCGCAAGCGCAGGGAGCGTCTTCGGCAATCATCCAGGCGCTGCCCGAGGCTGTCGCCGATGCCGCCGCTAGGGAAGAACGGGCATCTGCCGTGTTCCGGCGTGATGGAGATATGGTCGCCGATAGTGTCGGCGTTCCTGGAAAAACTGAGGGCGGGCAGCCGCCCCAAGCGGCGAAGGAGTGCGCGCCCGACAAATGAAAGCCTTGAGCTTCTTTGCAGCCGATTCTTGCCGCTGCTGATCGTATCAATGAAGAGGGATTGTTGCCGAAAATTGCCGCAACAGAGACGACAATTGTAAAAAAAGAAGGGCTCCAGCGAACTGGAACCCTTCTTTTCTACTGCTGAATTTCTGGTAGGCCGTGCGGGACTCGAACCTGCGACCAACGGATTAAAAGTTTTTCTAACTCATTGATTTTATTGATTATTGGCTCGCCCTCACTTGTCATGCTTCGCTTAATCAAATCTAATTTGTCACGTATATCATGGAGTCAACTAATCCCACGACATTTCTTGAGAACACTTGGCCAAAAACATATTCTTTAGTTAATTTTTTGGCCTTCGGTATGAGCGGGAGACATCCGCCAATGAGACTCCAATTTTTAGATATATGCGTTGCTGTGTTGACGTAATTTCGGTAGCCAAAAGGGAGGGCAACTGATTCACTTCCTCCGGGTACCATGAAAGCATTGAATCGCCCAAACACCACTTTGAGTCAAATGAAACTATAAGATTAGTTAAAGGTCTTGATCCAGTTCGAATACCAGTTGCGGAACAGGTTGTACTGCTTCTCTAGGTAACCGCGTTGGGCATCGCTCAATGCGTCGGTTTTGTTGAAGTGTAGGGAGTATTCCTTTTCGCCGTTCAAAACCAACAGGTACTTGTAGAACAGAACCAGGTCGCAACCTTCGTCAAAGGAGGACAGAACCGCCAGCGCGGATTCCAGTTCCTTGGCGCGCGCACGGGCTACAGCATCACCATTTGCGGCCTTGCTGCACAGGTCGACCAGTTGCAACACTTCACGCGGCAATGCGTTGCCGATGCCAGTAATGGCACCTGCAGCACCGCAATTCACGAAACCATGGAACACTTGAGTATCCACACCGGCCATCAGAGTGACGTTGTCATCTTGCGATGTGATGTTTTCAGCTGCATAGCGCATGTCTTCCGCACCGCCGAATTCCTTGAAACCAATCAGGTTCGGGAACTGAGCACGCAGTTGGAAGAACAGGTCGGCGCGAGTGGCGAAGCCGTAGTACGGGCTGTTGTAAATCACGGCTGGTAGATCCGGAGCAGCAGCCAGGATTGCAGCGAAGTGGTTGTGCTGGGCCGCCACGGATGCACCTCGCGACAGCACGCGCGGGATGACCATCAGCCCATGGGCACCGACCTTGGCAGCATGAGCAGCGTGCGAGACTGCTTCCTTTGAGTTCACGGCACCGGTGCCGACGATGGTTGGCACGCCGGCGGCCACTAGGCGCGCAACACCTTCTTGACGTTGCGCTTCGGTCAGCAGCGGCCAGTCGCCCATCGAACCGCAGTAGACAACTGCGCGCATGCCGAGGGCTACAAGCTCCTTGCCCTTTTTCACCAGTGCGTCGAAGTCGGGCTGGCGGTCGGCCGTGCATGGGGTCATCAGCGCTGGGATAGTGCCGGTAAAGATATTGTCGCTCATTTCGTTTTCTCCTTTAATAGAATTGGTAATTTCCACAGCACCAGCGGGCAGGTCTGCAAGTGCAGTTGAAAGGTTTATTTCAAGCTAGGCTCACCACCTAGCTAGGGTTCATGTGGTCTGGCTTCGCTTGTCACGTGTAAATTTTTTTCCCATGCCCTCCAATCACCTCAGAATCGGGAGAGTGCATATAGGGATATCTCAGGAAGATCATGCGTAGCAGGCAGATGCGAATTCAGACGTGCTACCAATTCAGCGGTCACGGCGGCTTGAGTTAATCCGAGATGGTGATGTCCGAAGGCCATCATCACCTTTCCATCGCAAACTGAATCGATGACAGGTAGCGAGTCCGCTATGGACGGTCGGAACCCCATCCAGTGCGTTGCAGCCTTGGTGCTGAGGGAATCGTGGAACAAGCCTTCACTTAACTTGTGCAACTGCCACGCGCGCTCCATATTTGGCGGCCGCTTCAGGCCTGCGAATTCGACCGTGCCAGCCAGCCTGAGGCCGCCCCGCATTGGCGTCATGATGAATTTTCGCTCGAAGGATGTAACGGCAAACGGGAGGCGCTCCTGCTCTGCCGGCAACATCAGGTGATAACCGCGCTCGGTATCCAGCGGTACGTTCTTCCCAGTCAACGAAGCGGTGAGTTTCGCGGAGTGCGCACCACACGCCACTAAAACCTGGTTAGCCGCCAGCTCACCACTTGGCGTGAATAAGCGCACACCTGTCTCCGTAACTTTTGCATCCAAAACTTCACGCTGTTCGAACTGGACGCCAAATGCCTTGGCTGCTTCGACAAGTCTCGTCACAACAAGATAAGGGTCAATAAAATGGCCTGTTTTAGGGAAGAACAAGCCTCCACGGATGTTCTTGCTCAATTGTGGAACAGCTTTTCGGATCTCGTCTTCCTGCCAGAAGTCGACCTCGACACCTTGCTGTGCCATCCGCGCTTGAAGGGTCTCAAGTGCTTCAAATGACTCACCGCGTTCGTAGACCAGCAACGAGCCATCCTCCTTAAGCAGGTCGGTGGCATCGATATTTCCTAGTAGCCGACGCCAAGCCTTGCAACTGGCTTCATTGAGCGCACGGATTCCTGCAACGGTGCGCAGGTAGCGGGACGGCTGCAAATTTAGAAGTAGCCGCACAAACCATGGCAACGCGCGTGGGAGATATCGCCAATCCAAACGCAGCGGCCCCATGGGATCTCGCAGCATTGCAGGGATTCGCTTCAAAATAGAACTGTCCGCAATGGGAAATACCTGTTCCGTAGCCAAATGCCCTGCGTTCCCATAGGAAGCCCCCAATCCTGGCTGCTGTCGATCCACCACGGTGACAAGAAGCCCTTTGCGCGCAAGTTGAAGTGCGCACGCTACTCCAATGATGCCGGCACCGACGACAACGACGTCTGCGGAATTATTGGAAGCGATTGTTTTTTGCACGTTGTTACTTCCTGTCTGAGTCGGCTAAAACACCGGTATTGGTACTCGAAGCCGTTTCGAGAGACCTGATAGAGAAGGAGCGCCGGACATGAAAGCCTGCGAAAAATCTGGACAAGTGAGTTTAGAGCTCGCTCGACGGACGGTCAGATGCCCCAGCCGAATACATCCCGGTCATCAATCAAGAATGTGCTATCGGCGGTCATGAACGCGCTACCGCTGATGAAGGGCCTGATGAACTCGCCTTCCAGCTCGTAGTGGCAGCTAAACTGGCTGCCTGTGACGCTTGCTTGAACCCAGGTCTTTCCCGGTGCCAGCTTGTTATCGGCGGCCAAACAGGCCATCTTGGCGCTGGTGCCGGTACCGCATGGAGAGCGGTCGTAGGCCTTCCCTGGACACAGGACGAAGTTGCGACTGTCGGCCGCATCATCATCTGCAAACAGCTCAATATGGTCGATAAGCGCACCATCCTCGCCGGAGATGCCCTGAGCCTCCAGAGCGCGAAGCATCTTCCATGTGAAGTCAGTCAGTTCTTCTACATGGCTCATATCAATGGGTTTCCCATGGTCATTCACCAAGAAGAACCAGTTGCCGCCCCAGGCGATATCACCGAGAACGGTTCCATGCCCTGGGATATCCACTTCTACTTGCTTGCGATAGCGATAGGCCGGCACGTTACGAACAGTGACGGAGCCATCCTCATGCAAGACAGAGCTGACCTGGCCAACCGGAGTGTCGATTTTGTGCTCGCCCGGTGCAATGAGTCCCTGATAATGCAGCGACGCGATGAGCCCGATTGTCCCGTGACCGCACATTCCCAGATAGCCAGCGTTGTTGAAGAAGATGACGCCGCATGTTGCATCAGCCGAAACCGGCTCGCAGTAGAGAGCGCCGACAATCACATCGTTGCCACGCGGCTCCAGCAAACATGCCTTTCTCCATTTATCGTGCTTGGCCTTGAGCTCGTCACGCTTTTCATCCATGGTCGTTCCGACGAGCGTCGGAAAACCATTCATAACCAGCCGGGTAGGCTCGCCGCCAGTGTGTGAGTCGATGACGTGCAAATGATTCATGAATCAATTCTCCAAATAATCTGTTAGGGCATTCTGATTAATGGCGCTTAAGACCAAGCGATGGTCGGAATTTCATCCGCAACGGGCCGGTCGACTTCACTTTCGTCACCCTCAAGATCCATCTTGTGAGCCGGTACTCCCGAGCAAGCGCCCCAGTAGTAGACACCCAGAGCGCATACAGCCACGACAATAGTGTCGAACGGATGGGTCAACAGGCCGATACCACCGAAGCTACCCAGCTTCGATAGAACGATAGTGATTGCGTAGAAGCTGATAAACCATGCGGAAGAGCGAACTTGCTCTTTGAGCGAGAAGTGGTTGGTTGGGACAAAGCGACCGCACAGGATGTATGCGACGAACATCACGATTTGCAGGCTCAGCAGCCAGGAGACAGTGCTCCAGCCGGACCAGTAGACGATGAGGGCTGCGATGATGAATGAGACAGGCCCCAACACTGCCATCCATTTGACGCGGAACGGACGCTGCATGTCGGGGGCGTTTCGTCGCAGTGCTGCAACCGAGATAGGCGCCACTGAGTAGCTCAGAACCAACGCAGCAGAAACTACGTTAATCAGTGCTTCCCACGACGGGAACGGGAGCGTCCAGAAGACGGACAGGCCGAAAGTCAACCACAGTGCTGGACGAGGAATGCCGGACTTCTCGTCAATACTGGTGAATACCTTGAAGAAGGTGCCAGTTTTTGCCCAGCCATAGATAATACGCGGCGTCGCATTCATATAGATGTTGCCGCAGCCGCTCGGGGAGATGACTGCGTCTGCAACCACCAGATAGGCCAACCAGCCGACGCCCAGCGCGAGCGCGATGTCGTGATACGGCAGCGACAACTGCTTGGCAACGTCGCTCCAGCCGCCAGCCAGCATGTCAGCAGGAACGCCTCCCAAGAATGCCAGCTGCAGCAGAACGTACAGCATTGTCGATAGCAGCACCGACAAAATCAGCGCTACCGGAATTGTCCGCTGAGGATTTTTTACCTCACTGGCCACTGATATGATGGGAGTCAGCCCCAGGTAGGCGAAGATGACGCCGCCGGCAGAGACTGCCATTTCGACACCGGACATACCAAATGGCGCAAAGCCTTCGGTAGTGAGGTTTTCCGGCTTGAAGTACATGAACAGCACACCGATGACTAGCAGAGGTACGATGAACTTAAAAATGCTGATTAAGTTGTTTGCGACCGCGAACGTCTTAACGCTGCGATAGTTCAGCAAGAAGAAAAGGCAAAGCAGTGCAAATTGCACGCCCCAACCCAACAATGTCGGATCGCTCGAGAGCGTCTTCGTCAGCCCTGGAATCCAAGCAGCAGCGTACTGACGCGATGCCACAACTTCAATCGCGACCAGGCTGGAGAAGGCAATCAGTGTGATGAATCCCATTAGGTAGCCAAACAGCGGGCCGTGCGAATAGGTTGGGTAGCGGATTACGCCGCCGGCTCGAGGCAATGCCGCGCCTAGCTCACAGTAGATGACTCCCAACAAGAGAACTGCGATGCCGCCGAGAATCCAGGACAAGATGCCTGCCGGGCCGGCGATGGAAGATATGTGACTTGCTGCGAAGAGCCATCCAGAGCCGAAAATCGCCCCGAGGCCAATGAAAGTTACATCTAGTAGCGAAAGATGCTGCTTGAACTTGCCTTGATTTGACATAGTGTCTCCATGCTTTTGATGTAACGCTTCGGTAGCGAACTGACTTTTTGTAAAGCCAACACCAACAACCAACACCGCTACGCTCGCTGCTGACGTCGAGCTATAGCAATCTGCGCGTGTGGTTTTATTCCCGATTTCTGCAACATATTGCTGGGGACAGAGAGTGAACCTAATTGCACGAATTCGATTGATGTTTTTCGATGCATAAAATGACGAAATCAGCACAGTTTCTGTTTGTACGCCTACCTCGCCAGTGGCTATCAGATATGGCATCCTGCACATCATTGGCACCAATCTGGCGTCAAAAAATGGCTTGCCTACGGAGGGTATGGTGATTTTGGCTACACGAATATCTTCAATATTGAGTATCGAAAACAGAACTGCGCGACTGGAGACGCTGGAGGAATTGCTGGCGGTGATTGTCATATTGGCCCCCGTACTAGACGTGATACCCAATGCGGCAATCTTCATCAAAGACACGCAGGCACGGTATGTCTTGGCAAACAGCGCGTTGGTCCAACGCTGCGGCGTGAAAGAATTTGCACCATTGTTAGGAAAAACGAGCGCCGACGTATTCCCAGCGCATTTTGGACCTGGCTACACGGCACAAGACCGGAGGGTACTCGAAGAGGGATTTGTGTATGAGGGCCAGCTTGAACTGCATTTATACGGCACGCATGAGCCGGGGTGGTGCCTGACCTACAAGCGTCCTATTTTCAACAAATATGCAGACATCATCGGCCTAGTTGGAATATCGGTGGACATACAATCCACCAACAATGTGCACCCTGCGTATCAGCGCCTGGCAACGGTTGAAGAACATATCCGAACTCATTTTGGCCGTCGGATTTCGATGAGCGAACTTACGCGTATTGCCGGCCTTTCGGTCGCACAGCTTGAGCGGTACTACAAGAGGGTATTCCATCTGACTCCCAGGCAGATGATTCAGAAGGTGCGCTTAGAAAATGCTCACCGCCTCCTCCATACTGATGCTCCAATCACGGAAGTCGCCTTGCAGTGCGGATATACAGACCACAGCGCGTTCACTCGCCAATTTAAGACGTCGACCGGATTTACCCCCCGTCAGTATCGGAGCATGCTTAACACGTTGCCAAACTCCAGTTGAGGAGCGGGTGTTGAGTTGCATCGAAAACTGACCCACTTTCCCCGGAAATTTGCATCCTAAGTTGACCCATGTTTAGACCACAATCCTGCTCATCACAGCGAGCGGGAGAACGGAGTGATAGACGTGGTCCTACTTGGAATTATTCGACGCTGGTACATCCGCGATCGCATCTCGATCAGGGAAATCTCCCGCGGCTGGACATCTCTCGAAACACGGTTCGTCGCTATATCCGATCCGGAGCGATCGAGCCTTCCTACCCCTCAAGGCAATCATCCAGTGCCCTAGATGAATTCGCGCCTCGACTTTCAGCCTGGCTCAGCGCTGAGGCAGTCAAATCGCGCAAGCAAAGACGAACCCTGAAACAGATGTTCCTGGACTTACGAGAGCTGGGATATGAAGGGTCTTATGACCGCGTGGCAGCCTTCGGGAGGCAATGGAAGGTGGGTCAAATGGAGAGGGTCAATTCTGCGAGCAAATCAACAGCCTATCGCGAAGTTCATTTCGGCATCAAGCCCGAGCGCTCTTGGCAAGAAGCCGTTGTGCGGTATCTCGCAATGAAACGCAACCTGCGTAGTTTTTCGGATGTGCAGCGTATATGCCGTCTGCTTGATCCTTATCTTGGCCCACTAACGCTTCGCCAGATTGATGGTGATGTGATCTGGTCAGTGATTCAAGGAGAGGGCAAGAAAGGGAATAAGCCTGCAACGATCAACCGCTATCTTGCTCTGATTCGCAGTTTGTTGCGAATGGCGCGGGATGAGTGGCAGTGGATTGATAGTTTTCCGAAAATTCGTTTGTTGCCGGGTGAAGTGGAGCGAGATCGCTGGCTATCTCATGCAGAGGCGGCGTGTTTGATTGCCGTCTGTCCGCCGCATCTGGCCGCGTTAGTGCGATTCGCGCTGGCTACAGGATGCAGGGCGCGTGAGATTACAGGGTTGGAGTGGAATAGAGTTGATTTAACTCGTTGTACTGCATGGCTCAATCAAACCAAGAATGGCACGCCTCGCGGTGTGCCGTTGAATCAAGATGCAGCGGATGTACTGATTGAGCAGGTAGGAAAGCATCCCCGGTATTGTTTTACGTATCAAGGCCGTCGGATTGCTTGGGAGCTGACCAACTCGGCATGGCATACAGCGCTGGCGAAGGCGGGCATTCAGGACTTCCGCTTTCACGACTTAAGCCTCATGGCATCGTCAGGCGGGAACGTCTTGTGATGAACTGAAGGAGCTAGGTGGCTGGAAGTCGCGCCAGATGGTCGATCGCTACGCAAAATACGCTACAGAGCATTTAACCGTTGCAGCAGCAAGAATCGCTAGTAAGCAGCCCGGCAAGGACGAAAACACCGCTGTCACGTTTTTGTCACGCTAGAAAAACGAAAAGGGCTCCAGCGAACTGGAGCCCTTCGTATTTCTGGTAGGCCGTGCGGGACTCGAACCTGCGACCAACGGATTAAAAGTCCGCTGCTCTACCAACTGAGCTAACGACCCGAAAGACCGCAATTATAGGCAAACTTCATTGGCGGTGTCAAATCCTTGCGTAAAACGCTATACAACAGCCGGTTTGCTGCCAGGGTCCTTATTTCAGCGTGGGCAGGCGTTCCTTGGCGGTCTGCGCTGCCGGGCTGTTCGGGTATTTGGCGATCAGTTGCTCCAGCGTTTTCTTCGCGGCGGCCTTGTCCTTCAGTTCGGCTTGCGAGCTGCCGATGTTGAGCATGGCGTCGGCTACCTTGGGATTGTCGGGGTAGTTCTTCACGACATTCTGCTGGGCCGCGATGGCGCCCTTGTAGTCGCGCTGGGCGTACAGGGAATTGCCTTGCCAGTACTGTGCCGAGGCGGCGTAGCCCGATTGCGGGTAGCGTTTGATGAAGTCGCCGAAGGCATTGGCCGCGCCCTTGTAGTCGCCGCCCTTGAACTGGGACAGAGCGGCATCGTAGGCCTGCTGTTCGGAGACGCCGACGGCAACCGTCTGGCCGTCGACATTGACCTGTTGCGGTTCGAGCTTGCGCAGGCGCGCGTCGAGGTCAACGTAAAAATCTTTTTGCCGCTGCTGGGCGTTGGTGACCTCGTTGGTCAGTACTTCGATCTGGCCGCGCAGCGCCGAGATCTGCGATTGCAGGTTGTCGTTGCGGTCGGAGAGTGTGAGGACGCTGTTCTTGTCGGCCTTGTTGTCAATGTCGTGCTGCAGGGCTTCGATCTTGGCGCGGATCTCCAGGATCGCCTTGCGCGCCTCGTCGTCGCCAAACAGGGCAGCGTGGGCAGTGAGCGGTAAATAAGCCGTGGCAGCCAGTACGGCTGCCACGGTTACCGATTTCAGTTTGAAAGCGGTACGCATGTCGATCACTGATAAGCGATGTCGGCGCGACGGTTTTCAGCGTAGGAGGCTTCGTCCTGGCCCAGGGCCTTCGGCTTTTCCTTGCCGAAGGATACGGCTTCGACTTGCGACTCCGACACGCCCAGCAGCACCAGTGCCTTGCGCACGGCTTCTGCACGCTTCTGGCCCAGGGCCAGGTTGTACTCGGCGCCGCCGCGATCATCGGTGTTGCCCTGGATGATCACCTTGCGGTCCTTGTGGGCCACCAGGTACTTGGCGTGGTTTTCAACCACGGAGCGGTATTCGTCCTTGACGGTGTAGCTGTCGTAGTCGAAGTAGACGCTGCGCTTGGCCAGAACGCCTTGCGGGTCGTTCAGCGGATCGGCGGAGCCGGCGTTGACGGTGCCGACGGCGCGCATATCGGCGCCGCTGCCGGAACCGGCGCGGTTTTCAACAGGGGCGTTCTTGTCGTCCAGTTTGGTGGACGAGCAAGCGGCCAGCAAAACAGCGCTGGAGACGATGAGGGCGAGGGTGCTGATGGTACGCATTTTGGATTTCTCCTTGTCGTGATGAATGTTAATGTTGGATTTCTTTATTTCATTTCATGAACGGACCCCAAGTCGGTTCCCTGATATCTCCGACTTGCGTTGTCAGACGCTGCTTGACACGGCCATCGACAGATACGATGGCAAGGGATCCGCGACGACCAGCTTCCGTCGCGTACATAATGTATTTGCCGTTGGGGGCAAAGCTGGGCGATTGGTCGCGGCTGCCGTCGGACAGGCGCTGTTCCTGGCCGTTGGTCAGGTCCAGCGCGTACAGCTGGAACTGGCCGTCGCGGCGCGAGATGAAGGCCAGCGTCTTGCCGTCGGGCGAGATGCGCGGGCTGATGTTGTAGCTGCCGTTGAAGGTGACGCGCTGGGCGCTGCCGCCGTCCACGCCGACCTTGTAGATCTGCGGGCCGCCGCTGCGGTCGCTGGTGAAGTAGATGCTGCCGCCGTCAGGCGAGAAGCGCGGTTCGGTGTCGATACCGGAGGTGTTGGTCAGGCGGCGCAGGCCGGAGCCGTCGGCATTGATGATGTAGACCTGGGTCAGGCCGTCGCGCGACAGCGCCACCGCCAGGCGCGAGCCGTCGGGCGACCACGACGGGGCCGAGTTGCTGCCCTTGAAATTGGCGACGACGGAGCGTTGGCGGGTCACCAGGTTCTGAATGTAGATGATCGGTTTCTTGGCTTCGAACGAGACGTAGGCGACCTTGGTGCCGTCGGGCGACCAGGCCGGCGAGATGATGGGCTCGTTCGAAATCAGCGCGACCTGCCGGCCTTCGCCGTCGGCGTCGGCCACTTCAAGGCGGTATTCGCTGCCCGATTTGGTCACGTAGGAAATGCGGGTCGAGAAGATGCCGGGGATGCCGGTCAGCTTCTGGTAGATGTCGTCGGCGATCTTGTGCGCGGTCAGGCGGATCAGCTGCGGCTGGCTGCCGAAGGACAGCGCCGAGAGCTGGCTCGACTGCACGGTGTCGAACAGGCGGTAGCGCACGTCGAAGCGGCCGTCGGCCAGGCGCTGCACGCTGCCCACGGCCAGCGCGTTGGCGCCGCGCTTTTGCCAGTCGGCGTAGTTGATGACGGACGAATCGGACAGCGCGTCGCTGTTGTCGATCAGCTTGAAGATGCCGCTGCGGGCCAGGTCGGCCTTGACGATGGAAGTGATCTGCTGCGGTGCGGCTTCTTCGCCGGGAAAGGCGGCCACGGCGACGGGAATCTGGGTCGCGCCCACGCCGGTGATCTCGAAGCGCAACTGCGCCTGCGAAGCCGGCGCAAAGGACAGGCTGGCGGCGGTGACGGCAATGCTGGTCAGGTAACGGACATTTATCATCGTTTACTGATCTTTCGGGTAATGGGTGAAAGTAAAGCTGGACGGCACCTTGCCATCCTTGTCCGCCGGGAACGGCTGCGACTTCATGACGGCCTGGCGCACCGCATCGTCGAAGCCGGGCAGGCCCGACGCCTTGATGGTGCGCACGCTGCGTACCGTTCCGTCCGGGAACAATTCGACAGTGTACTCCCCGGCGGGGTTTCCGCTCAGATTGGCGGGTACATCGAAGATCGTATTGGAACGGATCTTGGCGCGCAGCTTGTTGGCGTAGTCCGGAGTGCCCTTGGGGCCCTGCGACTTCTCGGCCGTGCCGCTGCCGCCGGTGGCGCTGGTCGCCTGGCCCATCATCCGCTTCAGGTCTTCCTGGCGGCGCGCCTCGGCGGCCTTGGCGTCGGCAGCCGCCTTCTTCTTGTCGGCGGCTTGCTTCTCGGCATCGGCCTTCTTCTTGGCCTCTTCCTCTTTCTGCTTGTCTTCCTTCAGTTTCTTCTGCTTCTCGGCTTCGAGCTTTTCCTTCTTCTCGCGTTCGGCCTTTTCCTTCTCAGCCTTCTCTTTTTCCGCCTTCTCCTGCTTTTCCTGCTGTTCCTTCTTCTCCAGCTCCTGCTTGCGTTTCTTTTCCTTTTCCTGGGCGATATCGGGCTTCTCGACCTTGGGCTCGTCGATCACCTTGGGCGGCTGCGGCTTGGGTTCGGGCTGGATTTTCGGTTGCGGCTCGGGTTGCGGTTCCGGCTGGGGCGGCGGCACGGGCAGGGGCGCCGCTTCCTTGTATTGCGGATCCCAGATCTCGGCCTCGACCGTCAGCGGCGTCTCGTTCTGCCAGCGGATGCCGATCCAGAAGAACAGGAACAGCGCGACGTGCATCACCAGCGCCAGCGCGATGGCGCGCCAGCGGCCGGGAGGCCTGGGGATGTTGTACGGAGAGTTGTCGCTCATGGTGACTGCTTGGTAGCTGCTCACTTGGTGGCCAAGCCGACGCGCGCGATCCCCTGTTTCTTCACTTCGGAAATCACCTGCACCACCTCGTCGTACTTGATGTCCTTGTCGGCCGAGATCATCACCGCCAGGTCCGGATTGTCGGCGTGCAAGGCCTGCAGGCGCTCGGACAGGTCGACCTTGCCGGTCACGGTTTCAGCCTTCTTGCCGCCGCTCTTGGGGCCGTTGAGGCGGATCGTGGCCTGGGTGTTGGGCTTCAGGGCGATTTCGATGTAGTCGGCCGGCGGCTGCGTGGACTTGCCGGCGGTCGGCAGGTTGATCACGCTCGGATTGGTAATGGGGGCGGCGACCATGAAGATGATCAGCAGCACCAGCATCACGTCGATGTAAGGCACGACGTTGATTTCCGACTTGAACTTGCGGGTGCGGCCCCCGCGCATCGATGAGCCTGCCATTAGCGTGCCTGACGTTGCAAGATGTTGGAGAATTCTTCGATGAAGCTCTCGAAACGGATCGCCAGGCGGTCGATGTCGTGCGAGTAGCGGTTATAGGCCACCACCGCCGGAATCGCCGCGAACAGGCCGATGGCGGTGGCGATCAGCGCTTCGGCAATGCCGGGGGCAACCGCCGCCAGCGTGGCCTGTTGCACGTTGGCCAGGCCGCGGAAGGCGTTCATGATGCCCCACACGGTGCCGAACAGGCCGACGTAGGGCGAGACCGAGCCGACCGAGGCCAGGAAGGCCAGGTGCGATTCCAGCGCATCCATCTCGCGCTGGTAGGCCGCGCGCATGGCGCGGCGCGCGCCGTCGAGCAGGGCGCCGTTGTCGGCCGCGCCGCCGCGTGCGGCCACCGAGGCCTTGGCCTTGTTGAATTCACCCATGCCGGCCTGGAAGATGCGTTCCAGCGCGCCGCCGCTGCCGCCCGCCTTGCGGCGGTTGGAGAGGGCATCCTGGTACAGCGCGGCGAGGTTGCCGCCGGACCAGAAGACGCGCTCGAATTCTTCGGTCTGTATGCGGGCGCTGCGGATGGCGAACATCTTGCGGAAGATGTAGGTCCAGCTGATGACCGATGCAGACAGCAGCAACAGCATCACCAGTTGCACCAGGACGGACGCGTTGGCGATCAGCGAAATGAAGGACAGGTCTTGTGTGACGTTCATGGGGAAGTGTGGCGGCTAAAAGGGCGGCAATTAAAAGGACTGCAAATTGTAAGAGCAAAGATTTCGGTTCCGATACCGGCGCTTGTTAAGAAAAGCTTGCCGGCAACTGACATGTTCTTGGTAGCCATGTGCTCATGGCGCATCCTGCCGGGGCAGCCCGGGGGCAGTCTTGATGCGCGACAGCAGTTCTGCGGGAATTTGTTGCGGTCGGAAGCTTGCGGCATCGACGCAGACCACGGTGATGCGTCCACGGGCCAGCAATGTTGCTTCCTGGTTATTTCCGGCGGCGCCGTTCCCCGACGGCAGGCGCCAGGCTTCCTGGACAAATTCAATGGAAGCGTTTCGGAGCTTTTCGACCACGACCGTGAGCTTGAGTTCATCGTCCAGCCGGGCCGGGGAGAGATAATCGACGCTGGTGCCCTTGACCACGAAGATGGCGCCGGTGGTTTCGGCCAGCTGTTGTTGCTGGAAACCGAAAGAGCGCAGCCACTCGGTGCGGGCGCGCTCGAAGAATTTCAGGTAATTGGCGTAGAAGACGACACCGCTGGTGTCGGTATCTTCGTAATAGACTCGGATCTTCCAGTCGAACGGACTACTGGCGGCACTCATATGCTTCTTGTTATTCGGCGAATTGTAGTTGCAGCGGCACGGAAAATGTTGCTTGCATGAAACGGCCAGGGCCCGGTGGAATGTGAGAGCTGCGGCGTTGTGGCACCGCAGCAGACTCCCATTCTACCTCATCCATTACTGTTTGCGCTTGACGTTGAAGGGCGAAAAGCCTTGGCAAGTCGGCATCAGTTCCATGTAATTGATGTTCACGTGGGCTGGCATGGTGGCGACCCAGAAGGCCGCTTCGGCGATATCCTCGGCGGTCAGCGGCTGGGTGCCTTCATAGACCTTGGCCGCGGCCGCGTCGTCGCCCTTGAAGCGCACGTTGGAGAACTCGGTGCCGCCGCACAGGCCCGGCGCCAGGTTGGTGGCGCGCACACCGGTGCCGACCAGGTCGGCGCGCAGGTTCAGCGTGAACTGGTCGACGAAGGCCTTGGTGGCGCCATAGACGTTGCCGCCCGGATAAGGATAGGCGCCGGCCACCGAACCCAGGTTGATGATGGTGCCGCTGCCGCGCTTGACCATGGCCGGCAGCAGGGCGTGGGTGATGGTCACCAGGCCCTTGACGTTGGTGTCGATCATGGTTTCCCAGTCCGACAGCGCGACTTCGTGGGCCGGGCCCAGGCCCAGGGCCAGGCCGGCATTGTTGACCAGTACGTCGATGTCCTTCCACTGGCCCTGCAGGCTGGCCAGGCCGGATTCGATCGATTGCTTGCTGGTCACGTCCAGCACCAGCGGCAGCACATTGCCGGCGCCCAGTTCGTTGACCAGTTCATCCAGGCGTTCCTTGCGGCGGCCGGCGGCGATCACCTGATGTTCGTTCTTGACGAATTTGCGCGCCATGGCGGCGCCGAATCCTGCGGTTGCTCCTGTAATCAAAACGACCATCTGCAAATCTCCTGTTGTGGTGCGGGGCCGGCGGCAGCCTTGGCGCGGGCGCTGGGCCCGGCGGGATTGCCGTCCCGGAAAGAAAACGAAATTGTAGCCCAAAGCCGGTTTTTACGAGGGCAGGCTCGCTTTCAGGGCAGGGCGGGCGGTGTTGCGCGATGGCGAACCGTCTTGCTGAAATCGCCCCGTTTCAATACAATGCGCTCACCATTTCGTCTCACGTGACTGGCGAAAAGCCGGAGCATCTCCGGCCAAGATGGGCATCCATCGGGAAGCGTGAGATTTCATCAGCCGTGCGCCTGGGCAGCCGAATGGAAAGTACGACTGAGGCTGCCCGCAATCCTACCTGTTTGGCCCCTCATTCGATTTTGAAGTCGACCCGAATGGCATTGTGCCGCCGTGACGGTTGGTCTTCGGCCGCACCTCATCAATTTGGAGAAACCATGTTTGACAAGAACCAGACTCTCGCAACAGTCGATCCGGACCTGTGGTCTGCCATCCAAAAGGAAAACACCCGCCAGCAAGAGCACATCGAGCTGATCGCTTCGGAAAACTACACCTCGCCGGCGGTGATGGAAGCCCAGGGTTCGCAACTGACCAACAAGTACGCCGAAGGCTATCCGGGCAAGCGCTATTACGGCGGCTGCGAATACGTGGACATCGCCGAGCAACTGGCGATCGATCGCCTGAAGGCCCTGTTCGGCGCCGAAGCCGCCAACGTGCAGCCCAACTCCGGCTCCCAGGCCAACCAGGGCGTGTTCTTCGCCATGTTGAAGCCGGGCGACACCATCATGGGCATGTCGCTGGCCGAAGGCGGCCACCTGACCCACGGCATGGCGCTGAACATGTCCGGCAAGTGGTTCAACGTCGTCTCCTACGGCCTGAACGACAAGGAAGAGATCGACTACGAAGCCATGGAAGCCCTGGCGCGCGAGAAGAAGCCCAAGCTGATCATCGCCGGCGCTTCGGCCTACTCGCTGCGCATCGACTTCGAGCGTTTCGCCAGGATCGCCAAGGAAGTCGGCGCCTACTTCATGGTCGACATGGCCCACTACGCCGGCCTGATCGCCGCCGGCGTCTACCCGAACCCGGTGCCGCACGCCGACTTCGTCACCTCGACCACCCACAAGTCCCTGCGCGGCCCGCGCGGCGGCGTGATCCTGATGAAGGCCGAGCATGAGAAGGCCATCAACTCGGCGATCTTCCCGGGCATCCAGGGCGGTCCGCTGATGCACGTCATCGCCGCCAAGGCGGTGGCCTTCAAGGAAGCCGCCTCGCCGGAATTCAAGGCTTACCAGCAGCAAGTGGTGAAGAACGCCGACGTGCTGGCCAAGACCCTGATCAAGCGCGGCCTGCGCATCGTCTCCGGCGGCACCGAGTCGCACGTGATGCTGGTGGACCTGCGCCCGAAGAAGCTGACCGGCAAGGAAGCCGAGGCGATCCTGGGTTCTGCCCACATCACCTGCAACAAGAACGGCATCCCCAACGATCCGGAAAAGCCATTCGTGACCTCCGGTATCCGCCTGGGCAGCCCGGCCATGACCACCCGCGGCTTCAAGGAAGAGCAAGCGGAAAAGGTCGGCAACCTGATCGCCGACGTGCTGGACAACCCGCATGACGCCGCCACCATCGAGCGCGTGAAGGCCGAAGTCAAGAAGCTGACCGACGCGTTCCCGGTCTACGGCTGATCATGGCCGCATGACCGCATGGGGGCCGCCAGGCCGCCATGGCTTGTTTGCAGTTCGAGCTGAGCGACGGCGCCCGGGACCGGGCGCCGTCGCTTATCCGCAGTACCATGTGGTTTGAGCGTGTTTGCCAACCAGCAGGCCGGCAGATACGGATAACGCAACAGTAACGACCGCCCATTGCCGCCATGAAGTGCCCATTCTGCAATCACGAAGATACACCGGTGCTGGACACGCGCGTTTCCGAAGACGGCAGCTCGATCCGCCGCCGGCGCCGTTGCGACAATTGCGACAAGCGTTTCACCACCTATGAGCGCATCGAGCTGACGATGCCGGTGATCGTCAAGAAGAACGGCAGCCGCACCGAGTTCGACCCGGCCAAGTTGCGCGGCAGCCTGATGTTGGCGTTGCGCAAGCGTCCGGTATCGGCCGAGGCGCTCGATGCCGCCATCCAGAGCATCCAGGAAAAGCTGCTGCAAAGCGGTGCGCGCGAAGTGATGTCGGGCCAGATCGGCGAACTGGTCATGCGCGAACTCAAGCGCCTGGACAAGATTGCCTATATCCGTTTCGCTTCGGTGTATAAGAGTTTCGAGGATGTGACCGAATTCCAGGATGCCATCGCCGAAGTCGGGCATGAGCGCAAGGGCGCCAGGAAACGGGATATCTGAAGAATCAGAGGAAGGCGGGTGCCGTTGCGCAGGCCGATATCCGGGCGCAAGGCAATAAAGATGCAAAGATGCGAGGAAATGAAAAACGGCTGCAGATGCAGCCGTTTTTCATGGAATCAAGTCCCGCCTGTGCCGCTGTGCCGGCATCCTGAACCTGACGGTTCAAGTTGGCTGCAGTAGTTCAATTTCGGGTTCATCGGACTAGCGACGCTCACGCCCATCGAACGATCCTACAGCCTATGCTCGTAAATGGTTCAAGGAATATATGGCAACCGCGAACACGGCAGGAGTACAAAGTCTAACGCAATCGGCCGGCGAGTCCAAGGACTTAGTACAAAAATATAACGCGAATTTGTAACGGAACAGGCTTGTGTGCGGGAGTGTTTCCTGCTCTATCTTTCCGGGGCAGCGGCTTCTTGCATTGCGATAACAATTTCATGCCCGCTTGCCGCAATGCCCGTGCCGATGCGTTGCGCATCTGGCAATGCAAGGGCGCGATGGCAATGGGGCGCATCGCGGAGGGATCGCAATAAAAAACGGCTGTCGCGCAGACAGCCGTTTTTTATTGGCGGCGCGGCCGAAGTCAGAACAGTTTTTCCTGCGGCGCCAATGCCTGGTCCAGCACGTCGTTGATGGCGGCGACCTGCTGTTTCCATTCGGCGATGGTCAGGCCGGCGAACGGGCCTTCGGCTTGCTGGGTGGAGAGCAGTTCGGCGGCGATGCCCAGGGCGGCCATCACGGCGATACGGTCGGTGCCCTTGACCTTGCCGGCGTCGCGGATGGCGCGCATCTTCTGGTCGAGATAGCTGACGGCATGGTGCAAGGCAGCCTGTTCGCCTTCGCGGCAGGCCAGGGTATAGGGCTGGCCCATGATGGTGGCCTGGATCTGGATGACGCTCATGCGGCCTCCTCAGTGGTTTGCGCCGGTTCCTCGGGTTCGGCGGCAGGCAGTTCGGACAGCGCCGCGCTGACGCGCTGGTAGGCTTCATCGATGCGCTGGTTCAATTGCGCATTGTCGTCGGTCAGCGTCTTGACGTGACGGCGCAGCTCGGCATTTTCATCGCGCAGGTTCTGTGCCAGTCGGGCGAGCTGGGCGACTTTGTCGGCCAGTTGTTGGAATTCTGAACTCATCTTGGTGGGTCGCTGGATAGGAATTGAGCGCAATCGCCAATTGTCGAGGATCGCGCAATTATATGCTCATTGGCGGGGTCGGACAGCATATCCAGGGCCTAGTTGCAGCGCGGTTGGATTTTGTTTCAATTCCGTTGCCCGCCGGCGTGCCAGGAAAAGATCAGAGGGCGCCGCCTGCGCTTCAGTCGCCGCACCGGCTGGCCTGGCCGCGGCTGCGCAACTGGGTCTGCTGCAGCACGAAGCCATCGAAGGCGGTCAGCAGCGGGTGGTACTTCTCGCTGTTTTTCTCCAGCTGCATCAGCGCATAACCGGCGGCTTCCAGCGTGGACAACTGCTCCGGCTTATGCGCCTTGCGGATCACGTATTGCGACAGCGGCGTGTCTTGCAGCGCCAGCCGCGGCAACGCATGCAGCAAGGGATTCTCATGCAGCATCTTGCGGCTCTTGCGCCAGGTGCCATCCAGGATCACCAGCCGCAGCCGTTGCTCGGGCGGCTGGCCGTCGATGGACATCGTGCGCGCATCGAAGCGGGAGCTGGCCGGCGTGCCGGCATCTTCGGTATAGAGCAGCACCGGCTGCACCGGCAGCTCGATGCCGGCGCCGGAGGGGAGCATCGAAGGCGCGTGCAGCAAGGCATGCAACTCGGCGGGGTCGAAGATTTCTCCCACCGCCAGCTTGCTGTGCGGCAGGCTCAGGTGCAGCAGGCGCGCACTGTTCTTGGCGCTGCCGGCTTCCTGCGGATGCTGCAGGATCAGCACGTCGAAGAGATGGTCGATCGGCGAAATCCAGTGGCAGATGCATGCCGTCTGGGCACGTTGGCAGCGGGAACAGAGCTGGCGGCGAGGCTGGAACGGATCGTGGGACGACATTAACATAGGGGGTTCCTCAATGATGGATGCGGTCGGATGCGGGCGGGCCGCGTTTGCAGGCGCGGTAACCGATCTGGCGTAAGTTTCTCCAGCGTCCGTCAAATAGTGAAAAAAATCGTTAATCTCACTGAACAAGTAGATTGGCCTTTGAAAATCACCCAGTCAATCGGTGCACATCGAACATTTACTCCCTGTTTTTCTGGGTGGAGTTGAATAATTTCAATGCCGGTTCTTTTTCTTGGCGGCACGGGCAGATGCCGCAGCATGTTGCATCCGGCCCATCCGCTGCATCCGGTGCGTCTTAACCATGTCGATCATCAATGAATAATGCGTCCTAGAAAATCCGCCCAGCAAGATAGCGCCAGCCAGATCGACGATCCGGCGCCGGAGCCGCCCGTCGAGCCGCAACTGGAAGACTGTTGCGGCAGCGGTTGCGTGCCCTGCATTTTCGATATCTATGAACAGGCGCGCGAGCGTTATCTGGCGCAGCTGGAAGCCTGGAAGCAACGCCAGGCCGAGCGCGCCGCCGACGGCAGGAAACCTCGCCCAAAAAGCGCGAAATGATGTCGCGCCGGCGCCAGGCGGGCCATGCCGCCGGCCGCCGCGGCCTTCATACCTTCAGGTAATCCTCGCGCCCGCCCAGCCAGCGCGCCAGATGGCGCTCGACGATGTCCGGCGCATGTTGCAGCAGCGCCTGCGCGGTGTCGCGCGCCTTTTCCACCAGCCATTGGTCGGTCGCCAGGTCGGCGAAGCGCAGCATGGCTTCGCCCGACTGGCGCGCGCCCAGGAATTCGCCGGGGCCGCGGATGTCGAGGTCGCGCCGGGCGATCTCGAAGCCGTCGGTGGTCTCGCGCATGATCGCCAGCCGCTCCTTGGCGGTGCCGCCCAGCGGCCCCTGGTACATCAGCAGGCACACGCTGGCGGCCGAACCGCGGCCCACGCGCCCACGCAGCTGGTGCAACTGCGACAGGCCGAAGCGCTCGGCATGCTCGATCACCATCAGCGAGGCATTGGGCACGTCCACCCCGACTTCGATCACCGTGGTCGCCACCAGCACATGGATTGCGCCGCGGCTGAATCCTTCCATCACGATCTGTTTTTCCACCGGTTTCATGCGTCCGTGCACCAGCCCGATGGTGAGGTCGGGCAGGGCGGCCGACAAGGTGGCGTGGGTGTCGGTGGCGGTCTGCAACTGCAGCGCCTCGGATTCTTCGATCAGCGGGCAGACCCAATAGATCTGCTTGCCTTCCAGCGCCGCCGCATGCACGCGTTCGATCACCTCGTCGCGCCGGTTCTGGTCGATCACGCGGGTCACGATAGGCGAGCGGCCCGGCGGCAGTTCGTCGATCACCGACACTTCCAGGTCGGCGTAATAGGTCATGGCCAGCGTGCGCGGGATCGGCGTGGCCGACATCATCAACTGGTGCGGCACGGTGGCATTGTCGGCCTCGGCCGGGTTGAAGCTCTTGTTGCTCTTGTTACGCAAGGCCAGCCGCTGGCCCACGCCGAAACGGTGCTGCTCGTCCACGATCACCAGCCCCAGGTTGTCGAACTGCACCGTGTCCTGGATCAGCGCATGGGTACCTACCACCAGCCGCGCCGCGCCGGACTCGATGTGGGCCAGCGCCTCGGTCTTTTCCTTCTTCTTCTGGCTGCCCGAAAGCCAGGCCACACCCACGTCCAGCGGCTCCATCCAGGCCGCGATCTTGCGGAAATGCTGCTCGGCCAGGATTTCGGTCGGCGCCATCAGCACCGCCTGGAAACCGCTGTCGATGGCCTGGGCCGCGGCCAGCGCCGCCACCACCGTCTTGCCGCTGCCCACATCCCCCTGCAGCAGGCGCTGCATCGGGAAGGAGTGGCGCAGGTCGGCGCGGATTTCTTCCAGCACGCGCTCTTGCGCCCCGGTCAGCTTGAACGGCAGTTGCTTGATCAGGTCGGCCGTCACCCTCCCGGTCACCGGCAGCGCGCGCGCAGTCTTGGCGCGGCGCGCGGCCTGGGCGCGCTTCAGCGACAACTGCTGCGCCAGCAGTTCGTCGAACTTCATGCGGATCCAGGCCGGGTGCGAGCGCTCGATCAGCGCATGCTCGTCGACATCCGGCGGCGGGTTGTGCAGCAGCCGCACCGACGGTTCGAAGGCGGCCAGCTTGAGCGTGTCCAGCATCGACGGCGGCAGCGTGTCCTGCCAGTCGAGCCGGCTCATGGCATTGGCGATGGACTTGCGCAGGTAGGTCTGCGACAGGCCTTCGCCGGCCGGATATACGGGCGTGAGCACATCGGGCAGCGGCGCGCCCTGGTTGACGACCTTGTATTGCGGATGGACCATCTCGGCGCCGAAGAAGCCGTGGCGCAGTTCGCCGCGCACCCGCACCCGCGTGCCTTCGGCCAGTTGCTTGGTCTGGCTGCCGTAGAAATTGAGGAAGCGCATCACCAGCTGGCCGCTGTCGTCGCCCACCGTCACCACCAACTGGCGGCGCGGCCGGAACTGCACGTCGCAGGCGGTGACCACGCCCTCTACCTGCACCGTCTGCAGGCCGCGCAGGGAGGCCTCGGCGATGCTCATGAGCGTGGTTTCATCCTCGTAGCGCAGCGGCAGGTGCAGCGCCAGGTCCATGTCATTGTGCAGGCCCAGCTTGGCCAGCTTGTTTTCGGGTTTGGCGGCGCCGGCCGCCCCGGCTTTGGCGGCGTCCTTCTTGTCCGAGCTCTTGCTCGTGGTTTTCTTCGCGGTAGCGGGCATGCGTCGTGGCGGCGTTGGTCGTGGCGCGTCGGGTGCGGGCGGGTGATATGGATCGCTGATCAACGCTAGCGGGGCAGGCATATGGGAAAAATGCCCCGACAGCGTAAAATAGCGGGTTGGGCGTTATTTTACTGTGATTATTTACAGTATCAATCCCACCGGCAACACTTCTTTGCTTTGCCGTGCGGGCAGAACGCCCCCGATATTTCATCGTACACGCATGTATTCTCTTTCCGACTTCGATTTCGCGCTCCCGCCCGAGCTGATCGCGCAGACGCCGCTGGCCGAGCGCAGCGCCTCGCGCCTGCTGCAGGTAGACGGCGCCACGCTCACCGACCGCCGTTTCGCCGACATCCTCGCGCTGCTCAACCCCGGCGACCTGCTGGTATTCAACGACACGCGCGTGCTCAAGGCGCGCTTTTTCGGCGTCAAGGAAACCGGCGGCAAGATCGAGGCGCTGGTCGAGCGCGTGCTCGATCCCCGTACCGTGCACGCCCAGCTGCGCGCCTCCAAGTCGCCGCCGCCGGGCACCAAAATCCGCCTGGCGGACGCCTTCGACGTCACCGTGGGCGAGCGCTTCGGCGAGTTCTACACGCTGCATTTCCCGTCCGACGTGTTCGCGTTGCTGGAGCAATACGGCAGCCTGCCGTTGCCGCCGTATATCGAACACGAGGCCGATGCCTTTGATGAGACGCGCTACCAGACCGTCTACGCCAAAGAACCGGGCGCGGTCGCCGCGCCTACCGCCGGCCTGCACTTCGACCAGGCCCTGCTGGATCAACTGGCCGCGCGCGGCGTCAAGCAAGCCTTCGTCACGCTGCACGTGGGCGCCGGCACCTTCCAGCCGGTGCGGGTGGAAGACCTGTCGCAGCACAAGATGCACAGCGAGTGGTACACCATTTCGCCAGCCACGGTGGAGGCGGTGCGCGCCACCAAGGCGGCGGGCGGGCGCGTGGTGGCGGTCGGTACCACCAGCATGCGCGCGCTGGAATCCGGCTCGCAGTCCGGGCAATTGCAAGCCGGCAGCGCCGACACCCAACTCTTCATCACGCCCGGCTACACGTTCAAGACCGTGGATCGCCTGGTGACCAATTTCCACCTGCCCAAGTCGACGCTGCTGATGCTGGTCTCGGCCTTCGCCGGCTATGACAACATCCGCGCCGCCTATGCGCACGCGATCCAAGAGAAATACCGTTTCTTCAGCTATGGCGACGCCATGCTGCTCACCTGCAACCGAGGCTGACCGATGCTCGAATTCACCCTGCTCAAGACCGACGGCAATGCCCGCCGCGGCCGCGTCAAACTGAACCACGGCACCGTGGAAACGCCGATCTTCATGCCGGTCGGCACCTATGGTTCGGTCAAGGCGATGTCGCCGCTGGAATTGAACGAGATCAACGCCCAGATCATCCTCGGCAACACCTTCCACCTGTGGTTGCGCCCGGGGTTGGAGGTGGTCGGCAAGTTCGGCGGCCTGCACAAGTTCATCGGCTGGGACAAGCCGATCCTGACCGACTCCGGCGGCTTCCAGGTGTTTTCGCTGGGCGAGATGCGCAAGATCACCGAAGAGGGCGTGACCTTCGCCTCGCCGATCAACGGCGACCGCCTGTTCCTCTCGCCCGAGATCTCGATGCAGATCCAGCGCGTGCTGAACTCCGACATCGTGATGCAGTTCGACGAATGCACCCCCTACGAGATCGACGGCCGTCCCGCCACCCGCGAGGAAGCCGGCAAGTCGATGCGCATGTCGCTGCGCTGGGCCAAGCGTTCCAAGGATGAATTCGACCAGGGCGAGAACCCCAATGCGCTGTTCGGCATCGTCCAGGGCGGCATGTTCGAAGGCCTGCGCGACGAATCGCTGGCCGGCCTGAGCGAGCTGGGGTTCGACGGCTTCGCCATCGGCGGCCTGTCGGTGGGCGAGCCCAAGGAAGACATGATGCGCGTGCTGGAACACGTCGGCCCGCGCTTGCCGGCCGACAAGCCGCACTACCTGATGGGCGTGGGCACGCCGGAAGACCTGGTGGCCGGCGTGGCCAGCGGCGTCGACATGTTCGACTGCGTGATGCCGACCCGCAATGCGCGCAACGGCTGGATCTTCACCCGCTACGGCGATATCAAGATCAAGAACGCCAAGTACAAGGACGACGAAAAGCCCTACGACGAAACCTGCGGCTGCTACGCCTGCGAGAACTTCTCGCGCGCCTACCTGCATCACCTGCACCGCGCCGGGGAGATCCTCGGCGCGCGTATGAACACCGTGCATAACCTGCATTACTACCTGCAACTGATGCAGGAGATGCGCGACGCCATCGACGGCGGCCATTTCCAGGCTTTCGTCGCCAAGTTCAAGGAAGACCGGGCGCGCGGCGTTTGAACCTTTGGTTACCTGTCGTCCTGGCGAAAGTCAGGACCTAGCGCCGTGCAACTACCGTTGCGGTATGACAAACGCCGCTGGGTTCCGGCCTGCGCCGGGACGACGTCACGAGGATTCAGGCCTTGCGCCAGCCCGCCACCATATCCCTTAGTTGCCGCCGGATCACCTTGCCGGTAGTCGTCATCGGCAGTTCCTCCACGAAGTAGACCTCGCGCGGATACTCATGCGCCGCCAGCCGCGTCTTGACGTGCTGCTGCAACGCGCGCTTGAGCGTTTCCCCGGCTTCATGCCCGTCGTTGAGCACCACGATCGCCACCACGACCTCGGTGCGCTCGGCGTCCGGCGCGCCCACTACCGCCGCCATCTTCACCGCCGGATGCTGCAGCAGGTTGTCCTCGATCTCGCCGGGGCCGATGCGGTAGCCGGCCGAGGTGATCACGTCGTCGTCGCGTCCGACGAAGCGGATATAGCCTTCCTCATCGCGTACGCCGGTGTCGCCGGTCAGCAGCCAGTCGCCGGCGAACTTGGCGGCGGTGGCTTCGGGATTGTTCCAGTACTGTAAAAACATCACCGGATCGGGCCGCAGCACGGCGATGTTGCCTTGCGCGCCGTCGGGCAGCGGCAGGCCCCGGTCGTCCACGATCGCTACCCGGTGGCCGGGCGCGGCGCGGCCGATGCTGCCGGGGCGGCAGGGCATGATGGCGGCGTTGGAGGAAACCGTCATGTTGCATTCGGTCTGGCCGTAGAACTCGTTGATGGTCAGGCCGAAGGTCTTGCGGCCCCAGTCCAGCAGTTCGGCGCCCAGCGATTCGCCGCCGCTGGCCACCGAGCGCAGGTTGAGCTTCCAGCGTTGTTCGGGATCGCTCACCGTGCGCATCATCTTCAGCGCGGTCGGCGGCAGGAAGCAGTTGCGCACGCCGTGGTCCTGCAGCAGCTGGAACGCCGCTTCGCCGGTAAATTTCTCGAAGCGGTGCGCCACTACCGCCACGCCGTGGTGCCAGGCCGGCAGCAGCACATCCAGCAGGCCGCCGATCCAGGCCCAGTCGGCCGGCGTCCAGATGCGATCGCCTTCGATCGGAAATAAATTGTGGGACATCTCGACCCCGGGCAGGTGGCCCAGCAGCACGCGGTGCGCATGCAGCGCGCCCTTGGGCTGGCCGGTGGTGCCGGAGGTGTAGATGATGACTGCCGGGTCGTCGGCGCGGGTGGCGACCGGGGTGAATGATTCGCCCTGGCCGGCCAGCGCCGCATGCAGGTCGACCGTGCCGGGCCGGGCGCCGTCGATGGTGAAGACTGTCTTCAGTGCTGGCAGGCGGTCGCGGATGCCGGCCAGCTTGGCCGCGCCTTCGGCATTGGTCACCACTACCCTGGCGCCGCTGTTGTGCAGCCGATATTCCAGCGCCTCGGCGCCGAACAGCGCGAACAGCGGGATCGCGATGCAACCGCTCTTGTAGGCCGCCACATGCGAGAACGCAGTCTCCGGCGCCTGCGGCAGCAGGATGCCGATGCGCTCGCCGCGTTGCACGCCGTGCGCGCGCAGCAGGTTGGCCATGCGGTTCGACAGCGCGCGCATCTGGCCGAAGCTGTATTCACGCACGCCGCCGTCGCGCGCGATATGCACCAGCGCCAGCCGCTGCGGTTCGCGTTCGGCCCATTTGTCGCAGACGTCGACGCCGATGTTGTAGTGCTCGGGAATATTCCAGCCAAAGCCCGAGGCGATGTCCTCGTAGGGTTGCGGCGCGGTGGGCAGCATGCGGGGTCTCCTGTGTCGTGGCGGAACGGCGCGTTCCATCTTGTCTTGATTTTGTTTGCCACTGTACAAGTTTTGCCGTGGCGCGGCGATGCCGTTTTGATAAGAGCAATGGCAGCGCCGGACCGGCATGGCCGTCAAAGGCGGGCAAACAGGCCGGAAAATCGCCAAATCGGAAAATCGCCAAATCGATCTTGATCTCCGGCAAGCCGTCCCGATTTGGGGGCATAGCGCCTGCGCAGTGCTAGAATGCAGGGCTATTTTTCAATCAACCTTTGGAGCCTTACGTGTTTATTTCCGATGCATACGCGCAAACGGCAGCAGCAGCCCCCGGTGGCATGCTGGGCAACCTGACCAGCTTCCTGCCGATCATCCTGATGTTCGTGGTGCTGTACTTCCTGATGATCCGCCCGCAGATGAAGCGTCAGAAAGAACAGAAAGCGATGATGGATGCACTGGCCAAGGGCGACGAAATCGTCACCTCGGGCGGCATCCTGGGCAAGGTCACCAAGGTCACCGATGCCTACATCACCATCGAAGTGTCCGAAGGCAACGAAATCATCGTGCAAAAGGCAGCCGTTGCCACGCTGCTGCCCAAGGGCACCATCAAGGGCCTGTAATCCGGCCGCAACGGTCCAATGGGCGCATCGGTGATGCGCCCATGTTGTTGGAACCCCCGGGTTCCCGCTGCAAGCTGCAAGCAACCCGCAGCTCATTCTGGAAGCTAGAAGCACAACACCATGAATCGTTACTCTCTCTGGAAATACGCATTAATCGTCGTTGCCTTGCTGTTCGGCGTGATTTATACCGTCCCGAACTTCTTCGGCGAGTCGCCGGCCGTGCAGATCAGCAGCGCCAAATCGACCATGAAGGTCGAGGCCGCCGTGGCCGGCCGCGTCGATGAGATCCTGAAGCAAGGCAGCCTGTCCGCAGAGAGCGTCGCATTCGACGGCAGCGGCGCCCAGCCTTCGGTGCGCGCGCGTTTCGCCACCACCGACATCCAGTTCAAGGCCAAGGCCCTGCTGGAGAAGGAACTCAACACCGATCCGTCGGACCCGACCTATATCGTCGCGTTCAACCTGCTGCCCAATACCCCGCAATGGCTGCAAAGCCTGCACGCCTTCCCGATGTACCTGGGCCTGGACTTGCGCGGCGGCGTGCACTTCCTGATGCAGGTCGATATCAAGGCCGTGCTCAACAAGCGCCTGCAAGGATTGCAGGCCAGCGTGCGCAGCCTGCTGCGCGACAAGAACATCCGCCATAACGGCATCAGCCGCAACGGCGACGCCATCGAAATCTCGTTCCGCGATGCCGACACCCGCACCAAGGCCCGCGCCGCGCTGGGCGAGCTGCAAGAGATGGTGCTGGCCGACGCCGGCGCCGGCGACGACCTGAAACTGGTCGCCACCCTGCGTCCAGAAGCCTTGAAGCAGACCCAGGAAGACGGCGTCAAGCAGAACATCTCCACCCTGTCCAAGCGCGTCAACGAGCTGGGCGTGGCCGAGCCGCTGATCCAGCGCCAGGGCGCCGACCGCATCGTGGTCGAGCTGCCGGGCGTGCAGGACGTCTCGCGCGCCAAGGACATCATCGGCCGCACTGCCACCCTGGAAGTGCGCATGGTCGACGAGAGCGTGGTGCGCGGCACCGAAGAAAGCGCCGCCATCCCGTTCGGTTCCGAACTGTTCAAGATCGGCAAGGGCGCGCCGGTGGTGCTCAACAAGGAACCGGTGCTGACCGGCGACTACATCTCCAACGCCTCGGCCAGCTTCGATGAAAACCACCAGCCGGCGGTCAGCATCGACCTGAACGGCGACGGCGGGCGCAAGATGCGCGAAGCCACCCGCGACAAGGTCGGCAAGAACATGGCCATCGTGCTGTTCGAAAAGGGCAAGGGCGAAGTCCTGACCGTGGCCACCATCCGTTCCGAACTCGGTTCGCGCTTCCAGATCACCGGCATGGGTTCGCCCGAAGCCGCCAGCGACCTGGCGCTGCTGCTGCGCGCCGGCTCCCTGGCCGCGCCGATGGACATCATCGAAGAGCGCACCATCGGCCCGCAACTGGGCGCCGACAACATCAAGAAGGGTTTCGACTCGGTGCTGTACGGCTTCCTGGCGATGGCCATCTTCATGGTGATCTACTACCAGCTGTTCGGCTTCTTCAGCGCGCTGGCGCTGTCGGTGAACGTGCTGTTGCTGGTGGCGGTGCTGTCCACGCTGCAGGTTACGCTGACCTTGCCCGGCATCGCCGCGATTGCGCTGGCGCTGGGCATGGCGATCGACTCCAACGTGCTGATCAACGAACGCATCCGCGAAGAACTGCGTGCCGGCAATTCGCCGCAGGCGGCCATCTCGATCGGTTTCGACCGCGCCTGGGCGACCATCCTGGACTCCAACGTCACCACCCTGATCGCCGGCCTGGCGCTCTTGATCTTCGGTTCCGGCGCGATCCGCGGCTTTGCCGTGGTGCACTGCCTGGGCATCCTGACCTCGATGTTCTCGGCGGTGTTCTTCTCGCGCGGCATGGTCAACCTCTGGTACGGCCGCAAGAAGAAGCTGGCCGGCCTGGCCATCGGCCAGATCTGGAAGCCGGACAGCGAGACGCTGTCGACTTCCGGCAAGGTTTCGACCAAGCGCGGCGCCAAGTAAGCGCGGCAGACAAGTGATTTGAGCCGGATCGCGCGGGGTAAGACCCCGCGGCCGGCACCGAAAGGATAGCGATGGAATTTTTCCGCATCAAAAAAGACATTCCCTTCATGCGCCATGCGTTGATCTTCAACGTGATCTCGGCGCTGACCTTCGTCGCCGCAGTGTTCTTCCTGGTGAGCAAGGGCCTGCATTTCTCGATCGAGTTCACCGGCGGCACGGTCATGGAAATGGCCTACAGCAAACCGGCCGACCTGGAGAAGATCCGCAAGTCGGTCGAAGGCCTGGGTTACCGCGACACCCTGGTGCAAAGCTTCGGCACCGCCCAGGATGTGATGATCCGCCTGCCGGCGCAGCCCGGCGTGAACGCCAGCCAGCAGAGCGAGAAGGTGACGGCGGCGTTGAAGGCCGACGATCCCGAGGTGCGCCTGCAGCGCGTCGAATTCGTCGGTCCGCAGGTGGGCGAGGAGCTGGCGCACGATGGCCTGATGGCGCTGGCGATGGTGGTGGTGGGCATCGTGATCTACCTGGCGTTCCGCTTCGAATGGAAATTCGCGGTGGCGGCGGTGATCGCCAACCTGCACGACGTGATCATCATTCTCGGTTTCTTCGCCTTCTTCCAGTGGGAATTCTCGCTGACCGTGCTGGCGGCGATCCTGGCGGTACTGGGCTATTCGGTCAACGAATCGGTGGTGGTGTTCGACCGGGTGCGCGAAGCCTTCCGCGACCGCCGCTTCGGCAAGCTGTCCACGCCCGAAGTGTTGAACCACGCGATCACCAGCACCATGTCGCGTACCATCATCACCCACGGCAGCACCGAAATGATGGTGCTGGCGATGTTCTTCTTCGGCGGCCCGACCCTGCATTACTTCGCGCTGGCGCTGACCATCGGCATCCTGTTCGGCATCTATTCGTCGGTGTTCGTCGCCGCCGCGCTGGCCATGTGGCTGGGCGTGAAGCGTGAAGACCTGATCAAGCCGGTCAAGGCCAAGGACGAGAACGGCGGCGCGGTGGTGTAATCACCATCGGCATCGTCCACGAAGGCCGCAGCGTTCGCGTTGCGGCCTTTTGTCTTCAACAACGCGATTGAATTTCTCCATGAGCACTACCGCAGACGCTGCTTCCACGTTGCATGACATCGATTACGACCGCCGTTTCGGCGGGGTCGCCCGCCTGTACGGCGCGCAGGCCTTGCAGCGCTTCCGCGATGCGCATGTGTGCGTGGTCGGCGTCGGCGGCGTCGGCTCGTGGGTGGTGGAGGCGCTGGCGCGCAGCGCCATCGGCCACATCACGATGATCGACCTGGACAACCTGGCGGAGTCCAATGTCAACCGCCAGATCCACGCCTTGTCCGACACCCTCGGCAAGGCCAAGGTGACGGCGCTGCATGAGCGCATCATGCAGATCAACCCGACCTGCATGGTGACCGAGGTGGAGGATTTCCTCGACCCCGACAATGTCCCGCAGATGATCGGCGTGGGCCGCTTCGACTACGTGATCGACGCCATCGACAACGTGCGCGCCAAGGTGGCCCTGATCGCCTATTGCCGCCAGCATGGCGTGCCGCTGGTGACCATCGGCGGCGCCGGCGGCCAGATCGACCCGACCATGATCGAGATCCGCGACCTGTGCCGCACCGAACAGGAGCCCTTGCTGGCCAAGGTGCGCAAGCGCCTGCGCGCGCAGCATGGCTTTCCGCGCGGGACCAGGAACAAGTTCCATATCGACGCGGTGTTTTCCACCGAGCCGTTGCGCTTCCCGGAGTTGGCGGAGGGCGAAGCCTGCGTCATCGACCCGGCGGGAGAAGAGATGGATATCGGCGGCGATGCCGCGGATGTGGCCGCCGCCGAGGATGCCGCGCAAGGCGGCGTCACCGGCCTGAACTGCGCCGGATTCGGCTCGGCGATGGTGGTGACCGCATCGTTCGGCCTGGTGGCGGCAGCGCATGTGCTGAAGAAGATCGCGCAGAAAGCCTGAGTTTTACGGCGCATGAAAAAACGCCTTGCGGCTGCAAATCGCAAGGCGTTTTTTCGTGCGTGCCGGGCAGCGCTCAGTGCCCGCCGCCCTCATCCACCACGCGATGCGCCGACACGCACAGCAGCACGCTGGCCGTCACCAGCAGCATGGCCGCCGTTTCCAGCAAGGTCGGCAGGCGGCGCTCCCACAGGAAACCGTAGAGCAGGGCGAACAGCGTCTCGAACAGAATCATCTGCCCGATCATGGTCAGCGGCAGCAGGCGGCTGGCCTTGTTCCAGCAGGCGTTGCCGAACAGCGAGGCGATGATCGCCACGCCGGCCGAGACGGCCAGGAAACGCCCCCATTCAGCCTGCGAATGCGGTTCCAGCAGCAGCGTGAAGGCTGGCAGCGCCACGAACAGCGACAGCAGCCCGGTCACCAATCCGGTCAGTAGGCTCCAGTCGTGCGCCGAGATGGCGTGCAGCCGCGCCAGCCAGCGGCTGTTGCCGACAGCGTAAGCGGTCCACGACACCAGCGCGCCGAGCGCGCAAAAGAATCCCAGGATCTGCTGGGCGCCATCGGCTGCCGAGCGCCCGGCAGCCAGCGATTGCCATGCCACGCAGGCGATGCCGGCCAGGCCCAGCGCCAGCGAGGGCGCCAGCTTGCGGATCGGCACCGCGCCGCGGCCGCGGCTGCCGATGATGGTCACCGCCACCGGCAGAAAGCCGATCACCAGCGAGGTCATGGCCATGCCGCCCAACTGCACCGCGCTGGACAGGAAAACATAGTAGACCACATTGCCCAGCAAGCTCAGCCACACCAGCGCCCACCATTCGGGCGCGCCCAGGCGGCTGGCCACACTGCGCAAACGCGGCGCGATCAGCACCGCGGCGAACGCGCCGTAAGCCAGGTAGCGCCCGGCGGACAACTGCCAGGGAGAAAATTCGCGGGTCAGCTCGGGCGCCAGGAACACCAGCCCCCAGGCCGCGCCGGCCAGTGCGCCGAACAGGATGCCGCGCAAGATCGTATTGGAACTCATCGGAAAAGCTTTGCCATGAAAACTGCGAATGTCGCAGTATGCCTTGGCAAGCGGGAAACGGCTTGGCGCAGGCTACGGACAATTTGGGAAATCGTCGCCTGTTGCCGGGCGCGCGCAGGGGCCGGCCGGTGCGCGGCGCAGGCGTTGCCACAGGCGCCTGCCCTGACAGGCCAGGCTAGCGGCTGCGGCGGCCGACGCCAGCATGGCCGCGGTATGGATGAACACCGCCGCCATGGCGCGCGCCAGCGTGCCGGATGCGGAACCGGCGTCGCCGCATAGCGGCATCAGCGCCGGCAACATCATGCCCGCCCCATGCGCGCCCGAGAGCGCGAAGGACCACAGCGCCAGCGCGCAACAGCCGGCGGAGATCCGTCTTGTGCGGCGCAGGCCGGGATGCAGGCGCGCTGCCAGCATGAGCAACAGCAGCAAGCCCGCCGTTGCCAGCGACAGGTTGCGCTGGGCCGTTGCCGTGAGCGCCTGGGCGGCCCCTGCCGCCGCCAGGCCGAGCGCGGCGAGGTGCCCGAGCGCGCTGGGCAGCAGGGCATGCAGCGCCTGCAGCCGTCCATCAGGCCGGGCGGCGGCGAAGATCCAGCCGCTGGCCGGGCTCAGCCCGTGCAGCGCGCCGCTGGCGGCCAGCGCAATCCAGAACCAGGCGGCGGACATGGCAGCTTCGCGCGAGAGGGGGCGGAACGCTTTAACCTAGACCGAGCCTTAGCCGCGCGCGTGGCAGCATGCAGCCTGCCCGGCGCCGGCGCTTGTTGCAGCGCCGCCGTCATAGCGGTCATGGTGGCGCACCCATTCCATCTTGTGCGGCACGTCGCGTTCGCCGCGGCCGTTGGGCGTCAGGTCCATCATATGGTAGGCGCCGATCATCACTTCCACGCCGCGGCCATAGGTGGAATAAGAGTGGAAGACCTGTCCCGCATCGTCGCGCACAAAGACGCTGATGCCGGGCGCTTCTGCCGCAGGGAAAAAGCGGCGGCCATAGTTGTAGCCGACTTCGCCCGCGGCCAGTTCTTCCTGCGTGAAGCTGACGCCGAAGTCCGCGTTGAAATCGCTGCCATACGAGGAAACCCAGCCGAAGCGCCAGCCCATGCGGCGGCGGAAGCGTTCGATCTCGGCCAAAGGCGCGCGCGAGACGGCAAGCAGCGTGATGTCGCGCTGGGCCAGGTGCACATTCATGCCGTCGCTGTGGTCGGCCATGAAAGAGCAGCTCGGGCAGCCTTGTTCCCAACCCGGGCCCAGCATGAAATGCTGGACCAGCAACTGGCGGCGGCCGTCGAACAGTTCGGCCAGCTTGCGCGGGCCATCGAGGGTGTCGAAGACGTAATCCTTGTCCACGCGTTCCCACGGCAATGCGCGGCGTTCCGCGGCCAGCTGGTCGGCCAGGCGCATGACCTCCTTTTCGCGCGCCAGCAATTTCTTGCGCGCATCCAGCCATTGTTCGGAAGAGGCGATCGGGTGACGGGCGATATCCATGATGTGCTCCCTGGCCGTACGGCCATGCAATGTGTTGTCTGAGGTGGGGGATGGCTGCGGGCGAACGCCCGCGCCGATTACTTGGGCCGGCGTACCGCGCGTAGCTTGCCGCTGCTGCCGCCGCCGCAATAGAACAGCCCGGCGCCGTCCGATTCGAGTCCGCTCACCCCGGTGCCGGTGGGCATGCGCAACTCTTCCAGCATGTCGCCGTTATCGGGATCGACGCGGTGCAGGCTGCTCTCCTCGCCTTCCCAGGTGCCGTGCCAGAGTTGGCCGTCAACCCAGGTCACGCCGGTGACGAAGCGCTTGGATTCGATGGTGCGTTGGATGGCGCCGGTGTGGGGATCGATGCGGTGGATCTTGCGATCGCGGTACTGGCCCACCCACAAGCTGCCTTCGGCCCAGGTAAGGCCGGAGTCGCGACCGTTGCCGGGCGCGGGGATGGAGGCCACCACGGCGCCGCTGGCCGGGTCGATCTTGTCGATGCGCTGTTCTGCGATCTGGTACAGGTAGGTGCCGTCGAAGGCGGTGCCGGCGTCGCAGGGGCATTCCAGCGCGCGTCCCGGTTCGCCGCTGCCGGGATCGATGGCGACCAGCCTGGCGCCGGTGGCGGCCCAGATGCGGCGGCCGTCCCAGGTGACGCCATGGACGGCGTCAACACCGGGGAAGGGGCCGTATTCGCGCACGATCTCGGCGGCTTGTGCGGTCACTGGGGATGTTTCCTTGCTGCTCATCGTCGCTCCTCGTTCTCGGGTTTTTCCATCTGCGCTGCATATGGCGCTTCATATGGCGCTGCATATCGGCGCCGTGAAAGTACTTTATCCGATGGCCAGCGCAGCGGGGAGTAACAAGATTGTCGTGAATCCGGCCAGCGGCGGCGCCAGCCAGCGCCGGGTGCGCGCGCGGCCGATGCAACGCACGCGCTGTTGCGCTTCCAGCTCGGCCAGGGCGCGTTGCACGGTGCGTTGGCTGGTGCCAAGGGCGAGCGCCAGGGCCGACGTCGACCAGGCCGCACCATCCGACAGCAAGGCCAGCAGTCCGGCCTGGTCGCCGTCGAAGGGCGGGACCAGCAGCACCAGTTCGCGTGCGTTTTCCGGCTGGAGGGCAAAGCCCCGGGGCGTGGCATCGATGCGAGCCAGCCCTTTGGCGAGCGCCCGCAGCCGGCCGATTTCCACGCGCAGGCGGGCGCGATGCGTCTCGTCCGGGGCGCGGGTGTGGAAAGCCCGTTCGATCAAGGTTTCGCGCGTGACGTCGCCGGGCCACGCCGCCGCCAGCGCGTGCGCCAGGGTGAACAGCACCGGGCGGCGCGCCAGCGGTTGTTGGACGGGGCCGGCGCCAAGGCTGCGGCGGCAAGCGTCGATTACCAGCGCGTCCGAAGCGAGCAGGGCGGCCACTTCGTCGATGCGCAAGGCTTGCTCGCCCCAAGGGGCGAGCCGTCTGGCTGCCGGACGTTCCAGCGCAGTGCGCGCTTCTGCCACTTCTGCCGACAGGGCGGGAATCCCCGAGCGTGCCGCCGCATCCTGCGCTTGCGCAAATGCCTCCCGCGCAGCCTGGATGCGCCACGAACGCAGTGCCAGCTCGGCGCGTAGCAGGGAGGCTAGCGCCGCCAGTGGCGACGGCAATGCTTGCGGATCGAGCTGCGCCAGCATGGCGCCGGCTTGCTGCAATTGGCCCAGCAGCAGCAATTTTCGGGTGGCGACCAGCCGCGCCTGCAAGGCGTTGGCATGGTCGGCATGGGCTTCGAGCGTGACCAGCGCGCTATTGAGCGGACGCGGCGATCCGGCCAGGTCGCGCTCGGCCAGCGCTACTTCGGCCTCCGCCACGATGCAGCGGGCGCGCGCCAGTTCTTCGCGAGCGCCGAAACCGCGCGCGGCCCGCCGCAGCAAGGCGCGGGCGAGCGGGTGTTCGCCCAACTGGGCCATGGCGATGCCGCGCAAGGCCAGCGCCGGCGGGTCTTCACGCAGGGCGACGCGTTTTAGCGCACCCAGCGCGTCGCCGGTGGCCAGGGCGCGTGCGGCAGCAGAGATGAGCGAATCCATGGCATGCAGAATACACTGGGGTGCGGGGAATGCCGCGAGGGAGATTGGGATGCTCGAATAGGTTGATAAAAAAAGACAATCAACAATCTTGTTTTAATGCTTTATATTAATCGCTCTACTGAACAACTGACCAGGACGCGACGAAATTGAAGTCAAGGCAACGGAATCGGCGGCGTCATCAAGCCGTCGCATTACGCAGCCAGCATTTCGTCCGACAGGGTTGCCGCGCGGAGCAGGATGCCCAGATCCGCAACGCAACCATCCGAAACATGCCCGTATCCTGGTCCGGGCATGGTGACTTTAGCGCAGCGTTCGACGCTTGGCGGCACATAGAACCGCCAAACGTCGAACACCGCACTAGCTGGATCGATTAAGAGGAGAGATCGCAATGTCAAACGAAGCGAAGTGCCCCTTCAACCACACCGCCGGTGGCGGCACCAGCAACCGCGACTGGTGGCCGAAGCAGTTGCGCCTGGATCTGCTGGCCCAGCATTCGTCGAAGTCCGACCCCATGGGATCGGACTTCAATTACGCAGAAGCATTCAAGAGCCTCGACCTGGCCGCGCTGAAGAAAGACCTGGCCCGGTTGATGACCGATTCGCAGGACTGGTGGCCGGCCGACTTCGGCCACTACGGCCCGCTGTTCATCCGCATGGCCTGGCACAGCGCCGGCACCTACCGCATCGGCGACGGCCGCGGCGGCGCCGGACGCGGCCAGCAGCGTTTCGCCCCGTTGAACAGCTGGCCCGACAACGTCAGCCTGGACAAGGCGCGCCGCCTGCTGTGGCCGATCAAGCAGAAATACGGCAACAAGATCTCCTGGGCCGACCTGCTGATTTTGACCGGCAACGTCGCGCTGGAAACCATGGGCTTCAAGACCTTCGGCTTCGCCGGCGGGCGTGAAGACGTCTGGGAACCGGATCTCGATGTCTACTGGGGCACCGAGACCACCTGGCTGGGCGGCGACGACCGCTACGGCAAGGGCAAGGGCGGCAGCCCGCTGGGCGAGATCACCGCCGACCCCGACCGCCACGGCGAGGAAGCCGACCGCACCGAACCGGCCGGCCGCAACCTGGAAAACCCGCTGGCGGCGGTCCAGATGGGCCTGATCTACGTCAACCCGGAAGGCCCGGAAGGCAACCCCGACCCGCTCGCCGCCGCGCACGACATCCGCGAAACCTTCGCCCGCATGGCGATGGACGACGAAGAGACCGTGGCCCTGATCGCCGGCGGCCACACCTTCGGCAAGACCCACGGCGCGGGCGACGCCAAGCACGTCGGCAGCGAACCGGAAAGCGCCGGCCTGGAACAGCAGGGCCTGGGCTGGAAGAGCAGCTTCGGCAGCGGCGCCGGCCAGGACGCCATCACCAGCGGCCTGGAAGTGACCTGGACCCAGACCCCGACCAAGTGGAGCAACTACTTCTTTGAGAACCTGTTCAAGTACGAATGGGAACTGACCAAGAGCCCGGCCGGCGCGCACCAATGGGTCGCCAAGGGGGCGCAGGCGGACATCCCCGACCCGCAGGGCAACGGCAAGCGCCTGCCGACCATGCTGACCACCGACCTCTCGCTGCGTTTCGACCCGGCGTATGAAAAGATCTCGCGCCGTTTCTACGAGCACCCGGAGCAGTTCGCCGACGCCTTCGCCCGCGCCTGGTTCAAGCTGACCCACCGCGACATGGGCCCGCGCGCCCGCTACCTTGGCCCCGAAGTGCCGGCCGAGGAACTGATCTGGCAAGATCCGCTGCCCAAGGCGGACCATGCGCCGATCAACGATCAGGACGTGGCGGCGCTCAAGGCCAAGGTGCTGGCGTCGGGCCTGAGCGTGCCTGAACTGGTATCCACCGCCTGGGCCTCGGCCTCGACCTTCCGCGGCGGCGACAAGCGCGGCGGCGCCAATGGCGCACGCATTCGCCTTGCCCCGCAAAAGGACTGGGCCGTGAACCAGCCGCAGCAACTGGCCAAGGTGTTGAAGGCGCTGGAAACCATCCAGGCCGACTTCAATGCCCAGGGCGGCGGCAAGAAGGTATCGCTGGCCGACCTGATCGTGCTGGCCGGCAGTGCCGCGGTGGAAAAGGCGGCCAAGGAGGCGGGGCAAAACATCGTCGTACCGTTCGTCCCCGGCCGCACCGACGCGACCGAGGCGCAAACCGATGCAGCATCGTTCGAACCGCTGGAGCCGATCTACGACGGTTTCCGCAACTTCCTGAAGAAGCCCTTCGCGGTACGCGCCGAAGACCTGCTGATCGACAAGGCGCAGTTGCTGACGTTGACCGCGCCGGAAATGACCGTGCTAGTGGGCGGCCTGCGCGTCCTGGGCGCCAATGCCGGCGGCAGCAAGAACGGCGTCTTCACGCAGCGCCCGGGCGTGCTGAGCAACGACTTCTTCGTCAACCTGCTGGACATGGGCACCGTATGGAAAGCGACAACGCCCGCGGCCACCGAGTTCGAAGGGCGCGACCGCAAGACTGGCGCGGTGAAGTGGAGCGGTTCGCGGGTCGACCTGGTGTTCGGTTCGCATTCGGTGCTGCGCGCCTTGTCCGAAGTCTATGCCAGCGCCGATGCCCAGGCGAAGTTCGTGCAGGACTTCGTGGCGGCATGGACCAAGGTGATGAACCTGGATCGTTTCGACCTGAAGTGATGTGATGATGTGAATAGGGGGAGGGCCGGAATCACCGGCTTCCCTTCGCAGGGAAACAGCGGCGCGTCGGAAGATGCGCCGCTTTTTTATGCGCGATACTTGCAGGGAGATACCGTTATGTCGCGCCGCTGTTCGTTGTGCAACAGCAGGTCAATCCACATGAAGGTGCGAGCATAATTTTTTCAATCTTAAACTCGAATTTATTTTTGGCGATGTTCTTTGGGAAAACTCGATCTGCGGCAAGGAAGAGCGAGAAAGTATTAGACCAACCGAAAGAAATTTTCGATGTTCCCTTCCGTTTGATAGGCGCTACCGATCAATTAAATTAAAACGCGTCGTCATCGATTTATCGTTTATTCGGATATCTGCTGTCCTGCATTGACGCCTCGTTTGGCGGGTTGCTAACCTGACTGTGCTTCTTCATTAACTTTGGGATACGGTCGATCAGCGGCCGACACCGCAGCGGGAAAAATCATGCACGCCGATATGGCCCTGAAAATGATGGCCGACATGTTATGGACGGGGTTGTTAATTTGCGCGCCGGTATTGGGTATCGGCCTGGTGGTCGGCCTGTTGATCAGTATTTTGCAGGTAGTGACGCAAATTCAGGAAATGTCCCTGACCTTCATACCCAAGTTATTCGCGGCCGGTGTCACCCTTATCGTCTTTGGCCCATGGATGTTGCATCAGTTGACGCAGTTCTCACGCCGCTTATGGGGAGGGATTCCGGGACTATTCTGAGTTGGGTCGCCGCTTTTGATTCGCTATTACGTAGATGACTAAAGTAAGCAATAGTTTAAAATCAACCAAAATGGTTGATTGTTGCCTGTAACGTCCAATTAAAAATCCGGCTCATTGGCCGGATTTTTAATTTGTTAACTCTCAAATCACCGTTCAGTACTTTGCGCAGGTATTGCGTTGAGAATCCAACATTCCTGATGTATGTACAACGTGTCGATATGTTTTTCATACCGCGTAGCAGATGCATCTAAGTTAGCTTTATTTGTTGGAGTCGGATTTTGACGATGCGCCGCATCTGCATCTTCCCAACGCTTTCGCAATGCTGGCGTGTCATGAAAAGCCTGCATCTTACCTCTCTTGTTCGCAATATTTGCATGCGTCCCTGCATATTTATACGAATCAATGATGGTAAATTTTCCATCGCCGTCTACATCGGTAGGATTCTGAAACCACTTAAAGGCATATAGCAGAAACAAATTTGCTGGCCATTGCTGCTGTCCCGTTACAAATGTTTCAGACGTTGAACGACTAAGGCTCTCATGTAAGTTTGTTGCGCCAATGAATATAACTTGAGGATCATCGGGCTTCTTACTCCCGGCTCCAATATAGTTAAAAATTCCTGCATAACATTGGCCGAGATAGATCACTGCCAATTTCAAATTGGGAGATTCTTTGATCCCCTTTAAAAGCGCATCTGGCGTGATAACAGGCAAAGCATCTAATCCAGCAGGGCCTCCATGGCCAGTAACAAACATCACCAAATTGTCATGTGAATTGTTCGCTTGATCAGTGAAAAAATCCCTTGAGGTCTTTACTGTGCATGCTGAAGCTGTGCCGCTTTTAATGAAGTTCTCAATAGAGGTACGATCAGAACCATCTACATAAATGTCAATATCTGCAATATTTATACCGGCGCTTTCTAAGCATTTCAGACCAAAAGCGAGGTCTTGAATGTGACGCGTCTCGGCATCACCATTTGCGGATAAAAACAGAACCCACCGCGTCCTACCACCAATTAAACTCATTGTTATTTTTAATATTAGGTATTTGCGGAAAGTTTCTATACGTGCATATTGCTTAGCGAATCAGGCTTACGCACATCAGAAAAATAGAAAAGTTCATCAATTTCGAGAGAATCACCACCAGCCGCAACTTCTTGCAGCACCTCTCCTCGATCACTCAATTCAAAGACACCTGTACTCGTCTTCAGATAGTAAGCTGCTTCACTGCCGGCTTTATGAACCTCAGTTTTGAATAGCAGCCACTCCCCCATATTTACGCATTCTTTTACAGAGTCATCTATGTCTGGAAGTTCCGCAGCTAGAATTTCATGCAGTTTCATTTCATTCTCCCAATTGATTCTTACCTCGCTTATTCACCACATTTGATAACGTGTGAATGCAAATAACGACGACAAGTCGCTATGGTTTGGTAAGAGACTCAGTTTTAAATTAGTGCCATGAATAGCTTGTCGATAGACAAGTAGCTAAAGCGCCACGAGGCGCTAAATTCTATGGACTTTTGACGCTCAAAAATACTAGCGACAGATTGCTGCGCTTACATGAGCATTTGACGTTTCGCCACAAGCGTAGCCCGGAGGTCTACCAGCGATACGTTTCAAATACTATCATTTACGCCTATTTAATACGATAGAAGGTTGAGTGGAGACTCAACTTATTGATTTGAAAGAATAAAACATCCTTCACGCGCCTCTTTTTAATAGCCAAAAACTACCAAAATAAATATAATTGGTAGATATTAACTATCAATGAGAAGGGGTATGGTTAATCTTACAAATCCAATATTCAGTGATGAATCCTTAGCGATTGCCTACCTAGAATCCATCCGATGGCGCCTTTATCGCTACTGTCCCAAATGCGGTGAAACTGAGCGGACGAGTCCAACTAAAAGTAAAAATCATCGTCCCGGCCTCTACTACTGCAATAGCTGCAAAAGCACCTTCACCGTCACAGTTGGAACCCTCTTCCACCGCTCCAAAGTCCCGATCAATAAATGGCTTCTAGTTTTCCACTTGATGGCAGCCTCCAAGAAAGGGATTTCCGCACTCCAGATTCAACGCATGATCGAAGTTTCTTACAACACTGCATGGTTCATGTGCCATCGTGTTCGTGAAGCAATGACGCCTACTGAAACAGAGAAAAAGAAGAAACTTGGGGGCAGGAATAAACCTGTAGAAGTTGATGAGACCTACTGGGGCAATAACGGCAAATTGCCACCTGGTGCTCGCGGCTTTAATCACAAAATGAAGATCGTCTCGATGGTCGAACGTGACGGCAAGAAGCGGTCAATTCATGTGCCGGATGTGAAGGCCAAAACGATCATGCCGATTTTGCAGAATAACGTTAGCTCACGGTCGCGCTTAATGACTGACGAAGCGGCGATATATCAGAAGGCGCATTTGTATTTTGCATCGCACGAATCAGTGAATCACCGCATGCGGGAATATGCGCGGGGTGACGTAACGACAAATACTGTTGAGGGTAGCTTCTCTCTGGTGAAGCGCAGTTTATACGGCACGTTTCACCAGGTGAGTGAGAAACACCTTCAACGGTATCTGCAAGAACTAGACTTCAAATGGAACACGCGGAGGAGCAGCGATACCAAGCGATTCAAGAAGGCGCTGAAGGCCGTGTCAAATAAGAGACTGACTGGCGCGATGCTGATGGCAGGCTAAAGGCGAAAATGATAGGATTGGCAAAGAATAACGAATCCTTCCTAGCGACCGTCACGGCGCTTTCACCCGATCCCAATCGCAGGATCACTCGCTGAATAGCGTCCCGCAGTAAAAGAGTGGCTTCGGAGATGCGCCAACATCTCCGAAGCCAAATTCATTCAAATCAACATCAAGGAGTCTCTATGACCTGGAATGAAATTTCGTACTATTTAAATCACGGTACGTCGCTGAACTATGCATATCAGTCCTTTTTAGATTCTTGTTCCGATCTGCTGTAATCGCAGCCAGATCAAAAGCAAGAAAATATCAGACAGCAATAACAGAAGCACTCGGGGATTCAAAAATCCCCGTTTTATTTCAGAACTACAAAAGTATTTCCTGCTCTTCCACTTCTTTCCTTCCGCCAGTCTTGCGCGTCATATGCTTTGATAGCTTCTCCACGATGGAGACAATCACGGTGCGATCAACGACAGAATTCTTCATTAACATCTGCGCGATGTGTTCAGCCTGGTCCGATGGCCGTCGGCTACTTTCAACTAAGAACGTTTCAACACCGCATTTGAACAAGTCGGCCAGTACGTACAGCTTGTAGATACCAGGGCTGACCAAGCCGCGTTCGATGCGAGAGAATGCCTCATTCCCGATACCTAGCTCCTCGGCTACTTCCTCCTGCGTGAAGCCAGCAGCTTTACGCTTGTGGGCTATCGTTTTACCGATCCTCCTATTTACCGACTTCTCTGTCGTCGCCATTTTCAATCTCCACAGGATATGAGCCAGCGGAGATGGTTGGCTATCAACTAAATTCACGTAACACACTAAATAGTTGTATATCGACCTACTACATCATTAAATTGCGTTAATATGGTTGTGTTTCAACTATATTTGCCTAGTTAAAATGAAAACAACCGTATCGATTTTGCTTCTTTGTGCCGCTTCTATCTCGTTAAATGCCAAAGCCCAAGCACTTCCCGCATCTTGCGAACAGTGGATCAGCGCCGTTGAAGTTTGCACCCAAAACTCGATCAGCTACATGGAGAAAGCAGATCCGGCACGCGTAAAAACAGCGAAGGAAGTGCTATCGAACATGAGTGATCTACGAAACACTGCCAAAGAACAAATGAGCAAAACAGGATTCGAGGACGTCGCAGAAAGATGCACTAAACCTGCATTCATCAAGAGCATGAACAATACCGTCTCAGGAATCGCTACTTACCTGAGTTTCAATCATGCACTAGGCAAAGATTGCAAAAGGAAGGTGCAGGAGATTCAAGTTCAGCAGTAGTGCTACCTACAGAAAGACATCTATGAACAATGTAGAACTGATTCGAAGAATCTCTGAGCTAGAGCACACAGTTGAAGCTTTGCAGAAAGAATTAAATCAAGTCAGCCTAGTGTTCGGTAAGAACATACAGGAGTTGACGGCAAGGTCTGATGTTTTCTACAGAACAGATATTGCCTTAATAAGGCGGCACTTAGATCGTGCCGAAATTGCGAAAGAACTGCGCTCGTATGCACATGAACAATCGGACTCCGACAAAACACATTACAAGACCGCTATGCTTTTAACCGTGTACGCTATGCTTGATGCTTCCGGCGAACCGCCGAGACTATAGACATACACAGAAAGGAATTTACGATGGCTGTTTATCTAATCAGTTACGATTTAGGAAATGCAAAAGGTCCCGAATATAAGGACTTGGAAAATTACATAATCAAGAACATTGATACGCATGCAGTAAGACTGACCGGCCTGAAACAACTGGTCCAGACTTAAAGTTAGTCTAAGCGGCAAGCCGCAGTGGTGCTGGGGTTGTTGCCGGCAGCGTAGCCTGCGG
>NZ_VIUO01000013.1:0-62161 GCF_007828355.1 Herbaspirillum sp. SJZ099 | reverse complement strand
GAAGGGGCTGGCACTTAGGGGCCGCCTTTCTTTGCTTACTTTCTTTGGCGGGCCAAAGAAAGTGAGCGGCTGCCGGGCCGCCCCCGGCGCTCCGCTCCGACCGGAGAAAGATAAGCATAGAGCCAGTACACCGACCAGCAGCAAGATCAGACTACCCAATTCCCCCCAAAAAAACAGCAAAACACATTACTCAACTAAGCAAATGCAAAAACATTCTTAGCCACCAAAAACCCACAGCGCTCTAATAACGGAATCGAACAAACAAAGAAACACCCCCATGTCCCTCAACATCTTCTGGTTCCTCCCCACCTCAGGCGACACCCGCTACCTGGGCACGTCCGACTTCGGCCGCGCGCCAACCATCGACTACATGCGCCAGATCGCCGTCACCAGCGAAAACCTCGGCTATGACGGCCTGCTGATCCCCACCGGCGCCTCCTGCCTCGACCCGTGGGTGGTGGCCGCCAGCCTGGTGCCGGTGACGCACAGGATCAAGCTGCTGGTGGCCCTGCGCACGTCATTAGGCGGCCCCGGCCCTTCGGCGCGCCAGGCCGCCACGCTGGACCAGGCATTGAACGGACGCCTGCTGCTCAACGTGGTGCCCGGCGGCGACGCCACCGAACTGGAGGCCGACGGTGTCTTCTTGAAACACGACGAGCGCTACGAGGCCGCCGATGAATACCTCACCATCTGGCGCCGCCTGCTGCAAGGCGAAACGGTGGACTACGAAGGCAAGCACTTCCGCATCCGCCAGGGCCAGGTATTCCACCCGGCGCTGCAAAAACCCTATCCGCCGCTGTATTTCGGCGGCTCCTCCGACGCCGCCCACGACCTGGCCGCCAAGCATGTGGACGCCTACCTGACCTGGGGCGAACCGCCCGCCGCAGTCGCGCAGAAAATCGCCGACGTACGCGCGCGCGCCGCAAAACAAGGGCGTACCGTGCGCTTCGGCGTGCGCCTGCACGTGATCGTGCGCGAGACCAATGCAGAAGCCTGGGCCGATGCCGAACGCCTGATCAGCAAGCTGACCGACGAGGACATCGCCCGCGCCCAGAAAAATTACACCCGCATGGATTCGGTGGGACAGCAGCGCATGGCCGCGCTGCACGGCGGCCGGCGCGACCGGCTTGAGATCGCGCCCAACCTGTGGGCCGGCATGGGACTGGTGCGCGGCGGCGCCGGCACCTCATTGGTGGGGGATGCCGCCACAGTGGCCGAGCGGCTGCAGGAATACGCGGACCTGGGCGTGGACACCTTCGTGCTGTCCGGCTATCCGCACCTGGAAGAATCGATACGCTTCGCCGAGCTGGTGTTCCCGTTGCTCGGCAAGCAGGCGGTCACCTTGCGCGACCGCGCGCAGACCGGCGGCGCTTTCGACATCCGCGCCGCCCGGTCAGCCTCCTGAAACGGCGTCAGGAAATCAGCTTGAGATATCCGGCCGCGTCGAGAAAGCCTTCGTTCGAGAACGGCGCCGCCGGCCTGATCTTGAAGATCCACTGATCGTAAGGCGCGCCATTGACGGCGTCCGGCGTTTCCACCAGCGCCTGGTTGATGGCGACCACCTCGCCATCGACCGGCGCATGCAGGTCGGATGCGGTCTTGTTCGACTCCACGATGCCGCATTCACCGGTGCGCCTGACTTGTGCGCCGACGGCCGGCATCTCCACATACACCAGCGGCCCCAGTTGCTCCTGGCCGAAATCGGTGATGCCCACGGCGAGCGTGCCGTCTTCCTCTACCTTGACCCATTCATGGGTCTCGGCATAAACGAGATGGTCGGGGATCAGCATGGGGTCTCCTTTTCTGGTTTGACAAAGATCACTTCGCTTCGGCCTTGCTGCCGTCCGGGAACACCGGCTCGCCCAGGTTCAGCATCAGGCGGTTGGCCCAGGCGAAGATGGCGATCGAGTGGATCAGGTCCAGCACTTCCAGCTCGTTCAGGCCGACATCCTTCAATGCCTGGATCTTGGCCGCGTCGATCGCGTCCGGCTGTTCGGTCAGTTCGGCCGAGAACTTGGCGATGGCTTGCTCGCGCGCGTCGATGCCCGCGCCGTAGGGATTGTCGAACACCTGCTGCACCGTGTCGTTGCGCTTGGCCAGTTGCTCGAAACGCTGCGCGTGCACCGAGGCGCAATACACGCAGCCGTTGATGCGCGACACCACCAGCGAACCCAGCTCGCGCTCGGCGCGCGACATGCCGCCCGGCGCGTACATGATGGCGTTGAAGGCGGCCGAGCGCTGGCGCAGGATGTCCGGCTGGTGCGCCAGGAACAGGTAGTAGTCCGAGGTCTTGGCCTTGGGGTTGCTCTCTTCCAGCACCTTGATCTGGTCTTCGGTCGCGTCTTCCAGCGCGATCACGTCCAGCCAGGCGTCCCAGTCCAGCGATTCGTTGGTGAAGCCGTTCGATTTGATGACGTTGCTCATGCCAGTCTCCTTCAGTTGGCTGCCGCTACGGCGGCAGCGGCCTTCATCGCCTTCAGGCCGGCGATCACGCGCAGCTGGTAGGAGATGAACGCGATCAGTTGCGACAGCGCCACCACGGCCGGCGTGCTGATGCCGGCGGCGGGCAGTTTCTCGATGGCGGCCTTGTCACCCTCTACCGGGCGCTGGGTCAGCGCGCGGGTAAACACCAGCATGGCGCGCAGGCGGCCTTCCGGCAATTGCTCCGGCGCGCCGCTGTCGGCCGCGGCCAGTTGCGCCGCGTCGGCCGGCAAGGCCTGCAGGCGTGCGCGGTAGTGCGCGGCCAGGTCGGCGGCGCCGGCCAGGCGGCAGGCGTACAGCGCCACCAGCAGGCGCTCGTCCAGGCCGATGCCTGCCAATGCGGGATCGAACAAGGTGTCGTAGCTGCCCTGGGTGGCGGCGGCGACCTTGTCGCGCTGATGGCGCAATGCGTGCAGCGGGCTGCCGGGTTCGAGGCCGGCCAGTTGGTCGATGACATCTCGGTTGATGTCGTAGACGGGAGTGCTCATGGTGTTTCCTTTCGGAGCTTGTGTTGGGAGACGGCATCGCGCAGGAACTGCTGCGCATGCTGCCAGGAATCGAGGTCGGCGCGGGCATTGGCCGAGGGCTCGCCGCCGCCGGTGCTGATGCGGCCCGAGACCGGGTGCGCGTAGGTCGTCTGGGTGGTCGGCACGAACGGGAACAGGATCGAATGCCCGGCATTGGCATAGTCGCGCCACACCACCGGCCAGGCATGCTGCGCCTCGGCCAGCTTGTCGCTGACCATGCGGCAATACACGCTGGAAGGCCAGGAGCCGTCATCGGTAGCCGACAGCAGCAGCACCGCCCCCTGGATGCGCTCCACCGGGATGCGGGCGCGCGCCACGGCTTCCTCATCCTGCAGCGCGGTCAGCATCGCCAGTTCGTGGCGATGCGGCGACGGGCCTTCGTCGAAGGGTTTCCAGCTGGCGCTGCGGTTGCCTTCCCACTGGTGCGGCAGCGGCTGGCCGCGCAGGAGCCAGGTCGGCCCTTCCCGCCCCACTGCCGGATCGGCCGCGTTCTGGCCGCTGTGCACCAGCGCGCTGGGCACGTAGGCCAGCACCGCCGACACCTTCTGCGGGAAGGTCGCGCCCAGCAGCAGCACCAGTTCACCGCCGCGCGACTGGCCGCTGATGGCGACGAAATCGTCTTGCGGCCGCACCTCGGCGCGCAACCAGTCGAGGCCGTGCTCGAAATATTCCAGCGGCGTGTTGGAGATGTAGTCCGACAGCCCCGGCGCCTTGAAGTAGGCCAGCGCGAACGCCGCATAACCGCGCGAGGCATACAGCGCCGCGCGCGGCTCGTTGATGCCGCCGCCGGAACCGTTGACGATCATCACCGCCGGATGCGGGCCGGGCGTGGCCGGCAAGAACAACGTGCCGACCAGCCCCTGCTCGCGCACTTCGCGCCGCGTCACGCCTGCCGATGCCAGGCGCTGCACCAGCTCGGCGCTGGCCGTGCCCTGTACGCCGCAGGCCGTGACAACAGTCACCAGCGGCGCCATGACATCGGCATGGAAGTTGTCGCGCTTGCCGGCCTGCAGCGGCTGTTGCGACCACAGCAAACCCATCGTATCGATGCCGCGGTAATCGCCATCGAGGGCTGGGCTCATCGCAAGGTCGACCTCACCCTGCGCGTCGGCGATGAAGCGGGCGCTGCTGGCCCACCCGGCGCCGTTGCGTACCGTCGCGGTCGAGACCCGCACCGTTTCGCCCGGCGCCGCGCCGCGCACCACGATGCGGCGCGGCACGTCAATCAGGTCGTCGGCCGGGGTGACGGCGATCGAGAAGTCGGGCATGGCCTTACTTCTTTTCCTGGGTGACCATCATGGCGGTGGTGCGGTCGCTGCTGACCGGCGTCACCTTCAGGCCCTTCTTGGCGGCCCAGATGTTCTGGTAGTGGTACAGCGGGATCACGCCCACGTCGTCCGACACCACCTTGGCCGAGGCGCGCAGGATGGCTTCACGCTTGGCCGGGTCGAACTCGGCGGTGGAGTCGGCCAGCGCCTTGTCCACGGCCGGGTTGCTGTAGTGGTTCCAGTTGGAAGCGCCGATGCCCTTCTTGGGATCGACCGAACCCAGCACGTTGACCAGCGCATAGCTGGCTTCGCCGGTGCCGTTGCCCCATGCCAGTACCGATACCGCGAACTCGTTCTTGTTGGCGCGCGAGGAGTAGGACGCCCACGGCAGCACCTCGACCTGGGTCTTGATGCCGATGCGGGTCCAGAACTGGGCCACCGCCTGCATGGTTTCCGGCGCTTGCGGGTAGCGGTCGTTAGGCACGTGGATGGTCAGCTTGAAGCCGTCCGGGAAGCCGGCGTCGGCCAGCAGCTTCTTGGCCTGGGCGGCGTCGAACGGGATGTTCTTGATCTCCGGGTTGTAGCCGAAGGTATCCGACGGCATCCACTGGTTGGCCTCGGTGGCGGCGCCCTGCAGGATGCGGTCGATCAGCGCCTTGCGGTTGATCGCCAGCGACATGGCGCGGCGCACGCGCACGTCCAGCAGCGGATTCTTGTCCAGCTGCTTGCCGGCGTTGTCGGTGATGTACGGGCTCGGGCCTTCATGGAAGCTCGGCTGGATCAGCAGCACGCGCAGGCCGTTGTACGGATAGACCGTGACGTTGGGCGACTGCTTGAGCTTGGCGATGTCGGACACCGAGACCTTGTCGATCACGTCCACATCGCCCGACAGCAGCGCCGCGGTGCGCGCGGCAGCGTTGTTGATGTAGCGGTAGTTGACCTTATCCCACAATGCCTTGCCGCCCCAGTAGCCGTCGTTGCGCTGCATCACCACGCGGTCGCCCGGGGTGTAGGAGACGAACTTGTAGGGGCCGGTGCCGACCACGGCGGCGCCGCTGTTGTAGTTCTCGGTGGCGGACTTCTCACCCACGTGCTTGCTGACGATATGCACCGAGGCCAGGTTCAGCGGCAGGTCGGGGTTGGGGATGTTGGTCTTGATCACCAGCGTCAGCGGGTCCTTGGCGGTGACCGACTCCACCGTGCGCAGGTAGCCGGCGAAGGTTGCCACGCTGCCCGGCACGCTGCGCGCGCGCTGGTAGGAGAAGATCACGTCGTCGGCGGTGAACGGCTTGCCGTCCTGCCACTTGACGTTGGGGCGCAGCTTGAACTCCCAGGTCTTGGGGTCGATGTTCTTCCACGACACGGCCAGGCCGGGCTGCAGCTTGTTGTAGTTGTTCTCCACCAGCAGGTCCCAGAAATGCAGGTCCACCGAGCGGTCGCCGGCATGGTTGTTCAGCTGCGGGTCCAGCGAGGACAGCGGGTCGGCGAAGGCGATATTCAGGTTCTGCGCGCGGACCGCGTCGGCGGCCGAGGCCAGTGCCACGCCGGTCAGGGCGACCGCCAGCAGGCGGGTCAGGAGTGTTTTTTTCATGTGCTGTTCCTCTCTAGGTTGAAAGCAATCAATAACTCATCGATAACATTGCAACGATGTTGTGATTCATGTTCGGCGCCGGTGCGTCTTCGATACGCGGCGTTGCCGCTACTCAGTCCGAACGGTAACCAATAAACATCCGTTCGGACTGAGTAGCCGCATAGCGGCGTATCGAAGGCACATCAGCGATACCGCACCACCAATCCTTAGTTCCCATCATTCAAATGACACGCGCTCATATGTCCCGGCGCGATTTCCTTCAGGGCCGGCGCCTCGTCGCGGCAGCGCTGCGTGGCGTACGGGCAGCGCGGGTTGAAGTGGCAGCCGGAAGGCGGGTGCAGCGGGCTGGGAATCTCGCCGGTGATCGCCGTGAACTCCTTCTTGCGCGCCGACAGGCGCGGCACCTCGGCCAGCAGCGCCTGGGTGTAGGGATGGTTGGCGTGGCCGAACAGCTCCTGCACCGGCGCGCTCTCCACCACCCGCCCCAGGTACATGATCACCACGCGGTCGGAGACATGCTCCACCACGCCCAGGTCATGGCTGATGAACAGGTAGGTCAGGCCAAGCTGCTCGCGCAGGTCGGCGAACAGGTTCAGGATCTGCGCCTGGATCGACACGTCCAGCGCCGCCACCGCCTCGTCGCACACCAGCATGCGCGGCTGCACCGCCAGCGCGCGGGCGATGCCGATGCGCTGGCGCTGGCCGCCGGAGAACTGGTGCGGATAGCGGTCGCGCAGCGCCGGGTCGAGCCCGGCGCGCAGCAGCTGGCGGCAGACGTAGTCGTCCAGGTCGCCTTCGACCTTGCCGTTGACCTGGGCCGCCTCGCCCACGATCTGGTCGATGCGCAGGCGCGGGTTAAGGCTGGCGTAGGGATTCTGGAAGATCATCTGCACATCCAGCCGGGCCGCCTCGCGCTCGGCGCCGGTCAGCGCGGCGCGGTCGCGCCCGCCCACCAGCGCCTGGCCGTCCGACGGATCGAGCAGGCCGCAGGCGATGCGGCCCAGCGTCGACTTGCCGCAACCGGATTCGCCCACCAGCCCCACCACTTCGCCGGGCATGACCTTGAGGTCGACGTTGTCCAGCGCCCGCGTGACGGCCGGCGCGCGCATCCAGCCGCGCTGCTGCAGCTGGCGCGCCAGCCAGCCGTCGCGACGTTCGCCGAAGCGCTTGCTGACGCCGCGCGTTTCGATGATGGGAACGGCCTGATGTTGCACGTCATGCATGGTGTGGCACCTTGGATTCATGTAACGCCGGGTGGAAGCAACGCACCAGGCGGCCGGCCAGCGGCTCGCTCAAGGCGGGCGCTACGAGGCATTGCTGGCTGACCCGCTCGCAGCGCGCGGCGAAGGCGCAGGTCGGCGGCAGGTGCAGCAGGTTGGGCGTCATGCCGGGAATCTGGCGCAGGCGGCGGCTGCCACCCTTGCGGTTATTGCTGGGCAGGCTGCCGATCAGGCCTTGCGTGTAGGGGTGCAGCGGCGCGTCCAGCACGGCGTCGACCGCGCCCTGCTCGACGATGCGCCCGACATACATCACCGCCACTTCATCGGCCAGGCCGGCCACCACCGACAGGTCGTGGGTGATCCAGATCAGCGCGGTGCCGTGCTGGCGCGCCAGCTTCTGCACTTCCGACAGGATCTGCGCCTGGATGGTCACGTCCAGCGCGGTGGTCGGCTCGTCGGCGATGATCAGGTCGGGCTTGTGCAGCAGCGCGATGGCGATTGCCACGCGCTGGCGCATGCCGCCGGAGAGCTGGTGCGGATAGGCCTGCAGCCGTTCTTCCGGGCTGGCGATGCCCATCATACCCAAGGTGTCGCGCGCCAGTTCGCGCGCGGCCTGGCGACTGACCTTGCTGTGCGCCAGCACGGCATCCACCATCTGCGCCTCGACCTTCAGCACCGGATTGAGCGTCATCATCGGGTCCTGGAAGATCATGGCGATGCGGTTGCCCTGCAGTTCGCGCAATTCGGTGCGGTTCATCTTCACCAGGTCGCGCCCCTGGAACAGGATCTCGCCGCCGACGATGCGGCCCGGCGCATCGACCATGCCGAGGATGGAGAAGCCGGTGACGCTCTTGCCCGAGCCGGATTCGCCCACCAGGCCGAGGATGCGGCCGCGGCCGACCGACAGCGAAACGTCGTCCACCGCCGGCAGCACGCCATCGGGGGTAAAGAAATGGGTGCGCAGGTTGCGCACTTCCAATGTAGGAATATTGTTGGGCGCGCTCACTTCAGCCACCTCGGGTTCAGGATGTCGCGCAGGCGGTCGCCCACCAGGTTGATGGCCACGATCACCACCAGCAGCGTGATGCCGGGATAGAAGCTGATCCAGTATTCGCCCGAGAGCATGTACTGGTAGCCGTTGGAAATCAGCAGGCCCAGCGACGGTTCGGTGATGGGCACGCCCAGGCCGAGGAAGGACAAGGTCGCCTCCAGCGTGATGGCGCGCGCCACCTGCAGCGTGCCGATCACGATCAGCGGCGGCAGGCAGTTGGGCAGGATGTGGCGCACCATGATGCGCCACGCCGACAGGTTCAGCCCGCGCGCCGCTTCCACATATTCCTTCTGGCGCTCGACCAGCGCCTGGCCGCGCGCGGTGCGGGCGTAGTAGGCCCACTCCAACACCACCAGCGTGATCATCACGTTCATGATGCCCTTGCCGACATAGGCCAGGATCAGCATCGCCACCAGGATCGACGGGAACGACAGCACCAGGTCGGCCTGGCGCATGAGCAGCGTATCGACCTTGCCGCCGGCATAGGCCGCCAGCAGCCCGACCAGCGTGCCGATGATGCCGGCAATCAGCGCCGAGCCGACGCCGATGCCCACGCTGATGCGCAGGCCATAGAGAATGGCCGAGACCAGGTCGCGGCCCTGGCCGTCGGTGCCCAGCCAGTAGGTGAACGTGCCGGCGCCGTTGGGCGTGCCGGGATGCAGGCGCGCATCCATCACGTCCAGCTGCATCAGGTCGTACGGGTTCTGCGGCGTGATCCAGGGCGCGACCAGCGCGGCCACGATCAGCAGCAGCACGATGGCCAGGCCCAGCATGGCCGACTTCGAGGCGATGAAATGACGCACCACACGGCGCCAGGGCGACTCGCGGCGCGGCGCGACGAAGGCGGACAGTTCGGCGATACGCGCCCGCACCTGCTCCTGCGTCATTGCCTGGATGCCTTGCTCTGGCGCGCTCATGCCTTGGCCTCCACCCGGACGCGCGGATCAAGAATCTTGTAGAGCACGTCCACCACCAGGTTGATGGCGACGAACATGCACACGATCACCATCAGGTAGGCCACGATCACCGGGCGGTCCAGCGCGTTGATGCTGTCCAGGATCAGCTTGCCGGCGCCGGGCCAGGCGAAGATGCTTTCGGTCACTACCGCGAACGCGATGGTGGAACCGAACTCCAGCCCCAGCACCGTCACCAGCGGGATCAGCGTATTGCGCAGCACGTACATCAGCACCACGCGCGCCGGGGCCAGGCCCTTGGCGCGGGCGAACTTGACGTAGTCCATCGGCAGCACCTCGCGCACGTTGGCGCGGGTCAGGCGGATCACCAGCGAAATCTTGAACAGCGACAGGTTGAGCGCCGGCAGGATCATGTGGCGCCAGCCGTCGGCGGTCAGCCATGACCACTGGATGCCGAACAGTTCCGCCGTCTGGCCGCGCCCGCCGGAAGGCAGCCAGCCCAGCGAGACCGAAAAGGCCATGATCAGCATCAGGCCGATCCAGAAGGTCGGCAGCGAAAAGCCGAAGATGCTGCCGGTCATCACCAGCTTCGAGAACGGATGGTCGGGCTTCATGCCGGCGAACAGGCCCAGCGGCATGCCCACCAGCACGGCCAGGATCAGCGCCGCGAAGGCCAGCTCCAGCGTGGCCGGCAGGCGCTGGAAGATCAGCAGGATGGCCGGCGAGTTGTACACGAAGCTGTTGCCCAGGTTGCCGTGCAGCGCGCCGCCCAGGAAGGACAGGTACTGGCGCCACACCGGCTGGTCCAGGCCGAGCTCCTGGATGATACGCAGGCGGTCGACCTGGTCGACGTCCTGGCCGATCAGGATATCGACCGGGTTGCCGATCAGGTGCAGGCCGAAGAAGACGATCACCGTCATCAGCAGCACCACCATCAGCGCCTGCAGCACGCTCTTTGCGATGGCCATGGTCATCCCGGCAGCTCCCATTCGGACGGGGTCCACTCGTCGCCGACCAGTTCGGGTTCTTCGTAGGCCTCGATATTGCGGTAATGGTATTCCACATCCTCGCCGTACATCAGGGAAGCGATGCCCTGCGCCAAGCGGTAAGCGCCGTCGCTGATGGCGGGAATGTCGCCGGAAACGGTGCCGTGGCTGGCGGTGGCCGGATAACAGAAACAATGCACGCGGTCCAGTCCGGGCAGCGCGCCGGGGGTCTTTTCCTGGAATTGGAACACCGGGCCGAGGTAAGGCGAATCGGCCAGCTCGGCATCCTCGTCGCCGGCCGGCGGCGTATAGCGCTCGCGCCAGGTCAGGATGTGCGGGCCGATGGCGGCGAATTCGGGACGCGCGCTCCAGTCGACGCGAAAACCGGTGGAGAAGAACAGGAAGTCCAGTTCCAGCGGGCCGCGGTTGGTGTCCAGCCGCAGCGCGCCATCCGGCTGGACGGCCACCTCCTCGATCGAGGTGCCGAGCAGGAAGCGGGCATTGGCAAAGCGCGATACGCGGCGGGTGCTGCCCGACGGCGGCGGCACCTGCTGCGCGTTGACGTAGTGGCGGATGCGCCATTTCCATTCGTCCGGCAGATGCTGGTGGCCGTTGACCAGGCCCGGGTTGCCCGAGCCCTTGCCCTTGTTGACGCGCGGCAGTTCCTTGCGGCGGATCAGCAGGTCCACCCGCGCCGCGCCCTGTTCCAGCGCGGTAGCCGCACTGTCCATGGCCGACGAGCCGCCGCCCACCACGCCCACCCGCTTGCCCTTGAGCGCGGCGTAATCGAACACATCGGAAGAATGCGCCCAGCGCGCGCGCGGCAGCTTGTCCACCAGCGGCGGCAGGTAAGCGCCGCCCAGGCCGTCGCGGCCGGTGGCCAACACCACGCGGCGCGCCAGCACCGACGACTCGCCCTGCGGCGTCGCCAGCTTCAGTTCCACCACGCCATCGGCGCGCGGCAGCACGGCCAGCACGCGGTGTTCGTTGCGGATATCCAGGCGCATCACGCGGCGGAACCAGCGCAGGTAATCCATCCACTGCAGGCGCGGGATCTTGTCCAGTTCTTCCCAGGCCTGCGCGCCGAACTGGGTTTCGAACCAGGCGCGGAAGGTCAGCGCCGGAAAGCCCAGCGCGGGACCGGTCAGGGTCTTGGGCGAGCGCAGCGTTTCCATGCGCGCGGTGGTGGCCCAGGGGCCTTCGAAGTCCTTGGGCGACTGGTCGTAGATGACATTGGGGATGCCCAGGTGGCTCAAGGCCACCGATGCGGCCATGCCGGCCTGGCCGCCGCCGATGATGGCCACGTCGAGCACCGCTGCGCCATCACGCTCGGTCTGCGGCGTCCAGGCCTTGCCGGGCAAGGCCAGCCATTCGAGATCCTGGCGCAGGCGCGCCTCCAGCGCCGCCAGGCCTTGCGGCGCAGTAGCGGCGGTCGATTCCATATTCGGCATGTGGCCCTCTTCAAAAGCGAAAAACGGACATGGCAGGCAAACCGTGGGGCCGCCTGCCGTCGCTTGTATCTGTCAGTTACAGCAATTCGTCATGTTCGGCCGCGTCGCGCTTGACGAAGCCGTGCAGGATGTTGCGCGCGGCGGTTTCGACCGCCCCGATCAGCGCCTGGGTGATGCCTTCGACCGGTTTGCCGAACGGCGTCACCACGCCGAAATAAAACGGAATATCCACCGCCAGCGGCCTGGCCACCAGCCCCTCGATGGGCATGCCCAGCGCCGTGATCGGCTCCACCAGCGCCACCCCCAGGCCGGCGCGCGCGGCCATGATGGCGTTGAAGGAGGTATTGGTGTCGATCGCCACGTCCAGCAGACTGTCCTCGCCCAGCGCGGTTTCGATGCGCTGGCGCAGGCGGTAGCGGTTGGACATGGTGATCACGCGTTCGCCGCGCAGGGCCGCGCGCGTGATCTTGTCTTTCCTGGCCAGCGGATGGTCGGCGCGCATCACCGCCACGCAGGGCGCCTCGCCGATCCAGTGCAGGTCGAGCCCGCGGTGCGCCACCGGCAGGCTGGTCAGGCCCAGGCTGACGGTACGGTGCAGCACGGAATGCACTACCTGCTCGGCCGAGGCGCTGCGCAAATGGATATGCTCCGGAAACGCCGAACTGCCCTGCGCCACCAGTTGCAAGGCCGCCGGCGCGATGGTCGAGGCCAGCGCCGGGGTCGCCACCAGATGCACCGGCTGCGCCTCTTCGCGGCCGATCTCGGCGGCGCGCTCGCGGATGCTGCGCAGCCCGACCAGCGAACGCTCGACCTCCTCGTACAACAGGAAGGCCTTGCCGGTCGGCGTCACGCGCGGCCCGTTGCGGTCGAACAACGCATAACCCAGCTCCGCTTCCAAGTCGCCGATGGCCTTGCTCACGGCCGGCTGCGAACGGCCCAGGCTGCGCCCGGCGCCAGTCACGCTGCCGATCGTCATTACCGCCGCGAAAGCTTCCAACTGGTTGAGATCCATCAATGTCCCGAATCAAGATCCATGCATATGATTTTCGGATTATAGGTTTGTATTTATTCTATTTCAGTATAATAATTTTGTATAAGCTAATGTAAGAAGCGCAAGGTCGGGCATAAATGGCCATACTTCCTGCCTGGCCCGCCATTTCGCCTTGTCTTTCAGGCAAGGCATGGCGCCATGCCCAAACCCAACGCTGCCCCAACGCCGCTTTTCCTGGACTTCCCGAATCCGCCGTCATGAACGCCCCCGCTCCCTGTCGCCCGCCTGCCAGCCTGACTTTCCCCATTTACCTGGACTATGGCGCCACCACGCCGGTCGATCCCCAAGTCGCCAGGATCATGTGCGACTTCCTCACCGACAAATTCGGCAACGCCGCCAGCAGCTCCCATCCTTTCGGCTGGGAAGCCAGGCGCGCGGTGGAAAAGGCGCGCGCCCAGGTGGCCGGCCTGCTGGGCGCGCAGCCCGGCGAGATCGTCTGGACTTCGGGCGCGACCGAATCGAACAACCTGGCCATCAAGGGCACGGCCCAGGCGCTGGCCGGCAAGGGCCGCCACCTGGTCACCGTGGCCACCGAGCACAAGGCGGTGCTGGACACCATGCACACGCTGGAACGCGCCGGCTTCGAAGTCACCTTCCTGCAACCGGGCGACAACGGGCTGGTCACGCCGCAACAGTTCCGCGCCGCGCTGCGCCCGGACACCATCCTGGCCTCAGTGATGTATGTGAACAACGAGATCGGCGTGATCCAGCCGATCGCCGAACTGGGCGAGATCTGCGCCGAACGCGGCATCGTGTTCCACGTCGACGCGGTGCAGGCGGCCGGCAAGATCCCGGTCGACCTGGCGCGCCTGACAGTGGACCTGATGTCGGTCTCCGCACACAAGGTCTACGGTCCCAAGGGCATCGGCGCGCTGTATGTGCGCAACCGTCCCGACTTGAAGCTGCAAGCCCAGATCGATGGCGGCGGCCATGAGAATGGCATGCGCTCCGGCACGCTGGCTACGCACCAGATCGTCGGCATGGGCGAGGCATTCGAACTGGCAGGCCAGTTGCTGGCCGAAGAAAGCGCGCGCATCCGCGCCCTGCGCGATCGCCTGTGGGCCGGCATCGGCCACCTGCCCGGCGTGCAATTGAACGGCTGCGCCGCCAACCGTGTGCCGCACAACCTCAACGTCAGCTTCCCGCCGACCCGCTACGGCACCCTGGCCAGCCAATTGCTCGGCATCGCGGTGTCGGCCGGCTCGGCCTGCAACTCGGCCGCTGCCGCGCCCTCTTTCGTGCTGCTGGCGATCGGCCGCTCGCCCGAAACGGCGCGCAACGCGATCCGCTTTTCGCTCGGCCGCGGCACCACCGAAGCCGAGATCGATTATGTGATCGCGGCAATTGGCCAGGTGATGGCGCTGGATGTGGTTGCCGATGGCGCCTGAACGCCGTCCTGCTTCCAGCGCCCTGAACGCTCGCGGAATGCGCCTGAGCCTTCGCCATCCCGATGCGCCGGCCTCATAAGGATATGCGGATCCCTTATGCAGAAATGCTGTATCTGTTTTGGATTTGAGCTCCCAGTTCGGCGACAATCCCCTCCATAGCATAAGGGGGAGCACGAATTGAACATCGCCGACGACACCCGGACGACAAGACATCGCCCGGCCGGCTGGCGCCTGGGCCTGGTGCTGGCAGCCATCGCAGCCGCCTGTCCGGCATGCGCGCAGGCGGCGGACCAGCATGGCGCCAATAACACCAATAGCGCCGATGCCAGGGTTGCGGCCGCAGCCGTACAGGCACAGGCATCGGCCCCGGACGATATCGCGCCGGACGCCTTGCAGACGATTACCGTCAACGCCCGCCGGCGCGATGAAGACCCGCAAAAAGTGCCGGTGCCGATGACCGTCCTCAACGGCGCAACGCTGGAAAACCAGCGCGTCTACCAATTGCAGGACTTGCAGCAACTGCTGCCCTCCACCAGCATATCGCTGGCGCAGCCGCGCCAGGCCAGCATCAGCGTGCGCGGCATCGGCGCCAATTCCGGCAACAGCGACGGCATCGACAGCAGCGTCGGCATCTATCTGGACAACGTCTACCTGGGCCGCGCCAGCATGGCCGTGACCGACCTGCTCGACATCGACCAGGTCGAATTGCTGCGCGGCCCGCAAGGAACGCTGTTCGGCAAGAACACCACCGCCGGCGTACTCAACATCCATACGCGGCAACCCTCGTTCGAACGCGACAACAGCGTGGAAGCCTCCACCGGCTCGAATGGCTATTACCAGACCAAGGCGATCTTGTCCGGCCCGATCAGCGATACCTGGGCCGGACGCCTGACCGTCTCGCAAACGCATCAGGGCGGCAATGTCGACAACCTCGCCAATGGCGAAAAGCTCAACGGCGGCACGCGCCGCGGCATCCGCGGCCAATTGCTGTACCAGCCGGACGACCGTTTCAGCCTGCGCCTGATCGGCGACTACAGCGAAGAAAATTCCAGCAATGGCGTCTCGGTGTTCTACAACGCCGGGCCGACCATCAACGGCGTGAACAAATACCTGGCCTCCAGCGCGCAGCTGGGTAACCGTCCGGTCACCGACCCCAGCCTGTACCAGGTGAATTTCGATGCCGACCAGCATGTCAGCGTGCGCCAGGGCGGCGCCTCGGCCGAAGCCAACTGGAAACTGGACAGCGGTTTCAAGCTGACCTCGATCACCGCCTGGCGTTTCTGGGACTTCAAGCCCGACAACGGCGCATTCACCCCGGTACTTTCCAATTACGGCGTGCAAGTCGAGGACAGCCAGTTCTCGCAAGAAATCAGGCTGGCTTCCCCCATCGGCGGCGCGTTCGATTATGTGGCGGGCGCCTATTACTTCAACCAGCGGCTCTCCAACCGGACCTTCTTCAACTACGGCCCCAAGGCCGACCTCGGCATTGTCGGCGCCAATTTTGGCGTGCTCAACAATGTGACATTGATCTCCCCCGGCCAGGTCGACACCGACAGCTACGCCTTGTTCGGCCAGGGCACCTGGCATGTCACCCAGCGTCTGGACGTGACCGCCGGCGTGCGCGGCACCTATGAGGAAAAACGCGGCTGGGTACGCCGCGACACGCCGCACAATGCCAATCCCGCCACGGCGCCGTTCTGGAACGCGTTCGGCCTGACTCCCTACGATTCGGGCAATCTGAAGATCGGCAATTTCAGCCCGTCCGCCCTGCTGAACCTGGCTTACAAGATCGATGACAACGTCCTGGGCTACGCCACGCTGTCGCATGGAGAAAAATCCGGCGGCCTGAGCATCGTCGGCGTTTCCAATGCGCCCACGCTGGGCAGCGGCTCGCTGCTGATCGGCCCCGAACGCGCCAACGCCGCCGAACTGGGCATCAAGAGCGCGCTGTTCGACCAGCGCCTGCACATCAACGCCAACCTGTTCTGGACCGGCATCAACAATTACCAGGCCACGGCCTTCCTGCCCAGCCCAAGCGGCATCAACCTGCCGACGCTGGTCAACGTCGGCAAGGTACGCAGCCGCGGCGCGGAACTGGACATCCAGGCCCAGCCGCTCAAAGGCCTCACGCTCGGATTCAATACCTCGTTCACCGATGCCACCTACCTGTCCTACGACAAAGCGCCATGCCCGGCCGAAATCGCCAACGCGGCCGGCGCGCCCTCCAGCTGCAGCCTGAGCGGGGCGCGCGTGGCCGACGTGCCGCGCTGGAGCGCCAGCCTGTCGGCGCAATACCGGCATCATGTGAGCGACAACGTCGACCATTACGTGGCCGGCAGCTACGCCTGGCGCTCGTCGGCGCGCGGCGCGGCGGACAATTCGGTCTATTCCGAAATCCCCGCCTACGGCCTGCTCAACCTGGCCACCGGATTGCGCCTCTACCAGGGCGACAGCAAGTCCTGGGAACTGTCCCTGTGGGCCCGCAACGTGTTGGACAAGCGCTATTACCTGTCGGTGTATTCGGCCGGCGCCGGGACGCAAGCCAGCGGCCTGTACTACAACGCCGCGGCGGGCCAGTCGCGCACCGTCGGCGCCACCTTGCGCTACAACTTCTGAGACGGCGGACATGGGCATTTTCCGGTTCTTGCCGGTCCGCCCGGCCCGCTGAATCCCGATTAATCGATCGACAAGAGGTTTCGCGCCCGCCAGAGCGCGCTTAATTCCTTTTTTTCATAAGCAAAAAACTAATAAGAACTTCCAGCCTAAATAACCAAAAGTTAGACTCGATCAGTCCCATCCATCCTGATCATCGTGATTCGCATCGAGCATCTTCATAAAAACTACCGGGCCGGCAAGCGCGACATCGTCGCCCTGCAAGACATCAACCTGGAAATCGCCCAAGGGGAGATCTTCGGCATCATCGGCCGCTCCGGCGCCGGCAAAAGCACGCTGATCCGCACGCTGAACCTGCTGGAACGTCCCGACAGCGGCCGCATCCTGATCGACGGCGAAGACATCACCGGACTCGGCCACGATGGCCTGCTGGCGCTGCGCCAGCGCATCGGCATGGTGTTCCAGCACTTCAACCTGTTGAACGCCAAGACCGTGGCCCAGAACATCGACTGGCCGCTGAAGATCACCGGCCGCTACAGCCGCGAGCAGCGCGACCGCCGTGTCGCCGAACTGCTGCAGCTGGTCGGCCTGGAAGCGCACCGCGACCAGTATCCGTCGCAACTGTCGGGCGGGCAAAAGCAGCGTGTCGGCATTGCCCGCGCGCTGGCCAATTCGCCGCGCCTGCTGCTGTGCGACGAGGCGACTTCCTCGCTCGATCCCGAAACCACCCAGTCCATCCTGCGCCTGCTGCTGGAAATCAACCGCAAGCTGGGCCTGACCATCGTACTCATCACGCACGAGATGCAAGTGATACGCAACATCTGCGACCGGGTGGCGGTGCTCGACGCCGGCATCGTGGTCGAACGCGGCGCCGTGGTCGATACCTTCCTGCATCCGAAACATGCGGTCACGCGCGCGCTGCTGGCCGAAAGCCTCGCCTGGGACGAAACGCTGGCGCCCTATGCGCGCCGCGCCGACAGCAAGCTGGTGCGCCTGACCTATGCCGGCGAACTGGCGGCCCAGCCGATCCTGTCGCAACTGACCGCGGCCACCGCGGCGCTGGCCACCATCGTGCAAGGTACTGTCTCGCGCATCAAGGACACGCCCTATGGGCAATTGCTGGTGGAGTTTTCCGGCGGCGAGCAGGCCGTGGCCCAGGTGCTGGAACGCCTGGCGGCCTCCGGCATCGAGCATGAGGTGCTGGCATGAGCGCGCTGGCAGATTTGCTGCAAACCTCGCTGTCGCAGGTCGACTGGAGCGAGGTGTGGGACGCCACCCTGGAAACCCTGGCCATGACCGGCGGCTCGCTGTTCTTCACGATACTGCTGGGCCTGCCGCTGGGGATCCTGCTGTTCCTCACCAACCGCAAGCAATTGCTGGCGCAACGCGGCGTATACCTGGCGTTGTCGCTGCTGGTCAACGTGCTGCGCTCGGTGCCCTTCCTGATCCTGCTGATCGTATTGATCCCGTTCACGCTGTGGCTGGTGGGCACCTCGCTGGGCGTGACCGGCGCCATTCCGCCCCTGGTGATCGGCACCGCGCCTTTCTTCGCGCGGCTTACCGAAAGCGTGCTGCGCGAGATCGACCGCGGCGTGATCGAGGCCTGTACCGCCATGGGCGCGCGGCGCCGCCAGATCATCTTCGGCGCGCTGCTGCCCGAGGCCCTGCCAGGCTTGCTGGCGGCGGTCACGATCACCGCCATCACGCTCATGTCGTATGCCGCGATGTCGGGCGTGATCGGCGGCGGCGGCCTGGGCGACCTGGCGATCCGCTACGGCTACCAACGCTTCCAGACCGAAGTGATGGTGGTGACCGTGGCCATCCTGGTGGTGCTGGTGCAGTTGCTGCAATTCTTCGGCGACCGCCTGGTGCTGCGCTTTACCCGTAAATGACCTTTTGAACACCTTTTGAACTCTCACAACAAGACTGGAGCGAATACATGTCCCGCAAACTGATCCCCCACCTGTTCGCCGGCGCCGCACTGGCGTTTTCCATCGGCGCCCATGCCGCCGACAAGCTGGTGATCGCCGCCACCCCGGTGCCGCATGCCGAGATCCTGGAACACATCAAGCCGGTGCTGGCCAAGGAAGGCGTCGACCTGCAGGTGAAGGTCTTCACCGACTACGTGCAGCCGGCCGCGCAGACCAACGAAAAGCAGGTCGACGGCAACTTCTTCGCGCACCAGCCGTATATCGACCAGTTCAAGAAAGCGCACAAGAACGACATCGAAGTATCGGTCGCCAAGGTGCACGTCGAGCCGTTCGCCGCCTATTCGCAAAAGTACAAGAAGATTGCCGACATCCCCAACGGCGCCACCATCGCCATTCCCAACGACCCGTCCAACTCGGGCCGCGCCCTGTTGCTGCTGGCCCGCAACGGCCTGATTAAACTGAAGGACAGCGCCAACATCTCGGCCACCCAGAAAGACATCGTCGAAAACCCGAAGAAGCTGAAATTCCGCGCGCTGGAAGCGGCCACGCTGCCGCGCGTGCTCAACCAGGTGGACGTGGCGCTGATCAACACCAACTACGCGCTGGAAGCCAAGCTGAACCCGGTCAAGGATTCGCTGTTCATCGAAGACGCCAACTCGCCCTACGCCAACCTGCTGGTGGCGCGCGAAGACAACAAGGACAGCCCCGCCATCAAGAAACTGGCCGCCGCGCTGAACTCGCCTGAGGTCAAGAAGTTCATCGAAGAGAAATACCAGGGCGCCATCGTGCCGGCGTTCTGAACCATCTCCCTCCTGCACGGGCCGGCCGCCATGAGGGCGGCTGCAGAAGCGCGCGAAGCGCCCTGCCGGTGCGTTCCACTGCGGGCCGCGGAGAAATCCGCGGCTTTTTTCTTTCCTCAACGGATCGATGTTGCGCATGCGCGGCGTCTCCTGGTTCCCGGTTCCCGGTTCCGGGCTCTGGCGGCCGGGGCCAGTATAAGTTCGGCAGAACTCGCGCGCAGCGGCGGCGAAGGTTTACAATCGCGCTCCAATGCAAGCAGCCCGTGCTTTGGAACAGGTCTTGCTCTTTCCGCACCGATCCACACCGCGCGCGAAGCTTGTGCGCTCAAGGCAAAGGAACCGCAAGTGCATCTCGTCTGGCTGGAAGATTTCATCGAACTGGCGCGCACGCGCAGCTTTTCGCGCGCTGCAGAAAACCGCTTCGTCACCCACCCCGCATTCGGTCGCCGCATCAAGGCGCTGGAGCAATGGGTGGGCGCCGAACTGGTCACGCGCACCCAGCCGGTGACGCTCACGCGCGCCGGCAAGCTGTTCCTCGATGCGGCGCACAATTCGGTGGATGTGCTGTATGCCGCACGCGCCCAGTTGCAGGAATCCTCGGCCGAGCCCGAGAAGGTGCTGCGCCTGGCCACAGGACGCACGCTGTCGCAGACCTTCTTCCCGGACTGGTACGAAGGCATCAAGCAGCATTGCGGCATGTTCCCGGTCTCGATCAGCACCGGCGGCGCGCAGGACGTGATCATGAAGCTGGCCGCCGGCGAGGCCGACATCCTGCTGATCTACTCCAGCCCCGCCACGCGCATGCTCATCGACCATCAGCGCTATGAGTCGCAGACCATCGCACATGAACTGCTGCTGCCGGTGTCCGCGCCCGACAAGCGCGGCAAGCCGCTGTACATGCTCGAAGCCAAGGCTGGCGCAATACCGTGGCTGGCCTTCTCGCAGACGCTGACGCTGCGCGGCGTACTGGCCAAGCACCTGGCTGAGCTGGAGCAGAAGCCGGCGCTGAAGATGGTCTACCAGGCCGACTCCTATGAATCGATCCAGGAGATGGCCGTGCGCGGCACCGGCGTGGCCTGGCTGCCGCAACGGCTGGTGCAGAAGGACATCGCCGAAGGGCGCTTGCTGGCGGTAGGCGAGCAAAACCTGCGCATCCGCTTCGATGTATCGCTGTACCGCGTACGCGGCAGTACGAATGAACTGGTCAACGCCATCTGGAATTATGCCGCGGCTGGCGACAGCCAGCACTGAATCGTCTCGACGGCGGCTCATTCCCGCCGCGCGGGACGCCGGGCAAGCACGCTATTGGTGAGCAAGCGCCCCAAGTTCGCGCGCCCGATGTCTTTCGCGCCCCGCCTTCAAACATCTCCTGCAGCGCCAATCCAAACGGCACAAGCCTGTGCCGAATCGGCACGGGGTCGCATGCGCGCCTGCCTATACTCGCCTGAAAACACAACGACCCAAGCATCCATGAAGACTCTGGAACAGATCCGCGCAACATTGCCGCAATACCCCGTAGAAGTTCAATTCCCCGACATCGGCCGCTGGCGCCACGGCAATACCGGCGTCGACTACGTTCACACTTTCGACAGCCATATGGAAGGCCCGCACGTGATGATCCTGGCGCTCATGCATGGCAACGAGGTCAGCGGCGCAATTGCCGTCGATCGCCTGCTCAAGCAGGGCCTGCATCCGGTCAGGGGCCGCGTCACGCTGGGCTTCGGCAACGTCGCCGCGTATGCGCGCTTCAATCCGCAGGACGCCGATGCCTCGCGCTACATCGACGAAGACATGAACCGCGTGTGGAGCGCGCAGCGGCTGGACGGCGACGACGACTCGTCCGAACTGCGCCGCGCGCGCGAACTGCGCCCCGTGATCGACACGGTGGACTTCATGCTGGATCTGCACTCCATGCACGAGGCCGCGCCGCCGCTGATCGTCAGCGGCCCGCTGGACAAGGGCATGGACTTCGCCGCGCAACTGGGCACACCGCAGCACGTGATCGTCGACCATGGCCATCCCAATGGCGTGCGCATGCGCGACTACGCCGGCTTCGGCGATCCGGCCAGCATGAAGAACGCACTGCTGGTGGAATGCGGCCAGCACTTTTCCGCCGCCAGCGAGCGCGTGGCACAGGACGTGGCCGCCCGCTTCCTGCTGGCGACAGGCGCGGTGGAACGCGCCGACGTGGCGCATCTGATGCAGCAAGGCGAACTGCCGGCGCAACGCTTCATCGGCGTCACCGAGCCGGTGGTGGCGCAAGGCATGGAACTGGAATTCGCGGCCGACTATCGCGGCATGGAGGTCATCCCCAAGGCTGGCACGGTCATTGCAAAAGAGAATGAGCGCGAGATCACCACGCCCTATGACGACTGTACGCTGGTCATGCCCTCCTTGCGGCATATCGGATCGGGCGTCACCGTCGTCAGGCTGGGCCGGGATATCGCGCGATAGCAGAAGAGACGAATCTCTCGCACGGCGCATCAGACGCCGCACGACCCGCGGCGGCATGCAGATATCACCGCGGTGCAGATGGACGGGCCGCATCCCTGTCCCCATCTGCACGAAGGGGCGGCATCCGGAACCTGGGGCCGGCGCCGCAAACCAAGGAACTTACTTTCAAAGGGTAATTATGAAATTTGCAAAACCGGTGCTGGCCGCTTCCTTTGGCCTGCTGTCCGTCTTCACCGTCAACGCCCACGCCGATGCGCTGGCCGACATCCAGAAAGCCGGCGTGGTGAAAATCGCCGTGCCACAGGATTTCGCCCCGTTCGGCTCGGTCAACGCCGACCTGCAATTGCAGGGCCTGGACATCGACGTCGCCAAGCTGATCGCGCAAAAGATGGGGGTCAAGGTGCAACTGGTGCCGGTGGCCAGCGCCAACCGCATCGCCTACCTGCAAACGCATAAGGCCGACCTGGTGATCTCCACCCTGGGCAAGAATGCCGAGCGCGAAAAGGTGATCGACTTCTCGCAAGCCTATGCGCCCTACAACAACAGCGTGTTCGGCGTGGCCGCCATCAAGGTCGCCAATGCCGCCGACCTGGCCGGCAAGACCGTGGGCGTGGCCCGCGGCACCTTCCAGGACATCCAACTGACCGATACCGCACCCAAGAGCACCACCATCAAGCGCTATGAAGACAACAACGCCATGATCTCGGCCTACGTCTCGGGCCAGGTGCAACTGGTCGGCACCGGTGACTTCGTCGCCTATGCGCTGGGCGAGAAGGCGCCGGACAACAAGCCGGTGCTGAAGTACATCATCAACGAATCGAGCTGCAGCGTCGGCCTGAACAAGGGCGAACCGGCACTGCTGGCCAAGGTCAACGAAGTGATCACCGCGGCCAAGAAGAACGGAGAGATCAACGCCATCGTCAAGAAGTGGCTCAACGTGCCGCTGCCGCAGAAGATGGCCACTACCTTCCAATGATGTCCAGCTGATGCTGATGCATCCATGAAAAACGGCGGACATTGTCCGCCGTTTTTTTTCGTCTCATCCACACCAGCAATCAAGCCTGCAGCAACGCCCTCTTGCGCCCCAGCAACGGCAACCGCCTGCCGGAAACAGCAGCCGCCTCAACCTCCGGCAACCCCGACTCCCCACTGCCGTCCACCTGGAACACACTGACCAGTTGGGTAAGATTCCCGGCCTGGCCCCGCATGGAAGCCGCCGCCGCCGCTGCCTGCTCAACCAGCGCGGCATTCTGCTGAGTCACATCATCCAGTTGCGCGATCGCATCGTTGACCTGCTGGATCCCTTCGCTCTGCTCGGCACTCGCAACGCTGATCTCATTGACGATGGCGTTGACGTGCTGCACGCTCTCGACGACGCGCGTCATGGTCGCCCCGGCTTGCTCCACCAACGCGCTGCCGGCGCCGACCTTGTTCACGGAATCGTCGATCAGCGTCTTGATCTCCTTGGCGGCGGCCGCCGAACGTTGCGCCAGCGAACGCACTTCAGACGCCACCACCGCGAAACCGCGCCCCTGCTCGCCGGCGCGCGCCGCTTCCACCGCGGCGTTGAGCGCCAGGATATTGGTCTGGAAAGCGATGCCGTCGATCACGCTGATGATGTCCACTATCTTCTTCGACGAATCGTTGATCTCATCCATCGTCTCCACCACGCGCCCCACCACCGCGCCGCCTTCGCCGGCAATGCCGGAGGCGGCAGCCGCCAGGCGGCTGGCCTCGCGCGCGTTGTCGGCATTGGTGCGCACGGTGGAAATCAGTTCTTCCATGGCGGAGGCCGTTTCCTCCAGCGCGCCGGCCTGCTGTTCGGTGCGCGCCGACAAGTCCTGGTTGCCTTCGGCGATCTCGCCCGAGGCGGTGGCAATGGCATCGGTACCCTGCCGCACGCGGGTGACGATGCCGCGCAGGCGGCCGTTCATCTCCATCAGCGAACCGAGCAACTGGCCAACCTCGTCACGCGAGCGGATCTCGATGTGCGCCGTCAGGTCGCCCTCGGCCACGCGCCTGGACAAGGCCACCGCCTGCTTCAGCGGATGCACGATGCCGCGCGTGAGCACCCAGGCGCACAGCACGCCGAACAACAGCGCGGCGGCTTCCAGCGCCATCAGCAGGATGCGGCTTTGCTTCGCGACCTGCTCGATGTTCGACGATGCCAGGTCGATCTCGCTTTGTTCCGCCTTCAACAGCTTCTGCATCGTCGCCTGGTATTTCTTGGCCATCGGCATGAACTCCTGGATCAGCACGTTGTTGGCGCCGTCCTGGTCGCCAGTGGACTTCATGTCCATCATGTTCAGGTAAATCGACTTGTAATTTTTCTGCAAGCCTTCGATCTCGGCGTACAGCGACTTCTCTTCATCGGAGGCAAACAGCTGCGCCAACTCCTTCTGCAGCTCGGCGCTTTCCTTGCCGGAAGCCAGTTCCTCGTTGAGGAAGTAGTTGTTCAGCGTCGGATCGGTACTGCGCGACATGGCGATGGTGCGCAGGATGGCCGCGCGCAGGTTGCCGTACCAGGCGGAAATCAGGCGCTCCTTGCGCACCGATTGCGTCACCATCTGGTGTGTCACGTCGGTGACCACCTGCAGGCGCCACACGCCGATCGCCATGATCAGGATCGACAGCGCCAGCACCACCGCGAAACCGATCGCGAGGCGGCCGCCAATTCTCATGTTCGAAAAAACCTTCATTTGTACATCCCCTTCATTGACTGTTGTCCGACGGCCCCCGATACCGCCGCCCCAAATATTTTCAGCAAGAAATGTACCCGCCATGCGAGCGGCAAGCCCGTGAGGATGCCGCCATCCCGCAGGATGGAAAAGTCCACCGCGGGCGCATGGGCTACTGGCAGGTCGTGGTGATCGTTCCGCAGACAGGCCCCCTGTTCTCAATACTTGGCATGAAGCTTGCAAATAGCTGACAACCTATATTCGCGGCCGTGCCGCGCGGCGGCTTGCGCCGTTGAAAAAAAACCATCATCTGTATTGCCCTCACGGCAGTACAGCCATTCTCGCCGCCCGATTCTGCACAGGCGCATTCGACAACACCTCAACGCAAAAGGAATTCAATGGCGCTGGTCAGGATTTCCGGAAGTTCGGAGCTCTCGCTGGTAGAACAGATCGTCGGACAAATGAAGCAACTGATCGACAACGGCGTGGTGCGCAACGGCAGTCGCGCGGTGTCGATCCGCTGCTTTGCGCGCGACCACAAGATCAGCGCCCACACCGTGGCCGAAGCCTACGCGCGGCTGGTCGCACATGGTTATTACCAGTCCCGGCCGCGCAGCGGGTTCTTCGTCTCCCGCCCGCAGGTCTACGCGCACAGCAGCGATGCGGCTGAAGACGGCGCGATGGAACCCGACCACCTGTGGCAGTTGCGCTCTCACTTCACCATGCGCCACGACCGGCTGGGCGCATCCAGCGGCCGCATGCCATCGGACTGGCTGGATATCGACCTGATCCGCAGCGGCATGAAATTACTGGCGGCCAAGGCCGACACCAGCCTGGCGCAATATGGCGATCCCTACGGCTATGCGCCGCTGCGCGGCCTGCTGCAGACGCGGCTACTGGGTCTGGGCATTCACGCCCAGCCAGAGCAGATCCTGCTGACCAGCGGCGCCACACAGGCAGCCGACCTGGTGATGCGCTGCTTCCTCAAGCGCGGCGATCGGGTACTGGTGGAGGATCCCGGCTACTTCAACCTGTTCAGCAACTTGCACCTGCACGGCATCCGGCCTGTTCCCGTGCCGCGCAAGGCCGATGGCCCCGACCTCGACATGCTCGACGCGCTGGCGCGCGAACACCGGCCGGCGATGATGTTCGTGCAGTCCATGCTGCATGCGCCGACCGGCTCCAGCCTCTCGCCGGCCAACGCACACCGCCTGCTGAAGCTGGCCGAACAGCACGACTTCCGCATCGTCGAAAATGATGTCTACTGCGACATGCTGGGCCTGACGCTGCCGCGCCTGGCCACGCTGGACCAGTTGGCGCGCGTGTTCTATGTCGGCAGCTTTTCCAAGACCCTGTCATCGGCCACGCGCGTGGGCTTCATCGCTGGTGCGGCGCAGTTCGTGGACGAGCTGTGCAGCCACAAGATGGTGGCCAGCATCACCGGCAGCCAGGTCGACGAACGCCTGGTCTACCATGCGCTGAGCGAAGGCCAGTACCGGCGCAGCGTCGAGCGCATGCGCTATCGCCTGGCCAATGCCCTGCAGATGGCCGGTGACATGCTGGAAGAACAGGGATTCGAAATCTTCTGCCGCCCGCTGGGGGGCAAGTTCGTGTGGGCGCGCCACCTTCAGATCGACGACTCGGAAGATATCTGGCGCCGCGCCGCCCAGGCCGGCATCCTGATCGCGCCGGGCAAGGTGTTCCGCAACCATCTCCAGGCCACCCCCTGGTTCCGCCTCAATGTCGCCTATTGCACGGAACCTGCGCTGCTCAATTTCCTCCGTGGCCTGCGGGCCTGAAGCATGGGCGATTCCCGCGCCGTGGCAAGCGCTTGATGTAATCGGCACCTGCCTGTGCCGAAAACGCAATTCCACCTGCCTCCCCACTTCTATACTGCACACGCATCGCAGTAAAGCCGACGCGAACACGCTATGCCTGGAAGGCATGGACTCTATGCAAAGAGAGTCATTTTCAAGCATGGCCCGCGCGCCTACACTTACCTCAATTTCAATCGTTCCGTCGCAGCCGCAAAGCTGTGCGGCGGCCACCTTATCTGTGGAGGACGGCGTGCCACCTTCGTCAATGCATCAACATGCCCTCGCGCCGCAAGCACGCCTGGCATCGAACCGCATGCGCGCGCCGCTGCGCCTGCGATTCGGTTTTCCGCGCGTGTATCTGGTGAAAATGCTTCAGCGGAAAATCGCCGAGCAGCTCTACATCGGCAGCGAAGCCTGTGCCATCGGCATGCGCGACGAAGATGGGAGATTCCTCACACTGGCAGACGGCGATGAATTCGACGGCCCTGACTTCACATTGCGGCTCATCTACGCGATCGGATCGCAACGGGTATTCGACCATGGCATCGATGTCAGCATCGGCATCCTGTTGGGTTGCTACGTGCTGACCGTACGCGACCAGCGCTTCAACATCGGCTTCATCCCGACGCTGGATGAAGCGATGCTGACCACCGCGGTGCGCTGGATCATCCGCAATCTCGATACGGCAGCGCTGGCGCGCTGACCATCACCGGTTCCCTGGCGACTTTTACGAGTCACCCTCTGTTACCGCGCCTTAGGGCGCGGTTTTTTTTGCGATCGATGCCAACACGATGGTGCATGGCGTGCGCGTTTCCAGTGCGCCTTCGCATGCTTTTCATGCACGCCTGGAGATGCCTCCAAGAGCGACTCTCTTCTTGTTCCGTTTCACCACGCCTCGCCTCGACCGGGCCTGAATAATTTTTTATAACATTGTTGTTTCACCGCCACTGGCGCGCAAGAAAATTCATCACGCGCGGCATCCCTTCCTCCTGCCATTGCACCTTCTGTATTGCCCGCCGCCGGCAATCTGTATGCGACCGCCCGCCCCTCCGGCCACCACGCTCTTCTCCTTGCGAGTCCGCCCGGCGCGCTGCGGCTCATTGCCGCAGATGCGCGAGCAAAACCGGATAACTGCCATACAAGTCACGGCGCGCCTGCGCATCGCTTCGTCCACCCGGCTGTACTGATTCGCCGCCAATACAGCAATGGCAAATCGCTGGCGATCTGTCTATCGCTGCATTCCGGCTCGCTCCCTACCATTGCTTCAACAAAAAATCATTCGGGGGAATGCAGTGATTCCGGGCCATCGCCGATGCGACGGCCGCACCAGGCAGTTTCCGCGGCTGCGAGGCCGCGGATGACCGCGCATGTCGCATGTGTCGCCATATCCGGGTCGCCGGACGGGACGCTTGCAGCACTCACACGACGTTCAACTCACAGGGGTAAAAATGAAAAAATCACTGTTGGCATTCGCCGCACTCGCATCCATCACCGGCGTCGCATCGGCACAAAGCAGCGTCACCATCTATGGCGTGGTCGACATGGGCCTGAAAGTGGAAAACGCCGGCTCCGGCACCCGCTTGTCCCTGGATAGCGGCAACCAAAGCGGCAGCCGCATCGGCTTCAAGGGCAGCGAGGATCTGGGCGGCGGCCTGAAGGCCAACTTCGTGCTGGAGTCCGGCTTCAACGCCGACACCGGCGCCATGGGCGCAGCTGGCGTGCTGTTCAACCGCCAGTCCTACGTCAGCCTGTCGGGCGGCTTCGGTGAAGTCAAACTCGGCCGCACCCAGACCATGGTCTACTCCAACGCATCGGTGTTCGATCCGTTCGGCGACACGCTGGCCGGCGACTCCGCGCGCATCTTCAACTATGGCGGCAGCCGCACCGACAATACCGTCAACTACAGCTACTCCGCCGCCAACGGCGTGAACGGCCAGGTTGCCTACAGCTTCGGTGAAGTGGCCGGCGACAACAGCGCCAACCGCACCATGGCCGGCGCAATCGGCTACGCTGCCGGCCCGCTCGCAGTAGTGCTGACCCACCAGAACACCAAGAACGCCACCGGCTCCGATGCCGCCAAGACCACTCTGCTGGGCGGCAACTACAACTTCGGCCTGCTGCAACCCTTTGTCGCCTACGCGATCAACAAGGGCGTCGGCACACTGGACACCCGCGATGCCCTGCTCGGCCTGAACATCAACGTCACGCCCAACGACGTCATCATGACCTCGCTGATGCACAAGTACGACAAGTCCGCCGACCACCGCGACGCCACCCAGATCGCGCTGGGCTACAGCCACAACCTGTCCAAGCGCACCAACCTGTACACCAGCTGGTCGCGCCTGTCGAACAACTACGCCGTCAACTACAAGGCTGACCGCAACGGCTCCGCCGACAACCTGTTCAATGTCGGCATCCGCCACAAGTTTTGATGCCTGAGCGCCGCCGCACAAACGGCGGCCCTTGCATCCTTCGCAGTTCTTGAGGGGCCGCGCCGCCCGAACACCGGTGGCGCGGCCTGCAGTGCCGGCAGTGATTGATGCGAACAAGTCACTGCTTTTCATGTCCGGCTGGGCCTCTGGCGCAACCGGACTTTTTTCGCCGCCGGGCTCGCAGCAGACTACTGGCCCGCACCTCGCGAGAAAGTCCCGGCATGTGCGCCAACAAATTGTCAACAAATGGCAACGGCCTCCAGCGAGGCGCCGATGTTCCTGGCGGAATAAAAAAAGACGATGGAAAATTCCACCGTCTTTTTTATTGCCATGGCATGCGCACATGCCGTCACGCCTGCGTCCGCTTCATGCCGGCATCCTGCGCCATCGCCTCCTGGCAATCGACAGATGCGCGCTCAGACGGCGACATCCATCGGGTCGCTCCAGCGCGCCTTGATCTCAAGAATCTCCGGCAGGCATTCGATGAATAGCGGCACCAGTTCGGGATCGAAGTGCCTGCCGCTTTCGCGCCGGATCAAATCCAGCGCATCGTCGACCGACCAGGCGGATTTGTACGGCCTTGCGCTGGTCAGGGCATCGAACACATCGGCGATAGCGATGATGCGCGCCGCCTGCGGGATGTCGTTGCCGGACAAGCCGTTCGGATAGCCGCTGCCGTCCCATTTCTCATGATGGTACAGGGCGATGAGCCTGGCCGTCTTCAGCAAGCCGGAAGCATGCTCGCCGATGATGTCCGCACCGATGCGCGCATGCTGCTGCATGATGAACCACTCTTCCGGCTCAAGCTTGCCGGGCTTCTGCAGGATCGCGTCGGGAATGCCGATCTTGCCCACATCGTGCATCGGCGCCGCATGCAGCAGCTCCTCTGCTTCGGCCTCGCCATAGCCGGCGCGCAGCGCCAGGGTTTTCGCATAGTGACTCATGCGGATGACATGCATGCCGGTTTCGTTATCCTTGTATTCGGCGGCCATGCCCAGGCATTGCACCACCTGCAGCCGGGTCTCCCGCAGCACGTCCAGCTGCACCAGCGACAGTTGGCTCTTGACGCGCGCCTTGACGATGATCGGGCTGAACGGCTTGGTGATGTAGTCCACCGCGCCCAGGTCGAAGCCCATCTGCTCATCGGATACCTGGTTCAATGCCGTAATGAAAATGACCGGGATCGACTGGGTCGCCGGCGCGCTCTTGAGCACCTTGCAAACGTCGTAGCCGGTCATGCCCGGCATCATCACATCCAGCAGGATCAGGTCGACCTTTTCGGTCTGCGCCAATTGCAGCGCCTTTTCCCCGTCCCGGGAAAACAGGAGCCGATATTCGTCCTGCAGCGTATGCTTGAGGACTTGCAGGTTGGTAGGCTCGTCGTCTACCAGCAAGATGCATTTTCGTTCTTCGTTTTTCATAGCCTTGTGCTCTTCAACATGGTCGTCCGCCCCGGCTTCTTATACGGCGGGCGGCTGCTCCGCCTTGAGTGATTCGATCAGTTTTCCAAGCTGTTCATCGGCGCTCTCGAAATCGAACGATTCGATGGCGTCATGGATCGAATTGCGAACTCCGACCTCGCCATTCTCGATCAGCCAGTTGCTGATCTTGTCGAAATTGTCTTCATCGAGTTCACCATGCCGCAAGCTCTTGCTCAGCTGTTCCAGCGCGGCGGCGATATCGGCAGGATCGACCGGGCTACCGCCAGCGGCCGCGATCTGCGAGGAGGACCATTGCTGCTCCTGCAACACGCTCTTGACCAGGTCCAGCTGCTCCCGCAACGCTTGCAACTGCCCGAACCAGTCTTCGGCGGGGCCGTCGGTTCCCCGTTCCAGAATGCCGCTCAGGTTCGCCACGGCACTCAAGCCCAGGTTGGCGGCCGCGCCGCGAATGCCATGCAGGCTCTTGGCCGTCAACGCCCAGTCCACCGTATCCGCGGACGCATCCCGGGGCGGCAGCGGATGGCGTTTCTCGACCTCGGCCAGGAAGCGGAAAATGGCTTCGGCCATGCGTTCCCTGGTACGCCACAACTGTTCTCCCCTGGCCCAATCGATCACCTTGTCCTGGCCGTCCTGGAGGTCGATCATGACCCGCTCGCCAGGCGCCACTTTCAGCACGCGCGCAATTTCGGCACGCAGCTTGGGAATATCGAAAGGCTTGCTGGCGAAGCCGTTCATGCCCGCCGCCTGCGCCGCTTTGCGGTCGGCCTCCATGACACTGGCGGTCAAGGCGATGATCGGCGTCTTGTCGCGCCCCTGCCGGGCTTCCTCGACGCGAATGCGGCGGGTGGCCTCCAGGCCATCCACGTTCGGCATATGCACATCCATCAGCACCAGGTCGTAGCGGCCCGCGAAGAACAGTTCTATCACCTGGGTGCCGTCGCTGGCGGCCGTCACCGTATGGCCGGCTTCTTCCAGCAAGAGCGTGAGCAGCTCCACATTCTGGGGAACGTCATCGGCAATCAGCACATTCAATGCCGGCAGCTTGCTGATGCCCAGTGCATTTGCCTGGAACGCCGGCTTATCGCCGGGCTTGAGCGGAAGCGACAGCCTGAAGACGCTGCCTTTGCCCAATTCGCTTTGCGCCGAAATCGTTCCTTCCATCAATTCGATCAACTGGCTGGCAATCGTGGTGCCCAAACCCGTCCCGCCGAAGCGGCGGCTGATGGAGGCGTCGGCCTGCGAGAACGGGTCGAAGATGCGGCTCAACTGTTCCGGCGTCATGCCGATGCCGGTATCCCACACTTCGATGCCGACGCCATCGCCGTCCCGGAAAAGATGCAGGCGTACCGTGCCTTGCTGGGTAAATTTGATGGCGTTGCCGAGCAAGTTGGTCAATACCTGCTGGATCCGCAGCGGATCGCCCTTGAAATACTCCGGCATGCCCTCGGCGTAATCGAGGATCAGGTTCAGTTTCTTCTTTTCGGCATTGAGCCGCAGGGAAGTCACGATTTGCTGCGCCACTTCCAGCAGGGAAAAGTCGATGCTCTCCAGCGTCACGCCGCCCTTTTCCAGCTTGGTGGTATCGAGGATGTCGTTGATCAGGCCCAGCAGCGAGCGCGCCGACTGGTGCACCGTGGTCATGTGGGCGCGTTGCGTGGCGCTCAACTCCCCCTTGAGCAGCAGCTCCGAGAATCCGATCACGGCATTCATCGGGGTGCGGATCTCATGGCTCATGTTGGCCAGGAAGGTGGTCTTGGCCGCCGCGGCCTGTTCGGCCTTTTCCGCGGCTTCGCGCAACGATGCCTCCAGCGCCCGGCGCTCGCTGATGTCGGTCACGAAGCCGACGAACAGGGGCGTTCCCGGCAAGTCGACCTGTCCCACGGCCAGGCGCACGGGAATCAGCTTGCCGCTCTTGTGCAGCGCGGTCACCTCGCGCCCCTGGCCGATGATCTTGGCGAGTCCGGTAGCCAGGAAATTCTTCAGGTAACCGTCGTGGCGCGACTGGTCCGGTTCCGGCATCAGTATCTTGATGTTCTTGCCCAGCACCTCATCGGCCGACCATCCGAACAGGCGTTCGGCCGAGCGGTTCATCGCTTGCACCGTGCCCTTGCTGTCGATGGTGATGATCCCGTCGACCGCCGTCTCGACGATGGCGCGGATGCGCGACTCGCTCTCCTTCATCATCTGGAATGTCTGCTTGTAACGCATCATCCCATTGGCCGCCGTCACCAGTATCGTCACGGTAATGGTGAACATGGAAAGCGCCAGCGAGGCAAATGTCGTGCTGATGAGGATCCCGCCATGCTGGGTGTCGGGCGAGCCGATGAAACGGGCCGCGCTCATGCCGGTGTAATGCATGCCGCAAATCGCCAGGCCCATGATGCAACCGCTGATGACCAGGCGCGTGAGGCGCCGCATCCCGATGCCTTGCAGCTTGAAGCGCACGCCCAGGGAGATCGTCGCCAGGACCACGGCCACCAGGATGGACAGGGAGAAATACAGGGGGTCGTAACGCAAGACAGCCGACATCCGCATGGCCGCCATGCCGGTGTAATGCATGGTGCCGATGCCGGCGCCCATCAGCACGCCGCCGGCCAACAGTTGCAGCATGGATACATTGTCCCGCGACAACATGCTCAATGCCACCCATGAGGCGGCCAGCGCCGGGACGATCGACAACGCCGTGATCCCCAGGCTGTAATCCACCGACACGCACAGATCGAATGCCAGCATGCCGATGAAATGCATCGTCCAGATGCCGCCCCCCAATGCGATGGCGCCCGTGGCGATGGCGACCTGCCGGTGCAGCCGCTGGGTGCTATGCCTTGCCACATAAGCGGTTTGCAAGGCCATGGTGGCCGAAAACATCGACACGAACAACGACAGCAGTACCAGCCCGGGACTGTAAGTGCCTTGTAGAACATCCCCGCCATTCAAGGCACTAAAAAAGAAATTGCCCATCCGCCTTCTTCCCCCGACACATCAAAAGTTCACATATTTTGTGACATTCTATCCATTAATTGCCAACCCATTGTTCCAATAACGCTATCGGCATGGCAGGCCCGGCGCACGACATGGCCTGGGAGACATGTTCGTGCGAACCTTCATTCCCGGCGCCCATTGGGCATGACTTTCGGATACTTCTCAGGCATGATTCGGAAAACAAAAAAATCAGCCGATGCGCAGCACCACGCGCCTTGGCGATAACGAGCGCCATGTCCCCGTCTTGTTTTCCATGTTTCTCCGGAACCCAATGCGGGCATTCCTGATGGACTGCCCGCCCGCGACAACACATCCTTTGTCGCGCCGGGAGACGCAAGCAGGAGACATGCGATTGAGACAAACAACAAAGGGAAAAACCCGGCGCATCTGAGTTAACAAAGGCCAAACCGCAAAGGGAAATGCCTGCACATCCGAGTTGTGTGCGGCGGCATCCGATGCGGCGCCCAATATGATCCATTGCCACCGCAGCAATGTTCCGTTCATGTGTTACCGGTTCGACGGCAAGACCGCAATCAGTGTGGAAAACAACCATGTCCGTGCCTATCAGCGATACTCACGATCTTCCAGTCACCTCCCAAGCATATTTTCCGCCACGACACGCAAGAAACCGCACCTTGCCAGAACGCAGCTCGCGCCATTTCCATGAACAGGCGCTGGTTGGCGTTTACATGGTCGATGCGGTGGGCAACGTGCTGTACGCCAACCCCAAAATGGCGGATATCCTGGGCTACGGCCATGCGGAGGCGATGATCGGATTGCCGTTTCCAGAGCTGGTCGCGCCGGAAGACCTGGCGCAGGTCCAGGCGCACCACCGGCAATTGCTGGAAGGCGCGCGCAGCCACGTCCGCCATACGCGCCGCATGGTCGGCCAGGATGGCGTCCGGCGCTGGGTGGATGTACATGGCAGCGTGGATGAGCTTGACGGCCGCACGGTCCTGATTGAAATGGCGCTGGATGTCCACGAGCAGGTGCAGGCGGCGTGGCATTCGCGCCTGGCCGACCGGGTGTTCGAATCGGCCAGCGAGGGCATCCTCATCACCGATGAACAGTTCCGCATCCTGACGGTCAACCCGGCTTTCACCCGGATTACCGGTTACGGCATCGATGAGGCGCTCGGCAAGCATTCGCGCATGATGACCGGCCCCAGCTCCCGCACCGGCGTCAACCGCAGCATGCTGGAACAACTGGCCTCCATCGGGAACTGGCAAGGCGAAATGATGGACCGGCGCAAGGACGGCACCTGGTACCCGGCCTGGCTGTCGATCTCGACCATCCGCGGCAATCACGATGCCATTTCACATTATGTGGGCGTCTTCACCGACAACACCATCCGCAAGGAAGCGGAAAACAAGCTGGCCTACCTGGCCGAGCATGACAGCCTGACGGGACTGCTCAACCGCAACAGCCTCATGCGCATCCTTTCCGAAAAGATCGGCAGCGCAGAACAATGCGATCGGCAGCTGGTGCTTTTTTTCATCGATTTCGACCGGTTCAAATCCGTCAACGATACGCTGGGCCACCATTCCGGCGACCAATTGCTGGTTGCCGCGACCGAACGGCTGCGCCGGCAATTGCGGCAACAGGATGTGCTGGCGCGCTTCGGCGGGGATGAGTTCATCGTGGTGCTCGATGATGCCGCCTCGGAAGGCATGGCGGCCGAGTTGGCGCAACGCCTCATGTCCGACATGGCCGAACCGTTTTTCATCAACGGCCACAAGATATTCATGAGCGCCAGCATCGGTTGCGCGATTTATCCGCAACATGGCAAGGATGCCATGACCATGCTCAAAAACGCCGATATCGCCATGTACCGCGCGAAAGAACGCGGGAAGAACGCCTTCCAGCTGTTCAACAAGGAAATGAGCGACCATGCGCTGGAGCAGATGCTGCTGGAAAACAGCTTGCGGCACGCCCTGGAACGGCAGGAGTTCGAACTGTTTTACCAGCCGCAGTTCGGCGCCGCCGACAACCGGCTGTGCGGCATGGAAGCGCTGGTGCGCTGGCGCCATCCGTCCCGCGGACTGGTGGCGCCGGGGCTGTTCATCAGCCTGGCAGAACAAACCGGGCTGATCGTTCCGCTGGGCGGCTGGATTTTGCGGGAAGCCTGCAGGCAGGGCAAAGCCTGGCTGGATCGCGGGTATCGTTTCGGGCGCATTGCCGTGAACCTGTCGCCGTGCCAATTCCTGTCCGACGATCTTCCCGCCGCCATCGACGCCGCGCTGGCGCAAAGCGGCCTGCCGCCCTCCCTGCTGGAACTGGAGATCACCGAGAGCGCAATCATGCAAAACCAGCAGGCGGCCACGGCGCTGCTCAAGCGCATGCGCGAACTGGGCGTGGCCATTTCGGTCGATGATTTTGGCACGGGCTATTCATCCCTGGCGAGCCTGAAGCAATATCCGCTCGACACGCTCAAGATCGACCGCAGTTTCGTCAAGGACATTCCCCATGACGCCGACAACGTCGCCATTACCGAAGCCATCATCGCCATCGCGCATAAGCTGCGCCTGCGGGTGGTGGCCGAAGGCGTCGAGTCCGAAGAGCAGAATGCCTTTTTGCGCTCGGCCGGCTGCGATATCATCCAGGGCTACCTGCACGCGCATCCATTGGCGCCTGCTGAAATCGAAAACCGCTGGCTCGCAGACAAGCGCAGCGTGGCATGTTGACGGTCGGCGCCAGCCCCGCCCCATCGCTCCCCCGGATGCGACAGCGGCCGGGGCGCTGATCCAAGCGGCCGGCCCTCGCATGCGCCAGGACAGGCAAACCGGCCGGAGCCGCGCTCCCGCCATTGCCGTTGCGCCCGATCCCGATCGCGCCTTGATCCATGCCGCCGCCATGGCGGCATGGATCAAGGCGCAAGGCTTCCCCGATAGCCGGCGGCAAGCAGCATGGGTACACCGCCTTATGCGTTTTACTTCTTTCAAGCCTCCCTTTTATTCGTTCGCTTTCTTCTCCCGTGGTTTTAGAGTGGCCCCATGAATTGCCGTCTATAACCACCAATTCCGGGACTGCTTTCGCAACGGCAGCACCCCTTGCATCAGGAGAATTCGCGATGTCATCAGGCTCCCCCCTCAGCGCCGTCCCGGCGAAACTTGCCGCCCCGCTCGAACTGCCGCAGGAACTGGCCGCCATCCGCGACCAGGCGGCCGCCGCCGGCCTGCCTTACGCCGGCGGCGTGACGCCGCAGGCCGCATGGGCGCTGTTCTCGGCCGGCAAGGCATTGCTGGTCGACGTGCGCACCGCCGAAGAACGCAAGTTCGTCGGCCATGTCCCCGGCAGCGCCCATGTCGCCTGGGCCACCGGCACCTCGCTGTCGCGCAATCCCCGTTTCGTGCGCGAACTGGAAAGCAAGATCGGCGGCAAGGAGGTGCCCACCCTGCTGCTGTGCCGCAGCGGCAAGCGTTCGGCGGCAGCGGCACAAGCCGCCGCCAAGGCCGGGCTGACCTGTATTTTCAATGTGCTGGAAGGCTTCGAAGGCGAGATCGACGAACAACTCCAGCGCGGAAAAGCTAACGGCTGGCGCTTCCATGGCTTGCCCTGGCTACAGGACTAGGATCGGGACTAGGGTAAGCACGCATCCGGCTGCACAACATATCTCACGAGGACCACGTGGCCAATTTCGATATCCACCAGATCGTCCAGTCGCTGCATGAAGCGCGTTTGGACTGGCGTCTCTCGCAACGGCGCAACAACGACGCCAATGGCCGTGAATTCCCCTCGCGCGACGCGCTGGCGACGATCGTCGACAGCCTCAAGGGCGTGCTGTTCCCGATGCGGCTGGGGCCGCCGGACTTGCGGCAGGAAATACAGCGCCAGCCTGCAAAACAAGGCCGTGCCGGAGCTCGATGCCGACGCCTTGCATGTGACGCGCGCCTTCGGCGCCTCGCTCCCGGATATCCGCAGCCTGCTCGACAGCGACGTGCTGGCCGCCTTCCATGGCGACCCGGCTGCGCGCAGCGTCGACGAGGTGCTGCTGTGCTACCCCGGCACGCTGGCGATGATCCACTACCGGCTGGCGCATCGCCTCTACCAGCTGGGCCTGCCGCTGCTGGCCCGCATCATCTCGGAACTGGCGCACAGCGCCACCGGCATCGATATCCACCCCGGCGCCCGCATCGGTTCGGGCTTCTTCATCGACCACGGCACCGGCGTGGTGATCGGCGAAACCGCCATCATCGGCAATAACGTGCGCATCTACCAAGCCGTCACGCTGGGCGCCAAGCGCTTTCCCACCGATGCCCAGGGCAAGCTGGAAAAGGGCAATGCGCGCCATCCGGTGGTCGAGGACGATGTCGTCATTTACGCCGGCGCCACCATCCTCGGCCGCATCACCCTGGGCCGCGGCGCGGTGATCGGCGGCAATGTCTGGCTGACCCACGATGTGCCGGCCGGGGCGCATATCTCGCAGGCGGCGTCGCGCGAAGAAGGCGCCGTGTTCACGGCCGCCGCCGCGGCATGACGGAGATCGACATGAACCCGGTTGCCGACAGGCCAGCGCTGCGCACCGAGGACGAGGCGCTGTCCAGCGCGCTGGTCCAAAGCTTCGGCATCGGCGTGCGCCAGCTGCGGCGCGCGCGCGGCTGGTCGCAGGAGCGCCTGGCCGAAAACTCGAACCTGAACCGCTCCTACATCGGGGAGATCGAGCGCGGTACCGCGATCGCTTCTTTGGTGACCGTGGAAAAACTGGCCAATGCGCTCACCTTGTCGCCGTCCGAACTGGTGACGCGCGGTGAAAACATCAGTCAGCAGAATCTCGTGCGTGGTTTGAAATTGATGGCTATAGCATGTTGAGCCATCCCCTGCCAGCCGCGACACTTTGAGCCGTCGCTTCACACACTTTCCCCTTAACCCACCCATATTGGAGTCCAGATGTCGGCAACAGTCGGCGGTACCACCGCACTCGGCGATAACGCAGCAAGGCAACTAGCCAACGCCACCAAAACCGCGCCCCAACTCGAAACCATCAGCCCGCGCTGGTTGACGCATCTGTTGCAATGGGTTCCGGTGGAGGCCGGCATCTATCGCCTGAACAAGGTCAGGAATCCGGAATCGATCAAGGTCACCTGCACCGCGCGCGAAGAGGAAAACCAGTTGCCGCGCACCTTCGTCGACTACGAGGAGCAACCGCGCGAGTATTTCCTGAATGCGGTGTCCACCATCCTCGACGTGCATACCCGCGTCTCGGACCTGTACAGCAGCCCACACGACCAGATCAAGGAACAGTTGCGCCTGACCATCGAGACCATCAAGGAAAACCAGGAAAGCGAACTGATCAACAACCCCGACTACGGCCTGCTGGCCCAGGTGACGGAGGAGCAGCGCATCTTCCCGCTGACCGGCGCGCCGACCCCGGACGACCTCGATGAGCTGCTGACCAAGGTCTGGAAAGAGCCGGCCTTCTTCCTGGCGCATCCGCTGGCGATCGCCGCCTTCGGCCGTGAAGCCACCCGCCGCGGCACCCCGCCGCCGACCATCAGCCTGTTCGGTTCGCAGTTCATCACCTGGCGCGGCGTCCCGCTGATCCCGTCGGACAAGGTGCCGGTGGCCGACGGCAAGAGCAAGATCCTGCTCTTGCGCGTGGGCGACAAGCGCCAGGGCGTGGTCGGCCTGTTCCAGCCGGGCCTGCCGGGCGAACAGAGCCCGGGCCTGTCGGTACGCTTCATGGGCATCAACAACCATGCGATCTCGTCGTACCTGATCTCGCTGTATTGCTCGCTGGCGGTGCTGACCAGCGATGCGCTGGCGGTGCTGGACGACGTCGAGATCAACAAGTACCACGACTATCCCGACACCTACAAATAAGAGGACGCAATCGTGAGCATCCCCTCTTCCGCTCCCGCCGGACCGGGCCTGCCGCCGGCCGCGGCAGTGCCGGATGCGTCGGCAGCGCCGTTCGACCCGGCGCTGCTGGCGCGCCTGGCCACGGAACTGTTCGCCGCGCCTCCGCTTTCAGCGCCATTTGCGCCGCATGGCGTGCAGGCGCCGGCCAACATCGCGCCGCCGGCCTCGCCGCTGTCCGGCCCGGCCGGCTTCGGCCAGGGCGTTCCCGGCACCGCCATTCCCCAGGGACTGGCGCCGGGCGTCAACCTAATCCCGTCGTCGCCGCACCAGGTGCTGTCGCTGGGCAACCGCGCGCCATCGCTGGCGCCGGCCGCGCAAGCCGGCAACGGCGTCCCCGACAAGGCACTGTCGGCCTTGCCGGCTTATGAGCCGCGCCTGGGCGGCGCCGTCACCGGCGTGCCGCAGACGGCCTCGCCGGCGGCGGCCTTGCCTGCGGCCGATACCGGCTATTACTTCCTCGACGGCGGCCACGGCCATCCCTCGGCGGGCACGCCGCCCCAGCCGCCGCAGGCATCGGCCACGCCGCAGTATTACTTCCTGCATGCTGTGGAACTGCCCGGCGGCTTCGTCACGCCGCCCAAGCAGGACCCGCACAACCGCGCGCCGCTGGCCGGCAGCGGCCGGCATCCTGCGTTCGACGTGCATGCGGTGCGGCGCGACTTTCCGATCCTGCAAGAGCGCGTCAACGGCCGCAAGCTGATCTGGTTCGACAACGCCGCCACCACGCACAAGCCGCAGTCGGTGATCGACCGCATCAGCGAGTTCTACCGCCGCGAAAACTCCAACATCCACCGCGCCGCGCATGAACTGGCCGCGCGCGCCACCGATGCCTACGAAGGCGCGCGCGAACGGGTGCGCGGCTTCATCAACGCGCCGGACGTGAACGAAGTCATCTTCGTGCGCGGCACCACCGAGGCCATCAACCTGGTGGCCAAGAGCTGGGGCGCCAAACACGTCGGCGCCGGCGACGAGATCATCGTCTCGCACCTGGAACACCACGCCAACATCGTCCCCTGGCAGCAACTGGCGGCCGAGAAAGGCGCCAGGCTGCGGGTGATCCCGGTGGACGATTCGGGGCAGGTCTTGCTGGACGAATATGCCAAGCTGCTCAACGACCGCACCAAAATCGTGGCCGTCACGCAGGTCTCGAACGCGCTGGGCACGGTCACGCCGGTCAAGGAAATCGTCGAACTGGCGCATCGCGCCGGCGCCAAAGCGTTGGTCGACGGCGCGCAATCGGTGTCGCACATACGCACCGACGTGCAGGCGCTGGGAGCGGACTTCTTCGTGTTCTCCGGCCACAAGGTGTTCGGGCCGACCGGCATCGGCGTGCTCTGGGGCAAGCGCGCAGTGCTGGAAGACATGCCGCCCTGGCAAGGCGGCGGCAACATGATCGCCGACGTCACCTTCGAGAAGACCGTGTTCCAGCCGCTGCCCAATACCTTTGAAGCCGGTACCGGCAACATCGCCGACGCCGTCGGCCTGGGGGCGGCGATCGACTATGTCAACCGCATCGGCATCGAGAACATCGCCGGCTATGAGCATGCGCTGCTGGAGTACGGCATGCAAAAGCTGGGCGAGATCAAGGGCCTGCGGCTGATCGGCACGGCCGCGCACAAGGCCAGCGTGATGTCCTTCGTGCTGGACGGCTATTCGACCGAGGAAGTGGGCAAGGCGCTCAACCAGGAAGGCATCGCGGTGCGCACCGGCCACCACTGCGCCCAACCGATCCTGCGCCGCTTCGGCGTGGAGACCACCGTGCGTCCGTCGCTGGCGTTCTATAACACCTTCGACGAAATCGACTGCCTGCTGGCCGTCGTCGGACGCCTGGCCGCCCAACGCGGCAAGCACTGAAGGCGCAGGAGTACGGCAGATGGCCCGGGTGCAACAAGGGCCATCTGCCGCCCCTGATGCTCAGGGCCAGCAGCCCATCGCGCTCCTGGTCGCCGATACTTCCCCACCTCCCCGACGCCCTCCCGGCGCAACGGCCCGTTCCGTCTCCTGAACCGATATCCCGCTAACGGCGCCTTCTCCCGCCTCCGGACTGCGACAGCTATTGCATTGCTGGAAAGAAATACGCACAATCAGCACCAAATGTGTGCGCCGCTGCGGCTTGCCATCCATGGCGCCGGCATTCACCTTCCACACACTCGCCTGACAGCCGGTTTCAACAGTTTTTTCACGACGTCAAAAAGGGGAAGAAAATGCGCATAACAAACTTGAAAATTGGTACACGCCTGGGCATCGGCTTTGGATTTCTGGTGGTGTTGTTGATGGCAATGGCAACACTGGGCACCTCACGGCTGTTTCTGCTCAATTCGCAGATGGACGATGTCATCAACGACAAATATCCTAAAACCGTACTGGCCAACGAGATCATCGACAAGGTCAACCTGATCGCGCGCGCTTCGCGCAACATATTGCTGATGACCGATACCGGACAGACCGGCAAGGAAATACAGGTGATCCATGAGGCCAGCCAGAAGACCCAGGCTGCAATCGAGAAACTCGACGGCATGATCAAGGGAGACAAGGGGCGCGCCCTGATGAAGGACATCCTGGAAGCGCGTACGCAATACAATGCCAAGCGCGACGAGGTGTTGCGGCTGGTCCAGGAAGGCGCCAGGAACGAGGCCACCATTCTCTTGCTGGAAACCGTCCGCCCCTTGCAATTGGGCTACATGAGCACGGTTGAAAAATTGATCGCGCACCAGAACCAGCTGATGCACGAGTCCGGTGAAGATGCCAAGACCGAGTACCGGGAAGCGCGCAACCTGATGATCGCCCTGGGCACGATGGCCATCGCGTTCGCCGTGCTGACGGCCTGGCTGGTCACGCGCAGCATCACCTGGCCGCTCAACCGCGCCGTCAAGGTGGCGCAAACCGTCGCCGCCGGGGACCTGACATCGCAAATCGACGCCACCGGCAAGGATGAAACCGGGCAGTTGCTGCGCGCGTTGCGGACCATGAATGACAATCTCCTTAATATCGTCACGCAGGTACGCCTGGGCACCGACACCATTTCCACCGCCTCGACCCAGATCGCCGCCGGCAACCTGGACCTCTCCAGCCGTACCGAGGAACAGGCCAGCTCGCTCGAAGAAACGGCCTCCTCCATGGAACAGCTGACTAGCGCGGTCAAGCAGAATGCCGAGCATGCGCGCGAAGCGAACCAACTTGCCATCTCGGCTTCGGCCGTGGCAGTCGAAGGCGGCAACGTCGTCGGCCAGGTGGTCGACACGATGACGGCCATCAATGAATCGTCGCGCAAGATTGTCGATATCATCGGCGTGATCGACGGCATTGCCTTCCAGACCAATATCCTGGCCTTGAATGCCGCCGTGGAAGCGGCGCGCGCGGGCGAGCAGGGCCGCGGCTTCGCGGTCGTGGCCAGCGAAGTGCGCACGCTGGCGCAGCGCAGCGCCGCCGCGGCCAAGGAGATCAAGTCGCTCATCGACGACTCGGTCGACAAGGTCGACTCCGGCAGCAAACTGGTCGGACAGGCAGGCCAGACCATGAACGAAGTGGTGGCCAGCGTCAAACGCGTGACCGACATCGTCGGTGAAATCACCGACGCCAGCCGCGAACAAGGCGAAGGGATCGAACAGGTCAACCAGGCGGTTTCGCAAATGGACCAGGTCACGCAGCAGAATGCGGCACTGGTCGAAGAAGCAGCGGCCGCCGCACAGTCCTTGCAGCATCAGGCGTCCAACCTGTCCCAGATCGTTGGCGTGTTCAAGATCGACGGCAACCGCCTGGCGCACGATACCGCTGCCGCGCCCGAACAATACGCCCGCAATATCACACCCAAGCTGCCCACCCTGACGCGTGACGACGGGAAAAAACGCCTGGCGCCAGCCGCTACGGCGGCCAAGGACGACTGGGAACAATTCTAACGATCGCCCCCGGACACACCCGCTGATGCGGGTGTGTTCATCACGGGCTTACCTTCGTCCATGAGGGCGCGGCTCACGGCAACCATTGATCTCATGCTCAGGAACAGCGGTCTGCCATTTCGATGTCTCTTATCGGCCAAGAGCAAACCTTCCATGCCTCGCCATTCTTGTTCAACGGCTGCGGGCGCCCGGTGCAAATCCGGCACGTGAAGCCAGCCAAGCCACCGTCGCAGCGGTCGCCAGCATCACGACGACCGCAACAGGCAACATCCCGGCGCCCCCGCTCTGCAACAACACGCCCCCCACCCCGCTGCTGGCGGCAAACGCCAGATTGAACACCGTGACGAGTATCGACTGCGCACTGTCTGCATGCTCTCCGGCATGATCGGCAAGTGCTGTTTGCAGCAGCGTGGGAGCCCCTCCGAAACTTAAGCCCCAGGTGGCAATGGCAACATAGATGAGCACGGAGTTGGCGGGTTCGAGGCTAAGCACTGCCGCTGTCGCTGTAAAGACCGCCAGACATCCGAGCACGAGGTAACGCAGCCAACGGTCGATCATCATGCCGACCAGCCAATTTCCGGCCACCGCACTTAGCCCGAACAGCAGCAATGCCGGCTCCAGCAAGCGTGCGAAACCTAGCCATGCAAGCAGCGAAGCTATGTAGGTATATAGCAGGTAGTGAGCGAATATCCAGAGCGCCAACACCAGCAGGATCGGACGAATACCGGGCTGCATGACTAGCTGCGCCAATCGCATGCGCCGATGCTCCGGCTCGCCGTCGAATTGCGGAACGGCGGCATATACCCATGCAATCAGGCTGACGCCCATCGCGGCCAGGAGGAAGAACACGCTGCGCCAGCCCGCCAATGCGCCCAGCCAACTGCCCAGCGGCATCCCCAGGGCCAGCGCCAGTGGAATACCGGCCATCGCCAGCGCCATGGCACCACCTTGTCGCTCGGACGTCACCAGGCGGCGCGCATACCCGGCCAGGAGACTCCAGGTCACGCCAGTTGCCAGGCCGATCACCAATCGGGAGAGCAAAGCTAGCGGGTAACAATCCGTCGCAGCAGTCACCACATTACCCACCACGAAAACCAGCAGCGCTGCCACCAGCAACCGGCGTCTCTGCCATCCTGCCGTCAGGGACGTCAGTGGGATGGCAGCCAGTCCGGCGCCGAAGGCACAGCAAGTGACTAACTGGCCGGCGCCCGCCTGCGAGATGCCAAAATCTGCGGCAATCCTTGGCAGCAATCCAGCCGGCATGCTCTCATTTGCGGTGGCAATGAAACTGGCCATCGTCAACGCCAGGAGACTGGGCAAGGGGAATCCCCTGCTTCCTGGCTCGCCGGCGCTCATATGAGTTAAGTTCGATTGTTTCGTCACCGTAGGCCCTTTCATCATCTTCCAAGTCAGGGATACAGTGTGATTTAATAATTTAGAATTGATAATTAGCTCAATATTTGAATTACTTTCAAAACCAAATGAATAATGGCCACTGATCGACTTGGCGACATACGCCTTTTTGCCGATACCGCCGTACTGGGAAGTTTGTCCGCCGCCGGCCGCAAGCTTGGCCTCTCGCCAGCGGCAGCCAGCGCCAGGCTCCTCAAGCTGGAGACGGCACTGCATGCGAAGCTCTTTCATCGGTCTACACGCAAGCTTCGCCTGACCGAGGAGGGGCGGGTTTATCTCCGCTATTGCAAGATCGCGCTGGAGGCCATCGACGATGCCGAGGCAGAACTCCTGGCAAACACGCGCGAAATCAGCGGCAAGATTCGTATTTCTGCCTCCGCTGATTTTGGGCGTCGCACCCTCAAGCCATGGCTGGACGAATTCTGCCGCCAGCATCCCCATCTGAAAATCGCACTCAGCCTGTCGGATGGATTGGCGGATTTGCTGCGAGACGACATCGACCTGGCCATTCGTTTTGGCATGCCCGCCGAAGGCACATTGGCCACGCGTCGTCTGGCGCCGAACTGGCGAGTGCTTTGCGCCACCCCAGCGTATTTGGCACGACATGGAACGCCGCAGACCGTGGAAGATCTCGCGCACCACGATTTTGTTTTACTGTCGACTAGCGCCGGACCGTTGAGCGAACTACGCTTCCAGAAAAATGGGCATCAGCAGTGTTTCGACATTCCTTTAGCGCGCGCTTGGGAAACCAATGATGGCGCCCTGGCTCGGGAATGGATGCTGGACGGTAAAGGGCTGGCCAGGAAAACCATCTGGGATGCCATCGACGACATCCGCTGTGGAAAAATCACATCCGTGCTTGACCAACATGGCATCGAAGAAGCAGGCGTCCATGCGGTTTTTCACGCCGGCACGTTGATGCCTGCACGCGTACGTGCGCTGCTCGACTTCCTGGTGATCCGGTTCGATCAGGCAACCTCGGAACTGTTGAGCGTGGTGCATGCTCCCGGAAAAGCGGGTGTCGCCACCAAGGCAACCACGCCAAAAAGGCTTGCATCGAAAAAGTAAGAGGCAGTGCAATGCTGAGGAAAAGGAAAAACAGGAAAAACGACATCCATGGAACGTCCAGAGCGATCTGCCAATCAGCCGGTGGTTAACTGTCTTGCGATCGACTCATGTCATTGAATCGAGGCCATCTTCGAACTTCTGGCACACCAGAGTGTTGAACCATCGGGAATGAAGAATTTACGAACCTAGTCGCTATCTTCCGGCGCGATCCCCGCGCTCGCCAAGGCATCCAAACTTGGCACGAAATAGATCGCGGAAGAAAGAGGCGTGGAAAAATCCAGCAACCGATCAGTCTGTTCAATCCCGTCGGGGCCGACCCCATACATCTGCTCAAGCATTCCCAGCGTCACGGAAATATCGCTGCAAAAGCCTACGAACATGATGCCCGACTCCCGCGCATTGCCATAATTGGCATTGCGCCGGACGATATCCATTTCCTCGCCATTCCTCCGGAACTGGTTTCTGCCGACATGGGAATTGCCAGGCAACGGATCCAGTTCGTGGCTTCCGGCCTTGGTTCGCCCCCAGACGCCTTCGGCCTCGCGCACGGGAAGGGCCTTCAGTTTGTCCACGTCCATGGACCATTTCTGCACCAGTACCGTCGAGCCGCCCGCGCCCTTCTCGCCGTCGGCAATGATCGCAACGCTATTGGCGCGGAACGGATTGGGATTGGCCACGCCATCGGCGAACCCATCGAAGGTCACGTTGTTATGGTAGGGAAAGCAGACCTGTTCGCTCACCAGGGTGGCAAAAGGACGCAGCAGCGCCACCGCCTTGCTCGTGCTGTCATAGAGCGTGGCCGCATTCGATTGCGTGATCCAGATCCAGAAATCCTGCTGGGTCGCGGGTGCAACCATGCCATTGATGCCGACCAGATCCTGGTCGAAGGAATGCAGGTTATCCGGAATATCCTCAGGAAACATCCCCCGCCACAGCTCCGGCCTGATGCCCAGGACAATATTCCCCGTCCCGCCGGCCAACTGGTGATGCCGATCCAGCGTCGGATCCGCGATGCCTGTTATCTCCGCTTCCCACAGTTTGCCCAGCACCTTGAACAGGTCGCGGACATCGGTATTCTGCTTTAACGCAAACTGCAAATGAATCTCATCACGGGCCACGACCGACAGCATTGTTTGTGGAATTGCCATTTTCCTGATCTCGCCTTATCGCCCACTTGGTTATCAACGCACTCCCCCCGCAAAAACCTCTTCGTGCAGGATGACAAGATAACTTATCTCGCTATGGCTGCCTATCTGCCTCCCCAATGCGCAAATATAAGCCTTACGGCGCCATCCGGATCAAATCGTTTTTCCGGCAGAAGAATAACGGCATGCCGGCCCACGAATATTGCCATGAAAAAATCTTATCGAGATTTTCTGTGAATATATCCCTGACGAAAAGAATGTATAACGTAACTATTAGTTAATAGCTCATCCGGTGAGAGCGCCAGTAACAGCGTATTTCGGTTTGGGGGATGTGAATCGACGTGGCCGTCTTAATCGTAGAGCACTCGAACGAGGGATCAGCGAGCATACGAAAAGCTCTTCATTCCATGGGACTTCCCATGAGATCTGTCTCCTCTGTTTTTCAATTGGATGTTGAGATTCAAAAAAAAAGCCCTCAATCATCGTCATTGAGGCTTCCCGAGCCATGGGCGATTTCCTGCCGCTGATTGCCAATTTGCGCCAGAAATTTCCCATGCTGGGGATCGTGGTGATCGCTGAGAATGTTGACGAAGCGGCGCATGCCAGGGCATTGCATGACGGCGCCGACTATTTTCTCTACAAGCCGCTCAAGGATTCGGTTTTTCTGGCGACGATCCGTTCGTTCCTGCGGCGACTGCATATCCTGCCCGACTCCGCCCTCGACACGGCCGAGTCGTGGCGCTTGCATCGGCGCAACGGCACCCTGATCAGCCCCGGAAATGAACGCATCAAACTGAGCGACAGGGAATGCGCCGTATTGACTACCTTGTTTCTGAGTCCGCATTTTCCGGTCAGCTCCGAGCGCCTGCTGCATGCGCTCAATATGGCCGCGGATATTTTTGATCCGCATCGAATCGACACCATCATCTATCGGATCAGGAAAAAACTAAACCAGCTCAATCATTCGACATTCGAAATCAGGAACATTTACGGCAAAGGCTTCATCTGCGTTGGAACGAAAGAAAGTGCGATCTTTTATGTCTGGGATGGATAACAATCTGATTGGATACGTGAGCAGTCTCGTGCTTGTGACCGTAGGCCTGGGCCTCGCCTGCGCCAGGCTGGCACGTATCGCAAGAGAACGGGATGACCTGGCCGCCAGGCTGGAGAAGTCGGCGGCGGCCAATGAAGAACTGAAAAAACTCGCGCTCTATGACTGGTTGACCGGGCTTCCCAATCGGCTGCTGCTGGAAGACCGCATCAACCAGGCAATCGCCAAGGCGCAAAGGGAACAGGGGCGCTTTGTCGTCCTCTTTCTCGACCTCGATTGCTTCAAGATGGTCAATGACAAGTTCGGCCACGCGACCGGCGATCTCCTGTTGAACCAGATCGCCTTGCGGCTTTCCGAGAATCTGCGCCATCACGACACCGTCGCGCGGATGGGCGGCGATGAATTTGTCGTCGTCGCCGAAGTCTCGACATCGCAGGATATTTCCGCGATCTGCGACAAGGTCGCCCAGTCTTTTTCCAACCCGTTCCTCATTGCCGAAAAAACGCTGGCCATCCATGCCAGCATCGGCCGCGCGCAATATCCGGAAGACGGTCAATCCATCGAAGACTTGCTGTCGAAAGCGGATGACGGCATGTACAACCTGAAAAATGGCAAACGTCTCGATGCGAACTACATCATGGGGTGACTCGCCGCCAATGGCTGTGAGCGGGAACCCGCCCGAAACCGGCAATGCCGTTCAGCGACTGCCTGAACGGCATTTTCATTTGCAGCGGGAAGATGTCGCCGGTCCAGGCCGGACAGCGGTAAAGTCGCCTACCACGCCCTTACGGGAAACAGGGGAATGACTTAATATAGGCCCGAACTTGCCCGCAATCATCTGCATTGCCCCAACACACCGTTTTTAGCATGGCGACCTATCCCGCGTTAGCTTCGATGCCCCTTAACGTGCCCGACAACCGGCCACGACGACAAAAGCGCGCGTTCTACCGTGGGTGACACATTGGACACCGCCGCCACCCTGCATCTGGACACCACATCGAATCCGCCGCATCTGCATGCGGGTGGCGACTGGACCCTGCCTCACTACGGCAAGCTGAAAAACCAAATTGCCGCAATACGCCTGCCGGCGGCGCCCTTGAACATCAGCGTTGCACAACTCACCGCGCTCGATACTTCCGGCGCCGTCCTGCTGGCCGAACTGCTGGGCGCCCCGCGCGCGCGTGAACTGGCGCAAGACGGGAGCGGCCTGCCCGCCGCATGGCGTTCCTTGCTGGCCACGGTCGCCCAAGCGCTGGAGCAAACGTCGGCCGCGCCGCCGCCGGCCAAACATGGCTGGATCTCCGACCTGCTGGCGCGCATCGGCGCTGCCATGGTCGGCCTGCGCGCCAACACGGTGGCCTTGCTGGGCTTTACCGGCCTCACGCTGCAAACCCTGGCCGGCAGCCTGTTGCGCCCTTCCCGCTGGCGGCTGACGGCAACCGTCGCCCAGATTGAACAGACCGGCCTGGACGCCGTACCGATCGTGGCCCTGCTCACCTTCATGGTGGGCGCGGTGATTGCCTTCCTTGGCGCCACGGTGCTGGCCAATTTCGGCGCCAGCATCTACACGGTCGACCTGGTGGCCTTCTCCTTCCTGCGCGAATTCGCCGTGCTGCTGACCGCCATTTTGATGGCCGGACGCACGGCCAGCGCCTTTACCGCGCAGATCGGCTCGATGAAGGCCAATGAAGAAATCGACGCGATCCGCGCCCTGGGCCTGGACCCGTTGCAGATGCTGGTGCTGCCCCGCGTGCTGGCCTTGCTGGTTGCCATGCCGGCATTGACCTTCGTCGCCATGATGTCGGGCATGCTCGGCGGCGCCATGGTGTGCGCGCTGACGCTCGACATCAGCCCGACCATGTTCATGACCTTGCTGCAGCAGGATGTCGGCATCCGGCATTTCTGGCTTGGCATGTGCAAGGCGCCGCTGTTCGCTTTCGTCATCGCGCTCATCGGTTGCCTGGAAGGCTTCAAGGTCAGCGGCAGCGCGCAATCGGTCGGCCAGCATACGACTTCAAGCGTGGTGCAGTCGATCTTCCTGGTCATCCTGCTCGACGCCGTGGCGGCATTGTTCTTTATGGAGATGGGATGGTGACCCCGGACAACGGCCGCTATCCCGCCGCATCCGGCAGCCGGACGGCGCCGGACGTGGTGATCGATGTGAACGGGCTGACCAACCGCTTCGGCCAGCAGACGGTACACGACAAGCTTGACCTGCAAGTAATGAAGGGAGAAATCCTGGGTGTCGTCGGCGGCTCCGGCACCGGCAAGTCGGTTCTCCTGCGCAGCATCGTCGGCCTGCAGAAGCCGGCCGCCGGCAACGTCCATGTCTTCGGCCAGAACCTGTCCGCGCTGGCGCCCGGGGAACGCTCCCGCTACGAACGCCGCTTCGGCGTCCTGTTTCAGCGCGGCGCCCTGTTTTCTTCACTCACGGTACTGGAAAACATCGCCTTGCCGCTTATCGAATACGGCGGCCTGGCGGCCCGGGAAGCGCAGCACCTGGCGGCGGTCAAACTGGCGCTGGCCGGGCTCCCTCCGGGCGCCGGCGACAAGTATCCGGCCTCGCTGTCGGGCGGCATGGTCAAGCGGGCCGCGCTGGCCCGCGCCCTCGCGCTCGATCCCGACATCCTGTTCCTCGACGAGCCCACCGCCGGCCTGGACCCGATCGGCGCCGCCGCCTTCGACAACCTGATCGTCACCCTGCGCGACGCGCTGGGGCTGACGGTCTTCCTGGTGACCCACGATCTGGATACACTGTACGCAATCTGCGACCGGGTAGCGGTGCTGTCGGCCAAACGGGTACTGGTCGTGGCCGATATCGACACGGTGGCGGCAACCCCGGATCCCTGGGTACACGATTATTTTCAAGGGCCGCGCGGCCGCGCAGCCAGTAAAGCCGCACTTGGCAACGCCGCACTTTCGCAGCAGGAACCACACTGACCATGGAAACACGCGCCCATCACGTCCTCATCGGACTCTTCACCATCCTGGTCGCCGCGGCGGCCTTGCTGTTCTGCCTGTGGCTCAACAAGTCCAGCGGCGACAAGAACATCAGCCATTACACGATCGTCTTCAACGAGGCCGTCAGCGGCCTGTCCAAAGGCAGCCCGGTGCAGTACAGCGGCATCAAGGTCGGCGACGTCTCCTCGCTGACCCTCGATCCGCAAGACCCGCGCAAAGTGCTGGCGCGCATCCGCATCGTCGGCAACGTCCCCATCAAGCAGGACACCGGCGCCAAGCTCGCCCTTGCCGGCATCACCGGAACATCCCTGATCCAGCTCACCAACGGCTCTCCGCAAAGCCCCAGACTGGAGGCCAAGGGCGACAGCGATCCGGTCATCATCGCCACGCCCTCGCCGCTGAGCGCGCTGCTGGCCAACGGCGAAGATGTCATGACCAACGTCAACGACGTGCTGCTCAACGCCAAGCAGTTCCTGGCCCCGGACAACGCCCGCCGTTTCGGCGAAACGCTGCAGCACCTGGAGAAAGTGACCGGCAGCCTGGCGGCCCAGAGCGATGGCCTGGGCCAACTGGTCCAGCAAATCGGCGACGCGTCGCAGCAAGCCAATGCCGCCATGCTGCAGGCCAACCGCCTGCTATCGCATCAAGGCACCGACGCCATGAACAACATGCAGCAAGCCATGGCATCGCTGGCGGCCAGCAGCAAACAGATCGAACAGTTGCTCAGCCAGAACCAGGGCGCACTCAACAGCGGCGCGCAAGGCCTTGCCGAGATCGGCCCGGCCGTCGCCGAACTGCGCAACACGCTGGCATCGGTCCGGGCCATCAGCCGCAAACTCGACAGCAATCCCGGCGGCTATCTGCTGGGGCAAGAAAAAATCCAGGAATTCCAGCCATGAGCCTCCTCTCCTTTCGTACCCTGTCGGCGGCATGGCTGCTCAGCCTGAGCGCCGCCTGCTCGATCCTGCCCAAGTCCGAACCGGTCGCCATCTACCGCTTGCCGGCGCTGGCCGCCGGCCAAGCCGTAGCCGCAGCCAGTACCCCGGCTGCGCCGGCCAGCCAGCGTTCGCTGAAGATCATCACGCCATACGGCGGCCGCGCCATCGACAGCGAACGCATACTGGTCCTGCCTGAGGGCAACCTGATCCAGTCTTATCAAGGCGCGCGCTGGAGCGACCCGGCGCCGGTCCTGTTGCGCAACCGGCTGTTGCAGGCGTTTTCCGCCGATGGCCGCATCCGCAACCTGTCGACCGACGACAACAACGTCGCGGCCGACCTGGAACTCGGCGGCGACCTGGTTGCCTTCCAGACGGAATACCGCAACGGGGCGCCGGTCGTCGTCATCCAGTTCAATGCGCGCATGGTCGATACCGCCAGCCGCCGGATCATTGCCGTGCGCAGTTTCAACGTCAGCCAGCCGGTTGCGGGAACCAAGGTGCCGGAAGTCGTCAATGCCTTCGGCGCCGCCAGCGGTGCGTTGGCAGCGGAAATTCTCGATTGGGTGACGGGTGCGCCGGGCATGCATGCCAAGTCCTGATGCGGGGACCCATGCCCAGTACGACAAAATTGATGCCCAGACGATTGAATGGAGCAGATCACCTATCGTCGCCCCTATGACATACGGCATACATATGCCACCATCGACCTAATGGCGGGGGCGAATCCCGCCTGCTTGGCCAAGCGACTCGGTCACTCGTTCAAGACGTTTTTCGACATCTACGCCGGTTGGATCAATGGCGCCGACAACGACCGCGAAATGCTCAAGATCGAGGCGTCGCTAAGACGAAATGCCCCGAAGTGCTCCTAGAAGCGATGAAACAGGGATAGAAAAAAGAAAAAGCCCCTGATTTCTCAATGAAATCAGGGGCTTATATTTCTGGCGGGAGAGGGGGACTATAATCTCTCTCTCAAATCCCTATAGAGCCTGAACTTTTGCAAATAAAGTTAATGACATGTGCATTACCATGTGCATAAAAATATCCCCTGACGACTTCTTGTTCTTAATGCGTGACTCGCGCCGTACTGAAGAATAAGCCCCTAAAAATACTTTTCGACACTGCATATTCACAACACTTTTGATCACCTATTCAATTTACTCGAAGGCACAACTAACAGTAAGCCTATGGTATCCAACATCCAATCTGGCATGTTGGATTACGCAATCAATAATTCCATTTTTCATGCCTAACAGGCAATTGACTTAGCTCCCGACGCCGCTCTTCCCACTCAGGAAGAAACGTTTGCATAAGCGCCTTAAAACGTTCGCCATGATTCGGCTCTAACAGATGCATCAGTTCATGCACTACGATATATTCCAGACATCCGGGCGGTTTCTTGGCTAACTCGGTGTTGAGCCGTATTGATTTACGAGCCGGGGAACAGCTCCCCCATTTTGTCTTCATGTGTTGAACATGGACACGAGGAGCTTCCAGCCCAAGAGTGCGACTCCATTCGGCCACCATTGTTGCAGCACGCAGTTTTACCTCCTCCCGATACCAGCGAGCTAGTAAAGCATCCTTGGCTGCAGCGTCCGAATTTTTCCGCACGGCAAGTACTAATGTTCGGTGACGAAGTTCGACAAAAGGGGCTGCATCTGCAGCGATCAGCTTCAGCAAATAACGCCGTCCCCAAACGTAATGACTTTCGCGCTCCAGATACTCACGCGGTGCTTCGCGCTCCTGAGCAGCCATGTTCTCGCGTTGTGCTTTGATCCATGTGAGCTTGGACAACGCAAAAACACGGACCGTGTCGAGCGCCATGTGTCGCGGCGCCGAAATGCGCACCCGCCCCTTAGGCGGCAGCACAGTGAGGTGTACGTTGCGAATATCCTTGAACACGACATCAGCTTCAATCGTCCCTAAGGTAATACGGGACGACATTAGTATTCACCCTGAGCTTTGATGACCAGAAAAATACCTTCGACTTGCTCAGGATCTAGCAGCAATGCAAACAGCGCGGCTTTGATCGTGTTCTCTTTAGCAGGATTTCCCCTCCATCCATCAGGCCGCACCGTCTTCACAGTCTGGTCGATGCGCAATGCCAACGCCAACGCGGGATTGGAAGTCGCGGCTCCGTAGAGTGGTGCCGCCTCAGCCAATTGATGCATGGGTTTCGCCGCCAGCCAAGGTTGTAGGTTGTTGTATAACGCTCGCCGCCCTGGAGTCGTCAGTTCTATGGGCGCGTCCTCCTCCCTACCAGTCTCCACTTGCTGCACTAACCGTGCGATGCGCTGAAGGTACTGCTCATATTCCTCAGCACGCTCCTTACGCTGTTTGATGATGCTGCCAAGTAAAGCCGACATGCGCTCATAGAACGCTGGATCGTTCAGATGCTCTTTGACAATCTTGCTACGAACGTTATTTTCAATCGTCTCGGCAATCGCTTCGCGGCTGCCATCCAGCTCACCCAGTTTGGCGGCAATGGCATTGGCGATCCCGGTTTTGACGATCAGGTCCAACAGGCCCACGCCTTCGAATGGTGAAATCTGCCGAGGCTCCTCAGCCTCGATGTATGTGTCAATCAGGTGCCGCATGTCAGCCTCGTAAGGCTTCAGATCCAGCGTCTCCCCACTGGCCTTGCGCACGATCTCGCGCAGCTTCACGTAGTGGTCCAGTACTCCGCGTAGTCGAACACCATCGGCATCGGAATAGCCGGCGGCCTCTAATTCATCGGACACGTTCGCCCAAGCACGCAATAGCGCCACCACGCCCTTGTAGAGCATCACTCGCTGTGGCTCGTGTGCGGACAGATCGGCGGCAATCTCGGTATTGCCGCAAAAATAGCGGATGTGCTCCAGTTCCCCCCGCGGCGCTACTACTGGCTCGCACAACAGGGCCAAGGCTTCCACCGCGTCGTCCAGCCGCTTGCGACCGGCATCCAGTCGAGACTTCATCATCACCTCGGGATCGGCACCGCCAGAACTGTCGTCCAGTTCCGAGGTGTAGACGGCAATGGCCTTCTCCACCTTCTTGAATAAGTCCTTGTAGTCCACGATGTAGCCGAATTCCTTGTCTTCACCATCCAAACGGTTGGTGCGGCAGATGGCCTGAAACAGACCATGGTCCTGCATAGACTTGTCGATGTAGAGATAGCTGCACGGCGGCGCGTCGAAGCCGGTAAGTAGCTTGTCCACCACCACGAGCAGCTTCATGTTCGCCGGCTCTCTGGAGAACAGGGTCTTGGCCCATTCCTCGTAGGTCTCGGTAGCGCTCAGACCGGGCTTGGCATCAACGCCCTTCAGCAGTTCAGTATAGGTGTTGAAGATGAACTGCTTGTCGCTTTCGGTATTGGCGCCCACCTCTTCGGTGGTCACATCCTTAGCAAGCGGGTTGTACGAGGTGACAATGGCGCATTTTCCCTTGAATCCCGTACCGGCCGCATTGAACAACGTGAAATACTTACAAGCTTCGTAGATACTGGAAGCCACTAGGATGGCGTTGCCACGCCCGCTCGACAGCCGGGGCTTTCCGAACTTGGTAACGCTGAAGTCGAACTTGATGTCATCTACTACGCGCTGCATGCGCGAGCGCGAACTCAGCACCTGCTGCATCGTTCCCCACTTGGCTTTGAGCTCGTTCTTCTGCCAAGGATTCAAGTCGTCGGTTGCGGCTTCAAACCAGGCGTCGATCTTCGCGGGTGCCCCCAGCCGCTGATCTATGTCACGCGCTTCGTACACCAGATCAAGCACCACTTCGTCTTCCACCGCCTCACTAAATTTGTAAGTGTGAATGTAGCCGCCAAACACTTCGAGGCTGGACTGCTTGTCGGCCTTGAGTAGCGGCGTGCCAGTGAAACCGATGAACACCGCATCCGGCATCAGTGCCTTCATCACCCGGTGCAGCCGACCGCTCTGAGTGCGATGGCACTCGTCCACGAACACGAATAGCTCGCCGACCGCCGCTGCGGGCTGCGCCTCCAGCTCTCGGATGAAGGCCTCGAACTCACGCTTGTCACGCCCGCGTGCCTCCATACCGAACTTATGTACCAGCGAACACAGCAGGCGCGGCGCGGGTTGCGCCAGCTGCGTCATCAGGTCGCGTCCGCTACGACTGCGGTGCAGCTTCTCGCCCGCATCGGTGAACACTCGTTGGATCTGCTTGTCCAGTTCGTCCCGGTCGGTGACGATCACCACTCGCGCCTGCGGCCGGTGTTCCAGAATCCAGCGCGCCAGAAGCACCATCACGATGCTCTTACCACTGCCCTGCGTGTGCCAGAGGATACCGCCCTTGCGCTCCTGCACATGTGCCTGCGCCGCCTTGATTCCGAAGTACTGGTGAACGCGTGGCAGCTTCTTTCGACCAGCATCGAAAAGCACGAAGTCATACATCAGCTCAAGCAACCGCGCCTTGTCGCACAGTTTCAACAGGTACTTGTCCAGCTTGAAGCGGCTGTCATCGGCTTCGTCTTCCTTCCACTTCAGGAACATCTTCTCCGGCGTGTCTACTGTGCCGTAACGCAAGCCTTCGGAATCGTTGCCCGCAAAAACGAACTGGACCGTGCTGAAGAACGCCTCATGGAACATTGGTTGCTGGTTCGACAGGCACTGGCGGATGCCGTCACCCACCGACACGCGGCTGTTCTTCAGCTCGACCACACCGATTGCGATACCGTTGACGTACAGAACCATATCGGGCCGGCGCGTGCGGTCGCCCTTGAGCGTCACTTCCTCGGCGATGGCAAAGTCGTTCGTTTCCGGGTGTTCCCAGTCAATCAGTTGCACCGTCTCGGTCCGCGTACCGGCGGCGGTCTTCACCGCCACACCGTAGCGCAGCAAGCCGTACACGGCCTGATTGTTCGCGTAGAGCGTGCGATGGTGGTTACCAGCCTCGGTGTGCAGACGCAGCAGCGCGGCGCTGATCTGCGCCGGCGTCGCGCCGCGTTTCTGCAGCCAAGGCGAAAGCAAGCTTTCCTCGATGTTGGTATTACCTTCGCGGTCCGACCAGTCGCCAAGGTAGCGCCAACCCAGCTCATCGCGAAACAACGTCACCACACGGTTCTGCGTAGCACGTTCCGCTTGTCCGATCGATGTCATAGCTGCACTCCTGTTTTGGTAACTTGGTGACGGTCTGGGTCAGCCGTTGAACAATGCTTGGCACTTGGTGATAGCGCCGGCGATGTTGTCGTCCGAGAACAGTGCACGCGACAGCTTGGGTACCCACGCCGAGTGCGAAACGATGACACGCTTAATACCGGCCACATCGATCAACTCGCCTGAAGTAGCCAAGTCCACCATCGCCATATCTACCGTCGCAAGCAGTTCCAGGTCGTCGGTCTTGCGATAGCGGAACTGCTCCAGCCACTCCAGCGCGGCTGTGCCGTACCACTGCTCGAAGTAGCGCTGTGCCTGCTCGATCTTGTCACCTGCGACAAAGCCTTCGTACTTGTCGTTGCGCAGCACCTGCACGTAACCGCTTTTCAGTGCAATCGCTTCCGGCCCCTTGTATTTTGTATTCGGGTCGTAGGGGCCGGCGGCTTTCTTCAAGTAGCCGTCTGCACGACCTTCGGAGTGACGATGCAGCAGGTACATTAGCTTCACCCGGCGTTTACGTGGCAGCGGGAACTTCTCGTTGCCAAAACGCTGAGCCAGCACGCCAATGACCACGGCTTCATTAATCTGCCAGTTGTGGGCCGACTGAAGTGATGGCGAATCGGCTACGGCGGACTTGATTGGTAGCGGGATGACGTTAGAGACAGGCTGAACTAGGCGAATTCGACCGGTCAGCAGTGCTTGCATCATGGCTTGCTTGATATCACGAGCTTTGGTCAGCTTGTCTTCCAGTGTAGAGATGCTCTCATCCATCTCAGATAATGCGCGCGAGATCGCCGCTTGTTCGCTTTTTTCTACGGGTACCACGACCTCATATGCAGACAACTGCGTCTTTCCGATCTCCAAGAACGTACTTCCGCTGCAAAGGCCTATAAATCCGGGGCGCTGAATTTGAAGCAGGTAATATAAGTATTCGACATCAACGTTGTCGAACGGAACAAAGTTTTTAAATCCCTGGTTCGTCGTGACAGCAACCGTATTGATGGCGCATTCGCCAATCGTTGCGCGTGACGTCATGACAATCGACCTGGGAGGAATCAATTCAGCAGCGCTCGCGCGCGCACCGAGCGACGTGAGCTTCCTCTCGGTATCGCTTAAATACTTGTGTCCGTTTAACGCGGTGATATCCGTTGGTGTACACCATAAAATATCTCCGTTCCAGAACTGATTCTGCGTCGTGCTTGGAGTGCCACCACTACGAATAGCTGCCAGCTGATCGAGCCTTTTAGACGCCCAATCTTTGTTAAAGCCCGGCATGCGCTTCTTGCCAGTGAGCAGTTCCTGCATGGCACCTTGCTTGATCTGTCTTTTTTTGGCCAGCAGTAACGACACAGATTCAATCAATGCATCCGCATCGGCAAGCGCTTCGGCGATGGCTTGTTGTTCAACGAGAGTGGGTGGCGTAAGAAACCGAAGCTGATTGATTTTTTGAAGCGTCAATCTTGTTATCGCATTGCCAGCCATCGCTTCTTCGATTTGACGTTGGCCTCGTGTCGATAGAATTTGCTGGAGAAAGTAGGCTGCAGAATGCTGTTGCGAAAAGCGTAAAAATGCAACGCTTGAGAGCAAGCTGAATTCTTCATCCAAACTATTCAGGGCAGCGTTTCCGGTATTGGCACCGTCTTTCGTTAGAAGCAGATCACCTTTTTTGACATCACATCGCCGATATATGGCTGAGTGTTGAACTGCATCGATTGTCTCTGCCGTCGACAGATCAAGATGGCCGCGTTTAATGTTCTTGGAAGTAACGTAGAGATACGGACCACCATTGATACGTGGCGAAAAATGTGTCCCATCCTGAATTTTTGCACACACCTCGGCTGCGAACACAACTTTCCAATCGGAAGGAATCCCGGCACCAATTGGTACTGAAGGTTGTTGCTTGGTGGCCGCAATGTTATACACTGCGGCTGACTCTCTCACCTTCATTCGAACCCCATCTTCTCTAGATGCCGATTCACCCGTGCCTCGATTTCCGCCATGTGCTTGTTTAGTTGTGGCAAAGGTTTCTCGTACCGCTCCGCCAGCTCCTTGACTCGCGCCGCGAGCTGCTGGCTCAGTCGATCCATCTCTCTATGCACTGCCGCATCGAGTGTCGCGAACCACTTGTCATCTACTACCAGCCTCTGCACGTCTGCCTCGGTGAGCCTGGGGTACCAGGCATAGGCTGCCGCATCCAGTGCGGCATCGGCGTCCTTAACACTCTTCTTCAGCGCCGACTCTTCAGCGGCCAGCTTCAACCAATCCAACAGCGTGCGTAATTCGTCGCTGATAGTATCATCGGGCTCGTTAGCAGCCGTTACTCCACGTTTTCCGCGCTTAGCTGCCTTGATCTCGACCTTCAGTTCGTCTTCGATTTCACGCAGGCGATCCTTCACCGCCACGGCGTTGATTTTGTCGAAGCTGCCAAAGGCAGCATCCTCGCCGCTGTGTTCTTCTTCGAGTTCGGCGAGCTTGGCACTTACGCCATCCAGTTTAGCTTGAAGTGCATCGAGCGCAGCCTGCTCCTTGGCGAAATAACGTGCAACGACCAGCACCTTGGGCACCAAGTCGCAGGCCCAGCCCTTGTCTTTCTGTAGGCCCTTCTTGTCGATCTCGATGACACGGTAGGTTTCAGCTTTCCAGCCGTCGGCGGCAATCAGGTAACAATCGTCTTGCATCATCTGCGCCCAATAGTCCATCAGGTGCTGGTAGACGGCATAGGCATCGATCAGCGGCTGGCCCTGGTAGTGCGCGAGCAAGCTTTCGGAGAGCTCAGTGATCACTTGTTTTGGCTTGCAGCTGGGGCGCAGTGTCTTAAGCATTTTTGCCTGTTTTTTTCGCCACGAGGCGAAATGCGCGTTCATCTTCGTAATGAAGTCAACGAATTCGGGATGATTATGGATGGTGGACTTGATGGCGGTCTTGTCCACCGCCAGATCTAAATAGCTTGCGCGGTTAGGCTTGAACAGGGCATGCTTTAGCTGCGGACAAACGGCCCAGTAGCGGCTGACAAGGCTGTCAGGCGCAGTCACGTCGACCTCGGGAATGCCGCCGCGCAAGTGGCCTTCGATGTCCTGTAGGTCTTCGGGCACCTGGCTATCCATATAGCGTGACAGATTGAGGTTGTGGTCGTTCTTCTCGACCTCTTCCTGACTGACCTGACGTGCATAACGCGGTATGGCCTGGCGACGCTGGAAGGCATCGACAATCCGGTGTAGGTCGCGTTCGCGCAGGCGGTTCTTGGGGCCGTCCTTCATGAAGCCTTGGCTGGCGTCTATCATGAAGATGCCTGTGCCTGCGGCTACGCGCTTAGCCGCTTGCGACTTGTCGATGACGATTATACATGCGGGAATGCCGGTGCCATAGAACAGGTTGGCCGGCAGGCCGATGACGGCTTCGATGTAGCCTTTACTGATCAACGCGCGACGGATATCGGCCTCGGCATTGCCACGAAATAGCACGCCATGCGGCAGGATGCAGGCGCCGCGGCCGGTACTCTTGAGCGAACGCACAATATGCAGTAGGTAGGCGAAATCCCCCTGCTTAGTCGGCGGCACGCCGAAGCCGTCGAAGCGTTGCCATATGTCGTGCAGCGGGTCGATGCCAGTGCTCCAGCGCTTATCGGAGAACGGCGGATTGGCCACCACATAGTCGAAGACCTTGAGGCTCTGCTCGCCCGCGTTGCCTTCGCGAAATTTGGGGTCGGCCAGCGTATTGCCCTGCTCGATCTCTGCCGTAGGGTTGTCGTGCAGGATCATATTCATGCGCGCCAAACCGCTGGTGGCGGAGTCTTTCTCTTGGCCGTAGAGCGCTAGCTTGCTGTGCGCTGCATCAGCTACCTTCAGTAGCAGCGAACCCGAGCCGCAGGTTGGGTCGTACACAGTCGTTTCATGGCTTGTTTTGGCAGAGCCGATTGCCAATACATGAGCAACTACACGGCTGACTTCGGCCGGTGTGTAAAATTGTCCCTTGCTCTTGCCACTCTCGGTTGCGAAGTGTTGCATCAGGTATTCGTAGGCGTCGCCAAGGATGTCATCGCCATCGGCTCGATTCTTGGAGAAATCAAGTGCTTTGCTCTCGAAGATGGCCACCAGATCGGTGAGCCGGTCCACCAATTCTTTTCCGGTGCCTAGCTTTGTGGCGTCATTGAAGTCAGGAAAATCGGAGAGAGAAAGTTGCGCATTGGCTGCGACCAAAGGTGCAATGATCTTTTTGTTGATCTTGTCGCCGATATCCTTGTTGCCTTTGAGTGCCACCATGTCGGCGAAGCTCGCGCCGGGTGGGATAGTAAGTGGCTGATACGGCTTGCCGGCGTACTTGTCGCTGACATATTTGATAAATAGCAGTACCAATACGTAATCCTTGTACTGGCTAGCGTCCATGCCGCCTCGTAGAGCGTCACAACTCTGCCACAGCGATGAATAGAGTTCAGATTTCTTAAGAGCCATTATTTTTCCGCAAAATACATTAGCGTCTTTCGACGCTCTTTCGTCGCTAACTTATCGAGGTGACGTACCCTGCATGCTCTGTACAGTTTTATTTGGATTCGTCGAGAGGCATATCAAAACGCTAGAAAATCTCTCGTCGTACCTTCTACAAAATAGAGGTACATGCTGAAGCTACGTTACAAAGAACTACTTTCTTAGGAATCTGACCGCGTCGAAACCATCAGCAAGACTGCCAGCTTGCCCTCCTAGCATCCCAAACACAATTCGAAAGTTTCCCAAAAAACAATTATTTTCTGTAAAGGCGAAATTATGGCATGTCTATTAACGGGAGCGTGGGAATACTAGGCCATCTATTTGTCTCAACTTTATCTGTGACGATAATCTTCATTTCGCTTAATGCTAAATTTCATTTCCCCGAGATCCCACTCATTCAATTTCTGACAAAGATCGCCCCTTTTGCTAGAAAGCAGTGGCATCAAGAAATTGGCTTATTGAAAAATGACGCGAATGGTGGCGCGCCAATCGTTGAGTCGCATGTTTCATGCCTAGGAATTTGACTTCATTTCTATACATTCCAAAGAATTTCAACCACATATTCTCTTAGTGAGATGGACAATTATTCATCTCTGAAAGCTTAATCGCACCTAGTTAGGAGATATATGCATACCCCTTCAAATCCTTTCTCAGGCCTGTTTTCGACAGCCTGCTTCAATTTCAATACTTGGGAGCCATCATGACAATCGTCTCTTGCCCCCTCTGTGAGTCCACACATATCACCACGAAAGACTACGGTAAAAAAACCGGTGGCACAGTCGGCACGCTAGCTGGTGCTGCCGCTGGTTTTTCCGGCGCATTCAGCGGAGCTGAAGCAGGCATCACGTTTGGTGCAATAGCCGGCCCCGCCGGAGTCGCTCTCGGCGGCTTGGTAGGAGCAATTATCGGCAGCATCATCGGAGGTACCGCGGGTGGCGTAGCCGGGATCGCCTTAGGTGACATGGTCGATACCAACGTCCTGCAAAACTATCAATGCCGCGAATGCGATCACGCTTTTAGCTCCATAACGCAATAATCCTCCCCCCACCGTTTCGTCATTCAATTTAACTCGACTAGCCATCTCGATCACTGACCGGCCTGAAACAACTGGTCCAGACTTAAAGTTAGTCTAAGCGGCAAGCCGCAGTGGTGCTGGGGTTGTTGCCGGCAGCGTAGCCTGCG
>NZ_VIUO01000012.1:0-115903 GCF_007828355.1 Herbaspirillum sp. SJZ099 | reverse complement strand
AATGGATCAGCGAGGCAGTCGGAGCGCAGCGACTCTGCCTCGCCCATTTTTCATGGCACTCCAACGGGTACCCCGAAGGGGCTGGCACTTAGGGGCCGCCTTTCTTTGCTTACTTTCTTTGGCGGGCCAAAGAAAGTGAGCGGCTGCCGGGCCGCCCCCGGCGCTCCGCCACGACCGAAGAAAGAAAAGACTAAAGCCAGTACATCTGCACGCAGTAAGACCAGACTACCTAAAACACAAACAAACAAACAAACAAACAAACAAACTACTTCATCTCCATCCAGGAAACATGCGCCGCCACAATCCTCCACCCCTGCGGCAACCGCAACCAGGCATGACTCTGCCGCCCAATCCGGGCATCCCCATCACGGGTAAACTCGGTATTGGCCACCGCATAGTCGCGCCCATAGGTGGTAATGACAGTCCGCCGCAAATCCCGCATCAGGTTCCTGGGCGAACGTCCAAGACGAAATGATCGTATCTCGTCAAACCCGACAAGATTCTCGGTAGCGCCATAACGCACGGTATGGGCCGAGTCCAGAAACAGCTCATCCAGCACCTCGACCTGGTTGGTCGTCAGCGCCACCTCATAACGCCCGAAAGCGGCCGTCACTTCAGCCAGCACTTCCGGGATATTTACCTCGAACGGCAACGTCGGTTCCACTACGAATCTCCTCAATGCCCGCCAAGATAAGCCTTGGCCAGCGCATCATTGGCCGCGATCTCGGCCGCACTGCCCTGCGCCACCACCCGCCCGCCTTCGATCACATAGGCGCGGTCGGCCAGCGACAAGGCCAGCGCCGCCATCTGGTCGACCAGCACGATGGTCATGTTCTCGTTGCGCAGCCGATCCAGCGCCGCGAACAGTTCGGCAATCACCTTCGGCGCCAGGCCCAGCGACGGCTCGTCCAGCAACAGCACGCGCGGGCGCGACATCAAACCGCGCGCGATCGCCAGCATCTGCTGCTCGCCGCCGGAGAGCAGGCCGGCGCGCTGGTGCAGGCGCTCGCGCAAACGCGGGAAACGCCCCAGCATTTCCTCCACGCGCGCCTCCACATCCTGCGGATAAAGGAAAGCGCCAAGGCGGATGTTGTCCAGCACGCTCAGTTCCGGGAAGACCTGCCGTCCCTCCGGCACCAGCACCACGCCATGGCGCACGATCTCTTCGGCGCGCAGGTCCATCAGGTTGACGCCGCCGGCATGGATGCCGCCCTGCACCGGCCGGTGCAAGCCGGCCAGCGCGCGCATGAGCGTCGACTTGCCGGCGCCGTTGGCGCCCAGCAAAGCCACCATCTCGCCCTGCTTCACCTGCAGGTTGATGCCGTGCAGCACCGGCTCGGCGCCATAGCCGGCGACCAGCTCGCCCACGCCCAGCAATTCAGCCGCGCCCGGCGTCGCCACGCGCGCCGCAGTGGCCGCCGGTTGCTGCGCCTCCTCGCCAAGATAGGCCTGGCGCACCGCCGGGTCGTTCTGCACCTCTTGCGGAGTGCCGATGGCCAGGCGCTGGCCGGCGTCCAGCACCACGATGCGGCTGGAGATCTGCATCACCAGCTCCATGTCGTGCTCGACCACCACCACGCTGATGCCCGCGGCGGCGATCTTTTGCAGCAGGCGCGCCAGCATCGACTTGTCCTCGCGCGACAGGCCGGCGGCCGGCTCGTCCAGCAACAGCACATCCGGATCGGCGGCCAGGGCGCGCGCGATTTCCACCAGGCGGCGGTCGACGTGCGCCAGGTCGGCCGCGGCGATATCGATGGCGCCGCGGTAACCGCAATACGCCAGCAGGCTGGCGCAGCGCGCACGCACCGCGGCATCGCCGAAACCGCGCGCCGACAGCAGCCCGCCCAGGCGGCCGCGGCCGCAGGCCAGCGCGACGTTGTCGGCCACGCTGAGGCTGCCGAACAGTTGCGAGGTCTGGTAGGTGCGCGCCACCCCGTGGCGGGCGATGCGAAAGGCCGGCAAGCCCGCCAGCGCCACCCCGCCCAGCGCGAAGCTGCCGGAGGTCGGGCGGTAGAAGCCGGAAAGCATGTTCAGCGCCGTGGTCTTGCCGGCGCCGTTGGGGCCGATCAGGCTGGTGACGGCCGCTGCCGGCACTTCGAATCCCAGGTTGCCGACCGCGCGCACGCCGCCGAACACCATGGTCAGGCCGTCGGCCGAGAGGGTGCGGCGGGTGCGCATTGGCAGCGCCGCCTCATCGCCTGCCGGCGCCAGCGGAGGAATGGCCGCGGCTGGCTGGCGCAATGCGGCCACCAGCTTGCGCAACAGGCCGGTCACGCCGTCCGGCGCGATCCACAGCACCAGCAGCAGGAGCGCGCCGAAGAACAGCAGGCGATAGTCCTCCATGCTGGATAGCAGTTCGGGCAGCGCGCCGACGATCACCGCGCCGACCACCGGCCCCATGATGGAACCGGCGCCGCCGATCACCACCACCAGCACGAACAGGATGGATTGCATGAAACTGAATGTGTCCGGCGTGACGAAGGTCGACAACGGCGCGAACAATCCGCCGGCCAGGCCGGCCAGGGCGGCCGAGATGGCGAAGGCGGCAGCCTTGACCACCAGCGGGTTCAGGCCGATCGATTCGGACGCGGTCTCGCTGTCGCGCACCGCGCGCATGGCAGCGCCCCAGCTGCCGCGCGAGAGCCAGCAGTAGCCGGCCAGCACCACCGCCACCGACGCCAGCCCCAGGATGGCGATGGCGCGCTCGCCCTGCAGCCCGAGGAAGGCGGGAGCGGCCAGGCCCATGATGCCGTTCTGGCCGCCGGTCACATCCCGCATCTCGATGATGGCGTGCTGCACGATGAAGCTGAAGGCGATGGTGATCATGGCCAGGTAGGGACCCTTCACGCGCAGCGCCGGCAAGGCCAGCAGCACGCCCAGCGCCCCCGCGGCCAGCGCCGCCAGCGGCCACGCCAGCCAGAACGAGAAGCCGGCCTTGGTGGTCAGGATGGCGACCGTATAGGCGCCGATGGCGTAGAAGCCGATATGGCCGAACGAGACCTGCCCGGTCAGGCCGATCAGCACGTTCAGGCCGATGCCGACGATGGCCACCAGCGCGATGCCGGCCAGCACGAAGACGTAATAGCTGTTGACCGACAGCGCCAGCGTGGCGGCGGCGATGAAGCCGAGCACGCACCAGGCCAGCGCGGCCGGCGTGCCCAGCCCCAGGCGCACCTGGGCGCGCGGGGCGGCGGCCGGCGGCGCGGGTTGGGTCGCGCGGCGCAGCGCCGCGGTCACGGAATGCGGAAGATTGTTCATACCTTTTTCACCTGTGCGCGGCCGAACAGGCCGTTGGGACGAATCGCCAATACCGCGATCACCAGCGCGAAGGTGATGATCTGGGTATAGCCGGAACCGAGGGTGGCGGTGATCAGCGCCTCGGCGATGCCGAACAGCAGGCCGGCGATCATCACGCCCCAGGCGCTGGTGATGCCGCCCAGGATGGCCACGGCGAAGGCCTTCAGGCCGAACAGCGTGCCCATGTCGGCGTTGACGTTGAACAGCGGCGCGATCAGCACGCCGGCCACGCCGGCCAGCAGGGTCGACAGCGCGAAGGCGGCGGCGATGGCGCGGGTGATGGGGATGCCCATCAGGCGCGCGGCGTCGCGGTTCTGCACCACCGCCAGCAAGGCCGTGCCCCAGCGGGTGCGGCGCGAGACGGTATGCAGCAGCGCCGCCAGCGCCAGGCCGACGGCGGGGATCAGCAGGTGCAGCGGATACACGCCCAGGCCGATGCCGCCCACTTCGATGGACGACAGCGCCAGCGGCGACGGCAGGCTGCGCGGTTCCTTGCCGAAGGTGTGCATGACCAGGTTGTCCAGCACGATGCCCAGCGCCACGGTGGACATCAGCCAAGCGTTCGAACCCTGCCGGGCGAAGGGGCGCACCGCCAGCACTTCGACCAGCACGCCATAGGCGGCGCACAAGGCCAGCGCCAGCACGACGGCCAGCCACATCGGCCAGCCCAGCGTCTGGGCGAAGGTGAAGCACAGCACGGCGCCCAGCATCATGGAGCTGCCCTGCGCGAAATTGACGGTACCGGAGACGGCATACGTCATGTAGAAACCGAGCGCCATCAGACCGTACATGCTGCCCAGTCCGAATCCGCTGATGAGTGCCGACAGCAGCAACATCGTGTTCTCCCTGCCCCGCCGCGTTGCCGGCGGCGGCTGTTGATCGTTGGTATTGCGCTGATGCGTTGCCCGCATTGCGCATGGATTGGCCGCCGCGCAAACCGCTGCTCCCGGCCGGCGCGGCGCTGCCGGGGCGGCCTTATTGCGCCAGGCCTACCGGCAGGATGCGGTTGTCGATGAACTGCGCCCAGACGTAGTCGTCGGCCTGCAGCGCATCGTGCACGGCCGGGCTGAACGGCTTGACGTAGGTCTTGATCAGGCCTTCGTAGCGGTCGATCTTGTAGAAGCCCTCACGCACCGCGTCGCCGTTGGTGGAACCTGCCTTGGCGATGGCCAGCGCGGCCAGCTGCATGCCGTCATAGGCGTTGGCCACGCCGACGGCCGGGGTGATGTCGTCCGGCCCCTTGATCGCGGGGTACTTGGCCTTGAGCTCGCTCACTACCTTCTCGCCCACCGGCGAGAGCTTGCCGAAGAAGCTGAAGGTCTGGATGAAGTGCACGTTCCTGGCGTTGGGGCCGGCCAGTTCGGTGAAGCGGCCGCCGGCCGGGCCCCAGTGCGACACCACCGGCACCTTCCAGCCCATGCGGTCGAGCGACTTGACCACCTGCGCCGAGGGGCCGACGTTGCCGACCAGGTACAAGGTGTCGGCGCCGGCGGCCTTCAGGCGCGTGAGCTGCGGCACAATGTCGACGTCGCTGCCTTCGAACTTCTCCACCCCGGCCGGCTTCAAGCCCTTCTCTGCCAGCGCGGCGACGATGCCCTTCTCGTTGGATTCGCCCCAGGGATTGTTGACCAGGATCAGGCCGGCCTTGCTGCTCTTGAAGGTCTTCTGCGCGTAGTTCAGCATGGCCTTGTCGACCAGTTCATCCACCGCCGACACGCGGAACACGTAGTTCGGGTTGGCGCCGTTCTTGGTCACTCCGGTGCCGGCCGCCCACGGGCCGACGAAGGGCACCTTCTCCTGGTTGACGATGGGCACGATGGCCATCGACACCGGGGTGTCCAGGCCGCCGAACAGCACCGCCACCTTTTCCTTGAAGATCAGTTCGCGCGCGGCCACTACGCCCTTGGCCGGATTGCCTTCGTCGTCGCGGCGCACCAGCTCCAGCTTGCGCCCGCCCAACAGGCCGCCCTTGGCGTTGATCTCGTCGATGGCGATGGACATGCCGCGGGTCAGCGCCTCGCCGGCTTGCGCCGACTGGCCCGACAGCGCGGTGACCAGGCCGATCTTGATGGGGTCGGCGGCCAGGGCCGGCGAGGCAAAGGTAGCAGCGGCGACGGTGGCGGCTGCGGCGGCAATCAGGGTACGGCGGGTGAAACGGATCATGGTGGCTTCCCTCCAGGTTGGCTAAGAGACGGTTGGCATTGTTCCCGGCATGACTTATGCAAGGGCTATGCCAAGCGCCGCATGCGAAGATAATTTTTGCCGACAATATTTACCTTATATAGGCAGCAAATATCTTCATTTATTGCCGCTGATAACCAATCAAGTTTGCAGCCAATAACGCACGACTCTTGTGCAGAAGATGGAGAAAATGATGCACGCCGCACCATCATCAACCACGATCCAGGGCGCCGGCCTGGCCGCATCGTGAGGGAACCGGCATGAACCAGCCCACCCTCCCGCCCACCGTCCCCGCCGTCGAAGGCATCGCCCGCCCCTTCGGCCCGCTGCCCGGCCACGGCCGCTTCGGCTATTCGGCCATCCACCGCCGCCCCGGCTATCGCTGGCCCAACGGCGCGCGGCTGGCGGTCTACCTCGGCTTCAACATCGAGCACTTCGCCTTCGGATCGGGCCTGGGCGCGCGCCTGGGCCCGGCCTGCCCCGAGCCCGACGTGCTCAACTATGCCTGGCGCGAATACGGCAACCGCGTCGGCGCCTGGCGCTGCCTGGAACTATTCGAACAGCTGGCGCTGCCGGCCGGCGTGCTGGTCAACACCGCGCTGTACGACCATTGCCCGGAACTGGTGGCCGCCTTCGCCGCGCGCGGCGACGAGATCATCGGCCACGGCCACAGCAATTCGCAACAGCAGGGCACGCTGCCGGAAAGCGCCGAACTGGCGCTGCTGCGCCACTGCCGCGACCGCATCGCCGCCGAAAGCGGAGCGGCGCCGGCCGGCTGGCTTTCGCCGTGGATCTCGGAAAGCCTGCTCACCCCCGACCTGCTGCGCGAATCGGGTTACCGCTACAACCTGAACTGGGCGCACGACGACCAGCCGGTGCGCATGCGCACGCGCGACGGCGGCAGCCTGTGGTCGATCCCCTATCCGCAAGAACTCAACGACATCCCGATGATCGTGGCGCGCCAGATGGACGGGAAGGATTTCGCGCAGATGATCGTCGACAACTTCGACGAGATGCTGGAGCAATCGACGCGGCAGCCGCTGGTGATGGGTATCGCCCTGCATCCTTACCTGGTGGGCCAGCCCTATCGTCTGCGCCACTTGCGCCGCGCGCTGCAACACCTGGCCGCGGCGCGCGACCGCGGCCAGGTCTGGTTCACCACGCCGGGCGCCATCTGCGCGCACGTGGATGCGCTGGAAGAATTGCAGCAGCCTCCTGCGCTGCTGCCCTGACCATTGGAGAACCGCTTGAACCATCCCCGCTTCGCTCCCGTCCCGGACGGTATCGGCGCCTTCGTGCCGCACGGGCGCTTTCGCATCGCCGGCGCGGCCGCCGGCCCGCTGGCCGGCCTCACCTTCGGCGCCAAGGACCTGTTCGACGTGGCCGGCCACGTCACCGGCGCCGGCAATCCGGACTGGCTGCGCACGCATGCCCCGGCCACCGCCACCAGCCCGCTGGTGACGGCCCTGCTCAACGCCGGCGCCACCCTGGTGGGCAAGACCCTGACCGACGAGATCGCCTACAGCATCCACGGCGACAACCACCACTACGGCACCCCCATCAACCCGGCCGCGCCGGGCCGCGTGCCGGGCGGCTCCTCCAGCGGTTCGGCGGCGGCGGTGGCGGCGCGCCTGTGCGACTTCGCGCTGGGCACCGACACCGGCGGCTCGACCCGGGTGCCGGCCAGCTACTGCGGCATCTGGGGCCTGCGCACCACGCACGGCCTGCTGTCCTGCGAGGCCATGGCGCCGCTCTCCCCCAGTTTCGATACCGCCACCTGGCTCGCGCACGAGGCCGGCGCCTTCGCCCGCGTGGGCGAGGTACTGCTGCCGCAGACCGCCGGCCGCGACTTGCGGCACGTCCTGCTGCCCCTGGATGCGCTGGAGCAGGCCGACCCGGTGTTCCAGCCGGCCGTGCAGCGCGTCTACCAGGCGCTGTGCGCGCGCATGCAGGGCCGGCACTGCCGCCTGTCCGGCGACGCCCCGGATGCACTGGAACAATGGCGCCGCGCCTACGTCGTGGCCTCGGCACACGAGGCCTGGCAAACCCACCGCGACTGGATCGAGCGCGAAACGCCGCGCTTCGGCCCCGCCGTGCAGGGCCGCTGGGACATCGCGCGCGCCATCGACATCCAGGCCGAACGCCAGGCGCGCGAGCGCCAGCAGGTGGTGCGCCGCCAGGTGCATGCGCTGCTGGGCGATGACGCGGTGGCGGTGATCCCGTCCGCGGCCAGCGTGGCGCCGCCACTGGACGCCGCCCCCGGCGAGGTCGACCTGGTGCGCGCACGCACCTTCCGCATCACCTGCATCGCCGGCCTGTGCGGTTTGCCGCAGGTCAGCATCCCGCTGGCCACGCCCGCCGGGCTGCCGATCGGCGTATCATTGCTGGGGCCCGCGGGCAGCGACCTGTCCCTGATCAGGCTGGCCGCCGAGGTATGGCGCATGCTGCAGCAGGGCGCGCCGCACTGACCCGCAACGCATGCCCAACCGGGCGCCGCGCCTTCCGCGCCAAAGGAAGCGCGGCGCGATGAGACACCAAGCACAAGACGATGAGCGAAACCTCCCCCCGCAACGCGGGCAAGCGCACCGCCGGCACGGCCGCCAAGCCGGCGACCAAGAGCGCCAAGAACGCCAAGAGCACCAGGGGCGCGACCGCGCGCCATGCCGACGATGCCCCGGCACCAGCCCGCCAACAGCGCGCCGGCCGCCCGCGCGTGCGCCACGACACGCTGGCCGATGCGCCGGCCCTGCAGCTCGACGCCGAGGCCGGCGACGACATCATCGGCCGCATCTATGCCACCGTCTTCGACAGCGTAATGAGCCAGCGCCTGGCGCCCGGCACCAAGCTGCCCGAGGCGGCCCTGTGCGAATTGTTCGGCGTGGGCCGCACGGTGGTGCAGAAGGCACTGCAAAAGCTGGCGCACGAACACATCGTCGAGCTGCGCCCGAACCGCGGCGCGGTGGTGGCCATGCCGACGCCGGAAGAAACGCGCGAGATCTTCGAGGCGCGACGTTCGCTGGAAGCCGCCATCATGCGGCTGGCGGTACGCAACGCCACGCGCGCCGACCTGGCCCGGCTGCGCCGCCAACTCAAGGAAGAACACCAGGCAATGCACAGCTACGCGCAGACGCGCTGGGCGCGGCTGGCCTCATCCTTCCATATGCAGGTGGCCGAACTGGCGCGCAACGCCACGCTGCAGCGCTACCTGGGCGAACTGGTGTCGCGCTGCTCGCTGATCGTGGCGCTGCACGAACCGGCCGGCTACGCCTCCTGCGAGCATGAGGAACACACCCGCATCGTCGACCTGATCGAGCGCGGCGATACCGAAGGCGCGGTGGCGGCGATGGAGTCGCACCTGGTGACGCTGGAGGAACACATCCACCTGGTCAGCGGCAAGAGCGGGAACAACCTGGCGCGCATGCTGGGGATGGAATAGGGATTTCTCTTCCTCAAAGAAAAAACGGCATTGCCTGTTGCGGGCAATGCCGTTTTTCTTGTCGTGTTCCTTGTCGTTTTCTTTTATCGGAGCCTGAACAGCGAACTCAGATCGCCACCCGGCCCTCCAGCTCCTGGCGCACCTCGGCCACGATTTCAAAGGAATGCAGGCGCGCCGCATGGTCGTAGATCTGGGCGGTGATCATCAGCTCGTCCGGCGCGGTGTCGTCGATGAAATTCTGCAGGCCCTCGCGCACGCTCTCGCGGTCGCCCACCACGGCGCATGCCAGCGAGCGTTCCACGTGCGCCTGCTCGCCCGGCTGCCAGTAGTCGGCGATGTCGTCCACCGGCGGGTTGAGCTGGCCCGGCGTGCCGCGGATCAGGTTGATGAACTGCTGCTGCAGCGAACTGAACAGGCGCACCGCTTCGCGCCCGGTATCGGCGGCGAACACGTTCAGGCCCAGCATCACATACGGTTTTGGCCACGCAGCCGAGGGCTTGAAGCGGGCGCGGTAGATCTCCACCGCCGACTTCATGAAGCCCGGCGCGAAGTGCGAGGCGAAAGCGAACGGCAAGCCGAGTTCGGCCGCCAGCTGGGCGCTGAACATGCTGGAGCCGAGCAGCCAGATCGGCACGTTCAGGCCGGCGCCGGGCACCGCGCGCAGCGACTGATAGTCCGACGGCTCGGCGAAATAGTCCTGCAGCTCCTGCACATCCTGCGGGAAATTCTCGGCGGTGTCGCCGCCCATGTTGCGGCGCAGGGCGCGCGCGGTGCGCTGGTCGGAACCCGGCGCGCGCCCCAGGCCGAGGTCGATGCGGCCGGGGTAGAGCGACTCCAGCGTGCCGAACTGCTCGGCGATCACCAGCGGCGAATGGTTGGGCAGCATGATGCCGCCGGAACCGACGCGGATGCTCCTAGTATTGGCCGCCACGTGCGAGATCACCAGCGAGGTGGCCGCGCTGGCGATGCCGGCCATGTTGTGGTGCTCGGCCAGCCAGTAGCGCCGGTAGCCGAGCTTCTCGGCCAGCTGCGCCAGCTCCTTGGTGTTGTTGAAGGCCTGGGCGGCGGTGCTGCCCTTGTTGATCGGGGACAGGTCGAGGACGGAAAACGGAATCATGAATGAGATCCTTAGAGCGCGTGATCAACTATTTCAGTCGCCACGCCTGGTTGCCGGGGTGTTCGCCCGGATCGATGCTTAATCCAGCTTGACTACCAGCTTGCCGAAGTTCTTGCCTTCGAGCATGCCGATGAAGGCTTGGGGAGCGTTCTCCAGCCCTTGCACCACGTCTTCGCGGTAGCGCAGCCGGCCTTGCTTGATCCAGCCCGAGACATCGTGCTGGAACGCCGCCAGCAGGTCGGGGCGGTTGACGTAGTAGTCGAAGATGATGAAGCCGCGTATCTGGATGCGTTGCGTCAGCACGCGGCGCAGCAGCGCGCTGGCGTCGGACTCGACACGGCCGCCGTTGTAATGCGAGATCAGGCCGCATACCGGGATGCGGGCGTGCACGTTGAGCAACGGCGCCACGGCATCGAACACGGCGCCGCCGACATTCTCGAAATAGACGTCGATGCCCTGGGGGCAGGCCGCTTTCAGTTGCGCGGCAAAATCCGCCGAGCGGTGGTCGATGCAGGCGTCGAAGCCCAGTTCCTTGACCGCGTATTCGCACTTCTGCGCGCCGCCGGCCACGCCGACCACGCGGCAGCCCTTGATCTTGGCGATCTGCCCCACCAGCGAGCCGACCGCGCCGGTGGCGGCGGCCACCACCACGGTTTCGCCGGCGCGCGGCTGGCCGATGTCGATCAGGCCGGCATAGGCGGTATAGCCGGGCATGCCGAGCACGCCCAGCGCATGCGAAGGATGGTCGAAGCCGGCCGGCAACCTGGTGGCGCCGCTGCCGTCGGAGAGGGCGTATTCCTGCCAGCCGGTGTAGGCCATCACCAGGTCGCCCTCATGGAAATCGGCATGGCGCGAAGCCACCACGCGCGAGACGGTGCCGCCGGTCATCACCGCGCCGATATCGACCGAGGGCGCGTAAGACGGCGCGTCGCTCATGCGCCCGCGCATATAGGGATCGAGCGAAAGCCACTCGGCGCGCAGCAGCACCTGCCCTTCTCCAGGCGCCGGCACGGCGGTTTCCTCAAGACGGAAATTGGCGGCCTCAGGCGCACCGGTAGGGCGCGCGGCGAGGACGATCCTGCGGTTGACGGCGTGCTTGGCGTTCATGGGAAGTCCTTGGGAAATTGGGAAACTTAATTGGGAAATTTGAATGCGCAATGAAGAGGAATCACCGGCCTATTGCGGCGGAACCAGCACGCGGCGGGTGACATGCATCGCGCTTTCCATCGGCACACGGTCGCGGCTGAGCTTGGACAGCAGGCTGGCGCCCAGCCACAGCTGGTACAGCATGGTGGCGGTGGCCAGCGGCTCCAGCACGGTATGCAGCGAACCGTCGGCAATGCCGTCCTCGATGCAGCCGGCAATACGGGCGATAAAGCGCCCGGTGCCTTCATGCAAGGCCTCGCGCATGTCGTCGGACAGGTCGGCCACTTCGGCGCTGAGCTTGACCACCAGGCAGCGCTGCTCGAACTCCTGGCAGCACTGGCTTTCCAGCCAATAGCCCCAATAGGTCAGCAAGCGCTCTCGCCCGCTGGCGCCATAGGAGTGATCGCCGAGCACCTTGCCCAGCAGCTCAAGGTAGCCCTCGACATAGTGTTCGATGAGCTCGCGCCCATACTGCTCCTTGGAGCCGAAGTAATGGTAGAACGACCCCTTGGGAATCTCCGCCGCCGCCAGGATCTCGGACAGCCCGACGCCGGAGAAGCCTTTTTGCGCGATGATCGCGCGCCCGGCCATGAGGATGTTGCGTTTGTTTTCGCCGTAGTTTTCTCGCATGGCGACATTCTAACCAAAAATTAGACCGGTCGTCTAAAGAACCTGTTCGGGGCCTCTCCAGGAGTGTCCCAATGCCCTTTCAGGCGGTCTGCGGCGTTGCAAAGCCTCGCCGGGCCACCAGCCCGGCTGCGTTTTGCGCCTTGCATCTCATCCTGAAATGACGTTGGTCCAACTCCCGACGAGACCCCGAACAGGTTCTACTTTTTCAAGCCCCAGCTCCCCCATCAAGGCTTCTCCGGCGGTGGAAATAACGGCCATACCGCCAGCGCCACCAGCGCCATCGCCAGCCAGACGGCGGCCCAGCCCCGCCATTGCAGCAGCGGCGGCACCGCCTGCGCGGTCAGGAAGAACACCGTGAATACGCAGCTGTTGCCCAACCCCAGCGCGGTGCCGATCTGCGCCGGCCCGGCCTGCACCGCCAGTTCGGTATAGGCCACGCCGTGCCAGGCCGACACCGCGATGCCGGCGACGGCAAGCGACAAGGCCAGCGGGACCAGCGTTGCGCCGGAGAACGCCAATCCGCCCAGCAGCGCGAACAGCCCGGCGCTCAATAAGGCGCAACCGCGCAGGAAACCGCGGCGATTGCCGCGACGATCGGTCCAGCGCCCGCTGGCGATGCGCGAAACGGCGGCGCCGACTTGCACCACCGTCATCACCGCGCTGATCAGCACCAGGCCGGCATGGCTAAAGTCGTGCAGGAAGATGCCGCCGAAACTGATCAACGCCACCTGCGGCGCGCACAGCAAACCGGTGCCCAGCGCCAGGCGCCAGACCGTAGCGTTGCGCAAAGCCGGGGTTGCGGCACGTTCCTGGCGGATCGTCTGCTGCGGCGGCGCCGATGGCGGCGGCTCGCGCAGCCACAGCAAGGTCAGCCAGACGCTGGCCAGGCAACCGGCGATCAGCGCGCCATAGACCGCGCCGAAGCCGGCATGGGCCGCCAGCGACGGCAGCAACAGCGCGCCGATGCCGCCGCCCAGCGGCACCGCGGTCTGGCGTATGCTCATCGCCAGGCCGCGCTCGCCATCGTGAAACCATCCCATCACCGCCCGGCCGCTTGAGCCATTGACGCTGCCGCCCAGCAAGCCGGCCAGCATCAGCCCCGCGCACAACCATCGGAACGTGGTGGCGCCCTGCCCCGGCAGCGCGAACAGCACCAGCAGCCACAGCGCGGCAACGGTGCCCAGCAAGCCGGTCAGCAGCACCTTGCGGTCGCCCAGGCGGTCGGTCAATACGCCCCACGGCAGTTCGCCCAGGGCCACGCCCAGGCTCAGCAGGCCCAGCGCCAGCCCAAGCTGGGCATTGCTGAGCTGGTAGTCCGCGCGCAAGACCACCGAGGTCACGGGAATGCCGGAAAAGATGGCCGAGAAACTGGCGTTGGCGGCCACTCCTGCGGCCAGGACTTTCCAGCGGTGGCGCGCGGCGGCAGGGGCAGCAGGGTTGGCGGGAGTGGAGGAAGTGGCGTCGCGCGCTTCGGCGACGGCGGCGGTTCGGTCCATGGCAGGCTCCGGTGATATCGACCTGCGCAGTGTGCGCTGCACGCTTATGTCTAAAATGCCATAATTCACGCATTTCAAGCCATCCCGACGCCTGTCCAGATGCCCATGCGCGATACCGCCTTCCTGATCTTCTCCGATTGCAGCATGCTCGACTTCACCGGGCCGCTCTCGGCTTTCGACGCCGCCAACCGGGTCGCGGGCAAGCAGCTGTACCGCCTGTCGCTGCTGTCGGAGCCGGGCGGCATGATCCGCAGTTCGGCCGGCGCCTGCATCCAGACCGAACGCATCGGCGCGGCCAGTTTCGACACCCTGGTGGTGGCCGGCGGCGGCGCGCCGCGCGAAGGACTGGTATCGGAACAATTGCGCAGCTACATCGTGCGCGCGGCCAAACGCTCGCGCCGCATCGCCGGCGTGTGCACCGGCGCCTTCGTGCTGGCGGCGGCCGGTGTGCTGGATGGCAAGCGCGCCACCACGCACTGGCGCATGGCGGCCAAGCTGCAGAAGATGCATCCCAAGGTGCTGGTCGACAGCGACCGCATTTATTCGCGCGACGGCTCGGTGTGGACCTCGGCCGGCATCTCCGCCGGCATCGACCTGGCGCTGGCCCTGATCGAAGACGACCATGGCGCCGACCTGGCGCGCGCGGTGGCGCGCGAACTGGTGGTCTACCACCGCCGTCCGGGCGGGCAATCGCAATTCTCGGCGCTGCAGGAAATGGATGGCGGCAGCGACCGCATCCGCCGCGCGCTCAGCTTCGCGCGCGAGCATTTGCAGCAAGAATTGACGGTGGATGCGCTGGCCGAAGTGGCATGCCTCTCGCGCCGCCAGTTCGACCGCGCCTTCGCTGCCGAAACCGGCCAGACGCCGGCCAAGGCGATCGAGCAGATGCGCGCCGAGGCAGCCCGCATCCGTATCGAAGAGTCATCCGACTCGCTGGAGCAGATCGCCCGCGCCACCGGCTTTGGCGACGCCGAACGCATGCGGCGCGCTTGCATGCGCCTGTTCGGGCAGCCGCCGCAAACGCTGCGCCGGCTGGCGCGAGGGCATGAAGAACAAGGCCGCCTGGAAACGGCGGCCTGAAGCGTTGATGTCGATGATGCGCGGGATCAACCCGCCGTCAGCCTCACCCGCGTGATTTCGGAAGGCGCCAGCAGCCGCTTGGGCGGCCCCCAGTAGCCGGTTCCGCGGCTAACGTAAATCCACAGCTTGTGCAGGCGGTTCAGGCCGGCCACATAGGGTTGCTGCAGCGGCACGAAAAAATTCCAGGGAAAGAACTGGCCGCCGTGGGTGTGGCCCGACAGTTGCAGGTCGAAGCCGGCCTCGGCCGCGGCCGCCGCCGAGCGCGGCTGGTGCGCCAGCAGGATGCGCGGACTGCCGGCGGGAGCGTTTTCAATGGCGGCCTGCGGGTCGCTGCGCTGGGCCGGGTCGAACTGGTGGGCGGTGAAATCGGTCACGCCGGCCAGCACCAGGCCGGCGCCTTCATGGCTGAGCACCACATGCTCGTTCATCAGCACGGTCAGGCCGAGGCGGCGCACTTCTTCTATCCATTCATGCGCGTTCGAGTAGTACTCATGGTTGCCGGTGACGAAATAGGCGCCATGGCGCGCCCTGATCTGCGCCAACGGTTCGGTATGCGATGCCAGCTGGCGCACGCTGCCGTCGACCAGGTCGCCGGTGATGGCCACCACATCGGGCTGCAGCGCATTGACCTTGTCGACGATGGCTTGCAGGTAGGGGCGCTTGATGGTGGGGCCGACGTGGATGTCGCTGATCTGCACGATGGTGAAGCCCTCAAGCTGCGGCGGCAGGTTGGCGATGGGCACGCTGACGTTGACCACGGCCGCGGTGCGGCGCGCGTTGAGAAAGCCCACCACGGTGGCGGCGGCGGCCAGCGCCAGCACCAGCCAGGCGGTAGCGACGTCGAGCTGGCGCAGGTGGATGGCCGACAGCTCCAGCAGCGGCGCCAGCGCCAGTGCGATGGCGCGCAGCACGGTCAGCAGCAGCGCCGAGGAGAAAGCGCCCATGGCCAGCATGCCGGCCCACGCCAGGCGGTCGGCCGCGCCTTCGGCCATGCCGCGCCGTTTCAGGATGGGCGCGAACAGGGCGGCGGGCATCAGCAAGAACGACATGGCCAGCACGACGGCGCCGGCCGCGATCCAGCCGGCGTCTCCGGTCAGCGCGGGCAATAGTTGCCAGCCTATCCATGCATGCAGGGCGGCGAGGATGCCGAGAAACACGAAGACTCCAATGTAGGTACGGCGCATGAGGGCTTTCTTGTTGTTGGGGAAAGGCGCTGAAGCTCAGCACCGGGACGGCGTGGCCGGGAAAACGCGATTAAATACTTGCATCGAAAGGATGATATGGCGTCCTGATGGCAAGATTTCAACCACAAACCGCACAAATCCCCTGCAAACCCTTGCCCGGCATGGCATTGCCGCCGATTCCCCCGACCGGCGGCGCAGAAAAATTCGGCCTCGGGCATGCAAGATGACGAACAGAGGAGGATAATATTGTCTCGATCCCCGCTTTTTTATTTTGCGCGACCTTGGCGGCCATCGCCGCATCGATCCCATCGATACAAGGACGCGCATGCCTCATTGGAAGATTTATTTTGAGTTCAAGCAAAACCAAGCGCTGGCATGGCAACGTCGAGGCCATCAAGCCTGAATTCCTCAACGGCGTCATCGGGCAGATGGCCGCCTACGGCGACCGCGTGCATTTTTCCATGTTCGGTTCGGTGCAAAAGCCGCACTACGAAGTCATCAACAGCTTCGACAAGAAGATGGCCTTCGACGGCAACCATCATCTGCATCGCGCGGAAGACGACGAATTCGGCGCCGGCAACGTCACGCCCATCTTCACGCTGGAGCAGATCAAGCGCATCATCGCCACCGGCGGCAGCGGCGTGCGCAGCAGCACGCCGCGTTCGGCGCGCGCGGCCTCGGCCCGCAGCGCCGGCGGCGCCCGCCCGATGACCGCGGCCGCACGCGCGCGCGAAGCCATCGACGGCGAGAAGTACGCCTACTTCAAGGCCAACCGCGAGATGCTGCCGGAAGGCATCAACCAGTATTCGGACGACATCAGTGCGCTGATGTTGAAGGGCATGTCCGCCGAACAGGCGTTCGGGGAAATCATCGAAAAGCATTTCGGCTGATCCGTTTTCCTTCAGCCTCACTACCTCACAGACACAAATGACCGGTGCGATGCACCGGCCATTTTCATTTCTGCCGCGGTCGACAATGCCCGCCAGGCAGTGCTCAGTAATACTCGGGCACGATCATGTTGTCCGGCACCGGATGGCGTTCGTAGTCTTCATGGCGCTCGCGCTCCGGCAGGACCACCGGGACATGCGGCACTTCCTGGTAAGGCATCTGCTGCAGCAGGTGCTGGATACAGTTCAGGCGCGCCTTCTTCTTGTCCACCGCCTGCACCACCCACCACGGCGCCTCGGGGATGTGGGTGCGTTCCAGCATCACTTCCTTGGCCTTGGTGTATTCCTCCCAGCGGCGGCGCGACTCCAGGTCCATCGGGCTGAGCTTCCATTGCTTCAATGGGTCGTGGATGCGGGAGAGGAAGCGCAGGTGCTGTTCCTCGTCGGTAATGGAAAACCAGTACTTGATCACCTGGATGCCGGCGCGCGTGAGCATGCGCTCGAACTCCGGCACCGAACGGAAGAATTCCTCGTACTGCTCGTCGTTGCAAAAGCCCATGACGCGCTCGACGCCGGCGCGGTTGTACCAGCTGCGGTCGAACAGCACGATCTCGCCGGCGGCCGGCAGGTGCGATACATAGCGCTGGAAATACCATTGCGTGCGCTCGCGGTCGTTGGGCGCGGGCAGCGCCGCCACCCGCGCCACCCGCGGGTTGAGGCGCTGGGTGATGCGCTTGATCACGCCGCCCTTGCCGGCCGCGTCGCGGCCTTCGAACACGATCACCACCTTGTGCCCGGTCTTCACCACCCAGTCCTGCAGCTTGACCAGCTCGCCCTGCAGGCGGAACAGTTCGCGGAAGTAGCGGCGGCGATAATCCTTCTCGATGTCGCCATGCGCGCTGGAAATCTCGCCGGTTACCGGGTCGACGGTGCGGTCTTCGATTTCCAGCTCCATCTCTTCGTCATAGCTGTCGGCCAGTTCGCGGTGAATGCGCTTGACCAGTTCTTCGTTGTCCATTGTTTCCCTTTGAGCAAGATTAACGATGATCGGCGGACGTTTCCGTCCGCCGTAAAGTGCGTGACAACATACCTGCCGATTATGACCAAGCCGTGACAGCGCCCGCAGGCGCCGCCTGCACGTCGCCTGATGCGGCGCGGAACCTCCGGTTCAAAAATACGCTATAGTCCTTGAAATCGGATTTAGCCTATCAGCATGACACTCACAGAACTCAAATACATCGTGGCGGTCGCCCGCGAAAAGCACTTCGGCCATGCGGCGGAAGCCTGTTTCGTGGCCCAGCCCACGCTGTCGGTCGCCATCAAGAAGCTGGAAGACGAACTGGGCGTGGTGATCTTCGAACGCGGCGGCACCGAGGTATCGGTCACGCCGCTGGGCGCGCAGATCGTAGCGCAGGCCGAGCGGGTGCTGGAACAGACCGCGGCCATCAAGGAAATCGCCAACCAGAACAAGGACCCGCTGTCGGGCCCGCTGCGCCTGGGCATCATCTATACCATCGGCCCCTACCTGCTGCCCTCGCTGGTCAAGACCATGATCGAGACCGTGCCGCAGATGCCGCTGATCCTGCAGGAGAATTTCACCACCCGCCTGATCGAGCTGCTGCGCCAGGGCGAACTGGATGCGGCCATCATGGCCCTGCCCTTCCCCGACCACGGCCTGAACGTGCTGCCGCTGTACGACGAGGAATTCGTGGTGGCCCTGCCGCGCCACCACAAATGGGCCGACCGCAAGGCCATCGACGCCCGCGACCTCAAGAGCGAAACCATGCTGTTGCTGGGCAACGGCCATTGCTTCCGCGACCAGGTGCTGGAAGTCTGCCCCGAGATGTCGCGCTTCTCGACCAGCGGCGACGGCATCGCCCGCACCTTCGAGGGTTCTTCGCTGGAAACCATCCGCCACATGGTGTCGTCGGGCATCGGCATCACCGTGTTGCCCAAGGCCTCTATTTCCGACCTCAACGCGCGCGACGGCATGGTGCGCTACGTGCCCTTCATCGCGCCGGCGCCGTCGCGCCGCGTGGTGATCGCCTGGCGCAAGAGCTTCACCCGCCAGGCGGCGATCGACGCCGTGCAAAAGGCGGTGTTCGCCTGCAACCTCGGCGGCGTGGATATGCTGCACGAGACGGAGTTGGCCGCGGGCTGATACTCCCCCCACCGCCGCTTCGGCCTGGGCCAGCCACACGGTCCGACCGGATTCCTTTTTCGCGCCCGATTGCCGCCTGCAGGGAAAACTACCGTCCAGTTCTCAACAGAACGGACGGCATGCTTGCTTTTCGTCTCCCGCGGCGCGCTTACAAGCGATGCGTAGTCTGCGCATCGAACCAGTGCACATCGGCCGGGCCGAACGCGGCGCCGATGCGCTGGCCGGCGGCGACCCGGAGATGGGCCGGGCAGCGCAGCACCAGCGGCTGCCCGCCGCAACGCCCGTGCACCAGCAGCTCGGCGCCCAACGCCTCGACCAGTTCCACATCCAGCGCCAACTGCGCGGGCGAACCGTCGAACACCGGCAACAGGTGTTCGGGACGCACGCCCCAGATGCGCTCATGCCCCGCCGCGGCCGCCGGCTGCGGCAGTCGGATCGTACCGCGCTCGCCGCCTTGTTCGGCTTCGAACGCCGCGCCGTCGGCCGCCAGCTTGCCGCGCAACAGGTTCATCGGCGGCGAGCCGATGAACCCCGCCACGAAGGTGGTGGCCGGGCGCGCATAGACTTCGGCCGGGGTGCCGATCTGCTCGGCGCGCCCCTTGTTCATGACGATCATGCGCTGGCCCAGCGTCATCGCCTCGACCTGGTCGTGCGTCACGTACAGGCTGGTGGTGCGCAGCGAGGCATGCAGTTTCTGGATCTCCAGCCGCATCTGCACGCGCAGCTTGGCGTCGAGGTTGGACAGCGGCTCGTCGAACAGGAATACCGCGGGCTTGCGCACGATGGCGCGGCCCATCGCCACGCGCTGGCGCTGGCCGCCTGAGAGCTGGCGCGGCGTGCGCTCCAGCAAGGCGCCCAGTTCGAGAATGGCCGCCGCGCGCTGCACGCGATCATCGATCTCGGCCTTGGGCAGGCCGGCGATCTTCAGGCCGTAGGCCATGTTTTCATACACGCTCATGTGCGGATACAGTGCGTAGTTCTGGAACACCATGGCGATGTCGCGCTCCTTGGGTTCCAGTTCGTTGACCACGCGATCGCCGATGACGATCTGGCCGCCGCTGACTTCTTCCAGGCCGGCCACCATGCGCAGCAGCGTGGACTTGCCGCAGCCGGAGGGGCCGACCATGACGATGAATTCGCCGTCGGCAATCTCGGCATCGATGCCGTGGATGACGTCGACCGCCTTGGCGCCGCGGCCATAGGTCTTGCGGACTTGCTTGAGATGGATCGCTGCCATATTCGCCCTGCGTAGGATTATTTCTCGGAATCGACCAGGCCCTTGACGAACCATTTCTGCATCACCACCACGATCAGCCCGGGCGGCAGCATGGCCAGCATCATGGTGGCCATCACCATGTTCCACTCGACGGCCGAATCGCCGCCGGAGATCAGGGTCTTGATGCCGATGCCGATCGGGTACATGTCCTGTTGCGTGGCGATCATCAGCGGCCACAGGTACTGGTTCCAGCCGTAGATGAACATGATCACGAACAGCGCGATCACGTTGGTGCGCGACAGCGGCCACAACACGTCCTTGAGGAAGCGCAGCGGCCCGGCGCCGTCGATGCGGGCGGCCTCGGCCAGCTCGTCGGGCACGGTCAGGAAGAACTGGCGGAACAGGAAAGTGGCGGTGGCCGAGGCGATCAGCGGCACCGTCAGGCCGGCGTAGCTGTTCAACATGCCGAAGTCGGACACCACCTGGTAGGTCGGCGTGATGCGCACTTCCACCGGCAGCATCAACGTGACGAAAATCATCCAGAAGAACAGGTTGCGCCCGGGGAAACGGAAATACACGATGGCGAACGCCGACAGCATGGAGATGGCGATCTTGCCCACGGCGATCACCAGCGCCGTCACCAGGCTGACCCACAGCATGTTGATCACCGGCGGCGCGATGACCTGGCCGGAGGCGCCCTTGAACAGCACGGTGCCGTAGTTGTTGAGCAGCTCGCCGCCGGGCACCAGCGAAATCGGCGACATGGCCGACTGCTCGGCGGTCTGGGTGCTGGCGACGAAGGCGACATAGAGCGGAAACACCACCGCCAGCACGCCCAGGATCAGCACCAGGTGGCTCACCGCGTCCAGGATTGGCCGTCTCTCGATCATGTGTATTGGACCTTCTTTTCAACGTATTTGAACTGCACCACGGTCAGCAGGATCACCACCGCCATGAGCACCACCGACTGCGCCGCCGCGCTGCCCAGGTCGCCGCCCTTGAAGCCGTCCGAGAACACCTTGTAGACCAGGATCTCGGTGTCCTTGCCGGGGCCGCCGCGGGTGGTGGCTTCGACGATGGCGAAGGTGTCGAAAAAGGCGTAAACCACATTGACCACCAGCAGGAAGAACGTGGTCGGCGAGATCAGCGGGAACACGATGGTGAAGAAGCGCTTGACCGGGCCGGCGCCATCGATAGCGGCCGCTTCGATGAGCGACTTGGGGATCGACTGGAGGCCGGCCAGGAAGAACAGGAAGTTGTAGCTGATCTGCTTCCACACGGCGGCGATCACGATCAGGATCATCGCGTGGCGGCCGTTGATCATATAGTCCCAGCCGATGCCGAGCCGCCCCAGCAGGTGCGACAACACGCCCAGCGAAGGACTCAGCAGGAACATCCACAGCACCCCCACCACCACCGGCGACACCGCATAGGGCCAGATCAGGAAGGTTTTATAGATCGACGCGCCGCGGGTGACGCGGTCGGCGAAGACCGCCAGCAACAGCGACAGCGTCATGCCGAAAAACGCCACCAGCAGGGAAAATACCGCCGTGGTGCGGAAGGATTCGAGATAGGTCGGGTCGCCGAACAGGGCGGCGAAGTTGTCCAGCCAGACGAATTCGGAATAGCCGCCGAAGGCGTCCTGCAAGAGAACGGACTGGTACAGCGCCTGCAGCGCCGGCCAGAAGAAGAACAGCAAGGTGACCAGGATCTGCGGTGCGACCAGCAGATACGGCAGCCACTTGGATTTGAATCGCGCGCGTTTTTCCACGTTGGTTCAGGCCAGGAAAAAAGGTTCAGGAAAGCGCAAACCGGCGGCGCCGCGCCCTCCCATCGGAACGGGCGATGCCGCCGGCCGCGCGTGCGCGATGGGCAGCGCGGCCGGCGGCGCAATCAACGCCGGTATTACTGGTTGCCCTTGTTGGCCCGCTCGAAGCGCGTCAGCAATTCGTCGCCGCGCTTGACGGCCGAGTCCAGCGCGTCCTTCGGGGTCTTCTTGCCGCTCCAGACGTTTTCCAGTTCCTCGTCGAACACGGTGCGGATCTGCGCGTAATTGCCCAGGCGCAGGCCGCGCGACTTCTCGGTGGTTTTGACGATCATCTGCCTGGCCGCGACATCGGTGCCGGGGTTGCGTTCATAGAAACCGGCCTGCTTGGTCAGCTCGTAGGCAGCCTTGGTGACCGGCAGGTAGCCGGTGTCCTGGTGCCACTTGGCCGCCACTTCCGGCTTGGAGAGATAGGTGAAGAACTTGGCCACGCCCTTGTACTCATCCGCCTTCTTGCCGCCCATCACCCACAGCGAGGCGCCGCCGATGACGGTGTTCTGCGGCGCGCCCGGCACGTCGTTGTAGTACGGCAGCGCAGCCACGCCGAACTTGAACTTGGCGTTCTTGCGAATATCGGCATACGCGGAGGAGGAGCCGGTGATCATCGCGCACTCGCCGGCATTGAACTTGGCGTTGGCCTCGTCCTTGCGGCCGGCATAGGTGAAGTAGCCTTGCTTGGCCCAGTTCGCCAGGTTTTCGATATGGCGCACGTGCAGCGGGCTATTCATCTTCAGGCGCGCATCGAGGCCGCCGAAGCCATTGTTCTTCGATGCCAGCTCGACGTTGTGCCAGGTTGAAAACGATTCCAAATGCACCCAGGATTGCCAGGTCGTGGTGTATGCGCACGATGCGCCGCTGGCCTTGATCTTGGCGGCCATGCCGACGAACTCCTGCCAGGTCACGGGCGGCTTCTCGGGATCGAGGCCGGCCTTGGCGAACATGTCCTTGTTGTAGAACATGATGGTGGTGGAGCTATTGAACGGGAAGGACATCATGCCCTTGCGCGTGGAGTAGTAACCCGCCACCGCCGGCACGTAGGCATTCTGGTCGAACTTCTCGCCGGCCTGGTGCATGACTTCATACACCGGCTTGACCGCGCCGCGGGCGTAGATCATGGTGGCGGTGCCGACCTCGAATACCTGCAGGATGTCGGGCGCATTGCCGGCCCGGTAGGCGGCGATGGCGGCAGCCATCGACTCATCGTAGGTACCCTTGTAGACCGGAACCACCTTGTAGTCGGACTGGCTCTTGTTGAAGTCGTCGGCCAGGGCATTGACGCGTTCGCCCAGGGCGCCGGTCATCGAATGCCACCAGGAGATTTCGGTTGCGGCATAGGCAGTAGAGGCGGAAGAGGCGATCGTCGCCAGCAAGCCGGCCGCGACCAGTGTTTTGAATTTCATCAGAGACCTCCAGAAAAGGGGTTTTGATGCTAACAATGCTCCATGACAGCCGCGTTACATTAACGGCAGCCAAGGCGCTGCGCAAAGAAAACCGATGTCGCTATGCAGCAGAAAATGATCAATAAGATATTTTTCCCAACCATTTTCTGCCCGGCGGGAATCCGTTGTCAGCCGCACGTCAGCCCCTCAGCCCGGAAGCAGTCGCCACGGCAGCGATTTATAATGCGGCTTTCCTTTTCCGGACCAGGCATGAACAGGCTCAAGCTTTACGCGCTGCTGGTGCGCGCACACAAACCCATCGGTATCCTGCTGCTGCTGTGGCCCACGCTGATCGCCTTGTGGCTGGCATCGAGCGGCGTTCCTGCGCTGGGCGTGCTGGCCATCTACGTGGTCGGCACCGCACTGATGCGCTCGGCCGGCTGCGCCATCAACGACTACGCCGACCGCGACTTCGACCGCTTTGTGAAACGCACCGAGCAACGCCCGCTGACCGCCGGCAAGATCAAGTCATGGGAAGCGCTGATGGTGGCCGGCGTGCTGGCGTTGGTGTCGTTCCTGCTGATCCTGCCGCTCAACGCGCTGACCAAGCAGTTGTCGGTCGCCGCGCTCATCATCGCCGCCACCTACCCCTACTTCAAGCGCTTCTTCGCGATCCCGCAGGCTTACCTGGGCATCGCCTTCGGCTTCGGCATTCCCATGGGCTTCGCCTCGGTGACCGGCGACGTGCCGCCGGCGGCCTGGGTGCTGCTGGTCGCCAATGTATTCTGGGCGGTGGCCTACGACACCGAATACGCCATGGTCGACCGCGACGACGACCTCAAGATCGGCATCAAGACCTCCGCCATCACCTTCGGCCGCCATGACGTGCTGGCGGTGATGCTGTGCTACGCCGTCGCCCTGGCCCTGATCTGGGCGGTAGGCCTGCAATACGGCCTGGGCCTGTGGTTCTCGGCCGGCATGCTGGCCGCCTGCGGCTTCGCCGTCTATCACTACACGCTGATCCGCGAGCGCGACCGCATGCGCTGCTTCGCCGCCTTCAACAACAACAACTGGCTGGGCGCGGCGATCTTCGCCGGCGTGGCGCTGGATTACCTGCTGCGCTGACAACGCAAACGACAACGCCAGCGGATTGACGATAACGAGGAGACACGATGGAAGCAGAATTCTGGCTGGAACGCTGGCGCGAGGGACGCACCCATTTTCACCAGTCGCGCGTGACGCCGCTGCTGCAGAAATACTGGCCGACGCTGGCGCTGCCGGCCGGCAGCACGGTGCTGGCGCCGCTATGCGGCAAGTCGCTGGACATGCTGTGGCTGGCCGAACAGGGCCACAAGGTGCTGGGCGTAGAACTGTCGCAGTTGGCGGTCGAACAATTCTTCGCCGAAAACCAACTATCGCCGCAAGTACGCGAATCCGCGCAAGGAACCCATTACTCGGCCGGCGCCATCGAAATCATCTGCGGCGACATCTTCAGGCTCGATGACGCCACCCTGGCCAACTGCGCCGGCGCCTACGACCGCGCAGCGCTGATCGCCCTGCCGCCGGAAATGCGCGCACGTTACGCCGAACAAGTCTACGGCCGTCTCCCGACCGGCGCGCGCAGCATCCTGATCACGCTGGAATACGCCCAGGAACAAATGGATGGGCCGCCGTTTTCGGTGCCGGAAAAGGAAGTCCTGGAGATTTACGCCTCTCATACGGAAGCGCAGGCAATCGACCGCCGCGACATCCTGGAGAAGGAGCCCAAGTTCATCGAACGCGGATTGAAAAAACTGGATACGGTGGTGTACCGCTTGCAGCGCAAGGACTGAGTACAGCGCGGCGAAACGACGACCGCACAACATCCGTACCAATCCCGATGCCGCAGGCGAGGCAGTTACGCTGCCCCCTTGCGGGCCAGCCGCCGGAGCGCGGTAAAAAATGGATCAGCGAGGCAGTCGGAGCGCAGCGACTCTGCCTCGCCCATTTTTTACCGCGCTCCGGCGGGAACCCCGAAGGGGCTGGCACTTAGGGGCCGCCTTTCTTTGCTTACTTTCTTTGGCGGGCCAAAGAAAGTAAGCGGCTGCCGGGCTGCCCCCGGCGCTCCCCTCCGACCGAAGAAAGAAAAGACTAAAGCCAGAGCACCAACCAGCAGCAAGACCAGACTACCCCCTAAGTACCTTCAGACATCTAATACGACGCAGTAAATTAAAGCATCACACTTCAGCAGTAGTCCGAACCACAGTCACCCGACTGATCAGAAACTCCCCATCCACCACCACCCGAAACGGCGTCCCGGCAACATTGAAACCGGGCCCGCCATCATCGTCCCACACCTGCGCCAGCGCATCGAACTCGCGCGGACTCAACTGCAGCATCTGTGCGCTGATGACAAAGGTCGCCCCCGCCTTCTGCTTCCTGACGATCTCTTCAAGCTTGGCCATGACAATTCCTGAACGGTTCAGCGCGGCGGCAGCAAGGCCATCACATTGACCGGCTTGCCGTTGCGGCGGATTTCGAAATACAGCTTGACCTTGCTGGTGTCGCTGTTGCCCATCGCGGCGATCTGCTGGCCGCGCGCAACCATCTGGCCTTCCTTGACCGCGATGCTCTTGTTGTGCGCGTAGACCGACAGCAACGCAGGCGTGTGCTTGATGATCACCATGTTGCCATAGCCGCGGATGCCGTGGCCGGCGTAGGTCACCTTGCCGGCGGCGGCGGCCACCACTGCCTGGCCATCGTTACCGGCGATGTCGATGCCCTTCTTGTAGCTGTCGCTGCTGGGCGCCGACTTGCCCTGCGTGGGCCAGATCCAGTCAAGCTTGGCATCGGCTGGCACCGGCGCATCGTCGTCGCTGCCCTTGGCCGCCGCTTTGGCCGCGGGCCTGGCGGCCGGCGTGGCCTTGCGCGCCGGGGCCGGCGATGCGCCGCGGCTGGTCTGGCCGGCGCCGGTGCGCGCCACAATCCCGGTCGGCGGCTTCACCAGGATGCGCTGGCCGACTTCCAGGTCGTTGGGATTGCGCAGGCGGTTCCAGGCGGCCAGGTTGGACGGGTTCTGGTCGAAGTCGCGGCCGATGCTGTAGAGGGTGTCGCCGCGGCGCACGGTGTAATAGCCGTCGCTGTCGGCGGTCGAGGCGCAACCTGCCAGCAGCAGCGCGCCCGCCAGCGGCAGCGCCGCAATAATGCTTGCAATTCTCTTCATCAGGCCTTGCCGAATTCGTCGCCAAGTTCCTTGCTGCGGGCGGCGGCGGCCTTGAGCGCGGTGACGATGGAATCCTTGACGCCGGCCTGCTCCATCGACACCAGCGCGGCGTAAGTGGTGCCGCCCTTGGAGGTTACGCGTTCGCGCAAGGTGGCCACCGGTTCGTCGGAGCGGCGCGCCAGCTCGGTCGCGCCTTCGAACGTGACCTTGGCCAGTTGCATGCCATCGACCGGCGACAGGCCCAGTTCGGCGGCCGCCTTTTCCATCGCCTCAAGAAAGTAGAAGACGTAGGCCGGGCCGCTGCCGGAAATCGCGGTGACCGCGTCGAGCTGCTCTTCGGACGACACCCACAGTGTTTCGCCGACCGCCTTGAGAATCGAGTCGGCCTGGGCGCGCTGCAACGTCGACACTTCCTGCCTGGCCGCCACGCCGGTGATGCCGCGACCGATCAGCGCCGGCGTGTTGGGCATGGCGCGCACAATGGCCTGGTAGCCATCCAGCCAGCGCGACATGTCGGCAATGCGGATGCCGGCGGCAATGCTCAGCACCAGCTGCGCGCCGATGAAGGGTTTCAGGGTAGCCACCACGTCATGGATCTGCTGCGGCTTGACTGCCAGCACCACCACGTCGCAGGAGGCCACCGCGCCATCGATGGCGGTGGCTGTAGTGACGCCGAACTTGCCCTGCAGCGCCTGCAGCGAATCGGCATTGAGGTCCACCACGTGGATATTCTGCGGCTCTGCCACCTTGCCGACCAATCCGCCGATCAAGGCGGTCGCCATGTTGCCGCCACCAATAAACGCTATCTTCACTTCCACTCCTTGTGTCGTCGCCGTAAAGCGCTGTTCCAATAAAAAATGCAGGTGCCCCGTAACGCCGCTTACACGTAGTTGCGCGCACCGAAGATGGCGCTGCCGATACGCACGATGGTGGCCCCTTCGGCCACCGCCGCTTCCAGGTCCGCCGACATGCCCATCGACAGCGTGTCCAGCGGCAAGCCAGCGGCGCGCAGCGACTCATACAGGCCGCGCACCGCGGCGAAGGCCGCGCGCTGGCGCGCGACGTCGCCGCTGGGCGCGGGGATCGCCATCAGCCCGCGCAGCGCCAGGTTGGGCAATGCCGCCACCTGCGCCGCGACCGCGGGCAGTTCTTCCGGCGCCAGGCCGCTCTTGCTCGGCTCGCCGCTGATGTTGACCTGCAGACAGATGTTGAGCGCCCCCAGTTCCGGCGGGCGCTGTTCCGACAGCCGGCGGGCGATCTTTTCGCGGTCCACCGAATGCACCCAGTCGAAGCTCTCGGCTATCGACCGGGTCTTGTTGCTCTGGATCGGGCCGATGAAATGCCACTGCAGCTGCGCCGCCGGCGCCAGCGCTTTCATCGCGGCGATCTTCTCCAGCGCTTCCTGCAGATAATTCTCGCCGAAGGCCAGTTGCCCCACCTGCACCGCCGCCATCACCGCATCGGCGCCGAAGGTCTTGGAGACGGCCAGCAATTGTATCGATGACGGTGTGCGATGCGCGCGTTCCGCGGAGACTGCGATCTGGCATTGCACGTGTTGCAAGTTTTTGGCGATTGGCGACATAATCCGGTGCCGGGAGGGGCTCGGCTGCGGGGAATATAAATAGATTGCTGAGTGCTTTCCTTGCAAGGATTATAAATGGACATTGCCGGACTACTGGCATTTGGCGTCAGAAACCAGGCTTCCGACCTGCATCTGTCGGCCGGTTTGCCGCCCATGCTGCGCGTGCATGGCGACATTCGCCGCATCAATCTCAGCCCCCTGTCAGACGAACTGCTGCAGGGGATGCTGCTGTCGCTGATGAACGAGGAACAGCGGCGCGCCTACGCCGAACGGCTGGAATGCGATTTCTCGTTCCAGCACCAGTCCCTGGGGCGGTTCCGCATCAATGCCTTCCGGCAACAGCGCGGCGCGGCCATCGCCATACGGCACATCCCGCAACAGATCCCGACCCTGGACAGTGCCGGCGCACCGGCCATCTGCGCCGACCTGGCAGCGCGCCCACGCGGGCTGGTGCTGGTAACCGGCCCGACCGGTTCGGGCAAGAGCACCACGCTCGCCGCCATGGTCAACCACATCAACGAACATCGCGCGGCCCATATCCTCACCATCGAGGATCCGATCGAGTTCGTCCACGAACCGCGCCGCTCGCTGGTCAGCCAGCGCGAGGTCGGCGTGCATACGCGTTCCTTCGCCAATGCGCTGCGGGCGGCGCTGCGCGAGGATCCCGATGTATTGCTGGTAGGCGAACTGCGCGACGCCGAAACCATCCGCCTGGCGCTGACCGCCGCCGAAACCGGCCATCTGGTGTTCGGCACGCTGCACACCGCCTCGGCCGCCAAGACCGTGGACCGTATCGTCGACGCCTTCCCCGCCGGCGAAAAGGAAAGCGCGCGCGCCATGCTGGCCGAATCGCTGCAGGCGGTGATTTCGCAAACGCTGCTCAAGACGCTCGACGGCAACGGCCGGGTGGCGGCGCACGAGATCATGGTGTGCACCCCGGCGATCCGCAACCTGATCCGCGAAGGCAAGACCGCGCAAATGTATTCGGCCATCCAGACCGCCACCGGCATGGGCATGCAAACCCTGGAAGGCAGCATGGGCGAACTGGTGCACCGCGACCGCATCTCGCTGGAAACGGCCCGCAGCCACGCCCGCTCGCCCGATTATTTCCCCTTGTGAGAAAGGGGTTCACGCTAAAATACGCCCAGCAAAGACTCAGGGGCTGCCATGACAACCGTCTACGAATTCCAGCCGAAACTGGCTGACGATACCGAATTCCCGCTGGAACAGCTGCGCGGGAAGGTAATGCTGATCGCCAATACAGCCAGCAAGTGCGGCTTCACCCCCCAATACAACGGGCTGGAACACATCCACCGCCAGTTCAAGGAACGCGGCCTGGCGGTGATGGCCTTTCCCTGCAACCAGTTCGGTGCGCAGGAACCGGGCAACGCTGAGGAGATCGGCGCCTTCTGCGAGAAAAACTACGGCGTGAGCTTTCCGCTGTTCGCCAAGATCGACGTCAATGGCGACAATGCCGCACCGCTGTTCAAGTTCCTCAAGAAGGAAGCGCCCGGCCTGCTGGGCAGCAAGGCGATCAAATGGAACTTCACCAAGTTCCTGGTGCGCAAGGACGGCAGCGTCTACAAGCGCTACGCGCCGCAGACCCGCCCGGAGGAAATGGTGTCCGACATCGAGAAGCTGCTGGCCGAATAAGCGCGAATAAGCGCAATCACAATAAGCACAACAAGCGCGCCAGCGCGCCTCAGGCGGGCTGGCGGTAAGTCCCTGCGCCATGCGGCGCGGCCGCGAATTCGGGCAACTGCTCGGCCGCCGCCGACAGCGCCGCCAACGCCGGATAGCGTTCCGCCGGCACGACATCGGGCACCATCTTCTGCGTGAATTGCCAGGCCACCGCCGTCGTCAGCGCCGCCTGGTCGATGGTCGCGCTGGCGACGGCGACCTGCTGCTTTTCAAAGACCGCTTCCAGCGCGTCATAGGCGGCCAGCAACTGGCCCGACACGCGCGCCAGCCAGGGCTGGTGCAGCTTCTCCGCCGGACGCAGGTTATGTTCGTAAATGATTTGTACGCTTTTCTCGCTGGCCGCCAAGGCCAGGCCGGTCACGCGCAGCGAGCGCTGCAGGCCGGCAATATCGGACGGCACCAGGCTGTGCCCGGAAACCGAAGCCGACAACGCCTCGGCGTATTCCAGGATCAGGGTGGAGTCCATCAGCACCTCGCCATCGTCGCAAATCAGCGTCGGCGCCTTGACCACCGGGTTGATGTCGCGGAACTGGTCGAAGGTACGGAAAACCGATACCGACTGGTGCTCGAACGGCAAGCCAAGCAGTTGCAGGGAAATCGCGACGCGACGCACGAAGGGCGAATCGAGCATGCCTATCAGTTGCATGGAACACTCCAAAAATGGGAAACAAAACCGGAGTGGCGATGTTACTGCATACAAGCACAACTTGTGCGAGACGGGCACTGTGTGAGGCCATGATGCTACCGGCCGTGATTAAAGCCCTTGATCAGTTCTTGGTCTGGCCGACCAGTTTCACGGCCCCCGTTCGGGCTGAGTAGGCCCGCCAGGGTCGTATCGAAGCCAGCGTGTCACCGTGGTCACTCTTGCCTGCCCTTCGATACGCTGCTTGCGCAGCTACTCAGGGCGAACGGAGTCTGGAGTGCACAAACAAAAATGCCGTTCAGCGTTTAACTGAACGGCATTAACGCCGAAGCGTCCTTTACTTTTTGCGACTAAACCAGCTCGTTGGCATGACAGGGCGCGCTTGCAAGCGCGTCCTGTCATGATGCCGCCGGTCGCGATTAGAGCCGGTATTAGTTCTTGGTCTGGTCAACCAGTTTGTTAGCCTTGATCCAGGGCAGGCTGGCCGGGGTTTCGCGAAGCACCGCTTCGCGCCGGCCTGCCCAGGACGCGCTTGCAAGCGCGTCCTGTCATGATGCCGCCGGTCGCGATTAGAGCCGGTATTAGTTCTTAGTCTGGTCAACCAGTTTGTTAGCCTTGATCCAGGGCATCATGGCGCGCAACTTCTCGCCCACAACTTCAATCTGGTGCTCGGCGTTGATACGACGACGCGACAGCAGGGTCGGCGCGCCCGCCTTGTTTTCCAGGATGAAGCTCTTGGCGTATTCGCCGGTCTGGATGTCGGTCAGCACTTGCTTCATGACCTTCTTGCTCTCTTCATTGATGATGCGCGGGCCGGTCACGTATTCGCCGTACTCTGCATTGTTCGAGATCGAGTAGTTCATGTTGGCGATGCCGCCTTCGTAGATCAGGTCGACGATCAGCTTCAGTTCGTGCAAGCATTCGAAGTAGGCCATTTCCGGCGCGTAGCCGGCTTCCACCAGCGTTTCGAAACCGGCCTTGATCAGTTCCACGGTGCCGCCGCACAGCACGGCCTGTTCGCCGAACAGGTCGGTTTCTGTCTCTTCGCGGAAGTTGGTTTCGATGATGCCGGCGCGGCCGCCGCCGTTGGCGGTGGCGTACGACAGGGCCACGTCACGCGCGGTGCCCGACTTGTCCTGGTACACCGCGATCAGGTGCGGCACGCCGCCGCCCTGGCTGTAGGTCGAACGCACGGTGTGGCCGGGGGCCTTGGGGGCGATCATGATCACGTCCAGGTCGGCGCGCGGCACAACCTGGCCGTAGTGGATGTTGAAGCCGTGCGCGAACGCCACGGTGGCGCCCTGCTTGGCGTACGGCGCGACGTTTTCGGCATAGACCTGGCCGATGTTCTCGTCCGGCAGCAGGATCATGATGACGTCGGCTTCCTTGACCGCGTCGTTGACTTCCGCCACCTTCAGGCCGGCCTTCTCGGCCTTGCTCCACGAGGCGCCGCCCTTGCGCAGGCCCACGGTGACCTTGCAGCCCGAATCCTTCAGGTTCAGCGCGTGCGCGTGGCCTTGCGAACCGTAACCGATGATGGTCACGTTCTTGTTCTTGATCAGGGACAGGTCTGCGTCTTTGTCGTAAAAAACTTTCATGGTCTTCCTAAGCGAAATGGATAAGCCGGGCGCCTGCCCGGACTTTATTGGTTACGGTGGTCTGCCGCGCCGGCGGATGCGGCGAGGTTCCCTCTTGATTCAAACGTATCCGACAGCGTGCGCAAGCTCCCCGGCTTGCGCGCGCCATGCCGGTTCAGGCGACGGCATACGCCGGCATCGCCTGGTCGCGCACATGCGGAATATCCAATTGGCGCAACTTGCGATACAGCGAGGCGCGGCACATCCCCAGTTGCCGCGAGGCGGCGGAGATGTTCCAGCGGCTGCCGACCAGCGCATCGATAACGCGCGTGCGCTCATCCCGGAGCAGGTCGCCTGATTGGCGGGAGGGAAACGCCGCCGCATCGGCTTGTGGCACGATGGGACGGACATTGGCGGCGAGGCCGGTATGGCCCACGATCTGGGTCAAATTCGCCGCCGTGAATTGCATCAGTTCTTCGGGCAAATCGCGCACTTCGATGCGCCCGTCATTCATCACCGCACAGCTGTAGCGGATCACCGCATGCATCTGGCGCAGGTTACCCGGCCACGGATAAGCCAGCATGCGCTGCAAGGCGGCCGGCGCGATCACGTGTTCGCCGGCCTCGCCGCCCAGCTCGTCGGCGATCATCTGCATGATCAGGCGGCGGCGGTCGGCGCGCTCGCGCAACGCCGGCAGGCGCAGCACGCCGCCGGCGATGCGGTAGTAAAGGTCTTCGCGGAAACGCCCTTCGGCGATCAGCGTCTTCAGGTCCTGGTGCGTGGCGCAGATCAGTTGCACATCCACCGGCACCGGATGCGGCGCGCCCAGCGGGATCACTTCGCGCTCGGAGAGCACGCGCAACAGGCGCGTCTGCAACGCAAACGGCATGTCGCCGATCTCGTCCAGGAACAGCGTGCCGCCGTCGGCCTGCTGCACCCGGCCTTTCATGCCGCCCGGCAGCGCGCCGGAAAAGGCGCCCTTGCAATAACCGAACAGTTCGCTCTCGGCCAGGCTCTCGGGAATGGAAGCGCAATTGACCGCCACCCAGGCGGCCCGGCGGCGCTCGCTGTATTCATGCAGGGCGCGCGACAGGTATTCCTTGCCGGTGCCGGTCTCGCCGAGGATAAGAACGGGAATGCCGCGATCGATCAGGCGCTTGCCGCGCTCGACCAGGTCGAGCATGGCCGGATCGCCGCCGGTGAGCTGGTCGATTGAACGATAACGGGGGGAATTCGAACGAGCTGTTCTGACGTCGTTTTTTGCCAAAGGTAACGCTACCGTTTGTGTCGGCATGATTGTCTCCTGTCTTGAACTGCTTTTTCTTCTTATCTACGGCGACGGCGCTTGTGACGCCTGACGATCGCACTGAGGCGATCGCAATGTGTCACCTCTGCGTCGAAGAATAACGAGACAATCCGATGACTTCCAATACAATGTACAGACACAATCAATACCTTCAAGGTATCAAATGATAGAACTGAGACACCTGACCTATTTCCGCACCGTAGCAGAAACGCTCCATTTCGGACGCGCGGCAGCGCTGTTGCATATCTCGCAACCCCCGCTCACACGGCAGATTGCGGCCCTGGAGAAGGAGCTGGGCGCGCAATTGTTCGACCGCAGCAAACGCGCCATCCAGCTGACCCCGGCCGGCAAATATTTTTATCGCGACACAACAGAAATTTTCAAGGCCCTGGAACGAGCGAAACGTAACGTCTCGTCATCCAGCACCGGCAAGAGCGGCTCGCTGAAGGTCGGCTTCATGATGTCCTCGGCCTATAACATCCTGCCCTCGGTCACGCGCCATTACTCGGCCGCCTTCCCCGAAGTCGACATGCGCCTGACCGAATACGTCCCCAACCTGCTCGCCACCGACATCGAAGACGAGCGGGTCGACGTCGGCATCATGTACCGCCCCGAAGACTGCAGCCGCCTGGTCAGTCACACGATCTACGCCGAACCGCTGCTGGCGGTACTGCCGCGCGAGCACCGGCTGGCGGACAAGCCAGAGATTTCGGTAGCCGAACTGGCCGAGGACTCCTTCATCAGCATCCCCCGTAGCATCGCCCCGGTGGTGTTCGACATCATCGTCAGCCACTGCCAGTCCAACGGCTTCCGCCCGCGCATCGTGCTCGAAGCCAACCTGCAGCAAACCATCGTCAACCTGGTCGGCGAAGGCCTGGGCGTAGCGCTGGTACCGACCTCGATGCAAGCGATGCACCTGGAAACCACGGTGTTCAAGCCGCTGCGCAATGCGCCGATGGTGGAAGTGGCCGTGATCTGGAACAAGGAGAATTCGAATCCCTGTATCCGGACATTCGCGGATACGGCGGTGGAGGTATGGAGGAAGTTGCGACCGGTGGGGAGTTGAAGCTGATGTGGAGTGCTGAACGACGCTGGGTCCTGACTTTCGTCAGGACGACGCCTCGCTACGATAGCGATCAACAACACCGAAGCCGCAGGCGAGCAGCAAGCACCGCGATGCCGAAGGCGAGCCGGACCAGAAGTCCGCATCTAACCAGCCGCCGGAGCGGGTAAAAAAATGGATCAGCAAGGCAGTCGGAGCGAAGCGACTCTGCCTTGCCCATTTTTTTACCCGCTCCGGCGGGAACCCCGAAGGGGCTGGGTAGTTGCGTCGCCTTCTTTTGCTTACTTTTCTTGGCGAGACAAGAAAAGTGAGCGGCTGCCGGGCCGCCCCCGGCGCTCCGCTCCGACCGGAGAAAGAAAAGCATAGAGCCAGTACATCGACCAGCAGCAAGACCAGACTACCCCACCACCTCCAATACCAAAACAACAGCCAATAAAATCAGGTGCACTTCAACGACAACCCACCATCCACAATCAAATCCAACCCCGTGATATAGCGCGCATTATCAGAAGCCAAAAACAAGGAAGCATGCGCCACATCCCAGGCATCCCCCATGAACCCCATCGGGCACTGCGCATGCCGCTTGGCCCGCATCGCCTCAATGTCACCGCCATAGGAAGCCTTCAGCGGCTCGCGGATCATCGGCGTATCCATCAGCCCCGGCAGCACGCAATTGGCGCGAATCCCCACCGGCGCATACTGCATCGCCACGTTCTTGGTGAACGCCAGGATCGCCGCCTTGGTCGCGGTATAACCCAGATAAGGAAAGCCGATCCAGCGCAACGCCGCCAGCGACGAAATGTTGACGATGGCGCCCTTCTTCTGCTTCTCCATGATCGGCAGCACGAACTTGTGGGTCAGGAACAGGCTGGTCTGGTTGACCGCCACCAGGCGGTTCCAGCTCTCTTCGCTGGTTTCCACCGGGCCGCCGGTCTCGGCGATGCCGACATTGTTATGCAGCACGTCGACCCGGCCGAAGTAGTCCATGGCCGCATCGGCAATCGCCTTCACGTCCGCCGACTTCGAAACGTCGGCGGCGATCACCTCGCATACGCCGCCTTCGCTGCGGATGATCTCCTGGGTCTGCCTGGCGGCCTCGATGCTGCGGTCCACCGCCAGCACCTTGCCGCCTTCGCGCGCATACAGCGCCGCGGCGGCCTTGCCGTTGCCCCACCCCTCGCCCACCGAACCGGCGCCGGTGACGATGATGACCTTGTCTTCCATCTGTTTCTGCATGTCAGTCTCCTCGTTCAGATATCCAGCACGCCGCCGGCGACAAAGCCGCCGTCGACCGGGATCACATGGCCGGTGATGTAGGACGACTCGTCGCCGGCCAGGAAGGTCACGGCGGCGGCGATCTCGTCGGTGCTGCCGTAGCGGCGCATCGGCACCAGCCGGTAGTAGCTCTGGCGCGTCTCTTCCGAGTGGATGGCCTGCGTCATGGGAGTATCGACCGGGCCCGGCGCCACGCTGTTGACGGTGATGCCATGCTGGGCCAGCTCGATGGCCATCTGGCGCGTCAGGCCGATCACCGCCGACTTCGAGGTGCCGTAGGCGGTGCGTCCGGCGCCGGCGCGGATGCCTGAGATCGACGAAATGTTGACGATACGGCCCCACTTGTTCTTCAGCATCAGGCGCGCCGCCAGTTGTCCCGCCACCAGCACGCCGGTGACGTTGATGTTCATGGTCTGCACCCAGTTGTCGATGGGGAAGTCGAGGAAGGGATAGGTCTTGGCGATGCCGGCGTTGTTGACCAGCACGTCGCAGCGGCCGTAATCCTTCTCGACGGCGGCGAAGGCCTTGGCGATCGACTCCGGGCTGCCCATGTCCATCTGCAGCGGCGCCGCCTTGTGGCCCGCCTCGACCAGGGCAGCGGCGGTCTTGCCGGCAGCCTCCAGGTTGATGTCCGATACCAGGACGGTATAGCCCTTGGCCGCCAGTTGCTGGCAAATCGCGGCGCCGATGCCCATGGCTCCGCCCGTCACGAGCGCCACGCGGGCGCCGCTATCGCTTTGGTTCATGTTGTCTCCGTGAATTGAGGCGGCCCCGGGGAAGAGGTGGGGCCGCCGTTTTTAAGTCGTTACCTTGTCGGTGATCGGTCTCGTGTGACTTGGCAGGGAATCAGAGGAAGCCGATGGAAATCCACGGCACGAAGGCCACCACCAGCAGCGCCACCACCAGTGCGGCCAGGTAGCCCCACACACGGTTGAACACGCCGTCCGGCGAAACCTTGCCGATCGCGCAGGCGGCATAGAAGCCGACGCCGAAAGGCGGCGCGAACAGGCCGATGCCCATGGCCAGGATCACCACCATGGCGTAGTGCACGTCATGCACGCCCAGCGAACGCGCCACCGGGAACAGCAGCGGACCGAACAGCACGATGGCGGGAATGCCTTCCAGCAGGCTGCCCAGCACGATGAAGATGACGATGGTGATCAGCAGGAAACCCGCGCCGCCGCCCGGCACGCCTTGCATCAGCGCCACCAGCTTGGCCGAGAAGCCGGACTGGGTCAGCGCCCAGGCCATCGAGGTGGCCATGCCGATGATCAGCAGGATGGCGCCGGACAAGGCCGCCGACTCGATCAGGATCGGGTAGAGGCGCTTGAAGTCCAGGTGCCCCTTGAACATATGCATGATCAGGCCGACCACGATGGTGTAGGCCACGCCGATCGTCGCCACTTCGGTGGCGGTGGCCACGCCTTCGATCACCGCCACGCGGATGAGCATCGGCAGCGCCAGGGCGGGAATCGCGGCGATCATGGTCTTCATGATCAGCGACATCGGCGCGCGCTTGACGTCCGGCATCGGTTCGCGGCGCGCGCGCATCCAGCACACCACGGCAATGGCGATGGTGGCGATGGCCGCCGGCATCAGGCCGCCGATGAACAGCGCCGTGATCGACACGCTGCAGACCGCGCCGATCGTAATGAGCACCAGGCTGGGAGGAATGGTCTCGGTCATCGCGCCGGACGACGACAGCAAGGCCACCAGCTCTTCCGGCTTGGAGCCGCGCTTTTTCATCTCGGGGAACAATGCCGGCGCAATGGCCGCCATATCGGCCGCCTTCGAGCCGGAGATGCCCGAGACCAGGAACATCGCTCCCAGCAGCACGTATTGCAAGCCGCCGCGCACGTGGCCCAGCAGCGAAGCCATGAAATCGATGAGCGTCTTGGCCAGCCCCGACATTTCCAGGAGCGAGCCGAGCAGCACGAACAGCGGCACCGACAGCAGGATCAGGCTGGACATGCCCTCATCCATGCGGCTGACCACGATCATCAGCGGCGCGGTGGTGGCCAGCGCCAGGTAAGCCATGGTAGCGGTGCCGAAGGCGAAGGCGATGGGAATGCCGCCGATGACGCAGACGCCGATCAGCAGCACGAAGAAGACGATCAGGTTGTAGTTGCCCATGCCCAGCAGGAGCGGCTTGGCCAGGAACAATGCGACGGCGATCACCGCCACCACCGCCAGCGCGGACAGCAACAGCCGGAAGGTGGTCATCGCCGCCATGCGCGAGATCGCCGCCAGCAGCATCAGGATCGCCCCCACCGGCAAGGCCGCGGCGCGCAGGCCATCGGGAATTTCCAGCGCCGGCGTGGTGATCGCCATCTGTTCGACCGCGTGATCCACCGCCGGGTGGATCACCATCAGCACGAAGATGCAGACCACCAGGGCCGCGACCGTCTCCAGCCAGACGCGGCCCTTTTCCGAACACTTGTTGATGACGGCGGTCAGCCGCATGTGCTCGCCCCGGTTCAGCGCCAGGACGGCGCCCAGCATCGACAGCCAGATGAACAGGATCGAGGCCAGTTCATCCGACCATACCAGCGGATCGTGCAGCGCATAGCGATAGATGACGCCGGTCAACAGCACCACCGTCTCGGCCACCACCAGCGCCGCCGCGGCGGCGCCCACCACATGCATCACCATGCGGTTGAGCGCCACCAGGGCGCGCGCGGCCGGGTTCATATTTACCGGCTCGCGGTAAGTCATTGCAGCTTCCATCATCAACCTCCAGCAGATCCAGCGGATTCAGTTCAGGCCAGCTTGCCGGTGTACTTTTCCAGCAATGCCCAGGGCTCATCGCCGAACTTCTTGTGCCATTCGGCGTAGAAGCCAGCGCTGCGCAGCTTGGCGCGGAACGAGTCGTTGTCGGTATCGTTGAAGGCCAGGCCCTTGCCCTTCATCTCGCCGACCAGCGAGTCGTTGAGCTTCTTGACGTCGGCGCGCTGGTTCATGCCGGCTTCGTTGATGTTGCGGGCCATGATTTCCTGCAGGTCCTTGGGCAGGCGCTCGAAGGACTTCTTGTTGCCCAGGAACCAGAAACCGTCCCACATGTGGTTGGTGATGGAACAGTACTTCTGCACTTCGTACAGCTTGGCGGTGGAGATGATCGCCAGCGGGTTTTCCTGGCCTTCGACGATCTTGGTCTGCAGCGCCGAATACACTTCGGCGAAGTTGATGGAAGTCGGCGCGGATTCCACGGCGCGGAACATCGAGGTCCACAGCGGGCTCGGCGGCACGCGCAGCTTCATGCCCTTGAGGTCGTCGGCGCTCTTGATCGGGCGGGTGCTGTTGGTGATCTGGCGGTAACCGTTGTCCCAGATTTTTTCAAAGGCGAACAGGGTCGACTTGGCTTCGATCTGCTTGCGCACGTGCGCGCCCAGTTCGCCGTCCATGGCGGCCCACACCTGGTTGTAGTCCTTGAAGGCGAAGCCGATGCCGGAAATCTGCGCGGCCGGCACCAGGGTGCCCAGGATCAGCGGCGACAGCGTGAAGAAATCGATCGCGCCGGCGCGCACCTGCGACAGCATGTCGGTGTCGGTACCCAACTGGTTGTTGGGATAGATCTGCAAATCGATGCGGCCCTTGGATTGCTCCGCGATCTTGGCGGCCATTTCCTTGGCGCGCGTGTTCATCGGGTGCGACACCGGGAGGTTGTTGGCGTACTTGAAGGTGAACTCGGCGGCATGCGCGGACGTACCGTACAGGCCGGTCGCGGCGGCAGCCGAGGCAACCGAGGCGGTCTTCAGAAAAGAACGGCGCGTGATCTTGCCAGTGGGATTTCCCATCTGTTTATCTCCTGTTTGTAGTTTTATATGAACCGGAAACCCGGATGCCGGAATGCAAACGGTTCCCTTGTTGTCGGCACTGCTTAGCGTCAACAGAGCAATTTGGATGCCAAGCCGCCAATCCTCCCCTGGCGGCGCGTGCGTCCCTTCCCTGTCATCGGCATTGCGCCTGTATTCTCTGCGATAACGGCGCCAAAGGACAAGGGCGGACAGGCCCCCGGCAGCAATTTATTTGATGGAAATTGATGCGACACCTGTCGCATTTTCAGCTGACAACTGTCGCAGCGCGGACAGTTGTTCCATCCAATTTCCACTACATTGGTCTTGCGCATCGCAGCAAATTCACCCGCTGCGCAGTCGTGCTATCTTGGTTCCACCGGCCCCGGCGCAGGCCACCCCGCCCATCCGCGACGAAGCCCACAAGGCCTCTGAAGACAGTTCGGATGCGTGGCACCGATTTTGCATATTGCGTCCACATCAACCGTACCGACCACGTCTTACAAGGACAAATGAAAATGACTTCTTCTGCATCCGCACCCTGCATTACCGGCTGGCACCACTCCCAATTCGGCAAGCTCGACGGCATCGATCCCGAAGTGCTGATCGGCCAGGTCGCCAAGGCCGCCATCGAGCATGCCGGCCTGCAGCCGGAAGATATCGATTCCATCCACGTCGGCACCTTCAATGCCGGCTTCCTGTACCAGGACTTCCCCGCTTCGCTGGTCTTCAACAGCCTGCCGCAACTGCGCTTCAAGCCGGCCGTGCGGCTGGAGAACGCCTGCGCCACCGGCTCGGCGGCGATCCACTCGGGCCTGCAATCGATCAAGGCCGGCGAATCCAAGCACGTGCTGGTGATCGGCTTCGAGAAGATGACCGAACTGGCCACGCCGCAGGTGGGCGAGGTGCTGCTCAAGGCTTGCTACGCCAAGGAAGAGGCAGGCATCCCCGGCGGTTTCGCGGGCGTGTTCGGCAAGATCGCGCAGAGCTACTTCGACCGCTTCGGCGACCAGTCCGACGCGCTGGCCGCGATCGCCGCCAAGAACCACAAGAACGGCATGTCCAACCCTTACGCCCACATGCGCAAGGACTTCGGTTTCGACTTCTGCCGCAACGTGTCGGAGAAGAACCCGTTCGTCGCCGGCCCGTTGAAGCGCACCGACTGCTCGCTCATCTCCGACGGCGCCGCCGCCATGGTGATCAGCGCCGCCGATGTCGCCAAGTCGATGCCGCGCGCGGTGCAGTTCCGCGCCGCGGTGCACGTCAACGATTACCTGCCGCTGTCGCGCCGCGACCCCACCCGCTTCGAAGCGGCCGAGCTGGCCTGGAAGCAGGCGCTGGGCAATGCGCGCCTGTCGCTGGGCGACCTGTCGCTGGTGGAAACGCATGACTGCTTCACCGTGGCCGAACTGCTGGAATACGAAGCGATGGGCCTGGCGCCGCACGGCCAGGGCGCGCGCGTGATCCTCGACGGCGTCACCGCCAAAGACGGCAAGCTGCCGGTCAACCCTTCCGGCGGCCTGAAATCCAAGGGCCACCCGGTCGGCGCCACCGGCGTGTCGATGCACGTGATGGCGGCCATGCAGGCCTCGCACGGCGCCGGCGACATGCAGATCGCCAACGCCAGATACGCCGGCGTGTTCAACATGGGCGGCGCGGCGGTGGCCAACTACGTCAGCATCCTGGAACGCGTCCACTGATCGGTTTCCCTGGAACGTGTTATGTACTTCCCTGCCGCCCGCTGGCATCCGCGGGCGGCAGGCAGCATCCGCATGAGCGCAGCAACGAACTAAAAAAGCAACGCCAATTTCAATTAGAACGAGTGAGACGATGTTAAAGAAAGTCATGAACCTGGGCCGCCTGCTATCGGACGTGGCGCGCCGCTTCCCCGACCAACCGGGCCTGATCCTGAGCCGCGGCGGCGTCAATGGCGAAGACAGAATCATCACCTGGAAGCAGATCAACGACCGCGTCGATGCCCTGGCGCATGCGCTGGCCAAGCGCGGCGTGAAGAAGGGCGACAAGATGCTGGTCCATTCGCGCAACAACCAGCAGATCTTCGAAAGCGCCTGGGCCGCTTTCAAGCTGGGCGTGGTCTGGGTGCCGACCAACTTTCGCATCACGCCTTCCGAAGCGGCCTATCTCGGCCAGTCCAGCGGCGCCTCGGTGATGCTCTACGACCAGGGCTTCGCCAACTACGTGGATGCGGTCAAGGCGGCCTCGCCGGTGCTGGAACACGTGATCGCGCTGGCCGACCCGCGCCCGGGCGAGCTGGATTTCGAGACGCTGGTGGCCGACGCCGGCCGACAGGCCTTCGATGAAGTCGAGGTCGATTACGAAGATCCACTGTGGTTCTTCTACACCTCCGGCACCACCGGCCACCCCAAGGCCGGTATGCTGGCGCACGGGCAGATGGCCTTCGTGGTCACCAACCACCTGGCCGACCTGATGCCGGGCCTGAACCATGAATCGCGCTCGCTGGTGGTCGCGCCCCTGTCGCACGGCGCCGGCATCCATGCCGTGATCAATACCGCGCGCGGCGCGGCCAGCATCCTGCTGTCGTCGGAACGGCTGGTGGTCGAGGAAGCCTGGCAACTGGTCGAGAAATACAAGGTGGACAATCTGTTCACCGTGCCCACCATCGTCAAGATCCTGGTGGAAGACGAATCGGTCGACCGCTACGACCACTCCTCGCTCAGGCACGTGATCTACGCCGGCGCGCCGATGTACCGCGCCGACCAGGTGTATGCGCTCAAGAAACTGGGCAAGGTGCTGGTGCAGTACTACGGCCTGGGCGAAGTGACCGGCAACATCACCTTCCTGCCGCCCTACATGCACCACGAGGACGATGCCCATCCGCAGGCGCGCGTAGGCACCTGCGGCATGCCGCGCACCGGCATGGAAATCGCCATCCTGGACGACGACGGCAACAAGCTCAAGCCTTTCGAGACCGGCGAGATCTGCGTGCGCGGCCCGGCCGTGTTCATGGGCTACCACAACAATCCGGACGCCAACGCCAAGGCCTTCAAGCACGACTGGTTCCACACCGGCGACCTCGGCCATGTGGACCAGGACGGCTTCCTCTACATCACCGGCCGTTCGTCCGACATGTACATCTCGGGCGGCTCCAACGTCTATCCGCGCGAGATCGAGGAGGCGCTGCTGACCCATCCGGCGGTGTCCGAGGTGGCGGTGCTGGGCGTGCCCGATCCCAAGTGGGGCGAGAGCGGCCTGGCCGTGATCGTGCCCAAGGCCGGGCAGCAAGTGGGGCCAGAGGCGCTGCTGGCGCATCTGGAAGAGCGCATCGGCAAGTACAAGTGGCCGCGGCGCTTCGTGTTCTGGGAGACCATGCCGAAGTCGGGCTATGGAAAGATCGTCAAGAAACAGATCAAGGCATTGCTTGAGGAGAAAGGTGACTATCGCTTATGAAACTCTCCAACAAACCCGCTGACGGCCATCCGGGATTTGTCGAGGTCCGCAAGTTCCTGCACGCAGGCCAGCAGAGCTATCCGCGCACGCTGGACCTGGAGGCCAACCCGGCCGAGGAACTGCGCATCACGCTGGCGCCCGGCACCAGGGTCGGAGAGGCGTTGCGCAAGGTATTGGCGCGCTACGGCCAGCGCGGCGGCGTCGGCCGCATGTGCGGCGGCACCGCGCGCAGCCTGCACTACCACCGCATCGAGAACACCCGGGACCAGAACCGCCCGTATGACTACGGCCCGCCGCATGTACTGGAAGGCGCGATCACCTTTGTGACCGGCGCCATCACGGTGGGCCAGAACCAGGAAGGAAAGGTATTATTGCACTGCCATTCGGGCTTCATCGATGGCGATGGCGTCATTCATGGCGGCCATCTTTTGCTTGATACTGTGGAAGTGGGCGACGATCCGCTCATCATCCGCATGTGCTTGTTTTCCCAAGGCGCCTTTGTCGTCAACAGCGATGAAGAGACGCACTTCAGTCTATTGCATCCGACACCCATGGAATCATGATGACGAACCTAAACACAACGACAACAGAGACAGACGACAACATCCAGGTAGAAGAAGGAACCTTGGGCAAGCTGGTGATGGCCCGCCTCAAACCCAACCAGGACCTGACTGAGAGCGTGGAAGCGCTGTGCCGCCAGCACGGCATGAAAACCGCCATCGTGCGCGGCGCCATCGGCAGCCTGGTTGATGCCCAATTGCAATACGCCACCGCCGGCGGCCTGCGCGTGATGGAAATCAACGGCCCCGGCGTCGAGATCCTCAACGTCTTCGGCGAGATCGGTTTCTCGGACGGCAAGTCCAACCCCAATCCGCTGCAAGGCGTGGTGGCCGACACCGACGGCAAGATCTTCGCCGGCCGTTTCCTGCGCGGCGCCAACCTCTCGTTCATCACCATCGAGATCACGCTGCAGGAATGGATTCCGGCCAAGGTGCGCGAAGCCGTGCCGGCCTGAACGCCCTCCCTTTTCCAAAGAACCTGTTTCAAAAAAAAGGAGCAGGCCGGTTTTATCCGGCGTGCTCCTTTTTTGCTTGCCTGCCGCGCAGATGGCGGCAAGCGGTTCAACCGTGCAGCTTGAGTTCGGCTTCCCGCTCGATATCCTGCTCGGCGGCGCGCGCTTCTTCTTCGCTCAGCAAGCCGCCTTCCCACTTGGCGACCACTGCCGATGCGATCGAGTTGCCCACCGCGTTGGTGGCCGAACGCCCCATGTCGAGGAAGGTGTCGATCCCCAGGATCACCAGCAGGCCCGCTTCCGGGATGTTGAACTGGTGCAGCGTGGCGGCGATCACCACCAGCGAGGCGCGCGGCACGCCGGCGATGCCCTTGGAGGTCAGCATCAGCACCAGCATCATGGTGATCTGGGTCGACAGCGGCATGTGGATGCCGTAGGCCTGGGCGATGAACAGCGTGGCGAAGGTGCAGTAGATCATCGAGCCGTCGAGGTTGAACGAGTAGCCCATCGGCATCACGAAACTGGAAATCTTGCGCTTGACGCCGAAGCGGTCCAGCGCGTCCAGCAGCTTGGGATAGGCCGCTTCCGAACTGGCCGTGGCGAAGGCCAGCAGGAAGGCTTCCTTGATCAGCGCCAGCAGGTGGAAGATGCGTTTTTTCAGGAACACGAAGCCGGCGGCGATCAGCAATGCCCACAGCAGCACCAGCGAGAAATAGAAGTCGCGCATGAAGACCGCGAAACTGACCAGGATGTCCAGGCCGTTGACCGCGACAGTGGCGGCCATGGCCGCGAACACCGCGACCGGCGCCATTTTCATCACATAGCCGGTGATCTTGAGCATGGCGTGCGACAGGTCGTCCACCACCGCCAGCAGGTTCTTGCCGCGCTCGCCCAGCGCCGCCAGCGCCACGCCGAAGAACATCGAGAACACCACGATCTGCAGGATCTCGTTTTGCGCCATGGCTTCGGCCACCGACTTGGGCACCAGGTGGTTGAAGAATTCCTTGACGGTGAACTGCCCGGTCGCCAGGCCGGCGCCGGCCGCGTCGGGCGGCGGCAACGATACGCCGGCGCCCGGCTGCAGCAGGTTGGCCATGATCATGCCCAGCGCCAGCGACACCAGCGAGGCCAGCATGAACCAGGCCAGCGATTTGCCGAAGATGCGGCCCACCGACTTGGCATCGCCCATGTGGGCGATGCCGACCACCAGCGTGGAAAACACCAGCGGCGCGATCACCATCTTGATCAGGCGCAGGAACATGTCGGAGGCGATCGAGATGTAGCCGGCCAATTCCTTGGCTTCGGCCTTGCCGTAATGGGTGAAGATCAGGTAGCCGACCAGGATGCCAAGGAGCATGGCGACGAAGATGTAGACGGCGGGTGGGATGCGTTTTTTCAAGATGGTCTCCAGCCCCAACGCGCAGGCGGGCCAAACAGTCTGGCGCCGTCAGCGACGGGGGCTTTTGTTGCTTGCTGCTGCTGGTCGTTGCGCCGCCCGCTGTCAGGCGGATGCGCATCGGATTGTCGTGGATCGCGTCGGTTTCCGATGAGAAATACCCAAGGCTTTTTCCCGGCGAGCGATAAAAAGCACGAAGCTTATTGATTTATGGGGCCGTCCGTCAAGCCGGGATAGCCCGAATGCCGCCAAAATGCGCAGAGTGTGAGCATTTTGACCATAAAAAAGCCCCGCATCGCGGGGCTTGGGGAAAGTGAAGCCGGAATCGCCCGCTCAGGCGCGCTCCCGCAAGGCGGCGTCGAGCAGCTCGATCCAGTGCTTCACCGGTGTTTGCGTGCCGGACTGCAAGTGCGTGACGCAACCGATGTTGCCGGTGACGATCATGTCCGGATCGGTGGCGGCCAGGTTCTTGAGCTTGTTGTCGCGCAGCTGGTACGACAGCTCCGGTTGCAGCAGCGAATAGGTGCCGGCCGAACCGCAGCATAAATGGCTGTCGGCGCACAGCTGCACGTCCACGCCGGCCGCGCGCAGGATCGATTCGACCTTGCCGCGGATCTTCTGGCCGTGCTGCAGCGTGCAAGGCGGATGGTAGGCCACGCGGCGGCCGGCGTAATCCTTGAGCTTCTCCTGCAGCTGCGCTTCGAAGTCGGGCAGGATTTCGCTGATGTCGCGCGTCATGTGCGAGATGCGGCGCGCCTTTTCGGCATAGGCATGGTCATGCTGCAGCAGGTGGCCGTATTCCTTGACGGTGACGCCGCAGCCGGAGGCGTTCATCACGATGGCCTCGGCCTTGATGCCGTCCTTTCCTTCCACATACGGCCACCAGGCGTCGATGTTGCGGCGCATGTCGTCCAGGCCGCCGTCCTGGTCGTTCATGTGGAAACGGATGGCGCCGCAGCAGCCGGTCTTGGGCGGCACGAACAATTGCACGCCGAGCGCATCGAGTACGCGCGCGGTGGCGCTGTTGATGTTGGGCGACATCGACGGCTGCACGCAACCGTCCAGCAGCAGCATCTGGCGCGCATGCGAACGCGCGGGCCACACGCCGGCATCCTGCGGCGCCGGCACCTTGTCCTGCAAGGCCTTGGGCAACAGCGGGCGCACCATTTGCCCGGCTTTCATCGCGGAACGGAAGATCCATTTGCGCGGCACCAGCTCCTTCAGGGCGGTGCGCATCACGCGCTGCGACAACGGACGCGGCACCTGCTGCTCCACCACCTTGCGGCCGATATCGACCAGGCGGCCGTACTGCACGCCGGACGGGCAGGTAGATTCGCAGTTGCGGCAGGTCAGGCAGCGGTCCAGGTGCGATTGCGTGGCCGCCGTGGCCGGCTTGCCTTCGAGCACCTGCTTGATCAGGTAGATGCGCCCGCGCGGGCCGTCCAGCTCGTCGCCCAGCAACTGGTAGGTCGGGCAGGTGGCGGTACAGAAGCCGCAATGCACGCAGCTGCGCAGGATGCTGTCGGCTTCCTGGCCTTCGGGAGTGTGGCGGATGAAATCGGCTAAGTTGGTTTGCATGATTGTCTGTTGGCTTTCGGCTTACAGGCCGGCGTACATGCGACCGGGATTGAAGATGCCGGCCGGATCGAACTGGGTCTTGAGATTGCGGTGGATCTTTTCCACCGCAGGCTGCAGCGGATGGAACACGCCGATCGCCTTGTCGCCGCCGCGATGCAGGCTGGCGCTGCCGCCCGCGGCCAACGCCGCGGCGCGGATGGCCACCGCGTCAAGCGGGCCTTGCGGACGCAGCCAGCGCTGGGCGCCGCCCCACTCCACCAGTTGCGCGCCGGGAAGATCGACCGGCGGCGCCACCGAGGGCAGCGACAGGCGCCACAGCGGCGCATCCGGGTCAGCGAAGTAGGCATGCGTCTGCTCGCGCAGGTCGCGCCAAAAGTCGTCGCCGTTGGAGAGCTCGCTGCCTCCCAGTTTCTTGACGGCCGCATCGACCGCGGCCTGCGCGCCGGCCAGGCGAATGGTCAGCACGTTGTTGCTCCAGGCGCTGGCGGCCAGCGGCAGCGATTGGCCGCCCCACTGGTTCAGCAGGCGCAGCGCGCCCTCCTGGTTGATCTCGAACACGCGCGTGCTGCTGGCGAAAGGCTTGGGCAACACCTTGAGCGAGACCTGCAGGATCAGGCCCAGGATGCCGAGCGAACCGGCCAGCAGGCGCGAGACGTCATAACCGGCGACGTTCTTCATCACCTGGCCGCCGAAGTGCAGCTGCTCGCCCTGCGCATCCATCAGCACCGCGCCCAGCACGAAGTCGCGCACGGCGCCGGCCGAACCGCGCGCCGGGCCGGACAGGCCGGCGGCCACCATGCCGCCCACGGTGGCCGCGCCGCCGAAGCGCGGCGGCTCGAAGGCCAGCATCTGGTTGTTCTGCGCCAGCGCGGCGTCGATCTCGGCCAGCGGCGTGCCGCAACGCGCGGTGATCACCAGTTCGGTCGGCTCGTAGTCGATGATGCCGCTGTAGGCGCGCGTATCGAGCACCTCGCCTTGCGGCGCCTGGCCGTACCAGTCCTTGGTGCCGCCGCCGCGGATCTGCAGCGGCTGGCCCTGCGCGATGCGCTGGCGGAAAGTGTCCAGCACCGCATTCATATGTTGTTGCTCGCTCATCTCAGAATCTCGGCAAATCGGGGTGGCTCAGCTGACCGCGCTGCACGTGCATCTTGCCGTACTCGGCGCAGCGGTGCAGGGTCGGGATGGCCTTGTCGGGGTTGAGCAGGAAGGCGGTATCGAAGGCGCGCTTGACCTTGAAGAAGGCCTCGCGCTCGGCCGGCGCGAACTGCACGCACATGGAGTTGATCTTTTCGATGCCCACGCCATGCTCGCCGGTGATGGTGCCGCCCACTTCCACGCACAGCTCCAGGATCTCGGCGCCGAACAGTTCGGCGCGGTGGAATTCGTCGGCGATGTTGGCATCGAACAGGATCAGCGGATGCAGGTTGCCGTCGCCGGCGTGGAACACGTTGGCGCAGCGCAGGCCGTATTTCTTTTCCATCTCGGCGATGCCCAGCAGCACCTGTGCCAGCTTCTTGCGCGGGATGGTGCCGTCCATGCAGTAGTAGTCGGGCGAGATGCGGCCGGCGGCGGGGAAGGCATTCTTGCGGCCGGACCAGAAGCGCAGGCGCTCGGCCTCCGACTGCGAACAGGCGATGGCAGTCGCCCCGCTGGCGTTGAGTACCTCGGTCATGCGGCCGATCTCTTCTTCCACTTCTTCCATCGTGCCGTCGGACTCGCACAGCAGGATGGCTTCGGCATCGACGTCGTAGCCGGCCTTGACGAAGGGCTCGACCATGCGCGAGCTGGTCTTGTCCATCATCTCCAGGCCGGCCGGGATGATGCCGGCGGCAATCACGTTGGCCACCGCATTGCCGCCCTTCACCACATCGTCGAAGGACGCCATGATCACGCGCGCGGCCTGCGGCTTGGGCACCAGCTTGACGGTCACTTCGGTGACCACGCCCAGCATGCCCTCGGAACCGATGAACACCGCCAGCAGGTCCAGGCCCGGCGCATCCAGCGCTCCACCGCCCAATTCAACCACGTCGCCCTCGATGGTCACCATGCGCACGCGCAGCACGTTGTGCACGGTCAGTCCGTACTTCAGGCAGTGCACGCCGCCGGAGTTCTCGGCAACGTTGCCGCCGATGGTGCAGGCGATCTGCGAGGATGGGTCGGGCGCGTAGTACAGCCCGTGCGGCGCGGCCGCTTCGGAAATGGCCAGGTTGCGCACGCCGGGCTGGACCACGGCGGTGCGCGAATACTTGTCCATCTTCAGGATCTTGTTCAACTTGGCGGTCGACAGCACCACGCCGTCGGCGATCGGCATGGCGCCGCCGGACAGGCCGGTGCCGGCGCCGCGCGGCACGATCTGCACCCGCAGGTCATGGCAGACCCGCATGACGGCCACCACCTGCGCCTCGTTCTCGGGCAGCACGACCACCATCGGCAATTGCCGGTAGGCGGCCAGGCCGTCGCATTCGTAGGGGCGGGTGTCTTCCTCGTCGGCCAGCACGCAATGCGCGGGCACGGCGCGGCGCAGGGCGTCGACGACTTCGCGCTGGCGGGCGGGCGCGAAGGATGGATGGGCGGGAGCATTCATGCTGGACCTCGGCGTTGGGCTAGGGGGACCGCAGGACATCGTTGGCATCGTTGAGATCGTCCAACGGCGACGGCCCGGAGGCTGCCGGAGTGCGACGGCGGTCCGCCTGCCGGCTGCACCACGCCTGCTGTCTCGCTTGTTCTTGGCCGCGCCGATGCCGTTTTCCAGCCGGCGGCGCGGGCCTTTATCAAGGTTCCAAGTGTAACGAATTTCACTGGCGCCCAGCCGGATTGTTGCTGGGGCGCGCACTGAAAAGAATTTTTGGCGGGAATGAATTATTTTCAGCGGGACAACCCGCGCCAGCAGGCAGCCATGCTGCCGGGACGATGGCAGCAATGGCGCAGCGGAAAAAGGAGGAACCGCGCGTCAGATATTCTTGAACGCGTTCTGCATCCAGTTGATGAAGGCGTCGACCTCGGGCCGTTCGCGCACCGAGCGCTCGTAGACCACGTAGTAGGCATGCGGCGGCGTGCGCAGGCGCACGTCGAACAGTTCGACGATCTCGCCGCGCGCCAGCAGTTCTTCGGCGAAGTGCTGGCGGGTCAGGCCGATGCCGTAGCCGTGGCGCACCGCTTCCAGCAACAGGCCCAGGTCGTCCACGCGCAGGCCGGCAGACGGCTCGGTCCAGTCCTTCAGGCCGGCCGCTTCGAACCACGGCTGCCAGGGCTCCAGCGCCGAGCGCAGCAGGTTGGCGTGCTGCAGGTCGGCCGGCGTCTTCATCGGCGGCAGGGTCTTGAGGTAGTTCGGGCTGGCGACCGCGAAGGCCGGCTCTTCGAACAGCTTTTCGGTGACGATGTTGGGATAGTTGCCGGCACCGAAACGGATCTCGACGTCGCTTTCCGACAGCGACAGGTCGTACAGCGGCACCGACAGGTAAAGCTCGACCACGATCTCCGGATGGCGCTGGGTGAAGTCGACGATGCGCGGCATCAGCAGGTGGCGCGCGAAAGTCGGCGGCAGCATCACCTTGATCTTGGGCTGCACCGCGGCGTTGCGGTGCGGCATCGGGAAGTCGGTCAGCGTGCGCAGCGCCGAACGCACCACGTCCAGGTAACGGCGGCCGAACTCGGACAGGCCGATGGAGCGGCCGTCGCGGTAGAACAGGCGTTCGCCGACAAACTCTTCCAGCAGGCGGATGCGGTGCGACAGCGCCGAGGGAGTGATGCAGAGCTCTTCCGCGGCGATGGCGAAGGAGTTATGCCGGGCTGCCGCTTCGAATGCGGACAGGGCGTGGACGGGTGGAAGGCGGGTGGCCATGGAATCTTTCGTACTGGTGATGCGGAAAAACGGACTGCTGCCGACGGGTGAAGACAAACCTGACAGATACCGGCGGCAGGCCGCCGGCATCGCGCCGCTTACTGCTCCCAGCGCAGGATCTTGCCGGGGTTCATGATGTTCTTGGGATCCAGCGCATGCTTGATCGCGCGCATCACGTCAATGGCGCCGTTGCCATGCTCTTGCACCAGGAAGTCCATCTTGTGCAAACCCACGCCGTGCTCGCCGGTGCAGGTGCCGTCCATGGCAATGGCGCGCGCCACCATGCGTTCGTTGACGCCTTCGGCACGGGCGACATCGGCCGGGTCGTTGGGGTCGACCATCATCTGTACGTGGAAATTGCCGTCGCCGACGTGGCCGATGATGGCGTGGATCAGGCCTTGCGCCTCGCAGTCGGCCTTGGTTTCCAGCACGCATTCGGCCAGGCGCGAGATCGGCACGCAGCAGTCGGTGGAGATGGCGCGCGCGCCCGGGCGCAGCTGCAGCAGCGCAAAGTAGGCGTTATGGCGCGCAGTCCACAGGCGGGTGCGGTCCTCGGGACGGGTGGCCCATTCGAAGCCGGTGGCGTTGTTGTCGTTGGCGATGTCCTGCACCACCTCGGCCTGTTCCTTGACGCCGTTTTCGCTGCCATGGAATTCGAACAGCAGCAGCGGATTGACCGGCAGGCTCAGTTTGTCATGGGCGTTGATGGCCTTGACGCCGTTCTCGTCGAGCAGCTCCACGCGCGCCAGCGGCACGCCGACCTGGATGGTCTGGATCACGGTGTTGACGGCGTCGGCCACGCTGGGGAAGGAGCAGATCGCGGCCGAAATCGCTTCCGGCTGCGGGTACAGGCGCACCGTGACTTCGGTGATGATGCCCAGCGTGCCTTCGCTGCCCACATACATGCGGGTCAGGTCGTAGCCGGCCGAGGACTTCTTGGCGCGAGTGCCGGTCTTGATGATGTTGCCGTCGGCGGTGACCACCGTCAGGGTCAGCGTGTTTTCCTTCATCGTGCCGTAGCGCACGGCATTGGTGCCGGAGGCGCGGGTCGAGGCCATGCCGCCCAGCGAGGCGTCGGCGCCCGGGTCGATCGGGAAGAACAGGCCGGTGTCCTTGATTTCCTGGTTCAGTTGCTTGCGGGTCACGCCGGCCTGCACGGTGGCGGTCAGGTCTTCCGGATTGATCGCCAGCACGCGGTTCATCTGCGACAGGTCGATGGTGATGCCGCCTTGCAGCGCCAGGATGTGGCCTTCCAGCGAGGTGCCGGCGCCATAGGGAATGATCGGGGTTTCGTAGCGGCTGCACAGCTTGACGAAGGCGGCGACTTCCTCGGTTGTGTGCGCGAACACCACCGCGTCGGGCAGCATCGGGTCGTACGAGGATTCATCGCGGCCATGGTGTTCGCGCATGGCCATGGAGGTCGACAGGCGGCTGCCGAAGAGGGTCTGCAGTTCATCCAGCAAAGCCTGGGGAACCGGTTTCTTGAGTTTCTGGGCGTCAACGATGTGATTCATGGGTCTCTCTCGGGTGTCTCTGTCGTCCCTTTTATTAGATTTGCAACTACGGCGCCATGACCGGCATCCCCTGCCGGCGAATTGGCCTTACCACTGATTCAACTGATGAATTTTACTCTCTTGCGGCAAAGTGATTCGGCAAATCTCCGATGCCTTTTCGGCTCGCCCGCCAAATCAAGTGAATTCTTTATCTTTTTTTGCTTGCCGGCCAGGCCAGGCAAGATGCCGTGCCGGCCTTGCACAAGCGCTGCGCGCAGCTTAAGCTCGCGCAACTTCACACAGGGAGAAATCACATGGGCAACCGCCTCTCAAAGATCGCCACCCGCACCGGCGATGACGGCAGCACCGGCCTGGGCGACGGCAGCCGCGTCGGCAAGGACAGCCTGCGCATCCAGGCGCTGGGCGATGTGGACGAACTCAATTCGCAGTTGGGACTGCTGCTGTGCGAGGACTTGCCGGACGATGTGCGCCAGGCACTGCTTTCGATCCAGCACGACCTGTTCGACCTCGGCGGCGAACTGTGCATCCCGGGTTATACGGTACTGGCCGACGCCCATCTGGCGCGACTGGATGCGCTGCTGGAACAGTACAACGGCGCCTTGCCGCCGCTCAAGGAATTCATCCTGCCCGGCGGCTCGCGCGGCGCGGCATTGGCGCACGTCTGCCGCACCGTCTGCCGCCGCGCCGAGCGCAGCGTGGTGCTGCTGGAGAAGGCCGAAGCCGGCACCGTCAACGCTCCGGCGCGGCAATACCTGAACCGCCTGTCCGACCTGTGCTTTGTGCTGGCGCGGGTGTTGAACCGCGCCGCGGGCGGACAGGATGTGTTGTGGGAAAAGGATCGGGCGCGCTGATCGCCGATCGGTATGCGCCAAACAAAACGCCCCGCATTCGCGGGGCGTTTTGTTTGCAACGGATAGATCTCAATCAGCCGTTGCTGACCACCAGCCTCGGCTGGTCCTTGCCGAAACGCTGCACGATGGACTGGGCGATGCCGGAGGCATCCAACCCGCATTGCGCCAGCAATTGGCCGGCATCGCCGTGGTCGATGAAGCGGTCGGGCAAGCCCAGGTGCAGCACCGGCCTGGAGATGCCGGCGGCGGCCAGCGCTTCGGACACGGCGGCGCCGGCGCCGCCCATGATGCAGCCCTCTTCCACCGTCACCAGCGCTTCGTGGGTGGCGGCCAGTTGCTTGACCAGCTCCACGTCCAGCGGCTTGATGAAGCGCATGTTGGCGACCGTGGCGTTGAGCTTGTCGCCCGCGCCCAGGGCCGGCGCGACCATGGTGCCGAAAGCCAGGATGGCAATGCCCTTGCCCTCGCGGCGGACTTCGCCCTTGCCCCAGGGCAGCACATCCAATGTCTTTTTCACGGCGGCGCCAATGCCTGCGCCGCGCGGGTAACGCACCGCGGCCGGGCCGTTGTGCTGGTAGGCGGTGGACAGCATCTTGCGGCATTCGTCCTCGTCGGACGCGGCCAGCACCGCCATGTTCGGGATACAGCGCAGGAAGGCCAGGTCGTAGTTGCCGGCGTGCGTGGCGCCGTCGGCGCCGACCAGGCCGGCGCGGTCCAGCGCGAAGGTCACGTCCAGGTTCTGCAGCGCCACGTCATGGATCAACTGGTCGTAGGCGCGCTGCAGGAAGGTCGAATAGATCGCCACCACCGGCTTCATGCCCTCGCAGGCCATGCCGGCGGCGAAGGTCACCGCGTGCTGCTCGGCGATGCCGACGTCGTAGTAGCGTTCGGGGAATTTCTTTTCGAAGCCCACCATGCCCGAGCCTTCGCGCATGGCCGGCGTGATGCCGACCAGCTTGTCGTCGGCCGCGGCCATGTCGCACAGCCAGTCGCCGAACACTTGCGTATAGGTCAGCTTGCCGCCGGCGCTGGGCTTGATGCCTTCGCTGGGGTTGAACTTGCCGGGGCCGTGGTACAGCACCGGGTCAGCCTCGGCCAGCTTGTAACCCTGGCCTTTCTTGGTGACCACGTGCAGGAACTGCGGCCCCTTGAGGTTCTTCAGGTTCTGCAGCGTGGGGATCAGCGAGTCGAGGTCGTGGCCATCGATGGGGCCGATGTAGTTGAAGCCGAATTCCTCGAACATGGTGGCCGGCACGATCATGCCCTTGGCATGCTCTTCCAGGCGCTTGGCCAGTTCCAGCATCGGCGCCGGCAGCACCGATTTGCCCATGTCGCGCGCACGGGCGTAGAACTTGCCCGACATCAGGCGCGCCAGGTAGCGGTTGAGCGCGCCCACCGGCGGCGAGATCGACATGTCGTTGTCGTTGAGGATCACCAGCAGGTTGATGTCGTCATGGACGCCGGCATTGTTGAGCGCCTCGAAGGCCATGCCGGCGGTCATCGCGCCGTCGCCGATGACGGCGATGGAATGACGGTCCGAACCCTGCGTCCTGGCGGCCAGGGCCATGCCCAGCGCCGCCGAGATCGAGGTCGACGAATGCGCGGTGCCGAAGGTGTCGTAGTCGCTTTCCGCGCGGCGCGGGAAACCGGAGATGCCGTCCTGCTGGCGCAGCGTTGACATGCGGTCGCGGCGGCCGGTGAGGATCTTGTGCGGATAGGTCTGGTGGCCGACATCCCACACGATGCGGTCTTGCGGCGTGTTGAACACGTAATGCAGCGCGATGGTCAGCTCCACCGTACCGAGGTTGGACGACAGGTGGCCGCCGGTCTTGGACACCGAGTCCAGCACGAAACCGCGCAACTCCTCGGCCAGCGGCTTGAGTTGGGGGCGGGACAGGCGGCGCAGGTCGGCCGGGTCGTTGATGGTATTGAGCAGCATACTGTGTTGTTACCGTTGTTACCGTTGTTACCGTTTGATTGGGTCTGAAGACCGTGCGCCCATGCACGAATGCGATGGCTGCGCGGTCGGCCTCATGCCTTACGTTGCACGATCAGGTCGGCCAGTTCGCGCAGGCGGCGCGCCTTGTCGCCGAACGGCGCCAGCGCCTGGTGCGCGTTGCCGCGCAGCTTTTCGGCCAGCGCCTGCGATTCGCCCAGGCCGAGGATCGAGACATAGGTCGGCTTGTTGTCGGCCGCGTCCTTGCCGGCGGTCTTGCCCAGCGTGGCCGAGTCGGCAGTGGCGTCGAGGATGTCGTCGACCACCTGGAACGCCAGGCCGATGGCGCGCGCGTAGTCGTCCAGCGCCGCGCTCTCCCCGGCCGTCAGCGCCTTGCCGCCCAGCGCGCCCAGCAGCACCGCCGCGCGCAGCAGGGCCCCGGTCTTGAGGCGATGCATCTGTTCCAGCTCGGACAGCGACAGCGTCATGCCGACGCTGGCCAGGTCGATCGCCTGGCCGCCGCACATGCCGACCGAACCGGCGGCCTGCGCCAGCAGGTTCAACATGCGCAGCTGGCGCGCCGGCATGCCGGCGTCGGCGACGCCCAGCTCGGCCTCCAGCGGCGCCGACAGCGTGTCGAAGGCTTGCGCCTGCAAGGCATCGCCCACCAGCAGCGCGGTGGCCTCATCGTACTGGATGTGGACGGTGGGCTTGCCGCGGCGCAGGGCGTCGTCGTCCATGCAGGGCATGTCGTCATGCACCAGCGAATAGACGTGGATCATCTCGACCGCGGCGGCGGCGCGCTCCAGCAGCGGCAGCGGCGTATCGAACACGTCGCCGGCGGCGTATACCAGCAGCGGGCGCACGCGCTTGCCGCCGTCCAGCGCGGTATAGCGCATGGCCTCATGCAGGCGCGCCGGCACCACCGACAGCGGCGGCAGGAAGCGGTCGAGCACGGTTTCCATGCCGGCCTGCACTTGCTGCATCCAATCGAGGAAAGACAAGAAGGCTCCCAGGCGCGCTGTCATCAATCCTCCTCGTCGGTATTGGGCTCGGCGCTGAAGGGCTTGAGCATCTCGCCTTCGAGCACCTTGACCTGGCTGTCGACCTTGTCCAGTTGGGCCGCGCAGAACTTCACCAGCTCCGAGCCGCGCTTGTAGGCGGCCACCGAAGCTTCCAGCGGCAGTTCACCGGCTTCCATCTGCGCCACGAGCTGCTCCAGCTCTTGCATGGCTTGCTCAAAGGACGCGGGCGCATTGGCGGCGGCAGTGGCTGAGGTTCTTGGCATATCGACCCATTTGAAAATCTAACCTGCTATTTTAGAACAAACCGCCGGTTCCAAAATCAATTCAACATAGGAATTGCAGCGGCACGGCAGGTTCAACAGCGCGAACTCAGCCGAAATGCTGTCTAAATGACCTCAAAACCGGGAACCTTATGGGGGTTTTGAGGTATAATCCCCGGTTCTGTCCAAAATTTCCTCTTCATATTATTTGAACACAGGTTTTTGCGGATTTTCTTCCTTAGGTTGGTGCAAATTAATTTGGGGGCGGAAATGTCCGATCTTGCTACTTTTGCCAAATTGGCGCGCTCAAACGCGCAACTTCCGGTCAACGTCTACTTCGACGAGCCGCTTTACCAGCGGGAACTCCACACCTTATTCCAGCAAGGACCACGCTACGTCGGCCATGAGCTGATGGTGCCGGAAACCGGCGACTACGCCACGTTGCCTTGGGAAAACGAAGGCCGCATGCTGGTGCGCAACGCGCACGGCATCGAGCTGGTATCCAACGTATGCCGCCACCGCCAGGCCAAGATGCTGGACGGCCGCGGCAATGCGCGCAATATCGTGTGCCCGCTGCACCGTTGGACCTATGACCTCAAGGGCGAGCTGATCGGTGCTCCGCATTTTGGCGAAACGCCCTGCCTGAACCTGTCCAAGACGCCGCTGCAGAACTGGAACGGCCTGCTGTTCGAGGCCAACGGCGCCAATGTGGCGCAGCAGTTGAAGCACCTTGGCGTGGCCCGCGACCTGGATTTCTCGGGCTACCTGTACGACCACACCGAAGTCCACCAGTGCGATTACAACTGGAAGACCTTCATCGAGGTCTACCTTGAGGATTACCACGTCGAGCCCTTCCATCCGGGCCTGGGCAACTTCGTCAGCTGCGACGACCTGACATGGGAATTCGGCCGCGACTACAGCGTCCAGACCGTGGGGGTGAACCACGGCCTGGCCAGATCCGGCTCGCCGACCTACGCCAAGTGGCAGGAAAAGCTGCTCAAGTTCGGCAATGGCACGCCGCCCAAGTACGGCGCGATCTGGCTCACGCTCTATCCCAACATCATGGTCGAGTGGTATCCGCATGTGCTGGTGGTGTCGACGCTGTGGCCCAACGGCCCGCAGAAGACCACCAATGTGGTCGAGTTCTACTATCCGGAAGAGATCGCCCTGTTCGAACGCGAGATGGTGGAGGCCGAACGCGCCGCCTACATGGAGACCTGCATCGAGGACGACGAGATCGCCCTGCGCATGGATGCAGGCCGGCGTATACTGCTGGATCGCGGCACCAGCGAAGTCGGCCCCTACCAGTCGCCGATGGAAGACGGCATGCAGCACTTCCACGAGTGGTACCGCACCCAGCTCGAGGTGCCGGCAGGCGCGCAAGAATAGATAAATAGACAGACATGCCCGCGCATGACGCGGGCTCTCCAGGGGAGGCGGCACATGCAGGCGCAGCGGCAGGGATCAGGCAAGACCGAACCTTACTGTCGCAGCTGCCCCGCCATGGTTGCCAAAACGCCAACCTCGATTGCAGTTGCAGTATCGGATCGGCAGCATCGGACTCGTCCGGCGCTGCCGATTTTGTTTTTGCGGGCGCGGGACGGCAGTCCTTCAACCGGCCGCCCCGCGCCGCGCACCGATAACGTAAAAACCGCCCCATCCACAACCAACCATCACCGCCATGCAATCGCTCTGGATGCTCGTCGCTTCTTTCCTGTTTTCCATCATGGGGGTGTGCGTCAAGCTGGCTGGCGACTACTACACCACCGCTGAGATCGTCCTGTGCCGCGGGCTGGTGGGCGTGGCCGTGATCTGCGGCATCGTGTTCGTGCGCGGCGGCACCTTCCGCACGCCCTTTCCCAGGGATCACCTGATCCGCGGCGGCGTCGGCGTAGTCTCGCTGTGGATGTGGTTCTATTCGTTCAGCCTGCTGCCGATCGCCACCGCCACCACGCTCAACTACATGTCCTCGATCTGGATCGCGGCCATGCTGTTCGCCGCCAACTGGTGGAAAGGCGCCAAGAAATTCGAATGGGGCCTGGCCGGCACCGTGCTGATGAGTTTCATTGGCGTGGCGCTGCTGATGCGCCCATCGCTCGACGCCAACCAGTTGCTGGGCGGCATGGTGGCGCTGGTATCGGGCGTGCTCTCGGCGCTGGTCTACCTGCAGGTGCGCAAGCTGGGCCTGCTGGGGGAACCCGAATACCGCGTGGTGTTCTACTTCTCGTTGACCGGCTTGGTGGCCGGATTGGCGGGCAGCCTGTTTACCGGCAAGATCCCGTTGCTGCACACGCATTCGGCCACCGGCGCGCTGCTGGTGTTGGCCATCGGCCTGACGGCGACGCTGGCGCAAATCGCCATGACGCGCGCCTATCGCCTGGGCAACACGCTCCTGACGGCCAACCTGCAATATACGGGCATCGTGTTTTCCAGCCTGTTCGGGGTAGTCATCTGGAACGACGCGCCGGGCTGGGTCGGCTGGAGCGGCATGGCCATCATCCTGGCCAGCGGCATCTTCGCCACTTACCGCAACCAGCGCAGCAGCCAGACCACCGCCAAGAACGTGCCCAAGGTCGACCCCATCGCGACCGAAGTGTGAACCCCGATTATCCGAATCCGACAACCAGGAGAGACCGCATGACCTACAACACCCTGATCAGCGCCGCCGAACTGAAGTCGCGTGCGCAATACCTGAACCTGGTCATCGTCGATTGCCGCCACGACCTGGCCAACCCGAACGCCGGGCGCGACGCCTATGCCGCCGGCCACATCGCCCAGGCGCGCTTCGCCCATCTGGACGACATCCTGTCCGGCCCCAAGACCGATGCCGAGGGCCGCTTCCACGGCCGCCATCCGCTGCCCGACCGCCAGCGGTTCGTCGAGGCGATGCGCACGCTGGGCATCAACAACGATACCCAGGTGGTGGCCTACGACGCCCACGGCGGCATGTACGCCGCGCGCCTATGGTGGATGCTGCGCTGGATCGGCCACAGCGACGTGGCGGTGCTGGATGGCGGCCTGTCCGCCTGGCAGGCCATCGGCGAACAGTTGACCGCGGAAGTGCCGCCGCCGGCCGCGCATGGCAACGTCCAGGACCTGACCTCGATCGTCAAGACGGTCGATGCGCATGCGCTGGTGGAGAATCTGAAATCGCAAACGCTGCAGGTCGTGGATGCGCGCGCGCCGGACCGCTTCCGCGGCGAGAACGAAACCATGGATGCGGTCGGCGGCCACATCCCTGGCGCCCGGAACCGTTTCTTCAAGGACAACCTGCAGGCCGATGGCAGCTTCAAGGATGCCGCCCGGTTGCGCGAGGAATGGCTGTCGGTGATCGGCGATCCGCATGCCGCGGTGATGCAGTGCGGCTCGGGCGTGACGGCCTGCCACAACCTGCTGGCGCTGGAAGTGGCCGGACTGGGCGGCGCCCGCCTGTATCCGGGCTCCTGGAGCGAATGGAGTTCGGACCCCAGGCGCCCGGTCGCGACCGGCGCCTGAACCGCTTCCCGACTCGCCGCGCCGGCCGCATCAGTTCCCGTGCGGCGCCTGCAAGCCCTCCGCCCTCAAGCCCCCGATGAAGGCCTGCACGAACTGCATCACCATGGCCGGCGCATCGCGCCGCCGCAGCAGCGCGACCTCCGAATAGAAATCGGCGTCCTTGACCGCCGGAAAGCTCACGCCCGCCGCCAGCGAAATGCTGGCCATGCTCTGCGGCACCACGGCGATGCCGAAGCCGGCGTTGACCAGGCTCAGGAGCGAGTTCTTGCGCGAAGTGGCGCGCGCCACGCGCGGATAGAAGCCGTGCGCGATGCAGCGCTCGGCCACCAGGTAACTCAACCCGCCGCGGTCGCGGTGCGGCACCGAAACAAACTGCTCTTCGCGCAACTCCGAGATCTCCACCTCGTCGCGCTGCGCCAGCCGGTGCGTGGCCGGCACCGCCGCCACCAACCGCTCGCGATACAGCACCGTGCTCTCCAGGTTGGGATGCTTGCGCAGGATGGGCAGGCGCGCCAGGCCGATGTCGGCGCTGCCCTCGTCGATTTCGCGCGCCTGGTATTCGGACGGCGCCTGCGAAATCTCCAGCGAAATGCCGGGAAAGGCCTTGAGCGCGGCGTTCAGGGTCGGCCCCAGCGGCGCCGACAGCGGCACCGAACTGGAATGCAGCAGGCGCAACGCGCCATGCTCGCCCTTGCCGATGGTGCGCGCCTGGGCCACGGCGCGGTCGATATCGAGCAGGATCTTGCGGCTGCGCTCGTAGAAATCCTGCCCGGCATCGGTGAGCTCGAACTGCTTGGCGTCGCGCCGCAGCAGCACCACGTCGAGATCCCCCTCCAATTCCTTGATCTGCCGGCTCAGTGCCGACTGGGCGATGAACAGGCGTTCCGCCGCGCGCGTATAGCCGCCGGCTTCGACGATTTCGACGAAGTACCTGATCTGCCGAAATGAAATCATGTCTCCTCCCAGAGTCTCCATATCGTTTTGAGATGGCGCCCCGCCCCATTTGATATTGGCGCGGCGGGCGGCGCACGCATACAGTGAAGCCATCCACAACGCCCGCGCCATGCGGGCCCTTTTCCCAAGGACCCATTGTGCTTGACGACCTGTTGTTGTTCCTCGGCCTGCTCGGCCTCGTTTTCAGCATCGGCATCCGCTGGACGATGCGGCGCGGGAGCAAGCGTAACGGCAATCCGCGCTAAAGCGCACTGAAGCGCACCAACGCGCGCTCAATACAAGACGTCGCGAAAGTCGTCTTCGCCCCGCGCGCCGGCATCGCCGGTGAAGTGCCGGATCAGTTCCAGCAGCTTGTCGTCCTGGTAAGGCTTGCCCATGTAATGGTTGACCCCCACCTCCATTGCGCGCTCGCGGTGCTTGGCGCCGGTGCGGGAAGTGATCATGATGATGGGCTTGTGGCGCGTGGACTCGTTGTCGCGCAGGTGGCGCACCAGAGTATAGCCGTCCATGCGCGGCATCTCGATATCGACCAGGAAAATGTCCGGCGTCAGGTCGTGCAACTGGGCGATGGCGTCATAGCCGTCGGTGGCCGTCGCCACCGCATAGCCTTCGCGCGCCAGCAGGCGCTGCATCACCTTGCGCACCGTGAGCGAGTCGTCGACCACCATCACCAGCTTCTGTTCGGGGCGCGGCACGGCTTCGGCCTGGCGGCTTGGCGACCGGCGGATTGCGGTGCGGCGCGCCAGCAGCAGTGGATTGATGATCAGGGCGATCTCGCCGTTGCCCAGCACGGTGGCGCCGACCACGCCGACCAGGGTGTCAAGTTGCGGCCCAAGCGGCTTGGCGACCACTTCCCGGTTGCCCAAGACCTGGTCCACCAGAATCGCCACCAGGTCGTTGCCGCCCTTGACGAACAAGGCATAGCTCGACGCCTGCGGCAAGCGGCCGTCGGCACGCGGCTCGTCGAGCAACCGCTCCAGCGGATGCAGCGCCACCATGCGCCCGCCTTCGGCCAGGGCCCCCGTGTCCAGCGCCTGCTGCATCTCCTTGCCGCGCAACTGCACCACCTTGTCGACCAGCATCGATGGAATCGCATAGGTCTGCTCTCCCTGCCGCAACAGGCAGACCTGCTTGACGGCCAGCGACAACGGCAAATGGATCGTGAAATGCGTGCCCGCGCCGGCCTGCGACTGCACCGAGATGCGCCCGCCCAACGCCGTCACTTCGGAGCGCACGACATCCATGCCCACGCCGCGCCCGGCCAGGGACGACACTGCCGATGCGGTGGTGAAACCGGGTTCGAAGATCAGTTCGCTCACCCGCGCGTCGTCCAGCGCGGCATCGGCGCCGATCAGCCCCTGCGCGGCGCCCTTGCGGCGGATCGCGGCCAGGTCGAGGTCGAGGCCGCGGCCGTCGTCGGCGATGCGGATGATGGCTTCGCTGCCCTCCTGCGCGGCCTGCACGCTGAGCCGGCCGGCCACCTGCTTGCCTGCCGCGGCGCGCTCGGCGCCGGCCTCGATGCCATGCACGGCGGCATTGCGCAGCAAGTGCTCGAAAGGTCCGATCATCCGCTCCAGGATGCCGCGGTCCAGTTCGACGTCGCCGCCGCCGATGTCCAGCGCCAGCGCCTTGCCGGTTTCATTGCCCAACTGCCGCACCAGATGCTGCAAACGCTGCTCCAGGCTCCTGAACTTGACCATGCGGGTGTACATCAGCTCCTGCTGCAACTCGCGCGTGAGGCGCCCTTGCCGCCGCAAGCCTTCCTGCGTCTTGCCGGCCGAATCGATCAGCTGTTTTTGCAGTGACGCCGCATCGTTGACGCTCTCGGCCATCATGCGCGTGAGTTCCTGCAAGTAGGTGAAGCGATCCAGCTCCAGCGGGTCGAAACGCACGCTCTCGCCGCCGGCATGATGGGAAGCCGCGATCTGGATCTCCGCCTGGATTTCCACATCGCGCAACTGGGCCGACAACTTGGCGATATTCTCCGCCAGTTCGCGGGCGCCCTTATGCAAGGCATCGACTTCGTTTTCCAGCTGCGAGCGCGCGATGGACACTTCACCGACCTGGTTGAGCAACTTGTCGAGCACGCTGACCTTGATGCGCACCAGCGGCGAAGCCAGCTTGCGTTCGCTTTCGGACAAGCGTTGCAGCGGCGCGGATGCGCCATCGACGGCGCCCAGCGCGCCCAGTTGCTCCAGGGCTTCGAACTGCTTGAGCGCCTGGTCGTACAGCACCAGCAAGCCGGCCACGGCATCCGGCCCGTCTTGCTGGCGCAGCATGCGCTGCACGCCGCTTTCCAGCTCATGCATCAGTTGCCCCAGGCGCAAGGCGCCGGCCATGCGCGCGCTGCCCTTGACGGTATGCAGCGGCCGCTGCAATTCGGAAATGGCCGCGCGATCGGAAGCGTCGCGCTGGAAGCGCTGCAATCCCTCGCCTACCGCCGCCAGCAGATCCTGCCCCTCTTCCAGGAAGACCGGCAGCAGGTCGTGGTCGATTTCGTCGCGCAACTCGCCGGCCGCGTCGGCAAGCGGGAGCGGGGCCGCCGCCGCACCGGGGGAAGGGCCGGCTGCCGGCGCGGCATTAGCGCGCGGCTGGCGCACATGCTGCAACAGTGCCGACAAGGCTTCGCTCTCCCGCGCCGGCGCCGGCGGCAGGTCGCCCTGCCGGTACTGCTCCTGCATGGCCTCCATGGCATCGACGGCACGCTCCACGGTCGCCAGCTGGTCGCCGTCGAGCCCGCCGGCCGCCGCCTTGACCTGCTCCAGCAAGTCATCCAGCAAGGCGGCCAACTGCTGCATGCCGGCAAACCCGGCCGTGGCGCTGCAGCCGCGCAAGGTATGGACGGCGCGCATGAACAAGGGCGGCGCCGGCGCAATCAGGCCGCTGTTTGCCTTGGCGCGCCAACTGCTGCCATGCTGGCGCAGGGTCTTGAACAACTGGCGGGCCTCGTTCAGATAGATGTCGCGCAACTGGGGATCGACAGTGGCGGCATTGACTGCATCGGATGATCGGGCAACGGCGGGAGCGGCTGCCGGCGGGTTATCGGCCGCCGTATCGGCCGGCGCTTGCCGCAAGGCGGGGACAATTTGGTTTTCGCGCTCCGGCGGCTGCGCTGCCGCCACGCCATTGCGCAAGGCCAGGGCCGCGGCCACCAGCGACGGCGCGGTGCGGCATGAGCCGCCTTGCGTGGCGAGGTCCCCGATCCATTCCTCCAGCAACAGCCGGCTGTTTTCCAGGAACGTCAGTACCGGCGGCGCCAGCACGGCGCGCCCGGCCGTGCGCGCTTGGGCGAGGCAGGCATTGAGCAGCGTCTCCACCGCATGCGCGGCATCGGCAAGCGCCGCCAGCCCGACCATGCGCCCGCTGCCCTTGAAGGTATGGAAGCAACGGCGCACGCTGGCCAGCAATTCCGGATCGGCGGGCCCATCTGCAAGCCTGGGCAGCTCCTCGCGCAAACTGCCGAGCATCTGGTGCGCCTCGGTCAGGAATACGTCCATCATCTCCGGGTCGCGCTCCTGCGGCTGCCACTGGCCAAGGGCGTCCTGCGCGAAATGGCCCGAGGCAGGCGCTGCCGTCGCATCGGCCGGCACAGGCGCGTCGCCGTCCTGGTCGAGCGCGCGCCGGATGTCGGCCAGCAGCGCCGGATCGGCCGGCGCCGCCAGCGCCCGGCCCTGGCGTTTGTCCCAGCGGTTGAAAGGAGATCGGCAAGCCTGCTCAAGCAATTGCCCCAGGCGGGCGATGTCGCGCACCAGCGCCGCGCGCCATGCATCGCCGCGCCGCTGCGCCTGCAAGTCCGCGCCGGCGGCAGGCAGGCGCAAGGTACCGGGCAAGCGGGCGGCGGCCTGGACGCGCAAGGTCCTGGCCAGTTCGCGTATCTCGGCCGACCGCAGTTGTGCCGCCAGCCCCTCGATCTTGGCAAAAGCGATGTCGATGTCCGCCGCCGAGAGCACCGGCGCCGGGCCCTGGCCGGCCGGCGACCACAACGCCTCCAGCGCCTGCTCGATGCCGGCGAGCTTGCCTTGTATTTTCCGCTCCACCACACCGTCCATGCGACGCGCCATGTCTGCGCGCAATTCGCGCGAGAACCAGGGAAAGGGTTCTGGCTCGACATCCCCGTGGGCGAGCATGGCAAGATGGTCGATGATGCAATCGACCTGCCCGCTGAAGTCCTCTTCGCTGTAGAGACGGCGGCGCAGGCATTCGTCGAAGAAGATCAGGCAACTGCTCACTTCGCGGTCGCGGCCATCGGCCCGCTGCGACATCGCCAGGTCCAGCGCCAGGCGGCCCAACGCGTCCAGGAAACCCGACATGCCCGGCGCGCGCAGGCGCGGCCAGATCCTGCGGCTGACCGCGCCTGCGCGCAATACGATTTCGCACCATTCCCAGGCGGCGTCGATACGTCCGGCGGCGGCGCCAATGCCGACGCAACGGTCCCACGCGACCAGCAAGTCGGCTGCCAGCAGCATCAGCCTGAGCATCTGTTGCGACTCGTCGCCCGGCCGCGGCTTATAGAGCGCCTGTTCATCCGCCATGGCCTGCAGGAAGGCGATGCGGCGCGAGACAAAGGCGGTGCGCGCGGCAAGGCTGGAGGGATCGACGGTCGTTGCCGCCAGCAAAGCGGCCAGCGATGACAGCACCGACAGCGCGTGCGCATCCAGCGGCTGGATGCCGGCGGCGATACGGCCGACGAATGCCTGCGCCGGCGCCAGTTCGGGCAGGCCGGACAAGGCGGCCGCCATCGCCCGCACGGCAGCCAAGGCGGCGTCGACACCGCGGTCGGCTTCGAGTTCAGCCAAGGCATGCGCAAAAGCCGCGCTGCGTTCCCTGTCGCTGCCGGGAGGTGCGGGCTTGGCAACGTCTGCGTCTGCGTCTGCGGCCGCATCGTCATGCGCAGGCTGCAGCCGCAGGCTGGCCGTCAGCAACGGCCAGTCGCAGATATCGCTGCTGCCGCCCTTGTCGTACAAGGCATCGAGATAATCGTGCATGCTCCACAGCGCCTGCACGATCGGGGTACTGCCTGCGGGGGGCCAGGCGGATGGGTCTTGTCCGGCACAGCGCAGCAGGCGCGCATGGGCCGTGGCCATCAGCCGCGCCGCGGCATCGGCCCCGGCCAGGGCGAGCACGTGCATCAGTTCGGACAGGCCGGCGGCCGCAAGCGCTGCCTGCTGTGCCGGCGGCGCCTGGCTGGGGGCGCCATCCAGATTGGCGATGAGCTGGTCGAGCGCCTCATGCAGCGCCGCCGCCAGCATCCTCAGGTTGTCCGAGATCTGCGCGCGCGGCTGCGGCCTTGCAGCCGGGGTAGCGGAGATGGCCATGGCGGCCTCCATCGATGACATTGCGGCAGGCAAAAGGTCAGGACACGGTCACGCGGAAGCGCGACACCGAGCTTTCCAGCTCCCGGGCCGCATCCCACAGCTCGTGATACAAGGTGGTCACCTGCTCGCGGCTCTGCTCGATGATTTCGTTTTCGGTGAGGATGCTCTGGATATTCTGCGCCACGCCATTGGCCGAGATCGCCTGCTGCTCGGTCGACAGCGACATGCCCTGGATCAGTTCGGCCAGCTGGTTGGACACGCTGCGGATATCCGACAGCGCGGCGCCGGCGGCATCGGAGAGCACCGCCCCCTCCACCACGCCGGCGGTGGATTTCTCCATCGCCGCCACGGCGTCGTGGGTATCGGTCTGGATCATGCGCACCAGGGCGCCGATTTCGCGCGTGGCGGCGCTGGAGCGTTCGGCCAGGCGCTGCACCTCTTCGGCCACCACCGAGAAACCGCGCCCGGCCTCGCCGGCCGATGCGGCCTGGATGGCGGCATTGAGCGCCAGCACGTTGGTCTGTTCGGTAATGTCGGAAATCAGTTCGGTGATCTCGCCGATGACCTGCGAAGACTCGCCCAGCCGCTTGATGCGCTTGGAGGTTTCCTGGATCTGTTCGCGGATCTCGTTCATCGCCTTGACCGCATCCTCCACCGCCTTGGCCCCGCGCTCGGCCACCACCACCGAATGGCGGGCCACATCGGCCGATTCGCTGGCGGAAACCGAGACGTCGGTAATCTGCATCGACATCTCCAGCATGGATTGCCCGGTCTCCTGGATGCGCCGCGCCTGCATGCGGGCCGCATTGGCCAGTTCGGTGGTGGTGCTGCGCACATGGTCGGAGGATGCCGCCACCTTCGATGCCATCTGCGTGACCTGCCCCACCAGGCCGCGCAGCGCCTCCACGGTGTAGTTGACGGAGTCGGCGATGGCGCCGGTGATGTCTTCCGATACGGTGGTATGCACCGTCAGGTCGCCGTCGGCGACTTTCTGCAATTCATTCATCAGGCGCAGGATGGCCGCCTGGTTGGCGACGTTGGTGCGCATGGCCTTTTCTTCCTGCTGCTGTGCCAGCAGGCGTTGCGCCTCGGCTTCCTGGCGCCGCGCTTCGGCGTCGGCGGCATTGTTGCGGCTGTTTTGCAGTTGCACCAGCGCGATGCCGATGGCGCTGATCAGTGCGCAGACCATCGCCGCCAGCATGGCCCAGAAGGTCCAGCCGCGCGACTCCTGGACGATGCGATAGTCGGTCTGCAATACGGTCAGGTGATTTTTCAGCAGCTCGTTCTCAAGAAAAACCAGTTGCTCGGATTGCTTGGCGGCGATGAAATTCTGCAGGTTGCCCAGGATGCCGGCCACCTGCGGCTGGTATTCGCCGAAGACCCGTTCCAGCTCGACCAGCTTGTCGCGCGTTTCCGTGTCCGACACCGGCTTGAGGCGCAACAGTTCGCTGCCGTTCAGGAAGCCGTCGATAATGTCGTGGAAGGTATTGACGTCCTTGCCGAGCAGGAAGGCGGTTTCGGGATTGACGCCTTCCGAGGTCAGGAATTCGTTGGCGCTGCGCCCCAGGCGCAGCGTCAGCAGCACCAGTTGCCCGGCGGCGTTCATCTCGCGCGGGCTGGCCGAGCCTTGCGAGTACAGCATGGAAATCTGCTCGCTCAGGTCGAGCATGGTCGGCAGCAGGAGGTTGAGGCGCTTGAGGGTGACGCCGAATCCGGTGAGCTCCTTTTCCAGCCTGAGAATGGTTTCCGACGCGCGGTTGGTGTGCTCCCAGATCTTTTGCACATCGCCCAGCACCGGCTTCATCGCGGCGTCGGGAAGGCTGATCCGGTAGCCCTGATAAGTGCCGCCGGCCGTCAGCAGGCCAAGGTCACGGTTGAATTCGTTACGGCTTTCGGCAAGCTGGGCAAACGCTTCCTTGTTGCCCTGGATGGCATTCGGCACGGCCTTGCCGATGCGCTGCGAATGCATGACCAGGTCGGAGGCGATGTGCGTCTGCAAGGTGGCATGGATATAGTTGCGCGAGCCTTGCCACAGGAAAAAGAAGGTGCTGGCCAGCGACAAGGCGAGAATGCCCAGCAGGATGCGGGTCTGCTTGCGCAGCGAGAAACGGTTGATGAAGGGCAGCCGGGTCAGGCGCGATGCTGACGCGGCGGGACTCCCCTGCCCTTTCTCGGCTGCATGTCTTTGCTTTTTTGGCAGACGCGGCAAACTCAGTGCCATGACTGGTGCTCCTTTGTAATGTCAGATCGGCATACCCCTTGCCGCGGCCATTGCGCCGCCGGCCCCTCGCCGTACTACCGGCCGATATGCAAGAAAGCGGCCTCTTTCAGCAGCGCGGCCAGGCCGATTTCACTCCACTCGGTCCCGGCCTTGTCTTTATAACGCCCAATAACTCCAATTAATTCGTTTTCATCGTCGTAATTATTCGATATTTGTGTCATTTCGGAGATATGCCGCAAGCCCAGCACGGAGGACAACAGCAAACCGCAGTTGGGCGCCAGCGCAGGAGAAAACACCAGCACGCGGCTATCGCGCTCGCGCGCCTGGGCTTCGTACCCGCTCAACACGGCAAGATCGACAATGCCGACCAGATTGCCGCGGAGATTGACCAGGCCGAGATACCAGGGCTGCGTCAAGGGCACCCGCACCGGCGCGGGCAGGCTGGACAACGGCAGGATTTCTCCGGCATCGGCCAGGCGGATGAGGCAATGGGCCGTTCCGATCGTCACGGCCAGGCGCCGGGCCTGCAACTCCTCGCTGCTGGCCGCTTCCATGCGGGCCAGCAGCGAGGCCTGGAAGGCCTGCAGCCCGCCCTCCTTCCTGCCGGCGTCGGCCAGGCTCCGTACCGGCGGCTGGCGCGCGCCCGCTGCGTCGGGATGGGTATTGTCTTGCCCCGCTGTCATTCGATGGCGCCGATCTTCGCCAATAGCTCGTCCGGGTCGACCGGTTTGACGATGTAGTCGCAAGCCCCCTGGCACAGCGCCCAGATGCGGTCGGTTTCCTGGGCCTTGACGCTGCACATCACGATCGGCAGATCCTTCAGGCTGGGGTCGCGCGCAATCTGGCGCGTGACCTGGTAGCCGTTCTTCCCGGGCATGACAACGTCGAGCAACACCAGTTGCGGCTTGTCTTCGCGGATCTTTTGCAGGGCATCTTCGCCGCTGTCGGCCATGGCAACGGAAAAGCCGTTCTTTTCGAGAATGTTGGCCAACACGTATCGGTCAGTCGGCGAATCATCGACCACGAGTACCTTTTTTATTCTCATGCTTCCCCCTTGCTCCGAAATGACAACCCAGCTCAGGCGCCGTCGACGCCATCGACATGCGCCCTGACGACTTGCAGCAATCCCTCTTCGGAAAACGGCTTGGCCAGATAACCGTCGGCCCCGGCCATGGCGCAGCGCGCCTGGTCGAACAGCCCGGCCGCATCGGACAGCATGACGATGGGCAAACCGGCATGCCGCTCATTGCGGCGAACCAGCATGCAGGCGCTCAGGCCATCCAGGCGCGCCAGGGCCACGCCGCACATGAGCATATCGGGCGCCTCCCGCTCCAGCAGGGCCAGCGCCTCGATGCCGTCGGCGGCCGGCAATACCTGGTAGCCGGCGGCGGCCAGCACTTGCCCGGCGGTGTCGCGCACGGCCGGATTATCGTCGGCAAGCAGGATTTTCTTCGCGGGCTGGGGCCGGGACGCCATGTCTTTCTTCCACATCGTTGGAGCTTATCGGGCCACTTTAGCAAATGCCAGCCCCATCTAGCACCGAAACAGCAGCAACTTCGCTGCTTTATTGAAAACACTGGAATGATGCCTACCAGCAAATTCAGTTTCCATAAAAACAAGTTTGATGCGGGAAATGGCGGCCCCCGGAACCGACAGCGATTGCCGGCAGGGAAATGGCCGACGGCAGCGCCGGCAAATGCGCCGCGACAAGTCCGCCGGGAGCGCTTCCAACAGAAAATTGCGCCTGCGCCTGATCCTGGTCAAACGCGCGAAAAGAAGGGAATAGGGAAATGCCTGCGGCGGCTGGTGTAGACAAACAGGCCGCCGCATGGAGGAGGGAAAATGTTCAGATCTCGACCATTTCGAAATCTTCCTTGCGCGCGCCGCACTCGGGACAGGTCCAATTGATGGGGACGTCTTCCCAGCGGGTGCCAGGAGCGATTCCCTCTTCCGGCAGGCCTGCCTCCTCGTCGTAGATCCAACCACAGATCAGGCACATCCAGGTTTTGAATTCGGTTTGGCTGCTTTGGCTATCTGTCACGGCTGACTATCCCTCAAATCAATTCAAGTAAAATGCTTGAAACCCGCTTCATCGGGAAACCCCGGCAAGCCGCGAAACGGCAGCCATGAAAAGTCAAACAGCCGCTCTGCGAAAGCTTGATGAAACGAGTTCCAAACACGCTATCTTAATCTACTCGACGTGCAAAACCAAACCTCCCCTCTCATCCTGACCTTCGGCGCCGCCGATCCGGTCGGCGCCACAGGCATCCAGGCCGATCTCGCCACATTCGCAGCCATGGGCTGCCATGGCCTGTCGGTCGTGACCGCTCTGCTTATCGGGGATACCGCCCGCGTGGAAGACGCGCAGATCATCGAAGTCGACTGGGTGGCGGACCAGGCGCGCGTCATCCTCGAAGACATGCCCGTGGCCGCCTTCAAGGTCGGCGCCGTGGGCAGCATCGAGAACATCTCGGCGATTGCCGAGATCGTCTCGGACTATCCCGACGTGCCGCTGATCCTCGATCCCTTCATCTCTTCCCTGTCCAACCTGGAGGAGGAAGAAGAGCGCCTCATCGCCATTCGCGAACTGCTGGTGCCGCAGACCACGCTGATGCTGGCCTCCGCTGCCGAACTGGCGCGGCTGGCCGAGACCTGGCGCGAACCCGTGCCCGGCGAAGCGCTGATGCTCGATGCCATGCGCATCATCGAAATGGGGTGCGAATACCTGTTCGTCACCAACACGCAAACCGATCTGCAAGAGATCGGCAATACCCTCTTCGACGAGTCCGGCCTGGTGCGTCAGGATGCCTGGCAGCGCCTGCCGGGCTCCTTCACCGGCGCCGGCTCCACGTTGTCGGCCGCGATTGCGGCGATGCTGGCCAATGGCCTGGAAATCCCCGAGGCGGTCACCGAAGCCCAGGAGTTCACCCTGGCCGCGCTGGCCAACGCGCAACGCTTCGGCATGGGCAAGCTGGTGCCGGACCGTTACTTCTGGGCACGCGAAGCGGAAGATCCCGGCCACCCCGGCTAACGTATTTGCAGTTGAGAATTTAAGTATTTGAATCGGTAAGGAATATGTCCAAGTCCAGCAATGAATCCCTGTTCGCCCGCGCCCAGAAAACCACGCCGGGCGGCGTCAATTCCCCGGTACGCGCCTTCCGTTCGGTGGGTGGCACGCCGCGCTTCATCGAACGCGCCGACGGCCCCTATTTCTGGGATGCCGAAGGCCGCCGCTACATCGACTACATCGGCTCCTGGGGCCCGGCCATCGTCGGCCACGCCCATCCCGATGTGATCAAGGCGGTGACCGATGCGGCTGCGCGCGGCCTGTCCTTCGGCGCGCCGACCGAGGCCGAAATCGAGATGGCCGAAGAAATCATCAAGCTGGTGCCGTCGATCGAGCAGATCCGCCTGGTATCGAGCGGCACCGAAGCCACCATGAGCGCGCTGCGCCTGGCGCGCGGCGCCACCGGCCGCGACAAGATCGTGAAGTTCGAAGGCTGCTACCACGGCCACGGCGACTCGCTGCTGGTCAAGGCCGGCAGCGGCTTGCTGACCTTCGGCAACCCGACCTCGGCGGGCGTGCCGGAAGATTTCGCCAAGCACACGCTGGTGCTGGACTACAACAACACCGCGCAACTGGAAGAGGCCTTCAAGACCGCCGGCAACGAGATCGCCTGCGTGATCGTGGAACCGGTGGCCGGCAACATGAACCTGGTGCGCGCCAGCGACGAATTCCTGCAGGCGATGCGCCGCCTGTGCACCGAGTACGGCGCCATCCTGATTTTCGATGAAGTGATGTCGGGCTTTCGCGTGGCGCTGGGCGGGGCGCAGGAACTCAACGGCATCACCCCCGACCTGACCGCGCTGGGCAAGGTGATCGGCGGCGGCCTGCCGGTGGCGGCCTTCGGCGGCCGCGCCGATATCATGAAGCACCTGGCGCCGCTGGGCGGCGTCTACCAGGCCGGCACGCTCTCGGGCAACCCGGTGACCGTGGCGGCCGGCATGGCCACGCTGAAGATCATCCAGCAACCGGGCTTCTACGCCAGGCTGGGCCAGCAGACCAGGAAGCTGGCCGACGGCCTGGCAGCAGCGGCCGGCAATGCCGGCGTGACCTTCGCCGCCGACGCCATCGGCGGCATGTTCGGCCTGTATTTCGCGGCATCGGTACCGGACAGCTATGCCGCAGTGATGAAGGGCGACAAGGAAAGCTTCAACCGCTTCTTCCACAAGATGCTGGACGCCGGGGTCTACTTCGCGCCCTCGGCATTCGAAGCGGGCTTCGTCTCCGCGCAGCACGACGATGCGGTGATCGACGCCACCATCGCGGCCGCGTCCAAGGCGTTTGCCGAACTGGGCTGAAACGCAAAGGCTGCTGGCGCATGCCGCAGCCTTTTCTTTCCGACAATAAAAAAGGACGCCGAGGCGTCCTTTTTTATTCGGTAAAACCTTGTGTCCGGTAAAACTTTTCCCCCGGATCAGGCCGAGAACGACGAGCCGCAACCGCAAGTGGTCGTGGCATTCGGGTTCTTGATCACGAACTGCGCGCCTTCCAGGTCGTCCTTGTAGTCGATCTCGGCGCCGACCAGGTATTGGTAGCTCATCGAGTCGATCAACAGCTGCACACCGTTCTTGGACATGGTGGTGTCATCTTCGTTGACGATTTCATCGAAGGTGAAACCATACTGGAAACCCGAGCAGCCGCCGCCCTGCACGAATACGCGCAGTTTCAGGTCGGGGTTGCCCTCTTCTTCGATCAGTTGGGCCACCTTGGCGGCGGCGCTGTCGCTGAAGTTGATCGGGGTCGGGATATCGGTTTGTTGCAGTTCGGCTACGGCATTCATGTTGGGCTCCTGCTTGGCTTGGGCGGACAATGGCTCATTATAAGCGCTTGCGGATTTTCATGCTTCGGACGACGCAGCCAGCTTCAGCAACGGCGTTTCTTCCGCCTGGTCATGGCTGAGCTTGCCGGAAACCAGCGCGCCGCCATGCATTTCCAGCGCCTTGTAATAGACATTCCCAGTAATGCGGGCTTTTGGCTGCAATTCAAGCAGTTCGGTCGAATAAACGTCGCCGACGATCTCGCCATTGACGATCAGGTGCGCGGCGCGCACCTCGCCGACCACCTTGGCATGCTCGGAAATGACCAGCACGCTTGATTGGCCGCTCTCGCCGCTGATGTTGCCATTGATATGGCCGTCGATGCGCAGGCCGCCCTTGAAGCCGACCTCGCCCTTGATGCTGGTCGACATGCCGATCAGGCTGTCAATCGTGCTTTTGGTCTTGCGTCCGAACATGAAATCACCTCACAGGTCTACCGACTGCTGGGCGCGCACCTGGCCGCGGTCGAGAACACGAACTGCAACCGCTTTAATGGTCGCTCCCTCCGGCACATTCAACACGCCTTCAACCCGCTGGTAGTACTTGAATGCGAGCCTGTAACGCGCCAGGTCGGTCGAATTGGATTCCGGAAAATTGATAATAGCACTCTTGCCCGCCTGCCAAATCGTGATACTGAGCTGTAAATTCCCGGCAAATTGCTGGGTACCGCCCCCGCCTTGCATGACCAGGACCCGGTAGCGCAGCTGACTGGGGCCGGCCAGTTCGGCCTTGAAACGCTGGATGGTGATCCCCGGCGCGCCGAGGTTGGTCGGCAACAGGCTGTCGAAAAAGGCAAGATCCTCTTTCTGGCGGTTGTTTTCCGCTTCCAGGTTCTTCACCTGGTTCGCCAGTTGCGCCTGGGCGGCCTGGGCGATCTTCAGCTCGTTCTGCGAGGCGTTCGAGGCGGTCTGCAGCCGCTCGTTTTCCGCCGACAGCTTTTTGACCTGCACCGACAGCTCCGCCAACTGCTCGCCGGCATCGCTCTGGATCCCGGGCAGGTTGTTGCGCCCAAGTTCATACGTCCATACTGCCAACGCTACCCCGCCCCCCAGCACAACCGCCCACAACAGGGCCTGCAGCGGCCACGGCAGATGGCGCTTGATGGTCATCTTCGGCGCGGAAATCGTCAGGCGCCGTTGCCATAACCTGTACTTCACGGCAGGACGGGCACTTGCAACAGACCGGTGGTTTCTTCCAGGCCGAACATCAGGTTCATGCACTGCACCGCCTGGCCGGAGGCGCCCTTGACCAGGTTATCCTGCACTACCAGCACCACCACGGTGTCGCCGTTGTCCGGACGATGCACGGCCAGGCGCAGCATGTTGGAAGCGCGCGTGGTGCGGGTTTCCGGATGCGAACCGAACGGCATCACGTCGACGAACGGCTCGTTCTTGTATGCGTCTTCGAACAGGGCCTGCAGCGCGGCATTGTCGATATCCTTGGTCAGGCGCGCATACAGCGTGGAATGCATGCCGCGGATCATCGGCACCAGGTGCGGCGTGAACAGCAGGCCGACCTTTTCGCTGGTCAATTTAGAGAGACGCTCGATGGTTTCCGGCGAATGGCGATGGCCGGATACGCCGTAGGCCTTGAAATTGTCGGAGGCTTCCGAGAACAGCAGCGACAGCTCGGCCTTGCGTCCCGCGCCGGACACGCCGGACTTGCAGTCGGCGATCAGGTGCGAGGCATCGATCACGCCGGCCTTCAACAGCGGCGCGAAACCCAATTGCATGGTGGTCGGATAGCAGCCCGGATTGCCCACCACGCGCGCGCTGCGGATCTGTTCGCGGTTGAGCTCCGGCAGGCCGTAGGCGGCTTCCTTCAACAGCTCGGTGCAGCTGTGCGGCAGCTTGTACCATTTTTCAAAGGCGGCCACATCCTGCAGGCGGAAATCGGCGGCGAGGTCGATCACCTTCACGCCCGCGGCCACCAGCTCAGGCGCCTGGGCCATGGCCACGCCGTGCGGGGTGGCGAAGAAGACCACGTCGCAATCGGTCAGGCGGGCCTTGTCCGGCGAGGAAAACGCCACGTCGACGCGGCCGCGCAGGGACGGATACATTTCCGCCACCGGCATGCCGTCTTCCTTGCGCGAGGTCACGGCCTGCACGCGGGCTTGCGGATGGCTTGCGAAAATACGCAGCAATTCGACGCCGGTGTAACCGGTTCCGCCGACGATACCTACCTTGATCATGTCTTGTCCTTGCGAAAAAAGGCGAACAGAAAGCTTCGCGGAAGCAAAGTTTCCCAAACTTTTTCATTCTAGCAGGAGAATATTTCCCGCTGATTTCTGTTGGGGAAGTTATTTCACCGGCAATCTTCAAAAATCCCGCCATGCGGGAACCGCGGCGCCGCCCGGCAAACCGCACTCGCGCGCGGCCCGACAGCATGCCAAACCGCGCAAAAAGCAAAAAGCCGCCAGCAAATGCCGGCGGCTTTCTGTGATGCGAGAAACGATTAACGCTTCGAGAATTGCTTTGCGCGACGTGCCTTGCGCAGACCAACCTTCTTACGCTCGACTTCACGCGCGTCACGGGTGACGTAGCCTGCGTTCGACAGGGCTGGCTTCAGGCCTGCGTCGTAGTCGATCAGGGCGCGGGTGATGCCGTGGCGCACTGCGCCGGCCTGGCCGGACTCGCCGCCGCCGTGCACGTTGACCATGATGTCAAAACGCTCGACGTTGCCGGTCAGTTCCAGCGGCTGACGGATCACCATCAGGCCGGTTTCGCGGGAGAAGTATTCAGCGGCGGGCTTGCCGTTGACGACGATGTTGCCAGAGCCTGCCTTGATGAAAACACGAGCCACAGCACTCTTGCGACGGCCGGTTCCGTAATTGTAGTTACCGATCATGTCTGTTCCTTAGAGCGCGAGGGGTTTCGGTTGCTGGGCGGAGTGCGGATGGTTGCCATCTGCATACACCTTCAGCTTCTTGATCATGGCATAGCCCAGCGGGCCCTTGGGCAGCATGCCCTTGACAGCCTTCTCCAGCGCGCGGCCGGGGAAACGCTGTTGCATCTTCAGGAAGTTGGTTTCGTAGATGCCGCCCGGATAGCCGCTGTGACGGAAATACGTCTTTTCAGTAGCCTTGGTGCCGGTGACGCGCAACTTGCCAGCGTTGATCACGACGATGAAATCGCCGGTGTCGACGTGGGGGGTAAATTCCGGTTTGTGCTTGCCGCGCAGTCGGAGTGCCACTTCGCTGGCAACACGTCCGAGGACCAAGTCCGTCGCGTCAATCACGAACCACTCGCGCTGAACCTCATGGGCTTTAGCGGAAAAGGTCTTCATGTTTGACTTCCTAAATGAAAAAATAACGCTCAAAGTGGCGGTTCCGTTCGTCCGTGCCGGCCGTGCCTAGATGTATCTAGACGGGCCTTCACGCCTGGCGGACTCATCCTTTTATCTTCCCGAGCGCATGGGAAAGCCGAGAATTATAGCCTTTTCAAAGACTTAGCGTCAAAAGGTTTGACGGCTTTTGTCGCATTCCGTGGCGCCGGGGCATGGGACGGGCCGCGCACGCGCCTTTTACGATGGCAAACAGGCAAGTTTTCCGGCAGGCCCGGCCGGGATCGCGGAAAAACGGACAAAAAAAACCCGGAAACAGTGGTTCCGGGTTCAATCCACACCAATGAGGAGGGTGGAGGAGACATCGTTACGTGCTGCAAATACATCCGTTGAAACCAATATAGCAAAGCGAATTGTGCATTGCAATATGCGTTCGGATATTTTTTCAAAAACCTTTAAAAGGCACGCCATTGTTGGGGTTATGCGACTCGGCCGGGCTTGGAATAGAATAACAAACAGGCAATTTTCCCGCATCGCAAAATGACATACCCGGGCGCAACTGCGCGCCCGTGCATCGCCACGGCAGCGGCCCTGCCCGCCAAAAGCTACAATACGCAGCTCTTTCAACCAATTTGGACTACACGATGGAATGCACAGTGCGCTGGACCGGATTGTCCGGCATGACCTTTACGGCGGAAACAGGTTCGGGACATCTGGTCACCATGGACGGCGCGCCCGACGGCGGCGGCCGCAACCTGGCCCCGCGCCCGATGGAAGTGGTGCTGGCCGGCACCGGCGGCTGCACCGCTTATGACGTGGTGGTGATCCTGCGCAAGAGCGGCCAGGATGTGCGCGGCTGCGACGTCACGCTCAAGTCCGAGCGCGCCGAAACCGACCCGAAAGTGTTCACCAAGATCCACTTCCACTTCACCGTGCGCGGCCGCAATCTCAAGCCCAATGTGGTCGAACGCGCCATCAAGCTGTCCCACGAAAAATACTGCTCGGCCTCGATCATGCTGGAAAAGAGCGCGGAGCTGACCCACTCCTTCGAGATCGTCGACGACCTCGCCGAAGCCGCGCCGGCGCTGGGCCAGCAGCAGTAAACAAGGAGCACGACAAAAAACGCCGCACGGCTTGCGCCGGTGCGGCGTTTTTTTACATTCGGGGCGGCTCAGACGTAGTAAGCCACGCCCGTCATCACTTTCGACATCGCCTTCATCAATCCCTTGACGGGCGCCGGCATCTCGGCCGCGCCCAGCGCCTTCGCCGCCTGGCCGTGCTCGACCTCATCGATGCGCATCTGCTCGACGATGGCGCGCGACTTGTTGTCCTGCGCCGGCAGCTTTTCCAGGTGGCTCAACAGGTGCAATTCAACCTGGTGCTCGGTCTCGGCCACAAAGCCGAGGTTGCGCGCATCGCCCACCCGGGCCGCGATGGTGCCCAGCACGTAGGAACCGGCATACCAGAGCGGATTCAACAGGCTGGTGCGCGAACCCAGCTCGCGCAAGCGCTCGGCGGTCCAGGCCAGGTGGTCCTCCTCTTCGATGCCGGCATGTTCGAAGGCCTGCTTGATCTCGCGCTTCTGGGCGAATCGCCCCTGCGCGTCGTACAGCGCCTGGGCGCATACCTCGCCGACATGGTTGACCCGCATCAGGCCGGCCGCATGCCGCTTCTCGGCCTCATCCATCACGCCATCGGCCAGGCCGCGCCCGGGATTGGGCCGGCTTTCGGAGACCACGCCGCTGACCACGCGCAGCGCTTTATCGAGATCGGTAATCAGTCGGTCGACGAATTGCATGCGTAACCTTTCAAATGCTGGCTCAGGCCATCTTCCAGTTGATCTGCTCGCCGGCCGACAGCGGCACCACAGTGGTATCGCCCATCGGCAATTCGGCCGGGATGGTCCAGCTGTCGCGCTTGAGGGTGACGGTGCCCTGGTTGCGCGGCAAGCCGTAGAAGGCCGGGCCGTTGAAGCTGGCGAAAGCTTCGAACTTGTCCAGCGCGCCGGCCTGGTCGAAGGCTTGCGCGTACAGCTCCAGCGCGTGCAATGCGGTGTAGCAGCCGGCACAGCCACAGGCGTGTTCCTTGAGGCCCTTGGCGTGCGGCGCCGAATCGGTGCCGAGGAAGAACTTGTCGTTGCCGGAAGTGGCCGCGGCCACCAGCGCCTGGCGGTGGGTCTCGCGCTTCAATACCGGCAGGCAGTAGTAATGCGGGCGGATGCCGCCCTTGAAGATCTCGTTGCGGTTGAACAGCAGGTGGTGCGCGGTGATGGTGGCGGCGGTCGGGCCCTCGCCGGCCAGCACGTAGTCGGCGGTTTCCTTGGTAGTGATGTGCTCGAACACCACTTTCAGCTCAGGCATGGCCTGGCGCAAGGGTTTCATGATGCGCTCGATGAACACCGCTTCGCGGTCGAACAGGTCGATCGCCGGATCGGTGACTTCGCCGTGGACCAGGAACGGCATGTCCAGTTCCTGCAGCACTTCCAGCGTCTTGTAGCACTTGCCGAGGTCGGTCACGCCGGCGTCGGAATTGGTGGTGGCGCCCGCCGGATACAGCTTGACGGCCTTGACGAAGCCGCTGTCCTTGGCGCGACGGATCTCATCAGGCGGGGTATTGTCGGTCAGGTAGAGCACCATCAGCGGCTCGAACTGCATCCCCTCCGGCAATACTGCCAGGATGCGCTCGCGGTAGGCCGCGGCCTGCTCGGTGGTGGTGACCGGCGGCTTCAGGTTGGGCATGACGATGGCGCGCGCGAACTGGCGCGCGGTGTGCGGCAACACATCCTTCAGGGTGGCGCCGTCGCGCAGGTGCAGGTGCCAGTCGTCCGGGCGGGTGATGGTCAGTTCATTGCTCATTGGATGTTCTTTCTGGTCTGGAATTGGCGGATGGCGGGCATCCCATGGCCGCGCCCGGCCGTGCGGGCCGGGGCTTCACCATCAAGAGCGATATTCTACCGTAGCCGTCAAGCCCCCAGCCGGCCCGGCGCGCGCCGGTTTGATGCCGGACAAAAAGAAAGGCCGCATCGTCGCCGATGCAGCCTTCTCTTCTTCGGATGCGCCCAAGGGCGCTACCGGAACCGGATCAGTGGGTGATGATCTTGGCCAGGAAATCGCGCGCGCGTTCCGAACGCGGCGAGGCGAAGAACTCGTCCTTGGCGCAATCTTCCACCACCAGGCCCTTGTCCATGAACACGACGCGGTTGGCGACCTTGCGGGCAAACCCCATTTCGTGGGTCACGACCATCATGGTCATGCCTTCCTGGGCCAGGCCGACCATGACATCCAGCACTTCGTTGATCATTTCCGGGTCGAGCGCCGAGGTCGGCTCGTCGAACAGCATGGCGATCGGATCCATCGACAGCGCGCGGGCAATCGCCACGCGCTGCTGCTGGCCGCCGGACAATTGGCCGGGGAATTTGTCCTTGTGCGCCAACAGGCCCACGCGGTCGAGATACTTCAGGCCCTTCTCGGTCGCCTCTTCCTTGCTGCGGCCCAGCACCTTGATCTGGCCGATGGTCAGGTTCTCGCGGATGGACAGGTGCGGAAACAGTTCAAAGTTCTGGAACACCATGCCGATGCGCGCGCGCAGCTTGGACAGGTTGGTCTTGGGGTCGCCCACCGAGATGCCGTCCACGGTGATGTCGCCCTTCTGGAACGGCTCCAGGCCGTTGACGGTCTTGATCAGCGTCGACTTGCCCGAACCGGAGGGGCCGCACACCACCACCACGTCGCCCTTTTTCACCGAAGTCGTGCAATCGGTGAGGACCTGGAAGCTGCCATACCACTTGCTGACGTTGTTGAGTTCAATCATTTGTTTCTCCTGGATTTCTGGATTCGTTGGGCGGCCGGCGGGTCATCCGCGCCGCGCCGCCGTCATTGGGCTTAACGGATGATGGCGATCTTCTTCTGGAAGCGCTTGACCAGTTGCGACAGGCCAAAGCTCAGGATGAAGTACACCACTGCCACGAACAGGTACATTTCCACCAGGCGTCCGTCGCGCTGCGCGATCTTGGAAGCGCTGGTGACGAAGTCCGGCACCGAGCCCAGCACATACACCAGCGACACGTCCTGGAACAGGACGATGGTCTGGGTCAGCAAGATCGGCGTCATGTTGCGGAACGCCTGCGGCAGCACCACGTTGCCCATCATCTGCCAGTAGTTCATGCCGATCGCGTAGCCGGCGAACACCTGGCCGCGCGGAATCGACTGGATGCCCGAGCGCATGATTTCGCAGTAATAGGCCGCCTCGAACAGGATGAAGGTGATCAGCGCCGACTGGAATGCGCCGACCCGGATGGGTTCGGACGCGCCGATGATCCACGCCCCGATGAACGGCACCAGGAAGTAGAACCAGAAGATCACCAGCACCAGCGGGATCGAGCGGATCAGGTTGACGTAGGTGGTGGCGATGAACGACAGCGGCTTGTTGCTGGACAGGCGCATCATCGCCAGCAGCGTGCCGATGATGATGCCGCCCAGCATGGCCGAGAAGGTCAGGACAAGCGTGAATTTCAGGCCGGTGGTGAACAGGTAGACCCAGGAACGCTCGATGACGTCGAAGTCGAAATTGCTGAACATGGATCAATGCCCTCCCGCACTGGTGCTACCGCTGGAGATATAGCCAGGGACAGCCGTTACCTTTTCCAACAGGCGCGCCAACAGCAGCGCAATGGCGGAAATGAGGATGTAGATGATGGTTGCGCCGGTCAGCGCCTCGAAGGTCTGGAAGGTGAATTCGCGCATCGAGTAAGTGGCGGCGGTCAGTTCGATCAGGCCGATGGTCAACGCCACCGAGCTGTTCTTGATGATCGCGGCGAATTCGTTGGTCAGCGCCGGGATGATGATGCGAAACGCCATCGGCAGCAGCACGTAACGATAAGTCTGCGCCGGCGTCAGGCCGAGCGCCTGGCCCGCCATGCGCTGGCCGCGCGGCAGCGCCTGGATGCCGGTCGTGACCTGCACCGCGACACGGGCCGAGGTAAAGAAACCCAGCGCCAGGGTGGCGGTGACGAAGGATGCGTCGGGCAGGCCCTTGAGCCAGTCGCCGATCGAGCCGGGCATCAGTTCCGGCATCACGAAATACCAGAGGAACATCTGTACCAGCAAGGGAATGTTGCGGAACAGTTCCACGTAGCCGTTGGCGAGGCGAACCGCCCATGGTTTTGTTGTTGTACGGATGGTGCCGGCGATGGTGCCGAGGATCAGCGCCATGATCCAGGCGGATATCGCTGTCGCGAGGGTCCATTTCAGGCCCGCCATCAGCGTATCGATATAGGGGATGCCGTCGGGAGACATCTCCCAGAAGATTCCCCAGTTCCAGTTGTAATGCATAAGTGGCCTCGTCTCTGTTTCGAGTCAGTCTGTCAGGCGCGATCACCAGGCAAATGCCGCGCCATGGATATTCCGGTCAGTCACCGGCCGCTGTGGATAAAAGCAATTGCACCGCGGCAACCGCCTTTGCCGGCCGGTTAAACAAAACGGGGGACAACGCCCCCGTTTCGTCAAGACGGATTGATTCGTCTTGGGATAAAACGGGTCGCCCCGTTTTATCACTCATTGCCAAAGGCAATCAGCCGATTACTTCTTCTTGGAAGAAGATTGCTTCTGTGCTTCCGGAACGGCCGCATAAGCAGCCGGGTCGCCCGAATCGGTCGGCTTGGCCAGCACAGCTTGCAGCTGCGGGCTCATCGGCACGTTCAGGTTCACGCCCTTGGGCGGAATCGGCGACTGGAACCACTTGGCATAGATCTTCTTGATCTCGTCACCCTTGTAGACCACGGTCAGGGCATCGTCGACCACCTTCTTGAAGGCGACGTCATCCTTCGGCAGGATCAGGCCATAGGGCTCGACCGACAGGGCTTCCGAAGAAACCTGGTAGTCGCCCGGCGCCTTGGAGTTGGCAGCCAGCGAGGACAACAGGATGTCGTCCATCACGAACGCTGCGGCGCGGCCGGTTTCCACCATCAGGAAGGCTTCGGCGTGGTCCTTGGCGGCCAGGATGTTCATGCCCAGGTTACGCTCTGCGTTCAGGGAAGTGATCTGCTTCAGGTTCGAAGTACCCGAGGTCGACACGACGGTCTTGCCCTTCAGGTCGTCCAGGGTCTTCAGGTTGGCTGCCTTCTTCGACAGGAACTTGTTGGCGGTCACGAATTCGGTCACCGAGAAGGACACCTGCTTCTGGCGCTCCATGTTGTTGGTCGCGGAGTCGCACGAGATGTCGGTGGTGCCGTTGGCGATCAGCGGAATACGGGTCGCCGAAGTCACCGGAACCATCTTGATGTTGAGCGACGTCAGGCCCAGCTTCTTCTGGATCGCGGTAGCGGCCTTCAGGCACAGGTCGATCGAGTAGCCCTGGTAGGACTGCTTGTCATCGAGATAGGAGAACGGGATCGAGGAATCGCGCACGCCCAGTGTCAGGGTGCCGGTATCCTTGATCTTCTTCATCCGGCCGGTGAATTCTTCCGCATGGACCGAACCCATCAGAACGCTTGCGCCGACCAACACCCCTGCTAGCTTCAATAACTTCATTGTGTGACCTCCTGGAAAAATTTTTACGTAGTGTACCAAAAGCCCTCTTCCAAAAACAGCCTGAGCAGTCCATGGAGCAAGGCTTAGCGGTCCTGTTGCCATGCCTCTTTTTTATTGTTAAGCCATATCTTCGCAGGCTTTTTTCATCCGCTTGCGGCCGCTGCCGCCAATCGATGGCGGCACGCAACCCATAGCAGTGATCCAGAGCGAGGCATGCGGCGGCGGCATTTTACGACAGATCCCCAACGCCAATCGCCCGCATGCGCCAATATTCCCAATATTCCATTTCCGATGAAGCATCCGTCATCTGCGGCGCTGCAGCGGCCGATTCCCCCTCGGATAGCCGACACATCTTACATGAGCATCCCGCCTGGCCGGTTATGCTTTCGCGGCATCGCCTCCGATTGCCCGCCCAGACCGCCACGATAACCCCTTATGGTCAGCAATATCCATGCCAGAACAACTATTTTGCGATCTTATCCGAGGGGAAGCGGAACGAATCGCGCAGCACATACCCCATCGGCAGCCCCAGCGCCTGCTTGCGCGCTCCCGCCGGCCGCATGAACCAGCGCTGATACATGTCCTGGATCTCGCCATCGAAAATCATGCGCGCCATCTCGCGGTCGACCAGCGCCTTGAAGGCGGCATCGCCCTTGCGCATCATCATTGCATAGGGATCGACCGACAATGCCTCGCCGACGATATCCAAGGCTTCCGGCGTCTTGATTTCGGCGCGGTATGCATACAGCAACACGTCGTCGTCGGCATAGGCGTCGGCGCGCCCCTCCAGCACCAACGCCACGGCTTCCTCGTCCGTGGTCGCCTCGATCCAGCGCATATCGAGCACGCCCGCGGCGTCGCGCGCCTTCACATAGGGCAGGATGGAACTGCCGCGCAGCGTCACCACGCGCTTGCCGCGCATGTCGAGCCACGAGTGGATGCCCGAGTCCTTGCGCACCATCATGCGCGTGGTCGTATAAAAGTGGGGAACGGTGAAATCGAAACGGCTTCTGCGCGAAGCGTTGCTGGTGGTTGTGCCGCACTCGATGTCGGCGGCGCCGCTGGCGATAGCCTCGAAACGGCCATCGATATCGACCTGCTGGAACCTGAGCTGCAGCTGTGGCAGCCGGGCCTCGCGCCGGACGGCATCTGCGATCTTCCGGCAAATCTCGATGGAGTAGCCCACCGGCCCGCCATCGCTGCCGGCCTCGGCGAACGGGAAATGGTTGGCCGGGAAGGCGATCACCATCGTATTGGTGCGCCGGATCTTGTCCAGCGTAGTTTCGGCGTGCGCAAGCAACGGCGCCAGGCACAAGCATGCCAGCACCGCCATTGCCAGTTTCACGCACCGCACGGCATCAGCGCCGCCGGCGCGCACGCGCACACGAACCACGTCTCCTCCCATACCGCTTTTACGCAGCCGACGATCTTATGCTGTCGCCTTGGCCGCCCATACTGTAAATAAAGCCCTATTACGGGTACAAACCCCGCATTTCACGCGCCTGCAGCACGCGTGTGCATGCCACGATGAACGCTGCGGTACGCAGTGACACCTTCTTCTCGTCCGCCAGTTGCCAGACTGCGGCAAAGGCTTCGCGCATGATGCGGGTCAGGCGCAGATTGATCTCGTCCTCGGTCCAGAAGAAGCTGGAGAAATCCTGCACCCATTCGAAGTAGCTCACCGTCACGCCGCCGGCGTTGGCGATCACGTCGGGCACGATCAGCACACCCTTGTCGCGCAGGATATCGTCGGCCGCCGGCGTGGTCGGGCCGTTGGCGCCTTCCAGGATGATCTTGGCCTTGATGTTGTTGGCATTGGCTTCGGTGATTTGCTGTTCCAGTGCGGCAGGCACCAGAATGTCGCAATCCACCGACCAGAATTGGGCGCGGTCGGCAATCTCGTCGGCGCCGGAGAAACCCTTGACGCTGCCGTTTTGCGCGACATAGGTCTGCAGTGCGGCGACATCCAGGCCGCCGGCATTGAACACCGTCGTCACATGATCCTGAACCGCCACCACCTTGGCGCCGGCTTCGGCGAACAGGCGCGCGGCGATGCCGCCGACGTTGCCGAAACCTTGCACGGCGACCTTGGCGTCCTTGATGTCGAGGCCGCGCTTGGCGGCCGCTTCGCAGCCCACCACGAACACGCCGCGACCGGTCGCCTCATGCCGTCCCAGGCTGCCGCCCAGCGAGATCGGCTTGCCGGTGACCACGCCCGAAGAGGTGCTGCCCTGGTTCATGGAATAGGTGTCCATCATCCATGCCATGATCTGCGAATCGGTGTTGACGTCCGGCGCCGGAATGTCCTTGTTGGGGCCGATGATGATGCCGATTTCGCTGGTGTAGCGGCGCGTGACGCGCTGCAGCTCGCCGCGCGAGAGCGTCCTCGGATCGACGCGGATGCCGCCCTTGGCGCCGCCGTAGGGAACGTTCACCGCCGCGTTCTTGACTGTCATCCAGGCCGACAGCGCCATCACTTCCGACAGCGTCACATCCTGGTGGAAACGCACGCCGCCCTTGCCCGGGCCGCGCGACGTGTTGTGCTGGACGCGATACCCCTCGAAGTGGGCGATGGTGCCGTCGTCGCGCTCGATGGGGACGTCGACCACCAGTATGCGCTTGGGGCGCTTGAGGGTTTCCACCCAGCGCGCCAGCGAGCCCAGGTAGGGCGTCACGCGGTCGATCTGCTCAAGGTAGACGCCCCACGGACCGATGCCGTGCGGGACGAGGTAGGAAGGCACTTCGTGGTTAGGTACGTTCGACATGATGCAATCGCTCCTTTTGTTTGCCGTGCTGTTCAAGACGCTGCAAAGAAATCGAGACCTGCCGAGCATAGTACTCCGCCCCGGCCAACGATCAAGGTGCGCCGCGCTACCCGGCATTGCAAGCCGATGGCGCAGGCATCCTGACCGGCCGCTCTCGCAGTGCGCAAGCGCCTGAAATCTTCTCCGTCCGAATCAGCGACGCAATCGTAGCCAGCCGGACAATTCAAGGCTAATGCTTTGTGAGCATGCAACTATGCACAGGATGCATAACCAGCGAACATCCCCTGTGATGGCGGGATTGCGGAAGATTGACACCCTCGCCGGGCGGTTTTCGCGTCCCTCGCGCGGCCACTTCGGGCGAGCCTTCCCCAGGCTCAGGATTCGCGCTTTTCGGCATGGCGGGCCGCCTTCGACGCCGCCCTGCCGGAACCGGCCGCGCCCCCCTTCTGGCGTTCGGCCCGCGCCGCATCCTGCTCCACCAGGTATTCCCACAGGCGCGCCACCAGCGCCTTGCCGACGCGCTGCGCGGTAGGCCGTTCGCGGTACAGGCGAATCTCCATCTCCACCTCCCACTCGCCGGCCGGCCCATCGGTGCGCGCCAACTGGCGGTTGCGCACCTCGCGCACCACCGAAGACTCTGGCAGGAAGGCCACGCCATGGCCCTCCAGCGCCATCATCTTGAGGCTTTCCGACATATCGGTCTCGTAGTGCTTGAGCAGGTGCAGCGGACGTTTCACATCCGACATCATCAGCTCCACCATCCGGCCCAGGTAGGCATTGCTGGTGTAGGACAGGAACGGCACCGGCGCCTTGGAGGTGCCGGGAAACAGGTAGTCGGGCGTGCCGTTGCGGTCGCAGCGCGAATACGGGCGCAGCGTCTCGGTGCCCATGGTCAGCATGTCGTAACGGCTGGCGTCGAGCTGCACCGGCTGGCGCGGATGGTGATAGCACAGCAGCAGGTCGCAACCGCCCTCGACGATGGTCATCACCGCATCATGCACGTTCAGCGCGATCAGGCGCGTGTTGATGGAGCCGAAGCCCGACTCCAGCGAACTGAGCCACTTGGGCATGTAGGTCAGCGAAAGCGTATGCGGCACCGCAAAATCGATGGTGGTCTGGGCCGTCGGGCGCTTGCCGCGCAGCAGGGCACGGGTATTGTTGATCTGCCCCAGCATCTCTACCGCCTGCTCATAGAACACCTCGCCGGCCGCGGTCAGCCTGGTCGGGTAGGAAGTCCGATCGATCAGGTCGGCGCCCAGCCAGGCCTCCAGCGACTGGATACGGCGCGAGAAAGCCGGCTGCGTGACATGCCGCAAATCGGCGGAACGGCTGAAACTGCGGGTTTCAGCCAGGGAGACGAAATCTTCAAGCCATTTGCTTTCCATTGCCCGCCCACTTCTCGTTCTTTTAAGAATTCATGCGAATCGACGAATTGTGCCGCCGCGCCAGTCGCCGCGCAAGCGAACGCTGTAGCGGATAACCCTTAGCCGGGGAAGCGGGAACCGCCTCTCACCTGCTGGCCGTGGGCATCAGCACCGTCGGCTCGCCGCCCGGCCCGACGGCTGCGGCCGCCTCCTCGCCGGCATCCGCCCCGGGCACCGGCGATGCGCCCTCGTCATCGGCGCCGGCCTGCTGGCGCAGCCACATCTGGGCGTACAGGCCATTGGCCAGCAACAGCCCGGCGTGCGTGCCGCGCTCGACGATGCGGCCGTGATCCAGCACCAGGATCTGGTGGGCATCCACGATGGTCGACAGGCGGTGCGCGATGACCAGCGTGGTGCGCTCGCGCGCGATCTCCGCCAGTTGCTGCTGGATCGCCTGCTCGGCGCGCGAATCCAGCGCCGATGTCGCTTCGTCGAAGATCAGGATGGCCGGGTCCTTGAGCAGCGTGCGTGCGATCGCCACCCGCTGCTTTTCGCCGCCCGACAGTTTCAGTCCGCGCTCGCCCACCATGGTGGCGTAACCGTCGGGCAGCGATTCGATGAACTCATGGATATACGCCGCCCTGGCTGCCGCCACAATCTGCTCGCGGCTGGCGCCCGGCTTGCCGTAAGCGATGTTGTATTCGATGGTGTCGTTGAACAGCACCGTATCCTGCGGCACGATGCCGATGGCCTGGCGCAGCGAAGCCTGGGTCACCTCGCGCAGGTCCTGGCCGTCGATGCGGATGGCGCCGCGGTCGACGTCGTAGAAGCGGTACAGCAGCCGCGACAGCGTCGACTTTCCCGAACCGCTGTGGCCGACCACCGCGGTCGTGGTGCCGGCCGGCACGGTGAAATCGACATCGAACAGGATCTGGCGCTTGCTCTCGTAGCTGAAATCGACATGCTCGAAACGCAATGCCGCGCCGTGCGTCCTGAGCGGCACAGCGGCGTCGCCGTCGGCCACTTCGCGGTTTTCTTCCAGCAGCGAGAACAGGCGTTCCATGTCCGCCAGGCTCTGCTTGATCTCGCGATACAGCACGCCCAGGAAATTGAGCGGGATGTAGAGCTGGATCATGAAGGCATTGACCAGCACCATGTCGCCCAGCGTCATCGTGCCGTCGATCACGCCCGCCGTGGCGCGCCACAGGATCAGCGTGACCGCGATGGCGATGATGGCCGACTGGCCGGTATTCAACAGCGACAGCGAGCTCTGGGACTTGACCGCGGCGCGCTCGTAACGCTGCAGGCCTTCGTCGTAGCGGCGCGCCTCAAAACTCTCATTGCCGAAATACTTGACCGTCTCGTAGTTGAGCAGCGAATCGATGGCGCGAGTGTTGGCGCGCGAATCCAGGTCGTTCATCGTACGGCGGAAATGCGTGCGCCATTCGGTCACGGTGATGGTGAAAAAAATGTACAGCGCCAACGCGCCGGCCGTGATGACGGAAAACCAGATGTCGTAATGCAGCACCAGGTAGGCCAGCACCAGCAGGATCTCGATGATGGTGGGCAGGATCGAAAACAGCGTGTACGACACCAGAGTGGAAACGCCGCGCGTGCCGCGTTCGATATCGCGCGTCATGCCGCCGGTCTGGCGATTCAGGTGAAAGCGCAGCGACAGCGCGTGCAGGTGCTGGAACACCTGCAAGGCAATCGTGCGCACCGCGCGCTGGGTCACGCGCGCAAACATCAGTTCGCGCAACTCGGTAAAGACCGAAGTCGCCAGCCGCAGCGCGCCGTAAGCGGCCAGCAAACCCAGCGGCAGCACCAGCAAGGCTTGCGGATGCGCAACTGCGGCGCTCATCTGGTCGACCAGTTTCTTCAGGATCAGCGGCACGCCCACGTTGGCCACCTTGGCCCCCACCAGGAAGGCCAGCGCCAGCATGACGCGCCACTTGTAGGTCCACAGATACGGCAACAGCGTCCTGACGATGGCCCAGTCGCTGCGTTGGCGCGGCGCGGCATTGGCTTGCGGGGAGGAGCTATTCGGATAACGGCGCATGTGGTGGCTGGAAAATGGCTGGCGGCAAGGCCCGCTGCGGCGGGGCAACATCCGATAAACTATGGCTCTCGCGCGCCATTGGCGCGACAATGATCCATAAACGATTCATCTGTGCTTTAGTTGTGCTTTACGTGCCGGTTTGACAAGTGAGGACGCCTGCAGCGCGCCTCGCCGTCATCCAGGCGAGCGAAGCTGGAATTATAAGAACCTATTCGGAATCTCGCCGGACTTTACGCTTTCAAGGAAAAAGCAATGACCACACCGCTCAGCACCCGGCTGCCTGCCGGGAAATCCCCGCAACTGCGCGTCATGCCCATGCCGGCCGACGCCAACGTGTACGGCGACGTCTTCGGCGGCTGGATCATGGCCCAGGTCGACGTGGCCGGCTCGCTGCCCGCCACGCGCCGCGCCAATGGCCGCGTGGCCACCGTCGCCGTCAATTCCTTCCTGTTCAAGAATCCGGTGTTCGTGGGTGACCTGCTCTCCTTCTACGCCGACATCGTCAAGGTCGGCAATACTTCCATCACCGTCAATGTCGAGGTATACGCCGAGCGCAACCGCCTGCAGACCGAGGTCGTCAAGGTGACCGAAGCCACGCTCACCTATGTCGCCACCGATGAAAGCCGCAAGCCGCGCGCACTGCCGCCGCTGGGGCCGGACGACAATATCGGCGAGCTCAACGCCATGCAGGACCTGGGCGGCGGCTGGCATGCCATTTGACATTGCCAGTTGAGGCTGCCAACGCATCCCGCGCGGCCGCCATGTTGAAAAGAATTCAGCACGCGGGCCGCGCTTAGTTTGTATCGTTACGATCCTTCATCATCGTTACTCCGTTCCCGGATCTTCACCATGCCTCCATCCATGCCTTCCCGTCCAGATATCCTGATCGTCGCACGCCTGCCGCAACACCTCATGCAACTGCTGCACGACAATTTCAACTGCCACAACCTGCTCGATGGCCTGAGCGAAGAGAAGCTCGGCCAGATCGCCCCGACCATCCGCGCCATCGCCGCCAACGGTGAGGCCAAGGTGCCGCGCGAATTGATGGCGCGCTTGCCGGCGCTGGAGATCGTCTCGGTGTTCGGCGTCGGCTATGACGGCGTCGACGTGCCGGCCGCGCGCGAACGCGGCATCCACGTCACGCACACGCCCGACGTGCTCACCGACGATGTCGCCGACATGGCCATCGCCCTGATGCTGGCCGTGGCCCGCAACGTGGTGCGCGCCGACCGCTTCGCCCGCAGCGGCGAATGGAAAAACGGGCCGTTCCCCTTCACCACCAAGGTCAGCGGCGCCAGGCTGGGCATTGTCGGCCTGGGCCGTATCGGCGAAGCGATCGCCCGGCGCGCGGCCGGCTTCGACATGGATATTTCGTATCACAACCGCTCGCAAAAGGATGTGCCTTACACCTACTACGGCGACATCAAGTCGCTGGCCGCGGCAGTCGACTTCCTGGTAATGATCACCCCTGGCGGCGCCGGCACGCGCGCCCTGGTCAATGCCGAGGTGCTCGAGGCGCTGGGCCCCAAAGGTTTCCTGATCAACGTCGCACGCGGCTCGGTAGTGGACGAGGCGGCGCTGACCCAGGCGCTCAAGGACGGCAAGATCGCCGGCGCCGGCCTCGACGTGTTCGAAAACGAACCCAATATCCCGGCCGAACTGGCGGCGCTGGAGAACGTGGTGCTGACCCCGCACATGGCCAGCGGCACGCTGGTCACGCGTACCGCCATGGCCGACCTTGCCTTCCATAACCTGCAAGCGCATTTCGCCGGCAAGCCTGTGCTCACGCCGGTGCCGAACTGAAAACGACGATGGCTGACTCCTCCAAACTGATTGCGCTCGACTGGGGCACCTCCTCGCTGCGCGCCTATCGGCTGGGCCGCGGCGGCGTGGTGCTGGACAAGCGCGCGCTGCCCTGGGGCATCATGAACCTGCCGGTGGTCGAGGCATCGGGCGTCGGCGCCAAGGCCGGTTTCGAACAAGCCTTCAACGAAGCCTGCGGAGACTGGCTGCGCGATGCGCCCGCCACTCCCGTGCTGGCCGCGGGCATGGTCGGCAGCGCCCAGGGCTGGCGCGAAGCGGCCTATCTCGACGTGCCGCTGCAAGTCGCCGACATCGGCGCCGGCCTGACCGCGGTCCCCACCCGCGGCGGCGCGGTGCTGCACATCGTGCCCGGCCTGATCGAGCGCGGCGCGTTGCCCAATGTGATGCGCGGCGAAGAAACGCAGGTAGTCGGGGCGCTGGAAGGCGGCGCCGACGAGGAACTGCTGATCGGCCTGCCCGGCACGCATTCCAAGTGGGTGCGCATCGCCGGCGAACGCTTCATGCACTTCGATACCTTCATGACCGGCGAGGCATATGCCGCCCTTTCCATGCACACCATCCTGGGCCGCACCATGCAGCGCGGCGCGGATTTCAACCTGCCGGCCTTCGAACGCGGCGTGCGGGTCGCCACCGACCGGGCCGGCATCAACGGCGTGCTGTCGACCATCTTCAGCACGCGCACGCTGGGCCTGACCGGCGCGCTGGATGGCGCGGCCCAGGCCGACTACCTCTCGGGCTTGCTGATCGGGCACGAGATCGCGGCGTTGCGCGACAGCCGGGCGGCGGCCAGGCTGGCAGGCGACCCGCGCATCGTCCTGATCGGCGATGGCAAGCTGTGCGAACGCTACCATCGGGCGCTGGCGATTTTCGGCTACACCAATGTCGGCGCGTCGGCGCAGGCGACCGAGCGCGGCCTGTGGAAAATCGCCGCGCAAGCGGGACTGGTGCGCCAGGACTGAGCGCGCCGGCCATATTTATCCCATCCACCTCAACGTGGACGAAAATCCAAGACACCATGCGAGAGACACCATGTTCAAAGAAGCCATGAAGAAATGCCGGCTCATCGCCATCCTGCGCGGGGTACGCCCCGACGAGGTGGAGGCGGTCGGTCGCGCCATCTACGATGCCGGGTTCCGCATCATCGAAGTCCCCCTGAACTCGCCTGAGCCGCTGGAAAGCATCCGCATCCTGCGCCGCGCGCTGGCGGCCGACTGCGTGGTCGGCGCCGGCACCGTGATGTCGCCGGCCCAGGTGCAGCAGGTGGCGGATGCTGGCGGCCAGTTGATCGTGATGCCGCACAGCGACCCGGCCGTGATCCGTGCCGCCACCGATGCCGGCCTGGCCAGCGCGCCGGGCGTGGCCACGGTCACCGAAGCCTTCGCCGCGCTGGCCGCCGGCGCCGACATCCTCAAGATGTTCCCGGCCGAGCAACTGGGCCCCGCCGTGGTCAAGGCCTGGCGCGCGGTGGTGCCTGCCAGCGTGGTGCTGGCGCCGGTGGGCGGAATCACGCCGGACAGCCTGCAAACCTTCATGCAAGCCGGCGCCACTGCCTTCGGTTTGGGATCCGCACTGTACAAACCCGGCATGAGCGCGCAAGAAGTCGGGACCAATGCCAAGGCGTTCATCGACGCATTGCGCGCCTGCGAACCGGCCTGACCCCCTCATCGGCCATCCAGCCGTTCACGCCGGACCGGGATGGCGACAAAACAAAAGCGCCGCTGCGAATTTCTTCACAGCGGCGCTTTTTGCCTGACACCTGGATACGATATCAGGCGGCCTTCTTTTCTTCCTGCGCTTTCTTTTGCTCGTCGCGCAGCTCGCGGCGCAGGATCTTGCCGACATTGGTCTTGGGCAGCTCGTCGCGGAACTCGATGTACTTGGGCTTCTTGTAGCCGGTGAACTGCTCCTTGCAATACGCCATCAGTTGCTCGGCGGTGAGCGACTTGTCCTTGCGCACCACGAACAACTTGACCGCCTCGCCGGTGTGCTCGTCCGGCACGCCCACGCAGGCGCATTCCAGCACGCCCGGATGCAGCGCCACCACGCCTTCGATCTCGTTCGGATAAACATTGAAGCCGGACACCAGGATCATGTCCTTCTTGCGGTCGACAATCCTGGTGTAACCGCGCTCGTCCATCACGCCGATATCGCCGGTCTTGAAGAAACCGTCGTCGGTCATGACCTTGGCGGTCTCGTCCGGGCGCTGCCAGTAGCCGGCCATCACCTGCGGGCCGCGAATGGCGATCTCGCCCGGCTGGCCCAGCGCCACCGGCTTGCCGTTGTCATCCAGGATGGCGATGTCGGTCGCCGGCAGCGGCAGGCCGATGGTGCCGGTGTATTCGTCGATGGTGCAGGGATTGGCGCTGGCGATGGGCGAGGTTTCCGACAGGCCGTAGCCTTCGATGATGGGGCAGCCGGTCAGTTTCTTCCACTTGTCGGCCACGCTCTTTTGCACCGCCATGCCGCCGCCCACGCAACAGCGGTAGCCCGAAAAATCCAGCTTGGCGAATTCGGCGTTGTTCAACAGCGCGTTGTACAGCGTATTGACCGCCGGGAAGGTGTTGACCTTGTACTTGGCCAGCTCCTTGACGAAACCGGGGATGTCGCGCGGATTGGGGATCAGCAGGTTCAGCGCGCCTTCGCGCGTGCCCAGCATGTTGCAGACCGTCAGCGCGAAGATGTGGTACAGCGGCAGCGCGCAGACGAACACCAGCTGGTCGATCGGCTTGCCCGACTTGAGCGCCGGGTTCAGCCACTCTTCGGCCTGCAGCACGTTGGCCACCAGGTTGCGGTGGGTCAGCACGGCGCCCTTGGCCACGCCGGTGGTGCCGCCGGTGTATTGCAGGAAGGCGATATCCTCATGCCCCAGCGCCACCGGCCGCAACTGCTTGCCGGCGGCCTGTTGCAGCGCCTGGCTGAAGGTGATGGCATGCGGCAGGGACCAGGCCGGCACCATCTTCTTCACATGGCGCACCACCAGGTTCACGATGGCACCCTTCAGGGTGCCCAGCAACTCGCCCATGCTGGCGACCACGATATGCTTGACCCGGGTTTTCTCCAGCACTTTCTGCAAGGTGCAGGCAAAGTTTTCCAGCACGAAGATGGCTTCGGCGCCCGAGTCCTTCAACTGGTGCTCCAGTTCGCGCGCGGTGTAGAGCGGATTGACGTTGACCACGGTATAGCCGGCGCGCAGGATGGCGGCGATCGCGATCGGGTATTGCAGCACGTTGGGCATCATGATCGCCACGCGCGCGCCCTTTTCCAGGCCCAGGCCCTGCAGCCATGCGCCCAGCAGGCGCGACAGGCGATCCAGTTCGGCATAGCTCAGGTACTTGCCCATGCACACGTAGGCGTTGCGATCGGCATACTTGGCGAAGGCCTCGTCGATCATCTGCACCAGCGAGCCATAGCGGCCGGGGTCGATCTCCGCAGGCACGCCCGCGGGGTAGGAAGCAAGCCAGAATTTTTCCATGTTGTTACCTCTGTCTCCGGTCAGAACTTGCGCTGGGCTGAGCGTTGATAGGACATCATTGCCTTGGCGCGCACAGCAAAAAAAGCACGAGTGTTTTTTTATTTAGTGCAGATGCTATCCAGCATTGGCCGCTTGGGCAAGTAGTTTAAGAGGTTTTTTGCGTAAAACCGTCCCCGCGCCCTTCTCGCATGGCCCGTATCCGGCCTGTCTTGCTTCCCGGACAAATCCTCGGGCTTTTGCATCATACCCTTGGGCGCCATGCCCGTGCGTCCTGGCACGCCTTGCGGAAACGCACCTTCCAAGGTCACAGCGGCGCGCGCTCGGTCTTGCGGTCCCGCTGCCGGCCCGGCGCCCCCGCCGGCAGCGGATCGCCCAGGGCGATGTGGCGCGCGGCCTTGTCCATCTGCGCCAGTTGCTTCACCTTGGCATAGAAGTCCGGGAACCCGCTGCTGCGCGCGAACAGCGCCTTGAATGCCGGCACCAGGTCGTGGTACGCGCCGACCAGCGCCAGGTGCGCATTGGACAGCGGCATGGCGAACCAGCGATCGTAACCGGCATAGCCGTCCCAGCGCTGCGCCTTCATCTGCGCATACTCCGCGCGCAGTTGGTCGAAGATCTGCTGCTTGCGTTCGCGCTTGGCATCGTCCGGCGCATCGCTGTCGTAGTTGGCTTCGAGCTTGTCGCGGTATTTGTCCAGCAAGGCCAGGAAATCCTGTTTGCGCGCATCGAAGCGGCGGTACGCCTCGATCAGCGAGGCGTCATGCCGGGATGCCAGCCAGCGCTCGACGCCGATTTCCTCGACCGCCACGGCGAAGCCTTCGTTGAACGGCGTATCGTCGCGCGCGTAGACGGTCTGGTGCGCCAGTTCATGGAAGATCAGGCGCGCCAGCTCGCCGTCGGGGTAATTGATGAAGGTGGAAATCACCGGATCGTTGAACCAGCCCAGCGTCGAGTACGCCGGCACGCCCACCACCTGCACGTCATAGCCCTGCCGTTGCAACTGCGCGCCATACGCCTGCGCCGCCTGCTGGCTGTAATAGCCCCGATAATCGACGCAACCGGCAACGGGGAAGCACCACTGATGCGCCTTGAGCGACAACTCGGGCGCCGCCACCACGTTCCACAGCACGAAAGGGCGGTCCAACTGGGCATAGGTCTTGTAGCTGCCGTTGTCAGGCAAACCCAGTTGATCGACGGCGAAACGCCGGATTTCACGGATGGTCTGCAATTTGGCCTTCAGGCCCGGTTTGGCATGCGGGTCGGCGATCCAGTCATCGAACGGCTTGGCCTGGGCCAGCAAGGAGAACTGGCCGTGGGCCGCCTGCGCGTAATAGGAGACCGAGGTGCAGCCGGCCGCCGATACGACTACCGCAGCCAGCGCCGCCAGCGTCGGCGCCCGCAGCGCACGCCATTTCATGCGCAAGGGATCAGGCTGCGGCGGCCGCATCCCCGGCCATCCTTTCAACCTGCACCAGCACATCGTAGAAAGTCGGCGCGTTGCCCATATCGGTCAGGCGCTGGCTGGTGACTTCGTTGGCGTTCTTGCCGTCGGCGGCGAACTTCTTCCACCAGATCGACAAGCCGACCACCAGGCCCAGGCGCGCCTTGTCGGTCACGCGCACACGCGCCTGCATGCTGCCGCGGTCGTTGAAGATGCGCGCCATGTCGCCGTCGGCGATGCCGCGCGCGGCGGCGTCGGCCGGATGCATGTCGAGGTGCGGTTCGCCTTCGGTGTCGCGCAGGCTTTGCACGTTGACGAAGGACGAATTGAGGAAATTGCGCGCCGGCGGCGAAATCATCGCCAGCGGGTATTTCGCGCCCAATTGCGGATTGCTGGCCACCGATTCGTAAGGCGGGGTGTAGGCCGGCAGCGGATCGAGTCCGGCCGCCTTCATCTGCTCCGAATAGAACTCGCACTTGCCCGAGGGCGTGGCGAAACCGCCTTCGGCGAATGGCGCAATGGGCATGGCCAGGCGCTGCCAGCCCTTCTCCTTCAATTCGTTCCAGTCGTAGCCGGCGCTGCGCGGATGGTCGCGGCGGAAGGCGGAGGCGGCGATGGCATCGTCGCTATCCTTGAAGCAATCCTCCTCAAAACCCATGGCCGCGGCCAGCAGGCGGAAGATCTCGGTGTTCGGCTTGGCCTCGCCCAGCGGCGCGATGGCGGCATTGTTGGCCATCATGTAGACGTGGCCGTAGGCGCTGTGCACATCCACGTGTTCCAGCTGGGTGGTGGCCGGCAGCACGATGTCGGCATAGTCGGCGGTATCGGTCTGGAAATGCTCCAGCACCACGGTAAACAAATCCTCCCGCGCGAAACCTGCGGCCACCTTGGCCGACTCCGGCGCCACCGCGACCGGGTTGGCGTTATAGACGACCATGGCTTCGATCTGCGGGCCGAACGCGGGCGAGGCCGGTTTCAGCAGTTCGTCGCCGATGGTGCTCATGTTGATCACGCGGGCCGGCGCGCCGTGGCGGGCCGCCAGATCGGGGCGCGACAGCGCGGCATGGTCCCTGGGGAAGGAATCCGAGGTCGACATCTGGATGCCGCCGGCCGGATGGCGCCATGCGCCCACCAGCGCCGGCAGGCAGGCAATATTGCGCGCCGCCATGCCACCGCCGCGCACGCGCTGCAAGCCGTAGTTGGCGCGGATCATCGCGCCTTCGCCGGCCAGCGCCACGCGGCCGTATTCGCGCGCCAGTTCCTGCACTTCCTCAACGCGGATGCCGCACACCTCGGCGGTGCGCTGCGGCGTCCATTCGGCGACGCGTTCCTTCAACTGTTCGAAGCCCAGCGTGTGGCGGGCGATATAGTCGTGGTCCAGCAGGCCTTCGGCGGCCAGCACATGCATCATGCCCAGCGCCAGCGCGGCATCGGTGCCCGGCAGCAAGGCAATGTGCCGGTGGCATTTCTCGGCCGTCAGCGAACGATAGGGATCGATGGCGATGATGCGCGCGCCGTTGCGCTTGGCGGCCTGCACGCGGGTCCAGAAATGCAGGTTGGAGGCGATCGGGTTGCCGCCCCAGATCAGGATGAGCTTGGCATGGTCGACCTGTTCCAGGTCGGTGCCGATGCGCGCGCCGACGGTATAGCGATAGCCGGTGCCGCCAGCGGAGGCGCAAATGGTGCGCTCCAGTTGCGAAGCGCCCAGGCGGTTGAAGAAGCGCCCCGCCATCGACTCGCCCTGCACCAGGCCCATGGTGCCGGCATAGCTGTAGGGCAAGATCGCCTGCGGATCGCGCAGCGCGATGGCGCCCAGGCGATCGGCGATGGTCGAAATCGCCTCGTCCCAACTGATGCGCTCGAATCTGCCTTCGCCCTTGCGGCCCACGCGGCGCAGCGGATACAGCAGGCGATCCTTGTGGTAGGTGCGCTCGGTGTAGCGCGAGACCTTGGTGCACAGCACACCGGCAGTCGGCGGATGCGCGGGGTCGCCGCGCACTTCGGTGGCGACGCCGTCTTTCACCGTCACCAGCAAGGCACAGGTATCGGGGCAATCATGCGGGCAGGCGGCCCGGACTATCGTGGTGGACATGGCAGATCGGCAGGAAACGTAAAGACAGGCTGAACCATCACCGGTCCATAGCAAAGCGGATACTTTATCTTAAAATGCACCAACCCGAGCCTCCAGCACACGCAACCATGCAACCTACCCTCCATTTCTGGCGCGACCCCGCCCTGCCCTTCCTGGAAGGGCGGCGCGCCACCGGCAGCCTGTCGTGCTATGCGCCGCATACGCATCCGACCTTCTCGATCGGCATCGTCGACGCCGGCCACAGCACCTTCGCGCTGGTCGGGCGCAGCATGCCCATCGTTCCCGGCGACGTGGTGCTGGTGCGCGCGGGCGACGTGCATAGCTGCAACCCGGAAGACCTGCAACGCTGGAGCTACCGCATGTTCCACATCGACCCGGCCTGGCTGCGCGACTTGCTGGCGGAATCGCCGGACACATGCCGCCTGTTGGCCGCGATGGAGTCGCAGGTGATCCGCTCGCCGCAAGCGGCGTTGCTGCTCGACCGCATGACCGCGGCGCTCGACGGCAACGACGGTGCGGCCAAGGAAGCGGAAGTCATCACCTGCCTGCACGAGCTGATGCTGCTGTGCGCCGAAGCCGGCAGCGAGCCGCCCGTGGAGGAAACCGACAATCCCGATGGCCTGCAGCAGGCTCACGATTACCTGTTGGCGCATTGCCGCGAACGGGTTGACATCGACACCCTGGCGCAAGTGGCCGGCACCGGCCGCTACCAACTGATCCGGCTGTTTCGCCGACGCTACGGCCTGACCCCGCATGCGCTGCAGCTGGACATGAAAATCAACCAGGCGCGCGCCCTGCTCAGGCAAGGCGCCAGTGCCGCCGACGCCGCCTACGACACCGGTTTCTCCGACCAGAGCCACTTCCACCGCGCGTTCAAGTCGCGCGTGGCGGCCACGCCGGCGCAGTATCAAAAGCGCCGGACCGCCAACAAGCTGTCAGCTCCGGGATAAGGCCAGCGCCGCGGCCGCCGCCATCAGCAACAACCCGGCCCCGCGTTCGACCATCGGCAAACTGCGCGCCAGCCATGCCATCGCCCGGCGCTGCGATAGCGCGCACACCAGCGCCGCATCCCATGCGAACACCGCGACGAACATCCACACGCCGTAGACAAGCTTGAGCCCGAAGCCGGTCTGCGCCCCCACGATCAGCGTGAACAAGCCGAAATAGAAAATGCCGTTCTTCGGATTCAATATCGCCGACAAAAAGCCCGCCCCCATGCCTGCAGCAAACCCCGCATGGCGGCGTGCCCCTGCCGGCCCGACACCGGCCAATGCCTGCGGCTTCAGGCTGGATTGCATGAACAGCCATCCCAGCCATGCAAGATAGACGCTGGCCGCCCATTTCATGACAGTCAGCCATGCCGGGCTCTGCTGCAACAGGCTGAACCCTGCCAGCGCCAGCGCGATGTACAGGCCATTGGCCAGGGCAATGCCCAGGCTGGCGCCGATACCGTTGCGCCGCCCGTGGCGCAAGCAATTGCGCACCAGCAACAGGAAGTCCGGGCCGGGGCTGGCCAGGGCCAGGAAATGGGCCGAGGCCAGCAGGAAGAATTCGGAAGTCAACATGGGTGCACGCGGCTCATGGCAATGATGGAGCAACGCATGCTAGGCAAACCGCGCCAGCCTGTATTGAACAAAATTGCGCAGGCTGGAACCGCCGCATCGCAATGGCAATGGCAACGGCGCCGGTATCCACCGGCGCCGTTTTTCATTGCGGCATGACAGGCAATCTCAATGCGCCAGGATCGCCACCGCCTGTGTGCCGTAGGCGATCAGGTAACCGCCATGTTCGCGCTGCCAGCCTTGCGCGGCCGCCATGTCGGGGAACCAGTTGGTCTCGAAATCGCGGAACATGCCCAGTTCCAGGCGATAGCGGTCCAGCAGCGCAGACGGGCGTGCATCGACCTGGCGCGCGCACAACTCCCAACTGGCAAAACCGACTTCGCGCGCCAGCGTATGCAGCACATGCTTGAGTTGCAGGCTGCGGCGCAAGGGGTGGAGTTCGGCCACGGAAATTTCCGGCGTCACCTGCATGGCGACAATGCGCCGCAGGACGGGCAATGCCTCGCTGCTGCGCTCGGAATGCGCGGCGCGCAGCAGCCGCTTGGCATAGCGGCGCAGGAAATCGCTGTTGGCGAGGCTGCGGCCGAAGCCGGGTTCGACGATATGAATGGCGTGGGGGAATTGGGTAGACCACATTACGTTTGTTCCTTTCAAGCGTCGTCTCCCGCCACGACTATCAAGGTTCAACGTCTGTGTTCAAGAACCTGGGCAGGTTCCAAGAAGGGTACTTCCGCAGACGGCAGGTGCATCGGCTTTCGCGGGACTGGGCGCCCTGCCGCGCCCGTGGCCGCATTCTATCCGCAGCGGAGCAGGTCTGCCAAGCCGGCGGTGGCGGCGATGCGACAGCCGTGCCGGTACAGCGTCAACATTGGCGGGGCTGGCGCTTTCGGGCATGATCGCAAAAGCGCCCAGCCTCGCCTGGGACGCGCCCCATAACGAAAAAGGAGAACCCCTTGCAAACGCTCGCCACCGCCCTGCTCATCCTGATCGCCATCGAGCATGTCTGGATCCTGGTGCTGGAGATGTTCCTGTGGACCAAACCCATCGGCCTGAAGACGTTCGGCCAGTCGAAACAAGCCGCCGAGGCTTCGCGGGTGCTGGCCGCCAACCAGGGCCTGTACAACGGCTTCCTGGCCGCCGGCCTGTTGTGGGGAGTCGCCGCGGGCGAACGTCCGGTGCAGTTGTTCTTCGTCGCCTGCGTACTGCTCGCCGGCATCTACGGCGGGCTCACCGCGAAACGCTCCATCCTTTATGTCCAGGCCTTGCCGGCCCTGCTAGCCTTGCTCGCCCTGCTGGCCGCACGATGACCTGCGCCCCCTGCGACAGCGGCGGCCGGAATTTCCCCGGATAAAGTTTTCGGCCGATCTGGCCGATAATCACTATTCAAGCTTGCTTTCTCACAAAACCGTGAAGAAATGACAACCTCCGGCTGCGCCTGCGATGCCGGCGCGACCACCTCAAACACGCTCGGGGAAGGGCAATGAAACAGATCAAACTCAACCTCAAGGACGAGGTATACGAATCGCTGCAACGCGATTACAAGAACTTTGTTCGCCTGTCGACGAAAATCGATTCAGGCTTCGTCTCCCCGACATTCGACGGTTTCTTGCTGGCCAAGGTCTCGGAAAATCCTCACTTCCTGACCGAGGACGGCGTCCAGCACCTGATGCTCTCGGGCCAGTACGCCTGGGCCAAGCGCGCGCTGGACAAGGATTTTCCGGATGTGGTGGAGATCCTGATCTCGCAGGCCTCCAACTACGGCTTTTACATCGCGGTGCGCCATGACTGGAGCACGGACGACCTGCTGGCCGCTTCCAAGGCCTGGGCAGCCTCCATCGTCAAGCAAGCCAAGGGCGACGAATCGCAGATCGATATCCTGGCCGCGCAGATCAAGAATTCGGTGACCAACATCACCGTGGTGCAGGAAAAACTGAAAACCCCCGCTTCGCAACTGGCGCACGCATTGGTGCAGGAACTGCGCGAAACGCACATCGCCATCGAGCATGCCTCCGGCGCGGTGGCGCGTGAAAAGCTGGGGGCGCTGCGCAGCCTGCTGCGGCTGGGACGCGCCTACGGCAATGTGTCGGAAAAGGCGGAGCAGGAGATGATCGAGCGCCTGAGGGCGCAGAAGCCCTGGCTATTCACGGAAGGGCCGAAGGGGTTCTGGGGCCATGTCGCCGCATGGTGGCGCGGCGTGTGATGGATTAATGCAATCAACGCCAACAAGGCCTGCCGGCGCACGTCCGGCAGGCCTTGTTTGTCTGGCGCCTGTTCACGCGCCGGCGTCAACCTCGCGCATCAGCCTGATGTCGCCATACCAGGCTTCCACCTTTTGCCCGGTGTTATCGGTATCGGTGAGCACGCCCACGCCGATCAGCCGTCCCGGCTTTTCGCCGAACGCCTTTTCGTAATCCTCCACCACATTGCGCTTGTATTCCACCCATTGCCCGACATTGACCGGGCCGCTTTCGGCCACCAGCATCTGGATGCGCCCGGTGCGGGAATTGGCGATCACGCTGCCTGCCGGCGCCTTGTTTTCCCAGATGTACATCAGCGTGGCATAAGGCAGCTCGTGGCCGGTCAGCAGCTTGGCCGTGTCGAACAGGATGGTGTCCATCAACGACAGCTTGTCATGGTCGCCGTCGAACGCCAGCACGATGCGCACCGGCGAATCCTCGGTCTCGCGCTGGGTATTGTCGGCGCTGGGAATCAGGGCCGAAGTCTTCCAGCTCCATGACAGCCAGGGTTTCTTGTTGATGTCGATATTGACCTGGTGGCGCAGGCCGGACGATGCCTTGTTCGCATACGCGCGCAGCACCGTGCGGCCGGCCTTCTCGACCAGCAGGTAGTCGGTGCTCTTCTTCTTGCGCGCCAACGCCAGCGGCTCCCATTCTGCCGGCAGTCCTCCCGGCGCATTGGCGGAGAACAGCGCCAGGGCCCGGTCCAGCCGCGCCTGCCTGGCCGCCGCCTCGGGCGACAACGGCGCCTGCTTTTGCCCGGCGCAGCCTGCCAGCGCCAATGCGGCGATGGCCAATGCCGCCACCCGCAACGGCTGGCGAAAACGGGGAAAAGGACGCAAGCCCGGAAGGAGCAATCCAACAGCAGGGACAAGCCAGAACCGCAAGCAACGCAATGTCATGGAAACAACCAGAGGAGCCGGCCTAGGCGGCCGCAATAACGGAAACTGCGTGAAACCACCGCCATCGTCGTGCGAGCGCGGTGAACAGGCAGGGGAAAATCGCCCCACATCATACGCCAAGCCGTGGCCGGCCCGACAGCATCCTCAATTCTGCTGGCGCAAGATCTGGATGAACATCTTCGATAACGAAGACAAGGTCGTATTTTTACGCGTGACGATGCCGTAATGTTCGATCCGGGTTTTCAGCCCGACCGGCAGGATGCACAGCATCTGCTTGGCGGCGAAGAAATGGGCGATGTCCAGCGGCATGACGGCCACCATGTTGGACTGCGCCAGCAAGGTCACCGTGACGAAGGGCGATGCCGTCTCGATCACATTGCCCGGGACTTTCTGGCCATCCAGCTTGAACTCGTGTTCGATCCAGATGCGCATGGGCATATTGCTCGAATACAAAATCCAGGAGGCGTCCGATAGCTCCTGCAGCCGCACCTTCTGCGCGGTGGCCAGCGGATGGTCGATGCCGCTGACGATGCACATAGGTTCGCCGCGCAGCATCTCATAGTTGTACAGGTTGGGTTGGGAACTGACCGAGGAGCGCCCGATCATCAGGTCGATGCGTCCCTGGTCGAGCAGCAGCAACTGGCGCGCGCTGGTGTCTTCGGTAATTTCGATGGAAACGTCCGGCTGGATCTCGCGCAGGCGCGACAGCGCGCGCGTGACGAAGGGCGCCGCGCCCATGATGGTGCCGATGGACAGGCGTCCGCCGCGGCCGCTGATCATGTTCTGCAGTTCGTCGCGCAGGTTGGCGACGTCGCTTTGGATCAGGCGCGCATAGCGGATCACGCAACGCCCTAGCTCGGTAGCCTCGATGCCGCGCGGCGAGCGGTCGAACAGGGTGACGCCCAGGGCATCTTCCATTTCATGCAGGGCCTTGGTGGCGGCCGGCTGCGTCATGTGCATCACTTCGGCCGCCTTGTGCAGCGAACCCTGCTCATCGAGCGCCGTCAGCAGGGCGACTTGCCGGAACCGCAGGCGGCTGACAATGGAACCGACCGAGGGCAATTCCCCCCCGGCCGTCCTGAGTTGGTTATCACCCGATGAATTAAGCTCATTAGACATCGTTTTGTAAGCCTCTTATATTCGGTGCTGCGAAAAACCACAATGCTAGCGCATCTATCGTCCAGCCAAAGCGATGCGTGAAAAAAGCAGGAGACTTTTGCGAAATCGACCTGGCGGCGTGCGCATTCCCGCCGACTGCGAATCACTGGCATCCGCTTGCCCTGGCGCCTATCGTGCACTGCAGCGTAACGGGAACGGGTGCCGCGCCAGTCCGATCCCGCAACAGCCGATACGACATGGGAATCGCGCCGTTCAAGCAACAAGAATGACCATCGGAGACAAGGTGAGGCTGATTCAATTTTCGGATCGTGAGGGTGCGCGCCGCGTCGGCATCGTCAACGGGACGCATATCCAGGCGCTGTCGCAGGTCGCCACCATGCGCGAGCTGGCGTTGCTGGCCGTGCGCAGCGGCAATGGCCTGGAGCGCCAGGCCCAGCTGCTCAATGGCAACCAGCAGGAAGACTACGCCGCCATCCTGAAGGAACAACGCATCCTGGCGCCGCTGGATCATGAGGATCCGGCGCATTGCCTGGTCTCCGGCGCCGGCGTCACGCACCTGAGCAGCGCCTCCACGCGCGACAAGATGCACCGCACGATCGATGGCGAAGACATGGCCAAGACCGACATCATGCGCATGTTCGAATGGGGACTGGAAGGCGGCCGCCCGGGCAAGGGCAAGGTCGGCGTGCAGTCGGAGTGGTTTTACAAGGGCGACGGCGGCATCGTGGTCGCCCCCGGCCAGCCCTTCCCCAGTCCCGACTTTGCGCTGGATGCCGGCGAAGAGCCGGAACTGGTCGGCCTGTACGTGATCGACGACGAAGGCTGCCCGCGGCGCCTGGGATTTGCCATCGGCAATGAATTTTCAGACCACGTGATGGAGCGCAGGAATTACCTGTACCAGGCGCATTCGAAACTGCGCCATTGCTCCTTCGGGCCGGAACTGCTGGTAGGCATGCCGCCTTCGCACCTGGTCGGGATGACCCGCATCCGCCGCAATGGCCGCGTGATCTGGGAGCAGGAATTCCTGGCCGGCCAGGACAACATGTGCCACGACATCGAGAACCTGGAGTACCACCACTTCAAGTACAACCAGTTCCTGCGTCCCGGCGACGTCCATGTGCATTACCTGGGCGCGGCCAACCTCTCATTCGCCTCCGGCGTGCGCACGCAGACTGGCGACAGCTTTGAGATCAGCATTCCCGACTTCGGCGCGCCGCTGGTCAATGGCATTGAAAAAGCCGAAACGAAATTCGGCATCGGCGGCGCCAAGGCCTTGTAAGCCCAGCGCAAACCGCCAGTGAAAGATCGCCGCAAGGCGTAGCAGCAAGCAGTAATAGCAGCAACAAGCCCCCCTGGCGCACAGGCCGACAAGAGCCTGCCCACCGGTAGCCGGATCCTTCTGTGCAACCGGCTGCACGCCAGGCGTCAGACCTCAGGTAACAGAAAGGAGAACACTTCATGTCAACAACACATCACTCCCGGCCGGGAACGGCGCATATCTGCCGCCACACGTAATCCTGCCACCCGCCCCGTTCCACCGGAGTATCAATGAATTACACATTTGATTTCATGAGTGTGTTCGCCAACTGGGACCGCCTGCTGTACGGCGCCTGGCTGACGATCCAACTCTCCGCCGTGTCCATTGTGCTCGGCTTCGTGGTCGGCACATTGTGCGCGATTGCCTACCGGAGCAAGAACCCGCTGCTGCATGGCCTGGTGAAGGCCTACGTGGAGATCATCCGCAATACGCCGCTGCTGGTGCAGGTGTTCCTGGTGTTCTTCGGCCTGGCCAGCATCGGCTGGAAGCTGACCGCCGAAACCGCCGCCGTGATCGCGCTCACGCTCAACGTCGGCGCCTACACCACCGAGATCATGCGCGCCGGCATCAACTCCATCCATCCCGGCCAGATCGAGGCGGCCGAATGCCTGGGCATGTCCAAGCTGCATGTCTACTGGCATGTGGTGCTGCTGCCGGCGGTGGAGCGCGTCTATCCGTCGCTGACCAGCCAGTTCATCCTGCTAATGCTGGCATCGTCGATCACTTCGCAGATCTCGGCCGAAGAACTGACCGCCACCGCCAACCTGGTGCAGTCGGAAACCTTCCGCAGCTTCGAAGTGTATGTGGTGATCGCAGTGGCCTACCTGGCGCTGTCCTTCCTGTTCCGTGCGGCATTCTGGCTGATCAGCCAGGTCGCGTTCGTCCGCAAGCGCAAGCTCGGCACCAACCTGTGAGCGTGTTATGAACTATTTCAACTCCCACGTTCGGATGAGAAGGGATGCAGTGCAAGGCGCGGCGCGCGGCACAGGGTGGCCCCCTGTGCAAGCGCCGCAACGCCGCAATGCGCCCTTCTCACCCGAACCCTTCGGGCAGCCCCGGCAATGGGCCGCCTGCTGCGTTACTCCTCCTTGCCGTGGCACCACCACGGCGCGTCGTCGTGCCTTGCATTCAGCCCATTGCCGGGGCTGCGTGGGGGCTGAAATAATTCATAACACGCTCAAGGAGACAACGTGAACTCATTCAGTTTTTTGCACGTTGAATACCTGCTGCAGGCGGCCGTCTGGACCGTGGTGCTGTCGCTGGTGGCCTTCGTGTTCGGCGGCATCGCCGGCATCGTGATCGCGCTGTGGCGCGTCTCGCCCAACAAGGCGTTGCGCACCATCGCCAGCTGGTACATCCAGATCGTGCAGGGCATCCCGCTGCTGGTGATCCTGTTCGTGGCCTACTTCGGCCTGGCCATCGCCGGCTTCAAGCTCACGCCGCTGGTGGCGGCCGGCATTTCGTTTGCGATCTACTGTGCGGCCTTCCTCGGTGAGATCTGGCGCGGCTGCATCCAGGCGGTGCCCAAGACCCAGTGGGAAGCGTCGGAATGCCTGGGCTTCAACCGCTTCGAGCAGTTGACCAAGGTGATCCTGCCGCAGGCGATGAAGATCGCCACCCCGCCGACGGTGGGCTTCATGGTGCAGATCGTGAAGAACACCTCGCTGGCCTCGGTGATCGGTTTCGTCGACCTCGCGCGCGCCGGCCAGATCATCAACAACTCGACCTTCCAGCCCTTCACCGTGTTCGGTTGTGTGGCGCTGATCTATTTTTGCCTGTGCTACCCGCTATCGGCGTTGTCCAAGCATTTTGAAAGGAAATTGAATGTCAGCAATCGTTAAGATCAAGGACCTGCACAAGAGCTTCGGCACCAACAAGGTGTTGAACGGCGTCTCGCTGGATGTGCAGAAGGGCCAGATGGTGGCCATCATCGGCCGCAGCGGCTCGGGCAAGAGCACCCTGCTGCGCTGCCTCAACGGCCTGGAGAAGGTCGATGCCGGCGACATCAACGTCTGCGGCCACGACATCCACCATCCGGACAAGCTCAACCTGCGCGAACTGCGCAAGCAGGTCGGCATCGTGTTCCAGAGCTACAACCTGTTCCCGCACCTGACGGTGGAGCGCAACATCACGCTGGCGCTCACCACCATCAAGAAGATGTCTTCCGACGAAGCCAGGAAGATCGCGCAGAACGTATTGCAACTGGTCGGCCTGGAAAACAAGAAGGAAGCCTATCCCGAGCAGCTCTCGGGCGGCCAGCAGCAGCGCGTGGCGATCGCCCGTTCGCTGGCGATGGCGCCGGAACTGATGCTGTTCGATGAAGTGACCTCGGCGCTGGACCCGGAGCTGACCTCGGAAGTGCTCAAGGTCATGGAAGACCTGGCCAAGCAGGGCATGACCATGGTGCTGGTCACGCACGAAATGGCCTTCGCCCGCAAGCTGGCCGATGTGCTGGTGTTCATGCACCAGGGCAAGGTATGGGAAGTGGGTCCGCCGGATGAGCTGTTTTCCAATCCCAAGACCGCCGAGCTGCAGAAGTTCGTAGCCAGCGACCTGTAATCGCGCAGCATCCCGATCGCATTAGCCGTATCAGCCGCATCATCAAGACGACGTACCCAAGCAGTACCTTTCATCTCAGGAGACATCAATGAAAAACCTTTTGAACTTCACCAAAAAAGCCGCCGCCGTGGTGCTGGGCATCGCCTGCTTCGCACAGGTCGCGCACGCCGATGCGCTGGCCGATATCAAGGCCCGCAAGAAAGTGCTGGTCGCCATCGACCTGGGCGCGCCGCCGTTCGGCATGACCAGCGCCAAGCTGGAGCCGCAGGGTTCGGACGTGGAAACCGCGCGCGCCCTGGCCAAGGACCTGGGCGTGGAACTGGAAATCGTGCAGGTCACCGGCCCCAACCGCATCCCTTTCCTGATGACCGGCAAGGCCGACATGGTGATCGCCTCGTTCTCGATCACGCCGGAACGCCAGAAGGTGGTGTCGTTCTCGCAACCGTACGGCGCCTCGCAATTCGTGGTGGCCGCGCCCAAGGGCGAGAACATCAAGGGCCTGAATGACCTGGTCGGCAAGCGCGTGGCCGTGGTGCGCGGCAACATGCAGGATTCGCTGCTGACCCCGATCGCTCCCAAGGGCGCGACCATCGTGCGCTTCGATGACGACGCCACGGTGACCGCCGCCATCGTCTCGGGCCAGGTGGATGCTTTCTGCACGCCCAACTCGCTGGCCTCGGCCGTGTCCAAGCAGAACCCTTCGAAGAACATCGAAACCAAGTTCGTGATCAAGGACATCCCTTACGCCATCGGCATCCGCAAGAACGAGCCGGCACTGGAAAAGTGGCTCAACGACTGGATCGGCGCGAACCTGAAGAACGGCAAGCTGGCCGGCATCTACCAGCAATGGGTGGGCAGCCCGATGCCTGACCTGTCGCAGTTCGCCGCAAAGTAATCCTGAAATCCGCGCCGGCGATTCTGCCGGACGCGGATTGTTTGAAACGCTCTCACCGAGATCACCATGAAACCTATTTCTCCCATCATTCGATTGAATCCGGTCGATGATGTCGTCATTGCGCGCCGCCAGCTCATTTCCGGCACCGTGCTGGAAGAGGAAGGCGGCCTCAAGGTCGTCGGCCTGATCCCCGCCGGCCACAAGATGGCGACCCGCGCCATCGCGGCCGGCGAACCGGTCAAGCGCTACGGCCAGATCATCGGCACCGCCAGCCAAGCCATCGAGCCAGGCCAGCACGTGCACACGCACAATCTGGCGATGGCGGAATTCTCCCGCGAGCACCACTTCGGCGCCGACGTCAAGCCGGTCGACTTCGCCGCGCAGCCGGCGACCTTCATGGGCATCGTGCGCCCGGATGGCCGCGTGGCCACGCGCAACTACATCGGCGTGCTGACTTCGGTGAACTGCTCGGCCACGGCCGCGCGCGCCATCGCCGACCATTTCCGCCGCGACATCCATCCGGAAGCGCTGGCCGATTTCCCCAATGTCGACGGCGTGGTAGCGCTGACCCACGGCCTGGGCTGCGCGGTGGATTCGCTGGGCGAACCGCTGCAGATCCTGCGCCGCACCCTGGCCGGCTACGCCAAGCATCCCAACTTCGCCGCCGTGCTGGTGGTGGGCCTTGGCTGCGAGACCAACCAGATCTCGGGCCTGATGGAAAGCCACGACCTCAAGGAAGGCGAATACTTCCATACCTTCACGATCCAGAGCACCGGCGGCACCGCCAAGACGGTGGCGCTGGGCATCGAGAAGATCAAGAAGATGCTGCCCAAGGCCAACGACATCAAGCGCGAACCAGTGCCGGCCAAGCACCTGACGCTGGGCCTGCAATGCGGCGGCTCGGACGGCTACTCGGGCATCACCGCCAACCCGGCACTGGGCGTGGCGGTCGACCTGCTGGTGCAAAACGGCGGTACCGCGATCCTGTCGGAAACGCCTGAAATCTATGGCGCCGAACACTTGCTGACGCGCCGCGCGGTGTCGCCGGAAGTGGGCCAGAAGCTGCTGGCGCGCATCGACTGGTGGGAAGAATACTGCCGCAAGAACGATGCCGAGATGAACAACAACCCTTCGGCCGGCAACAAGGCGGGCGGGCTGACCACCATCCTGGAAAAGTCGCTGGGCGCGGTGGCCAAGGGCGGCACCACCAACCTGGTGGATGTCTACAAGTACGCCGAGACCGTCACTGCCAAGGGCTTCGTGTTCATGGACACGCCGGGTTACGACCCGATCTCGGCCACCGGCCAGGTCGCCGGCGGCGCCAACATGATCTGCTTCACCACCGGCCGCGGTTCGGCCTATGGCTGCGCACCTTCGCCGTCGCTGAAACTGGCGACCAACACGGCGCTGTGGCAACGCCAGGAAGAAGACATGGACATCAACTGCGGCGAGATCGCGGACGGTACCGCGACGCCGCAGGAGATCGGCGCGCGCTTCTTCCAGATGATCCTCGATACCGCATCCGGCAAGAAGACCAAGAGCGAATTGCACGGATACGGACAGGATGAGTTCGTCCCCTGGCATATCGGCGTGTACACCTGAGCTGCATCCCCTGCTGCCGTTGGCGTCGCCGCCAACGGCAGTGTTGTTTGCGCCCTCCGGCGTTCGCCGTCAGATGCGGCGCCGCCGGCAAAGCATCCCCCTGGCTTTCATGCATCAGGGTGTTTTGCCAGCGGTGACGCCAACAAGCCAAGTCTGGCCAGCTTCATGCGGCCTCAACAACCTAGGAGTCAAGAATATGGCACATGCATTCACTATCCAGGCACACCTGCCTGAAGACCACGCGCAAGCGACGCTGATCGGGCGCGTCTGGCAGCCGGACGTCGGCCCGGTGCTGGTCAAGGTCGACGCCGATGGCGTGTACGACCTGAGCAAGCTTGCCGCCACCTCCAGCCAGTTGCTGGAACTGAACGATCCGGCCGCAGCGGTGAAGGCCGCGACCGGCCTGCCGCGCCTGGCTTCGCTGCAGGAACTGCTGGATAACGCCGACATTGCCAAGCGCGACACGGCCAAGCCCTGGCTGCTGGCGCCGATCGACCTGCAGGCGGTCAAAGCCAGCGGCGTGACCTTCGTGGCCAGCATGCTGGAACGCGTGATCGAGGAACAGGCGCGCGGCGATGCCGGCCGTGCGGAGTCGGTACGCAAGGCGATCACCGCCGTGATCGGCGACAACCTATCCAGCGTGGTACCCGGTTCGCCGGAAGCGGCCAAGCTGAAAGAAGTGCTGCTGGAACAGGGCGTGTGGTCGCAATACCTGGAGGTGGGCATCGGCCCCGACGCCGAGATCTTCACCAAGGCCCAGCCGCTGTCGTCGGTCGGCCTGGGCGACGAGGTCGGCATCCACCCGAAATCGGCCTGGAACAATCCGGAACCTGAGATCGTGCTGGCCATCAACAGCGCTGGCCGTGTGGTCGGCGCCACGCTGGGCAACGACGTCAACCTGCGCGACTTCGAGGGCCGCAGCGCGCTGCTGCTGGGCAAGGCCAAGGACAACAACGCCTCTTGCTCGGTCGGGCCTTTTATTCGCCTGTTCGACGCAAACTTTTCAATTGACGACGTGCGCCGCGCCGAACTTACAATGCGGGTCGACGGTACGGAAGGCTTCACGCTCAAGGGCAGCAGCTCGATGTCGATGATCAGCCGCGATCCGCTGCAACTGGTGGAACACGCGATCGGCCCCAACCACCAGTATCCGGATGGCCTGGTACTGTTCCTGGGCACCATGTTCGCGCCGACCCAGGACCGTTTCGGTCCGGGCCAGGGCTTCACGCACCAGGTCGCCGACATCGTGACGATCGCCACGCCCAGGCTGGGCGCGCTGGTCAACACCGTGAACTTCAGCGACAAGACGGCGCCCTGGACTTTCGGCCTGACCGCGCTGCTCAAGAATCTGGCAAAACGACAACTCATCTAAAGGAATCAACATGGCCTCATCCACTGGACGCCTCGCCGGCAAGACCGTTCTGATCACTGCCGCCGCCCAAGGCATCGGCCGCGCCTCGACCGAACTGTTCGCCAAGGAAGGCGCGCGCGTGATCGCCACCGACATCAGCAAGCCCCACCTCGACGCGCTGGCCGGCATCGCCGGCGTCGAAACCCGCCTGCTGGACGTGACCGACGATGCCGCCATCAAGCAGTTGGTGGCCGACATCGGCACCATCGACGTGCTGTTCAACTGCGCAGGCTACGTCGCCGCCGGCAACATCCTGGAATGCGACGACAAGGCCTGGGACTTTTCCTTCAACCTGAACGCCAAGGCAATGTTCCACACCATCCGTGCGGTGCTGCCGGGCATGCTGGCCAAGAAGGCCGGCTCGATCGTCAACATTGCCTCGGCTGCCTCCAGCGTCAAGGGCGTGGCCAACCGCTTCGCCTACGGCGCCTCCAAGGCGGCGGTGGTCGGCCTGACCAAGTCGGTCGCGGCCGACTTCGTGGCGCAAGGCGTACGCTGCAACGCGATCTGCCCGGGCACCATCGAGTCGCCGTCGCTGGAACAACGCATCGCCACCCAGGCCAAGGAAACCGGCAAGAGCGAAGCCGAAGTACGCGCCGCCTTCGTCGGCCGCCAGCCGATGGGCCGCATCGGCAAGGCTGAAGAAGTCGCCGCGCTGGCGCTGTACCTGGCCTCCGACGAGTCGAACTTCACCACCGGCTCGATCCACATGATCGACGGCGGCTGGTCGAACTGATCTCAGCATCGGTCTGAGCATCGGCATCGCAGGAGCGGGCCTGCCCGGCCTGAATGCCTGCCAAAAGAAAACGGCATGTGTTTCGACACATGCCGTTTTTCATTGCTGAGGCCGCTTGCGGTACAGGTTTGTGAATCGGCGGCTGCGGCGCATAATGTGTCTTTCCGTCATCCTTTGCCTTCCCATGACCGACACATCCCCGCCATCCGAACAGATCACGGCTGCCTTTGACCAACCGATGCTGCTGGGCGAATCGCCGTTGTGGCATGCCGAAGAGGCGGCGCTGTACTGGATCGACATTCCCGGCAAGGCGGTGCATCGCCTGCATATCGAAAGCCGGCAGCACAAATCCTGGCCGATGCCGCAAGAACCAGGCGCCATCGCCAAGCATGCCCGGGAAGGCCTGGTGGTGGCGCTGCGTTCCGGCATGGCGCACCTCAATACGCAGACCGGCGCGTTGTCGCCGCTGCTGGCGGCGCCTTACGACACCGCCCGCATCCGCTTCAACGATGGCCGCTGCGATGCCGCGGGCCGTTTCTGGTGCGGCACCATCTACGAACCGCGCGATCGCGAAGCCGGCACGTTGTACTGTTTCGAACGCAACAGCCTGCGCGATGCCCACCATCCGGTGACCACCTCCAACGGCGTGGCGTTCAGCCCCGACCAGCGCCTGCTTTACCACTCGAACACGCCGGCGCATCGCATCAATGTCTACGACTATGACCTGGCCACGGGCATGGCCGGCAACTGCCGCCTGCTGCGCCAGTTCGATGCCGACAAGAGCTCGCCCGATTATGGCGGCCGCCCCGACGGCGCCGCGGTGGACAGCGAAGGCGCTTACTGGTGCGCCATGTTCGAAGGCGGACGCGTGCTGCGGCTGTCGCCGCAGGGCGAGATCCTGCGGGAGATCCGCTTGCCGGCACGCTGCCCGACCATGGTAGCTTTCGGCGGCGCCGACCTGCGCACGCTGTACATCACGACCGGGCGCAATGGCCGCAGCGATAGCGAATTGCAGCAATATCCGCTGTCGGGATGCGTGCTGTCGCTGCGCGTGGATGTGCCGGGGCGGCTGGAATACAGCTACCGGCCCTGATTTCCCGGCACGCCGGATTAAAAGAAGACCAGCATCGGGAGACCATGTCATGAACCCCATGAGCCGCTACCTGCTCGCACTCGACCAGGGCACCACCAGTTCGCGCGCCATTCTGTTTGACCGCCAGGGCCGCATCGCCGCCATCGAGCAAAAAGAGTTTGCACAGCATTACCCGCAATCCGGATGGGTAGAGCATGACGCCAACGACATCTGGCGCTCCCAGCTTGACGTCGCCCAGGCAGTGCTGAAGAACAATCACGTGACAGCCGGCGAGATTGACGCCATCGGCATCACCAACCAGCGCGAGACCACCGTGGTGTGGGACCGCAAGAGCGGCGAACCGGTCTGCCCTGCCATCGTATGGCAGGATCGTCGCACCGCCGGCCTGTGCGACCGGTTACGCAGCGAAGGCAAGGAAGAACTGTTCGCCCGCAAGACCGGCCTGGTGCTGGACGCGTATTTCGCCGGCACCAAGCTGAACTGGATCCTGGAGAACGTGCCCGGTGCCCGCGCGCGCGCCGAGCGCGGCGAGCTGGCGTTCGGCACCGTCGATTCCTGGCTGGTCTACAAGCTCAGCGGGGAACATGTCACCGACAGCAGCAATGCCTCGCGCAGCCTGCTGTTCGACATCCATCGCTGCGAGTGGGACGATGAACTCATGGCGGTGCTGCAAGTGCCGCGCGCCATGTTGCCGCGCGTGGTGGCCAGCAGCGGCGTGGCCGCGCAGGCCAACGCCGAATGGTTCGGGAGCGCCCTGCCGATTGCCGGCATCGCCGGCGACCAGCAGGCCGCCACGTTCGGGCAGGCCTGCCTGCGTGAAGGCATGGTCAAGAATACCTACGGCACCGGCTGTTTCATGCTGATGCAGACCGGCGCGCAAGCCGCCGTGTCGAAAAACAAGCTGCTCACGACCATCGGCTGGACCCTGGCGGCAAAAGATGGCGCCCCGCCCCGGACCTCGTACATGCTTGAGGGCAGCATCTTTGTCGCCGGTGCGGTAGTGCAGTGGCTGCGCGATGGCCTGGGCGTGATCGAAAAATCATCCGATATCGAGGCGCTGGCGGCGCAGGCGCCGGACAACGGCGGCGTGTATTTCGTACCGGCCTTTACCGGACTCGGCACGCCGTATTGGGATCCTTACGCGCGCGGCAGCATCAGCGGCCTCACGCGCGGCTCCACCAAGGCCCATCTGGCCCGCGCCGCGCTGGAAAGCATCGCTTACCAGACCGCCGATGTATTGGAGGCGATGCAGAAGGATGCCGCCATCCCGCTCACGGAACTGCGAGTGGACGGCGGGGCTGCGCGCAATGATCTTCTGATGCAGTTCCAAGCGGACATGCTGGGGGTGCCGGTGGTGCGACCGCAGGTCACGGAAACGACCGCGCTGGGCGCCGCTTACCTGGCCGGTCTGGCCACCGGGTTCTGGCATTCCCAGGAAGAAATTTCCGCCATGTGGCAGGTCGACCGCCTGTTTGAACCGGCAATGGCGGCCGGGTTGCGCGATGAACTCCTGATGCGCTGGCATAAGGCGGTGGGATGCGCGCGGGGATGGATGCAGGACTGAAATGCGTCGCGCGGCCGATGGCAACGCTCTTTTGCCTTTGCCCGATGAGGTATTCGCATGCGCACGAGGCCAAAATCAGACACGCGAGTATGCATTTTCGATGATTGTGAGAAAATACTGCGTTATCGCGGGTACAGTATCCGCACCAGATTTCGTCTGACACCGACATCCATCAATACTATTTACGCGTCGAAAGAATATTTATGACTAAATTGAAGAGCCTGGTCGCCAAACTTGCATTCGTCGGCATCGCCTCCATCGCTGTCCAAGCACCGAGCTACGCCATCGACGGCATGTCGCTGGAATACGGTACCGGCAACAACACCCAGCTGGTTCGCCTCGGCGCCCAGTGGAACTGGGGCCCGAACTGGAATTTCTGGCAGTCGAACGGTACGCATATCGGCGGCTACTGGGACCTGTCGCTGGCCAACTGGCGCATGAACCACTATAACAACACGAATGACAGCGGCAACCTGGTCGATCTCGGCCTGACTCCGGTGCTGCGCTTCCAGCGCGACGACGGCAAGGGCTTCTATGGCGAAGCCGGCATCGGCGTCCACCTGTTCTCCAAGCTGTATCGCAACAATGACAAGGTTCTGTCGACTGCATTCCAGTTCGGCGACCATATCGGCGCCGGCTATGTGTTCAGCAATGGCCTGGATCTTGGCATCCGCTTGCAGCATTTCTCGAACGGCGGCATCAAGCAGCCGAACGGCGGCGTGAACTTCGCCGTGGCGCGTGTGGCGTACAAGTTCTAAGATCAGCAGCGAAAATTCGCAATGCTAAAAAGCCGGCTTTGCCGGCTTTTTTTGTGCGCCTTGATCCATTCAACCGACTCTGGCAAGGCAAGTGCGCGAGTTCATCTATGAACGATTTCGGCGGCGATTGACGGCACCGGATTGTGTGTGAGCAAAGACAGAAGGCGCCTCCATCCCGGGATGGGGCCCTTATTCTTCAAATGCCCGTCTCCGCAAACTGAAGAACTGATGCGCCCTATTGGAGGAGGCATCAAGATAATTTCGAGTGGATGCTTACAAGGTAATTTAAAAGGGTTTATCGCACTGCATGCGACGCATGCGGGATGCGAATAACTCGGTAAGGGGAGGTAGATGCAGGGGTTGCCACCGAATACGGCGTGCCTTGGCAGCGCGAGCGGCGGGGAGGCGGGTATGGAGTACGCTCGCAGAGGCAGCCCA
>NZ_VIUO01000011.1:0-122694 GCF_007828355.1 Herbaspirillum sp. SJZ099 | reverse complement strand
CTTCGGATGTGAATCGCTTTTTCGGCATGGTCTGACTCTCCTTTTCAATAGCATATGAAATTTCAAGTCGGACCAGTTTTTTCAGGTCAGGTCAATCGGAACCAGGTGGACACTGTGACGGAAGTCTGGACAAGCAGCCGGCAACACAAGCATTGAAACGGCCACATGGACAGTTCTTCGGCAACGTGGACTTATTTAGACTTCAGCAAGTGACTTCTTGCCGCGCAGTTTTCTCATTGACTCTCCTTTCAGCTGGATCTTGTAAGCCTGATGGACAACACGGTCCAAGACCGCATCCGCTATTGTCGGGTCCGGGAAGAAACCATGCCAATTTTCCACTGGATACTGGCTGGTAATGAGTACTGATCCCGTACGTGAACGCCTGTCGACCACATCCAGCAGCACTTGCGCTGCTGCGGGCGTCATCTCTCCCATTCCGAAGTCATCCAAGATGAGGAGTGCCGGCTTATAGAGTTGATCCTTAAGTGAAAAGAGAGAGCCATCGAGCTGGGCTTCGGTCACCGCGGTGTACAGATCTGATACACGACGGAAAGCCACTGACATCGCCAACCGGCACGCCTGCTGTCCAAAAGCCGAGCCAAGCCATGTCTTTCCGACGCCTGTGGCGCCGAGAATGATCAGATTCTGATGCCGAGAGATCCAGCTGCAAGTCGACAGGGCGGCAACAAGTGTTTTATCAAGTCCGCGGGCTGTACGTCCGTCCAGATCTTCTAGAGAAGCAGCTTCCGGGAAGTTAGCGATCTTGATCAACCGATTTAGCTTGCGTGATTTCCTTGATGCGGTCTCGGCCTCAAGGAGCATTCCCAGGCGATCATCGAAGGCAATGTTCTGCAGTTTGGGTTGCTGGCTTTGGAGTTCATATGCCTCGGCCATAGCTTGGAGCTTCAATTCGCGGAGCTGGATGGTGTTCTGTGGTTGGCTACTCATGTTTATTCTCCGAAGTATTCAGGCCCGCGCACGTTGCCATGAGTGGGACGTGGCTCACTGTTTTGGGGCTTGGCAGGACGTAAATCGGCGTTCGTCTTGAAAATCGACTCAACATTGCGAAGGCTCGTGATGTTCGATTTCAATGCATAAGTACAAACGGCCTCGAAGCGTTCATCTCCGTATGTTCGTGCCAGGCTTCTCATCCGCTGAGCGGCGCGAAGTCCGTTCGTCGGATCCCGTCGATCATGGAGGTGATAGGCAATCATCTTGTTAGCACTAGGACCAATACCTTCCGCCCAGCGAATTAGGTCTGCTGGTTCAGACTCAGTGACAGCTATATGCGAAAGTGGCCTGTGCTCCCGTTCAGTCACTGTGGCACCTTGCTTAGCCTGAACGAGGTGCATTGCGATGCGACGGCCGGCCAGGAAGATTTCAAGGATGGTCTGTGTGAATCTCAGGTCAACGCGATTTCCCGCGAGGTAATAAGGAACGGAGTAAAAAGCACCTTGGTGCTCGACGTGGTAATCCTGGCCAATTCGGACCTGATATTTCCAGTCGCACAGCTCAAACGGGCGCTCCGGCAATGGGCGCAGTTTTTCCCTCTCCGTATCTTCCATCCATTGATGCCGGCATCCATCCAGTTTCTTAAAGCGATGATGGTTGAGCTTTTCGCTCAGGGCATAAAGCTCAGTATTCAGCTCGTCGAAACTAAAGAACTTTCGGTTCCGCAGCCGGAAGAAAAGGCGCTGAGCGATCTGGACACCAACTTCAGCCTTCGGCTTGTCCTTTGGTTTGCGACTCCTGGTCGGCCGGGCAGCGGTACCGTAGTGGGCGAGGCAGTCCCTGTAGCTTGGATTGACGACGATACGATCACGCTCCCTTCTCCACACCGCGGCTTTTAGGTTGTCGCTGACAACCCAAGCTGGGGCACCACCCATGTATTCAAAACATTTAATGTGGCAGTCCACCCAATCAGCCGTTTTTTGACTAGGTACCGCATAGATAAACGTGTAATTGGAATAGCCAAGAACGCCAATAAAGATCTGCGCCTCTTCGATGGCGCCAGTTTCGGCATCGTGGACATCGATCGTTCGACCAGCGAAATCAACAAACAGCTTATCGCCCGGAAGATGGACGCGCCGCATGACGATATGTAATTTCTTGATGTACTTGCGATACCCCGAGGTGAACTGCGTGTAGCCAATACCGGTGGGCTCGGATTCGCGCCATTCCTGCCAGATATGCTCCAGGGTGGCGTCTTCTGCCTGCATCTCTTGATGCACCCATTCCCAATTTGGTGCCGGCTTCGGGGCGGCAACGCTACGGTCGTGAGTACCAATCAGGGTGCGCCACTGAGCATCATCGAGATCTTGGATGTCACTCCAATTAAGTGTTGTTGCTCTCAGTTTATTGCGCAAGACACCCACAGTCGTGGGAGAAATGCCAACAGTGTCGGCGATGGTTCTATCTGAGCTAGATAGCTCATAGAAGTGCAGCCGCGCTATTTCACGCTGCAAATAGATTTCTAGCCTCATAGGCATCTTCCAAGCAGCGCAGGAGTCGCGCCGCAAAAGGGTGTGCATTCCCCTTACGCTCTCCTTGACAGGAAAGACGTTGCAGCCGATACTCCTCCGCGAGATCTGAGATCTTTTCGGTTACGGCCGACGATAAAGCCCGAGTCTGGTCACTCGGGCTTTTCGCTTTTTTAGGGGGGATTTTTGTTCTTAGTTACGGACTAGGTGAGAATCTCCTCAAATTGATGGCTGCGATGCCAAACATCGCCCACAGCAGCATTAAATTGCTGTCCACGTTGCCGAAACGCCGTCCATTTTGCCGAAACGGTGCTGTTGGAGAGCATCCAAACAATCGGTGGCTCATCCTACGCAGAACATGTCGCGAAAACTACTAGGCTATCTGGACATTTGAAATGCCTTTTCACTTGGACGATCTAGATCTCGACAGCATCCCAGCCCCCTATCATTCAGTGCTGAGGCGCATGGCCGCAGCGGTCGAAGACCGGGCTGTCACACCAGCTGTTGCGATCAAAGTAATTCGAGAGCATTTGGTGCCGCTTCTTTCCGATGTGCACCGCCCTCTGATCTCTATTCAGGGCCAGCCATCCTGGGACAAGATTCGGACCCTCTATCCCGCATTGGTATTTGCTTCTGAATCGCAGCAGGAGCAACTGTTGGCCGCGATTGGTCGGATGATTGAGTTGTTTGTCCGACATACGGACAGGCCGCCGCGGGAAATTGAATTCCCACCTTTTATCGAGGTTTTCTCGTTCAGCCGACTGTGTGGCTACCTCGGAGTCCCTATTGCCAAGCCGCTTTTAGAAATCGATGAGGGCACAGGGGATCTCTACCGCTTCTGCAAATATTGCTGGCTTCCCGTAAGGCGAAAGGACGTGTGCGCTTTCCATACGACCATTGTTATCGGTGCTGTAGACGCCAGTAGTCAGCCGGCTTGTGCACATATTTCTTTGAAACAGGCACAACGCCTAAGAGCAGTCTTTGAGCAGAAAGTGCTGGCGCTAGCTACTAGGGATGAGATGGAGTTTCACCAGTCAGGCTTCGGCCTACCTGCGCTCTTACCGCCATCTGGGTTGACTCAGTGGCTGGACGCGCGGCGCCCTCACTTGGCTAGGCTAGTGAGGAACCAGGCTGGCGCGTCGGCTAACGGTCTTCGTATCCTGTCCACCGTTCTTTACGGAGAAGAACTTGGCGCCAGGGTCGTTGAGGCAATAGGAGGGGCGGTTTACTTGTGGACGCCGATCACGACTAGAGCGGAGGGATGGCTGGCTGCCTGGGCGGCTAAATCACCGAGAGGTGGAGCTCGCAGGCGCGCGACCAAGCTTCTGGAGGAATAGACGCGATGTATGCCAATTTTTTGCTTGGTTACAGAAAGTCCGCTGGTCGGAGGTAGATATCGACACGTGGTGCTTCGAACTCGACGTCTGAATCGCCAGGCATAGCTAAGCTGCTGGAGATGCTGCGTTTCAGCGCAAGTAGGCGTTGATATTCCGGATAGCTGATTAGAACATGGCTTGGTATGCCACGATCAGTAATAAAGACTGGCCCAGTCTCGGTCGCAGTAAACGCCTCGTGCACATCCTGAGCAAACTCTTGCGCGGGTAAGGAAGTAATTGCCACAACAAACTCCTTTGGTGCAGAAATACCGTGTACAGGGAAATGCCGGGGGAAATTCTAGGCTAGAAAACACACGCTACAGGGAAATGCCGGGGGAAATTCTAGGCTAGAAAACACACGCTACAGGGAAATGCCGGGGGAAATTCTAGGCTAGAAAACACACGCCCCGGGGTCTGCTTTGGCAGAGATCGCACCGGGGCTCGCAGTCCGATGATAGGGTGATTAGTACGATGTGACTACGCTCCCTGTAAAAGCTCACCTATCGACAGACATCTACTCCACAATTATAGCGACAGCGTTATATAAAATTTGTGCGATGGGGGCTGGGTGATATTGCAGGCCACCACCTCCCAAGGCTCCGCTCGAAAAGGTCATGCAAAGGCCAGCATTGGTTAATCGCTGGATCTCCGGGGGCTCAAGCCCTTCGATAAGAGCCTTGGCATCAAGAAATCGCTCCAAATCTCGGATGTAGGCCACATCAATGGCATGTGCCAGTAGAAAGAAGTCCGCTCTCGACAGCTCGTCATTCAAGTACGCCGCGAATACTCGAGCCAGTAACACCGGCTTTTGAAGGTCTGAAAATTTCTCGATGACGAGAAACAGCCTCTCGCCAATAAGCTCTGCATATTCATCCTTAAGTAATTTCTCTCGCATTGCCTCTGACTCTAAGGTCCTTTGGAGGCGTGGCTCATTCAAGAAGCGACTGAGCTTGCTAATCAGCCCTTTATCACGAATGTTTGATGCCTCTTTCATCAGTGCTGCGGCCAAGTTAACAACTGGGATCGCTTTCACGATCTCGCTTTCAAGACCGAGGTCCAGCAGCGCTTCTCCTGATTCAGAAAGGACCCTTACTAGTTCACTATGAGCATTTTTAGCCATCGCTGCGTCCACTAAGTTATTTCGACCATGCTATGTTTTAGAAGATTGATTCTCGAATATGAGTCCACTAAAGGCGGGGAACTACCGGTGATAGAACATTATGGCTCCGAGGATGACAGCGACCCACCAAATCTGCTTTGACGTTGCAACTAGCTTCTCCTCGACGGCCACTATTCGCTTAGCAAGCCTCTCTATCATTTCAGCATCGACAACACGTGGCGCGACTTCAGTTTTGACGTCTTTCAACTCCTCGGTAACAGGGGAAACTGAAAACCATTTGTAATGTGCATGCAGTTGGGTGCATCGTTTGACATAGAGATGTTGAAGTTCATGAGACACATATCCCTCTAATTCCCGACGTGAATCAGGGTTCAGCAGAATCTGGTTATTGAATAGCGCTGCCAGAACAAATATGGCCTTGTCTTTACTCCAGGCTTCTTGGATTTCAGCGGCATTCATTTTTTCTCTGCCGTAGTAGGCGCATCTGAACGCCAATTCTGGTGCATCCAACGAGCCCATGGCCGTGATTGCCTTTCCTTCTGAAATACTGCCGTAAAGGGCTGCCATGACACATTGGAGTTCCTCTTCTAGCGTGCAGGTCGAGTAATAACCTTCGACTCTCTTCCCCGAATCAGAGGTACTTGGTATATCACCCAATTTCCAACGATTGATTAGCTCTGAAAATTCTTCTCTAGATCCCAACATCCTGGTATTGGCGGGATCAAGATTCATCAGTAGATCATGCAGAACGTTAATTGAATTGGATGTAACCATGGCGGTCTGCAGAAGGCGAATAATTGCCTTATTGATGTCCCAGTTAATAAAGTCGGGGCCAGCAATCGTACTGTCATCTATAGTTAGGCCAGGATTGCCCGAAGCAAAGCGCAAAAGATGTAACCACCTTTTCTCATCGACAGTATCGAAAGGCCCTGCTCGTTCGAACAATTTTGGGAGCAGATAACGTCGAGCGGGATTGCGTAACATCGCCAACAGTTCGTCGCTACTGCCACTGCATGCCAGTCGGCGAACTTCCAGAAACTCCCAGTCGTCGGAATCGGACGACTCGCCTAGCCCCCAAGCCCCCAATGGGGCAGTAAGATTTGCCAGACAGGCGAGTCTTACTGCGTAGTCGTATTCATTGTCGCCCGTACCGGCCAATGACTGGCTGTAGAGTAGCTTGATTACACTTTGGCTTCCTGCATTCTTTGCCAGCCCCAAGTTAATCAAACGGTCGTTACGTTGTAATAGCGCATTTTCAAGCGCATCGTCGCTATTCCAGCGCGAAACACCTGTGGCGAGATATTGACCATATTCATCTAGCTCCCTGTAAACCACCTCTGGAGTTGAAAGTTTGAGCCTTTCCCTCGTAATGTGACTGCTAGTGGTAATGTCCCATGCCATATTTCCCCCGATTTTTTGTTTAATTTGTGAAAGTGTAGGCGGAAGTTACGGTTGCTGCCAATCTTCAGACGAGGCCAGTAGCACATGCACAAATCGTGGTGGCGCTCCCTCAACGAAGGCGACTTGGATCACTATTTGAAGTGGTACCGAAAGCTATGTTTTGACAGGCCATGCTCTTTCGAGACCGTTCAACTGGTACTACACTTACTTCGTGCGCTTGAGGACAAGCGGGCTGAGCTTTCGAGTAACAGCCTCCCCCCACAAAACAAATGAACTATGAAAACGGCCCGCTTCGCGGGCCGTTTTCATTCTCGGATACAAAGAGGAATCTATGTTCCTCACGCGATGCCGTGCTAACGTCAGCATGACAATGACATGTGACTTCAGTCCCTGCAAAAGCTCACCTTTCTAATCCTGTCGACACCATTGCGATAGCGGCCAGCCACAGGCATTCCATTGAGCGCAAGCTGGGCCCACTCACGGGACGGCTTGTTGTCGCCGGTCATAGTTTCTGACAATGATCCTCTTGCTGTAGTCGATCTATGGAATTGGCTTCTGGCAAGTACCAGTCACGCTGTTTATGTATTCCAAGGCCACACGGTTCTTCGGGATTTCGGGAAATGTGTGAAAAAGAAGGTGGACAAGCTTCTCCTTGCTAGCCGCTACAGCTTTGAACCGATCGGCAAAGTGGTCGGCCAATTCTAGCAGCGCATGCTTATTCGCAAAGCTTCTTGCGATCTCAACTACGGGCGAGTCTGGTAGGACATGACGCAAGAATGTCCAATGAAGACAGACCGCGAGGCACCGCTCGCCCTCAGGCACATGGGGAAGCTCCGAACAGACACGCTGCATCACAGTCTCCCAATGTTTGCGGCGATCTGAATGAAATTGAAGTTCTTCAGGAACGATAATTATGTGCTCAATGGCATTATCAAGAGCGCCCAGCGCATCCGAAAAACCTTTGTCCCATTCTTCGCTATCGGCTAAAGCAAGCTTTGGAACTCCCTCAACATGAAACCGCCGCACGTGCAACACTTCATGTCGAACCGCCCCATCGGGAAAGTATCCATTGGTCGGAGCAAAGAGTTGAATGCTTTTGGCGTCTATGACGACTGCGAGCTTTCCCTGACCAGTAGTTCCACCTTCATTCTGCTTCGAATCGAGAATTACATTGATTTCAACGCCCGCACCTTCTTCCACGTCAAGGACGAACTGTTGGACTGGCTCATTAAGACGGGCAAGATATTCGGGTTGCATATTCACGAGGAGCGATATTTGGCAGGAAGACACTACATGAAGACTACCCGAAACCGGTTATGTGGGGATGTCCGTTCCTGGCCGATAACGGACGCTCATTCAGCAATTGTCCACCACGGAAAGCGACGCAATCCATGTCGCCTGGCTTGCAGGATTGCCTCTTGCCATCCGCTTCCATCTTTCCATCGCCTTCCGAGGGCGACCGTTCGCTCATGCGCCCCTCGGGCCCAGTCTTCGTCCGGCTGCCGCGAGTCGGATTGCGGTCCAAACGGGAATTCGAAATATCTCAATCGCTACATATATTGGTAACATTTAGGAATAATTCGATATAGAATGACGCCATGCACGGAAATACCTACACCGTTGAAGAAGTCGCCCGGCAACTCAAGTTGCACGTCAAGACAGTGCTGCGCCATATCAAGGAGGGCCGCCTGCGGGCCTCCAAGATCGGCAAGTCCTATCGGATTTCCGGTCCGGACCTGAATGACTTTGCCGGTTTGGCGGCGCCAGTAGCGAGCCAAGGCGAAATTGTGGCACGTACCACGAGCATCGTAGAGGTACCCGGGATATCGGCCGAATTTGCCAGCCGCATCGCAACCAACCTGCAGGCTTTGCTGATCAGCCGGAGAGGACACGGCCAGCCCATGCATCTTGATACCGCCTATAACCCGTTGGAAAGCCATCTGAAAATCATCCTGGTTGCATCGCCCAGAGAGGCCGCATCGGTGCTGGAGGCAATCGACTCCTTTCTTGGCTCGGCGCAATGATGCCGATATTCAGGACGCTCGATGCCGAGCGCCTTGCCCTGGCACGCTATCGCGATCTGCTGGACGAGTGGCCGGTTCCTCATACCCGTCGCATGGTGCCAAGCGGCATCGGAGAAACCTTCGTGCTTTCCTGCGGCCCGTCCGACGGGCCGCCGCTGGTGCTGCTGCATGGCGCCCAGGCCAACGCGGCAAGCTGGCTGGCGGACGCGGCGACATGGGCGCGGCACTTCCGCGTCCATATCCTTGACATGCCGGGCCAGCCCGGATTGAGCGCGCCATCCCGCCTGGTTTCCATCAGTCGCGCGGCCCTATGCTGGCTCGACGACGTGATGGATGGGCTTGGACTGGTCAACGCCTCGTTCGCCGGCATTTCGCTGGGTGGCTGGATGGCGTTGAACTACGCAGTATCGCGTCCAGGGCGGGTGGCGCAACTGGTGCTCATCTCGCCCGCCGGGATCGGACGGCAACGGGCATTCCTGCTCAAAGCCTGGCCCTGTTTGATGCTCGGGCAGTGGGGATTGCGCAGGATCCGTCGCATGGTGATCGGCCCTGTTGCCGGCGCGCTGTCGCCGTTCCATGCCAAGCTTGCCTCGCTGATGGAATACATCGGCCTGCATGCGCGTATTCAACCTATCGTGCTACCCAGGTTCAGCGATGCTGCTCTGGGTTCGCTGGCCATGCCGGTCATGGCAGTGCTGGGAGGAAAAGACGTGCTGCTTGATTCGGCCCACACGCGGGCGCGGCTTGAACGGTGCGTGCCGCACGCTTGCATACACTGGAGGCCAGAGGCCTTTCACTTCATCACCCGTGAAGCTGAAACCATCCAGGCATTTCTTCTCGCGCCTGACGCGCGCGGCACGCCATGAGAAGCGTGATCATTCCGATGGGCACGGTCCGGATACTGCATTGCCCGGCCCAGGAAGGGCGCATTGCCAGCGAAGGTGATACGGACTCCCTGCTCAGTGCAGCATGGGAGCACTGTGCGCAGCTGGTGGCCATCGATGCCAGCTGCCTGGACGAATCCTTTTTCCAACTGTCGTCTGGATTGGCGGGCCGGCTTGTCCAGCGCTTCGTGAACTACCGCATGCCGCTCGCCATTCTCGGCCAGCTCGGCCGCCATCTTGATGCCAGTCGGGCGCTTAGTGACTATGTCCGAGAATCCAATCACGGAAACGCCGTCTGGTTTCTCGACCGCTTTGCGGACCTGGAAAGCCGGTTGGGCTCCGACGTGCTTGCACCGCGCCGGCCGTTGCGGTGACAGGCGTCCTCCTGGGGCAAGAAGCCATGCCGGGCGCCCGTCACCGATAGAATCAATTCCGTTAATTAATCATGCTGGAGAGGTAGAAATGCGCAAGACATGGATGTTCGTGGCCCTGATCGCAGGTGGAGTTATCTCGACCGCGGCGTCGGCACGGACGATATGCACCATCGTGGCCGACGCATCGGAGAACGGCTCCATCGTCCAGAGTGGAGATTGCACCCGCCGCTTCACGCCGGCCTCCACCTTCAAGATCGCCATCAGCCTGATGGGCTTCGATGCCGGCGTCTTGCAGGACGAACATACGCCGGCCTGGCCCTATCAGCCAGGATATCCTGACTGGGGCGGCGACGCCTGGCGCCAGCCCACCGATGCCAGCCGATGGATGCAGTATTCGGTGGTCTGGTTTTCGCAGCGTGTAGCGCAGCAGCTGGGGGCGGCGCGGTTTCAACGCTATACGCGCGATTTCCGCTATGGCAACCAGGACGTGTCGGGAGAACCGGGCAAGCGCAATGGCACAAAGGGAGCATGGATCAATTCATCGCTGCGCATCTCGCCTTTGGAACAGATCGCTTTCCTGCGCAGGCTGGTGAACCGGCAACTGCCGGTCAGCGCACACGCGTATGAGATGACCGGCAGGATCACGCGCATCGCGGCTGCGCCGGACGGCTGGGAGATCCACGGCAAGACAGGCACCGGTTCACCGGGCTCCGATGGGCGCTACGATCCTGCGCATGCCTATGGATGGTTCGTGGGCTGGGCGATCAAGGGCGACCGGAAGCGCGTGTTCGCCCGCCTTATCCAGGACGATCATCCGACCCAGCCCAACGCCGGCCTGCGGGCTCGCGACGGCCTGCTGGACGACCTTCCGGCATTGGCCGATCATCTCGCAGGTCGGCCGCGATGAGCGTCGGCCAGCGCAATGCGCGGATCGATGCGCTGCGTGGCGTATCCATATTGCTGGTGCTGTTCCATCATTTCAACATCGCCTACCCGCTCAAAGATACGGTGCCGGCGACGATCTTTGGCGCCCCCGTGGTGCAGGCGATCGCCCGCAACGGCAACTACGGCGTCACCATTTTCTTCGTGATTTCCGGCTACCTGATGACGGCCAACACCTTGCGCCGATGGGGGCGGCTCGACGCCATCGATGCGAGGCGCTTCTACGCGCTGCGCATGGCGCGCATACTGCCATGCGTGTTCCTGTTGCTGGCAATGGTGGCGCTCCTGGCCGCGCTGGGAGGGACGCTCTTCCAGAACCGCGGATTTGGCGAGCCGCCGCTGCCGATGTGGATGACGGGTCTGGCCAGCCTCACCTTCTGGATGAATGTACTGATTGCGCAGCATGGCTGGGTGAACTATCCGCTGGGTGTGCTTTGGTCACTTTCCGTTGAAGAGGTGTTCTATCTGGCGTTTCCGATGGTTTGCCTGACGTTGCGCAGGCCGCGCTTCATCGGCGCGTTCTGGCTGCTGTTCGTCGTGACGGGCCCCTTATACCGCCTGGCGCACCAGGGAGATGAAGGCGGCTTTCTGTATGCGTACCTGGCTTGCTTTGACGGGATTGCCATCGGTTGCTGTACGGCGATCATGGTTGCACGAGGTACGCATCCATGGATGTCGACGCGCTGGCTGCAGTGCATGACGATCCTGGCGATGACATTGCTCTACCTGTGCTGGCCGATTTCCCGTAGCAATGTACTGGGCGTGACTGCAATGGCGCTGGGAACCGCTCTGCTGCTGGCCGGCGCTTCTGGAAAAACTATAGCGCCAGGTTCCGCGGGATACCGATTCCTGGCGTTCTGCGGCGGTCTTAGCTACGAAATCTACCTGTTCCACCTGATCATCCTGGGCCTGATGCGCACCGCAATCCCTCCCATCACCGCGTCATCGGCTGTAAAGCTGGGACTGTTGGCCGGATACCTTATCTGCTCGTTAGGGGTGGCCTGCGCTGTGGCTCGCTTTTTTTCGCGTCCCTTTAATCGCCTTGCGCATGAATGACCGTATCTGGCCGATAGCAGTCCTAAACGCGATGTGATAAGATTTATGTCAATCGCCTGACAGCCCTCATCCCCGAAAACGGTTCTAGTCGGCTGTCGAGTTTCAGGCAAAACGTAAGCGAAAGCCCGCCTCTGGCGGGCTTTCTCCATTTCCGGCCTCCGTTTTTCCATCTTGCATTGCTGAAAAAAATTTCTAGCCTGCAAAGGTTACTCGACTCAATCCCTTCGAGCCAGACGACCTGGCTCCAGACGCTTGGCCCTCGGCGCCAACACCGAGTATTACTGCACATTTCATTTATATCTGTAGGGCCGCTACGTGGCCGGTTGCGGATATCTTAGAGCGACAGACCATTGGCGTTGAGTAGTTTTTTGGTCATTCAACTGTCCAGGGCGACTGAACTAGAAACGTCCACGTCGCCGAACTAGATGTCCACCATCACTGAAATACGCACTAACCAAGACCGACGTCAATGCCGATCTTGTTCTTTCAAAAATTCGAGAGAGAAAATCCGCATATCTCGGCAATCGAAAGCTGGAAGACATCGTACATACCTTGGTAAAAGCAACAAAAGGAGCCGCAGAAGAGTTCTTAATTCAATGCGATGACTTGGAAGTTCATGACCTCAGATTATTAAATCTGGCGCGCTTGGCTGCAGAAGGCGAATCCATCTCAAAGTATTTAACATGGCTAGCATCTGAATCTATAGCTTCAAAAATCCGACGCATTAGCTTTGAAACTCTAAGCGATATTCCCGTTGATCAAGGAAGTATTTCAGTATCTGGGCAAGCGACACAGAGTAAAGTCCTTTTCGAACTTTTCTCAGATGTTATCTTCGGCCCTGCTCAGCCTGCAGGAAGCTATCTCCAGTTTGGGGAAGTCCTGACCATTAAAGCCGGAAGTCATCGTGCATCCAAGGCTCCTGCGCTCAAACGAAGAGTGGTATCAGAGATCAGATCAAAAATAGGTTCGCGGCATCGTATACGTACAAACCAGCGGGAACATCAGCCGGAAGGTCGTCCTATGGCTATGCACTGGCATGCGCCAAACCGCTATCTTCTAATTTTGACGCCAGCTTGTGACCTTGTTCGATGCTCGTCGTCAAAGAACGTCTTGTGTGTAGTTGGCATAGCTGAAGATCTGAGCAAACTTAAAGACCAAATTTCCGAAAAGCTGTATGGCAAACATAAACAAGGGCTACGGCATCTGTTGAATGCCAAAGGTCCAGGCGCACCCATTCTAATTACCTGGCAAAAAGATCAGACCCTCATGCTTCCCCTTAGAGAATTGATCGGAGGAACATATCGGAGAGTTGCTCAAATGAATGAGCTGTACGCTCATGAGGTAAAAGAAGAGGTGCTAAGGCAGCTGGGCCGAGTCGGGACCCAAATCGATCCTCCACCTCCCTTCGCACTTCATGCTCAGCTTCGGTGGAAGACGTCTAGCAATAACCAGCCGCTGCAAACAGCAGAGACTGAAAAAGACGGCTTTTACGCAGCGGTACTTTCCTATGCCGATCAAGGTGAGGATAAATATCCTGTCGCTATACTCTCGGCCGAATTCCAGCGATGGGCGATTGCAAAGATCGAAGCAAGCATGCAAGGACAAGCTTCATTCACAAAGCTAGAGAATTGTCTGAATACTCTTCGGCAGAACACGTTGTTCACGTTAAAGAAAAATCTAGCGCACAAAGGTGAATTGCAAGTCCGACTCAAAGATGAGGAGAACGAGAACTTGAATTCATTCGTTGTCGATATTGCTTTGAGTCTTTAGGATAGATGCCCCCTTTCTTCTTATCTCGTAAGAAGAAAGGGCATTTTAAGCACCTTTAAGTGTTTCTTGCAGTCGGCTGGAAATACCAATCAATTGAGCAATCCGTTTCGCGTATGAAATCTGTCTAGGTCACGTTTTTGAAAATTTTATTAGCGCGACTTAGCATTGAACGTAAATAAAAGTATTGGCGTCCGCCATCGATTTTCGTCCCTGTCTCTGGATGTAAATAGGACTACTCCAAATTGAGCAAACTGGCGGATGCAGGATTGAATGACAAAAAAGAGAGCCATATAGGCTCTCTTTTTTTCATTTATTTACTATGACCATTCGTTTTCACGGGAGTGACAATTTTTTCACTTACTGTAACTCTCTACAGCACTTTTAAACATCAATATTCCCCGCCTGCAACGCATTAGACTCAATAAACGCCCGACGCGGCTCAACATCATCCCCCATCAGCGTCATGAAGATCTGATCCGCCGCAATGGCATCCTCGATCTGCACCTTCAGCAAACGGCGCACAGTCGGGTCCATGGTGGTTTCCCACAGCTGCTCGGGGTTCATTTCGCCCAGGCCTTTGTAACGCTGCTTGTTGACGCCGCGTTCGGCTTCGTCGCGCAGCCAGGCCATGGCCTGGCGGAAGTCGGTGACGGCTGATTCCTTGCGCTTTTCGCCCTGGCCGCGGGCGACGGAGGCGCCTTTGCGGATCAAGCCCTTGAAGGTCTGCGCGGCGTTCGACAGCACCTGGTAGTCGGGGCCGCTGGCGAAGTCGGCGTCGATCACGGTGGCCTTGATGTTGCCGTGGTGGCGGCGCTGGATGTGCAGGGCGAGCTTCTCGGAGAGTTCGTCGAGCTTGGCCACGACTTGCACGCTGGGGTCGGCGATTGCCTTGGTGAGTTCGGCGGCGGTGGCTTCGGCTTGTTCCAGGTTTTCCATCTTCAGGGTGACGCCGGCGTTCATGATGGCGTCGAGCGCGGCTTCATCGATGGCGCGCGTGAGGCGCATGATGATGGCGTTGGCGGTGTTGTACTGGCGGGCCAGTTCGACCAAGGCGTCGCCGCTGATGCCGGGGGCGTCTTCGGCCGGTTTCAGTTCGGCGTCGTTCAGGGCGATCTGCATCATGTATTGCGCTTCTTCGAGGTCGTCCTTGAGGTAGCGCTCATCCTTGCCGGCCTTGACCTTGTACAGCGGCGGCTGGGCGATGTAGATGTGGCCGCGTTCGACCAGCGCCGGCATCTGGCGATAGAAGAGCGTGAGCAGCAGGGTGCGGATGTGGGCTCCGTCGACGTCGGCGTCGGTCATGATGATGATGCGGTGGTAGCGCAGCTTGTCCGGGTTGAATTCGTCGGCGCCGATGCTGGTGCCCAGGGTGGCGATGAGGGTGGTGATCTGCTCGGAGGAGAGCATCTTCTCGAAGCGCGCCTTTTCGACGTTCAGGACCTTGCCGCGCAGCGGCAGGATGGCCTGGAACTTGCGGTCGCGGCCCTGCTTGGCGGAGCCGCCCGCGGAGTCACCCTCGACGATGTAGAGTTCGCACAGGGCCGGGTCGCGTTCCTGGCAATCGGCCAGCTTGGAGGAGAGGCCCAGGCCGTCCATGACGCCCTTGCGGCGGGTCAGTTCGCGCGCCTTGCGCGCGGCTTCGCGCGCGCGGGCGGCTTCGACGATCTTGCCGCAGATGATCTTGGCGTCGTTGGGCTTTTCCATCAGGTAGTCGGTGAGCGTCTTGGCGACGATTTCCTCGACCGGGCCGCGCACTTCGGAAGAGACCAGCTTGTCCTTGGTCTGCGAGCTGAACTTGGGTTCGGGCACTTTCACCGAGAGCACGCAGGTGAGGCCTTCGCGCATGTCGTCGCCGGAGATTTCGACCTTGGCTTTCTTGGCGAAATCGTTCTCGTCGATGTACTTGTTGATGACGCGGGTCATCGCCGCGCGCAGGCCGGTCAGGTGGGTGCCGCCGTCGCGCTGCGGGATGTTGTTGGTGAAGCACAGCACCTGCTCGTTGAAGGCGTCGTTCCATTGCATGGAGACGTCGACCGAGATGTTGGTGTTCTGGTCCGACATCTTGTCGCCGGTGGCCTGGAACACGGTCGGGTGCAGCACGTTCTTGTTCTTGTTGATGTATTCGACGAAACCGCGGGTGCCGCCTTCGAAGGCGAAGTTTTCTTCCTTGCCGGTGCGCTGGTCGGTCAGCTTGATGTGCACGCCGTTGTTGAGGAACGAGAGTTCGCGGATGCGCTTGGCGAGGATCTCGTAGTGGAACTCGACGTGGGTGAAGATTTCTTCGTCGGCCCAGAAGTGGACTTCGGTGCCTTTCTTGTCGGATTCGCCGATGACCTTGATGGGCGAGACCTGGATGCCGTCGATGGTTTCCAGTTCGCGGTTTTGCACCACGCCCTTGGCGAACTCCATGGAGTGCACCTTGCCGTCGCGGCGGATGGTCAGCAGCAGTTTCTTGGACAGTGCGTTCACGCAGGACACGCCCACGCCGTGCAGGCCGCCGGAGACCTTGTAGGAGTTCTGGTCGAACTTGCCGCCGGCGTGCAGCTCGGTCATCACGATTTCGGCGGCGGAGCGCTTGGGTTCGTGCTTGTCGTCCATCTTCAGGCCGGTGGGGATGCCGCGGCCATTGTCGGTGATCGAGATCGAGTTGTCGGCGTGGATGGTGACGTGGATCTCGCTGCAGTAGCCGGCCAGCGCTTCGTCGATGGAGTTGTCCAGCACTTCGAACACGAGGTGGTGCAGGCCGGTGCCGTCAGAAGTATCGCCAATGTACATGCCGGGACGCTTGCGCACCGCCTCCAGGCCTTCCAGGATCTGGATGGAGGAGGCGCCGTAGCTTTGTTGCGCGGAGTTGGTGTTGTCTGCTGGGCTGGAGGACATGGTTACCTTCTGAAAAAGCTAGCCAAACGACTAGAGACTGCGGGTGAAACGACAAAGAAACGACAAAATGCGACAGGGTTACGGCTGAAAACGGAATTCTTAAAAGCGACTGAGGGGCCGTCTCGGACGGCCCCTCGTGCGCTTGCAGGCGGCAGCGCTTAAATGCGCATCGGCATGACGACGTATTTGAAGTCGGCGTTGTCCGGGATGGTGACCAGGGCCGACGAGTTGGCATCGCCCAGGGCGATGTTGACGTAGTCGTTCTTCAGGTTGTTGAGCACGTCGAGCAGGTAGCTGACGTTGAAACCGATGTCGACGGTGTCGCCGCCGTAGTCGATTTCGAGTTCTTCGACCGCTTCTTCCTGGTCGGCGTTGGTGGAGCTGATCTTCAGGCTGCCGGGAGCGATCACCCAGCGCACGCCCTTGAACTTGTCGCTGGTCATGATGGCGGCGCGCTGCAGCGAACGCAGCAGCTGTTCGCGGCTGATGGTGAAGCTGTTCTTGTAGCCCTTGGGCACCACGCGGGTGTAGTCGGGGAACTTGCCTTCGACCAGCTTGGAGATCAGTTCGATGTCGGCGAAGCTCAGCTTGACCTGGTTGTTGGCGATTTCGAGTTTGACTTCTTCATCGCTCTCGTCGAGCAGGCGCTGCAGCTCGATGATGGTCTTGCGCGGGATGATGACTTCCTGGCGCGGGAATTCCTGTTCGGTGGCGACCTGGCAGAAGGCCAGGCGGTGGCCGTCGGTGGCGACCGCGATGACGTTCTTGCCTTCGACCACCAGCAGCAGGCCGTTCAGGTAGTAGCGGATATCCTGCTGGGCCATGGAGAAGTGGACCATGTTGAACAGGTGCTTCAGGGTCTTTTGCGGCAGGGTGACTTGCGCGTTGTACTGCTCGGCCTGGGCGACGGTGGGGAATTCTTCCGCGGCCAGGGTCTGCAGCGCGAAGCGCGATTTGCCGGATTGCACGGTCAGGCGCTTGTTGGCAAGCGAGATGGAAACTTCGCCGGAGTCGGGCAGGGCGCGCAGGATGTCGAGCAGCTTGCGCGCGGCCACGGTGGTGGCGACGGCGTCGCTGCCGGAGCCGACTTCGGCGTGCGTGGTGATCTGCACTTCGATGTCGGTGGACAGGAAAGACACTTTCTCGCCGTCCTTGCGGATGAGGATATTGGCCAGAATCGGCAATGTGTGCCGACGCTCGACAATACCGCTCACGATCTGCAGAGGACGCAGGAGCGTGTCTCTTTGGGTTTTAACCAATTGCATAGTCTGTTTGTCCTTGCTAATAGTGGTTTAAAGGATGCCGCTGGCTGACTTGCCGCTTATGCAAATGTCGCGCGTGTTCCCCTTCTGGTGAAAACAACCCGGAACCTGCCTGGAATACGCAACGCTCCTGCATTTGCACGGCCTGCCCGCAGCCGGTCCGAAACCTGTTCCCAAGCCGCCGGCAAGCATTCTGGCAGGCTGATTGTTGTGTTTTTAATCACACACCTGGACCACCCTGCGCGCCGGACAGCGCGTTAGGAACATTTGAAGGCAAATCCCCCATTTTTAAAGAGGTTTTCTCCGAAGTTTCCTTGATATCCCGCGGATTTCCTGCTCATTGGGCGGCCCTGGCGTCCGCCGGCGAAATATCGCCTTCCATTGTACCAATCATCCCCCTTCAACGTAAGTTTTTGCTTAGTAAACCGGTACCTTGGCGGCCGGGATTACGGGGATCGGCAGGGCTGGGAAAATGGTCCGGGAATGCCGGGGGCCGGGTAATTCCGTTCAGTTAATCCTGAATTTATCTCCGTCGCCCTGACGAAAGTCAGGGCCCAGCGTCGTTCAGCGTCTTTCGGGGCGCAACGAAAGACACTGGGTCCCGGCTTTCGCCGGGACGACGGGTTGGAAAGCGGCGGCAGCGGCCGTCCCAACGCGCCGGCCGCACATGAAAATGCCGCCCCAGCCTGCGGGCGGCATGTTGACGACATGGCGTACGGCTTGCCGGGTCAGCCCTTGAGGGTCTGCTCCAGCACGTGCAGCTCGTGGTTGCATTCCGGGCTCTTGGCGCGGTCGGCGGCGATCTTGCGCACCGCGTGCAGCACCGTGGTGTGGTCGCGGCCGCCGAACAGGTCGCCGATTTCGGGCAGGCTCTTCTGGGTCAGCTCCTTGGCCAGGTACATGGCGATCTGGCGCGGCCGGGCGATGTTGGCCGGGCGCTTTTTCGAGTACATGTCGGCGACCTTGATGTTGAAGAAGTCGGCCACGGTCTTCTGGATGTTTTCCACCGAGATCTGGCGGTTTTGCACCGACAGCAGGTCCTTCAGGGCTTCCTTGACGACATCGATGGTGATGTCCTTGCCGTGGAAGCGCGAGTAGGCCAGGATCTTGCGCAGCGCGCCTTCCAGCTCGCGCACGTTGGAGCGCAAGTGCTTGGCGACGAAGAAGGCGACGTCGTCGGACAGCACGACTTCTTCGGCGGAGGCTTTCTTCATCAGGATCGCCACCCGCATTTCCAGTTCGGGCGGCTCGATCGCCACCGTCAGGCCGGAGTCGAAACGGGAGATCAGGCGGTCGTCCATGCCGCTGATTTCCTTGGGGTAAGTATCGCTGGTGATGATGATCTGCTTCTTGGCCGCGATCAGCGCTTCGAAGGCGTAGAAGAATTCTTCCTGGGTGCGGCTCTTGCCGCCGAAGAACTGGATATCGTCGATCAGCAGCAGGTCCAGCGAGTGATAGTAGCGCTTGAAGTCGTCGAAACCCTTGCGCTGGTAGGCGGTCACCACGTCGCGCACGTATTGCTCGGCGTGGATGTAGCGGATCCTGGCGCCCGGGTTATCCACAAGCACCTGGTTGCCGATGGCGTGGATGATGTGGGTCTTGCCCAGGCCCACGCCGCCGTACAGGAACAGCGGGTTGTATGACACGCCGGGGTTGTTGGCGACCTGGGTGGCGGCCGCGCGGGCCAGTTGGTTGGCCTTGCCGGTAACCAGGTTGTCGAACGTCAACACCGGGTTGATGCGCGACTGTTCCTGGCGTGGGGCGACCGCGCGCACCGGTTCCGGTTCGGGCTGGTAGGCCTGGGCCGCGGGCAGGCCGAGGCCGGAAATACCGCCGCCGCCGGCGCCCGGATAGCCGGGTTCGGCGCCGCCGTTGGTGGCCGCTGCGGCGCGCCGGGCCTGGCCCACGCGCGGGTCGAGCACGAATTGCACTTCGATCGGGGACTCCCAGTATTCGCTGGCGAGGTTGGTGATGCGGCTGGCGAACTGGGCCTTGACCCAGTCGAGCTTGAAACGGTTGGGCGCGGCGATGCGCAGCAACCCGTCTTCATAGTCGAGCGGCACCAGCGGCTTGATCCAGGCGCTGTATTGTTGCGGAGTCAGTTCCTGCTCGAGTTTGGTGGAGCAGGTCTGCCAGAAGTTTTCCATGAAGCTTTCTTATTGAATAGGAGTGCGGCGCCGTTGAACGGATTCAGGTCAGGACCGGTGGATAAAAAACAATGTCGGCCGAGGCGCAAACAAGGGACGCATTTTACCCTGCTGCCGGAAAGTTATCCACAGGACGCGAGGCAGTTTGGCAGAGTAAAAAATCATATCCATCGGCGGGAAATGGCCGATTCGGACATTATTTTCCTGACAAGCGGCACCGCCATGCGGCTTGCCGGGGGACAGAGCCGATCGATTTCCTTTTCGACAATATTTTGATGGGGACAGTGTTTTTTGCAACCGGTGATTCCGTTTGCGGGAGACTGCCCGGCTTTGTCCCTTTTTTACTTCTTTTTATTCTTTTTGGCGGCTTTCCAGCCGGAGGGCGCCGACCGGTTCAAACGACCACGTCGCCATCCACGAATACCTTGAGTTCGCCCGGCTGGTAGGGCGTCCAGACTTCGTTGTTGGTCAGCGGCTGGGTGACGATGACGGCCACGCGGTCGTTGACCGTGGTGACCTGGGCGAAATCGACCGACAGCTCGTCATCCGACAGCTTGGCGGTGGTGAAGGGATGCTTGCGGATGATGTAGTAGAGGTGGGTGGAACAGTGCGTGTAGAGCGCCGATCCGTCCGAGAGCAGCATGTTGAAGGTGCCGTGGCCGGCGATATAGTCGGCGATCTCGCGCAGCGCGGCGCGCAGTTCGGCCAGCGGCGGCAGCGTGTCGCCGAAGCGCTTGCGGAACTCTTGCAGGATGTAGCAGAAGGCCTGTTCGCTGTCGGTGGTGCCGACCGGGCGGTAGGGGCCGTCGAGCTGCGGCGTGAAGTTTTTCAGGTCGCCGTTGTGGGCGAATACCCAGTAGCGCCCCCACAGTTCGCGCACGAAGGGATGGCAGTTGGCCAGCGCCACGCGGCCCTGGGTCGCCTTGCGGATGTGGGCGATGACGTGCTGCGACTTGATCGGGTATTGCTTGATCAGTTCGGCCACCGGCGACGCGATCGCGGCCTGGTGGTCGACGAAGGTGCGCACGCCGGCGCCTTCGAAGAAGGCGATGCCCCAGCCGTCGCTGTGATGATCGGTCAATCCCCCGCGGGTGGCGAAACCGGTAAAGCTGAAGACGATATCGGTCGGGGTGTTGCAGTTCATCCCAAGGAGCTGGCACATGGTATTCGAGACATTGATAAGTGTTGCCGGACTGTCAAAGTTATCACGATTGCCGCCTGCCGGGAGCGGCCGGCCCGGCCGACGCGGATAAAAAACGCAGATAAAAAAAACCCCGCGAGCTTGCGCTTGCGGGGTTAATCCTTCCTAAAGAGGGAGGAGGAGACGCGGTACGTACTACAAAACCTCAGAACTACTACTCGACTAGAAGTCGGCTTGCCGTGGAACGGCGGCGGGCGCTCAGTCGCGCGCGGCCATGTTGCGCAGTTCGTTGGCGAAATTCGGTTGGGTCAGGCTGTATTCGTTGGCCATGCGGTTCAACATGCGCTTGCCGCTGAACTTGTGCGCCAGGATACGCTGTTCCAGCGACTTGCGCGGCTTGACCAGCAGCACGGCGGCTTGCGCCAGGCCCAGCAGCAGCGGCTTGAACACCATCAGCACCGTCACCAATGCCCCCAGACCCAAGGCCGGGCGCACGTAGGCAGCCAGCATGCCGATCAGCGCCTGCGAGAAGGGAATCGCGGTTTCGGCGGGAAAGGCCAGGTTCAGGAAGGACATGTTATTTCTACCTCTGATAAGTCTTTGCGGTGCGCATCAGGCGCGTTCAATCTCACTGTTGTTGCATCGCAGTATATGTTTGTGCGGTTTGTATGACTACTTTAGAGTTCTCATATCAGTTATAGCGCTGATGAATATGGCCAAACGACACTGCCGCTCAGCGTTTGTGAATATCTCGCCGGCTTTGCTGGTGTAGCCTCGGTAGCGGGGGCTTTGTACCGACGAAAAAAAACCCCACAGGCATGGCCTGCGGGGTTAATCCTTCCTAAAGAGGGAGGAGGAGACAACGGATCGGTGTCCAGACGCGTTGATCGAATCAGCGTCAACACAGGCGCCGTACGCGCCTGGACAACCGAAATTCCTGACACCGGAGGCGGTGGCCGGTTGGGCCTGCCGCCATGTCGCGCAGCGAATGGCGCGCGACCGGTAAAAACTTGAATCCTGTACTGCCTTGCCGCCGGCGCTTTTTCAGCGCCTGTCGGCCGCTGTTGCCAATTAGCCGCGGGAAGCGATGAAACGCAGTTCGGCGGCCAGGTTCGGCTGGGTTGCTTCGAACTTGTCGGCCATGCGGTTCAGCTGGCGCGAACCGTTGGCGCGATCCTGTTCGGCGGCGACCAGGGCCACGGCTTGCAGCTCATGGGCCTTGACGAAGTGGATGAAGATGTTGCGCAGGACGGCTGCGAACTTGCTCTTGAACGTGGTGTTGACGGTGCTTTGTGCGATGGTTGCCATGATTCGATCCTTGACGTTGTGTGTTATGTTGCATTGCAGTGTAGTGAACTCACATTTATTTGACCAATTTCCTTTTCGGATATCAGTTATATAATTCGTGAATAGCTATTTCCGGAATTCATTCGCGATCCACTTTCCGCCGCAAAGGCCCGCCCTATGAGCTTCCTCACCCTGGACCTGAACCTGCTGCGCGTATTCGACGCGGTCATGACCGAGCAGAACCTGACGCGCGCAGCCAACTTGTTGGCCATGACCCAGCCGGCTGTCTCCAATGCGCTACGACGGCTGCGCGATACCCTCAACGACGACCTGGTGATCCGCACCGCGCATGGCGTCAAACCGACGCCGCGCGCCGAAGAACTGTGGCCGACCGTGCGCCGGGCGCTGTCCGAGCTGGAAGCGGTGATCGCGCCGGAAAGCTTCGACATCTCACGGGCCCAGAATACCTTCCGCATGGCCATGGTGGACGCCACCGCCGCGCTGTGGCTGCCGTCGCTGGTACGCACCATCATGCGCGACGCGCCGCGCATCAAGATCCGCATGATGCCGCTGACCACCCGCGACCCGCGCGCCATGCTGCTGCGCGGCGACATCGACCTGGCGGTGGGGTTTTTCCCCGGCGTGACGGCGCAACTGGCCGATGGCCAAGGTATGGCCAAGAGCCAGATCAGCCATGCCCGGCTGTACACCGGCCAATACGTATGCGTGATGCACAAGAACCACCCGCTGGCGGCCCAGCCGCTGACGCTGGATACCTACTGCGCCGCCGACCACCTGCTGGTGAGCCTGTCGGGCAAGCCGCATGCGGTGATCGACGACGTGCTGGCCGGCATGAACCGCGAGCGCAAGATCCTGCTGACGGTGAACCAGTTCTTCACGGCCGGGCGCATCGTCGCCAGTTCGGAACTGCTGACGGTGCTGCCGCGCCACCTGGTGGCCGCCACCGGCATGGCCGAGGTGCTGGTGGTCAAGGAGTTGCCGTTCCAGACGCCGGAAGAACACGTCGACATGCTGTGGCACGAGCGCGATGCGCGCAATCCGGCCCACAAATGGCTGCGCGCGCACTTGAGTGCAACGACGCACGACGAATTCGGTCGCATCAACATGAAGCGCTGATGCGGCGCATAGAAATATAAGAATCCCGCCGGCCCCGGGAGACAGGCGGCCGGCAGGGAGCTGCCCGCACCGTATGATCCACCCTCACGGGAACAACCATGCCAATGCCGCGCCCCCGGAAAATCCTCTTGTGGCTGCTCGCCAGCCTTTTCATCGTCATCGCCGCCGCGCTGATCTTCCTCCTGACCTTCGACTGGAACCGGGCCAAGCCCTGGATCAACCAGCGCGTGTCCGAATCGATCGGGCGCGAATTCGCCATCAACGGCGACCTCTCGCTGCAATGGCAGCGCGCCGGGCAGACCACGCCGCCGCAATCCGGATGGTCGAGCTGGGTGCCCTGGCCGCGGCTGCAGGCGCAAGACATCACGCTGGCCAATCCCGATGCGTTCAGCCAGTCCGGCAAGATGGCCTCGATCAAACAAGTCACCTTCACCCTCAACCCGGCGCCGCTGCTGGTGCATGACATCTCGCTGCCGACGCTGGAAATCCACAATCCCGACATTGCGCTCTTGCGCAACAAGGACAACGCCAATAACTGGACCTTCAAGAACAGCGACAGCGAACCGTCCGCCTGGAACCTGAAACTGGGGCGGCTGATCCTGCGCCAGGGCACATTCAAACTGGATGATGCGCTCCAGAAGATCGACATCAAGGCCGAGATCGACACCCTCGATCCCGACAAGGACAAGGTCTACGGCCTGGGCTGGAAACTGAAGGGCAGTTTCAACGGCGCGCCGGTGTCCGGCGATGGCCGTGCCGGCGGCGTACTCTCGCTGCAGGACCAGCAGCAGCCGTATCCCTTGCAGGCCAATGTGAAGGTAGGCAAGACCGCCATCGGCGTGCGCGGCACGTTGACCAAGCCGGCCCAGCTGGCGGCGCTGGATCTGCGCCTGTCGGTCTCGGGCGCCAGCATGGGCAACCTGTATCCGCTGACCGGGATACTGCTGCCGGAAACCCCGCCGTTCGCCACCGAAGGCCATCTGCTGGGCAAGATCGGCGCCGCCCATAGCGAATGGCGCTATGAAGAATTCACCGGCAAGGTCGGCAGCAGCGATGTCGGCGGCAGCCTGTTCTATAGCACCGGCGGCCCGCGGCCGCGGCTGGAAGGCGCGATCACCTCCAACCTGCTGCGTTTCGAGGACCTGGCGCCGCTGATCGGGGCCGACTCCAATGAGGAAAAAACGCAGCGCGGCGCGCAGGAACGCCAGCCGGCGGGCAAGGTGCTGCCGGTCAAGCAGTTCAGCACCGATGCCTGGGGCGCGCTGGACGCCGACGTCAAACTGACCGGCAAGCGCATCGTCAAGAAAAAGGACCTGCCCATCAGCGACCTGCACGCGCACCTGGTGCTCAAGGACAAGGTGCTGACGCTGGATCCGCTGAACTTTGGCGTGGCCGGCGGCAGCCTGAACTCGACCATTCGCCTCGACGGCCGGGACCAGCAGATGGAGTCGGACATGGCATTGACGGCGCGCCGCATCAAGATCCAGCAGTTGTACCCGGAACTGGACGCGTCCAAAACCAGCTTCGGCGAAATCAACGGCGACGCCAAATTGAGCGCGACCGGCAATTCGGTGGCGGCGATGCTGGGGTCGGCCAATGGCGAACTCAAGACGCTGGTCAACCAGGGCGCCATCAGCAAGTTCCTGCTGGAAGCGGCGGGCCTGAATGTGGGCAATATCGTCATCAGCAAACTGTTTGGCGATAAAGAAGTGAAGCTCAATTGCATGGTGGGCGATTTTCCGGTCAGTAATGGCGTGATGGATATCCGCACTTTCGTGCTCGATACGGACGATGCGCTGATCGGCGCCGACGGCACGGTGGACATGAAGCAGGAAAAGCTGGACCTGACCATCCATCCCAAGAGCAAGGGCTTGCGCATCATCTCGCTGCGTTCGCCGCTGTACGTCTCGGGCACGTTCAAGGAGCCGGACGTCGGCGTGAACAAGGCGGTATTGGCGTTGCGCGCCGGCGGCGCGCTGGCGCTGGGCTTGCTGGCACCGGTGACCGCCATCTTGCCGCTGATCAATGTGGATGGCGAACAAAAGACCGATTGCGCCAATCTGCTGGAGGAAGTGAAAAAACAGCCGCAGGCGCCGCCAGCCGGAAAAGCCGTTGCCGGGAAAGTTGCGCCTAAAAAATAGGCATGGGAGAAATTGGCATTTTTGCCATCATTGGCCGGGGGATAACTTTCCCGGCCTTTTTCATTTTTGGCGGCTTTTTTGCTGTCGTGAGTATTTGTTCAAATTATCGGAAAAGGCAAAACGCTCAAAAAATGCTTTGGAATACGCCCATTTCCCCCTGAAAGTCCGCTCCCGACGGGCCTGAAACGGCAAAAAATGCCAAATTCCCGAAAATTCCCCGTCCGCGCCAAGATGTCCACAAAAAGCAGCTCTACCTGTGGATAAAGGTCTGGATAACTTTTTCATGGATTGGGGAAAACCGGGAAAGTTATCCAAGATTATTTTTTATCCAATAACTGTCCGCCGGCCATACACGCCTTGCCAAGTGTTTATACTTTTCCCAACTCCATGATTCTTTTCCGGTAAACCGGGTTATCCACAGAAACGGGCCTGTGTTAACTATTACCTACTATTTATATATATAGACTTATTCAAAAAGACAAAAAACCGGAAAACCGGAAAACCGGCGGCAACCGACGATTCTCTCTATCTCATTTATCTCAAAACCCGTCTTGGATCTGATGCAGACGATGACTTCAAACCGCATCAACCCCATGGGTTGTTGAAGGAAGGCACAGGACGCCCTCAGCTCATTCCTTCAGGTCGACCGCAAGGGGTACCTCCAGCACCAGGTCGGTTTGCGCCTGGGCTACGCAAGGAAGGATCCAGCCTTCCTTTTTTTCTTCCTTGCTCAATCCCGGCCATTCGATTTGGTAACTTATCTCGCCTGACTTCAATTGGCACATGCAGGTACGGCAGGTTCCATTGCGGCAGGAACTGGGAATCCGGATGAATTGGGCCAGCGCCGATTGCAGCAGCGATAGGCCAGGGCGTTGTTCAAAACGCAAGCCGGCAGGTTGGATGTCGATGCAGTAGGGTGTCGCGGGAGGCATAGGGCGGTGGAGTCGATGTTGTTGGCCTGTCATTTCAGGCGTCTGTGGATAAGTCTTTGCATATCTATTGCGCGAATTGGGAATATCTCGGCAAGTTATCCAAAGGCGAAAATTTATCCAATATTTGTTCCTGCGCTATGCAGAAGCTTACCAAGCGTTTATCCCTGACGTAATTTGCTGATTCGATTCAGGTAAACCGGGTTATCCACAGAAAAGTCCTGCGTTAACTATTACTACTATCTTTATATATAAACTTTTAATTTAAAAAACAGAAAAGCGGAATTGCGGGGATAACCTGAAAAACGTCGCAAAAACCTGTCTGGCAGAAACAAGAATCCAAGAACGACAGTGCGCTCAACAGGCACCGGAGATGGCATCCAGCGTGCTAGTTCGGCAAGGGGGAGGGTGAAACAGAAACGCCTGCCGGTTCCAGGCCGGCAAGCGATGATGAAACTCAGTACTTCCAGATTTCCTGGAGCACCTGGAATGCTGCTTTGATGGCATTTTCGTTCTGGCGTTTCTCCAGTGAAACAAAACGCAGTTCGGTGGACAGGTCTACCGCGTCGGCGATCACCAGGCCATGGGCATGCGCCTGGCTCAAGGCGATCGATTCCCGCGCCAATGACAGGCCTACCCCCGATTTCACCAGATCCAGCATCGAAGATTCCTGGTCGACCAGGGCCACGGTGTCCGGTTGCACCTTGTGCTGGGCGAAGACCTTGCTCAACAGCCGGTGATGGGCGGATTCCGGCGGCGTCCAGATCCAGGGCAGGCGCGAGAGTTCTTTCCAGCCTTTGCCGGAGACCCGGCTTTTCCAGCCGGCCGGGGCGATCACGTTGTAGGTGAAGGGCGTGAGCGTCATGGCATGGAAACCCTTGCCCGGATCGTCCAGGAAAAATCCGACGTCCAGCCGTCCGTGCCGGATCTCATTCAAGACCGAGCCCGATATGTGATGGGACAACTTGGTGGACAGCTGCGGATGGCGTTCGACCAGCAACTTGAGGAAGGCGCCCAGGCGGATGAATTCCGGATCGAGGATGGTGCCGATGGCCAGCGAACCGGACAGGCGGTCGGCGCTGGTTTGCAAGGCGCCCGCATGGCGGCGCAGTTCCTGCAGGTCGGCCAGGACGCGTTCGGCCAGTGGCAGCAATTTGTTGCCTTCCACCGTCAGCACCATGCCGGCGGCGGTGCGGGTAAACAGGGCCAGGCCCAGCTGTTCTTGCAGCGACTTGATCTGCAGGCTGACAGCGGGTTGGCTGACATGCAGCTTTTCAGCGGCGCGGGTCAGGTTGCCTTCGCGGGCAACGGTAATAAAAGCGCGTAACTGTACGATATCCATCGCTAATTGTTATCAAATTCTTTATTCATGCATCATTCGGCATTATGTTGAAATGAGAGGTTTATAAGTCGTTCTTATATTACTGTTGATAATAACTCATTGGATAGGATCGAATTGGCGCGATATTCTTCCAACGTCTGCCTAATTGAGCGTTTATCGGCATTTCCATCGCGGGCCAGCAGGATTGGGAGACAAATCCGGCCCGATTTGATATCAATCACCAAAGGAATACTTATGAGCATCCCGCACATCGACCATTTCATCAACGGCAAGCTGAGGCAATCGGAAAGCGGCCGCAGCCAGGACGTGTTCAATCCGGCCACCGGCGATGTGGCGGCCAAGGTGTCGCTGGCGTCGGTGCAGGAAGTCAATGCGGCGGTGGCCGCAGCCAGCGCGGCAGCGCCGGCCTGGGCCGAGACGGCGCCGTTGAAGCGCGCGCGGGTGCTGTTCAAGTTCAAGGAACTGATCGAGCAAAACCAGGATGCGCTGGCCAAGGCGATCACACTGGAACATGGCAAGGTGTTTTCGGATGCCAAGGGCGAGGTGACCCGCGGGCTGGAAATCGTGGAATTCGCCACCGGCATCCCGCAACTGCTCAAGACCCAGTTCACCGACAACATCGGCGGCGGCATCGACAACTGGAACCTGCGCCAGCCGCTGGGCGTGACGGCCGGCATCACACCGTTCAACTTTCCGGTGATGGTGCCGCTGTGGATGGCGCCGATCGCCATCGCCACCGGCAACAGCTTCGTGTTGAAGCCTTCCGAGCGCGACCCGTCGCCGTCGCTGATGCTGGCTGAACTGTTCAAGCGCGCCGGCCTGCCGGACGGCGTGTTCAACGTGGTCCAGGGCGACAAGGTGGCGGTCGATGCGCTGCTGGAGCATCCCGAGGTGCAGGCGGTGTCTTTTGTCGGTTCGACGCCGATTGCCGAATACATCTATCGCAAGGCGACCGAGCGCGCCGGCACCTTCCCGCTGCGCGCACAGGCGCTGGGCGGCGCCAAGAACCACCTGGTGGTGATGCCCGACGCCAACCTGGAGCAGGCGGTCGACGCACTGATCGGCGCGGCCTACGGTTCGGCCGGCGAGCGCTGCATGGCGATCTCGGTGGCGGTGGCGGTCGGCAGCGTGGCCGACAAGCTGGTGGAGGCGCTGATTCCGCGCGTGAAGGCCCTGAAGGTCAAGAACGGCATGGAGGCCGACGCCGAGATGGGACCGCTGGTCACCGCCGCCCACAAGGTCAAGGTCGAGGGCTATATCCAGAGCGGCGTGGATGCCGGCGCCAGGTTGCTGGTGGATGGCCGCGGGCTGAAGGTGCCGGGCCATGAAAACGGTTTCTTCATCGGCGGCACGCTGTTCGACAACGTGACTACCGACATGAAGATCTACCAGGAAGAAATCTTCGGCCCGGTGCTGTGCGTGGTGCGGGTGCCGGACTTTGCCGAGGCGGTGAAGCTGATTAATGCGCATGAGTATGGCAATGGTGTGTCACTATTCACCGCCGACGGCAATACCGCGCATGAATTCTCGCGCCGTATCCAGGTGGGGATGGTCGGTATCAACGTGCCGATCCCGGTGCCGATGGCCTGGCATTCCTTTGGCGGCTGGAAGCGTTCGCTGTTCGGCGATACCCATGCCTATGGCGAAGAGGGGATTCGCTTCTATACGCGCTACAAGTCGATCATGCAGCGCTGGTCGGCGACCATCGGCAAGGGGGCGGAATTCACCATGCCGGTGGCGAAGTAAATTTCTGCAAGAGCGTCGTCCTGATGAAGGTCAGGATCCAGTGTCTTTGGCTTTTCGCCCCGTTATCGAGGCACGGTAAAAGACGCTGGATCCCGGCTTGCGCCGGGATGACGGGGAAAGAGCGACAGTAGACAAGAACGACAATAAAAACGGAGACACCATGCAATCGGCAGGGCAATACGACTACATCATCATCGGCGCCGGCACAGCCGGCTGCGTGCTGGCCAACCGCCTTTCCAGACAACCCGGCGTGAAGGTGCTGCTGCTGGAAGCGGGGGCCAAGGACGATTACATCTGGATCCATATCCCGGTCGGCTATCTCTATTGCATCAACAATCCCCGCACCGACTGGATGTTTCGCACCGAATCCGATCCCGGGCTGAACGGGCGCAGCCTGATCTACCCGCGCGGCAAGGTGCTGGGAGGCAGTTCCTCGATCAACGGCATGATCTACATGCGCGGGCAGGCGCGCGACTACGACGCGTGGGCGCGCATGACGGGCGACGACAGCTGGCGCTGGGACAATGTGCTGCCGCTGTTCAGGAAGAGCGAGGATTACTACCGCGGCAGCGATGAATTCCATGGCGCCGGCGGCGAGTGGCGGGTGGAGAAGCAGCGCCTGCGGTGGGACATCCTCGACGCGTTCCGCGAGGCGGCGGCCGAGAACGGCATTCCCAAGGTCGACGATTTCAACCGCGGCGACAATGAGGGCTGCGGCTATTTCGACGTGAACCAGAAACGCGGCATCCGCTGGAATGCCTCTAAGGCATTTTTGCGGCCGGCGATGAAGAGCGTCAACCTCGACATCATGACCGGCTCGCACGTGAAGAAGCTGCGATTCTCTCAAGGTGAGAATGGGCCGGTCTGCACCGGCGTGGAATTCACCGGGGGCGGCGGCGAGTGGTTCGCCGAAGCGAAGAAGGAAACCATCCTGTCGGCCGGCGCGATCGGATCGCCGCATATCCTGCAGTTGTCGGGCATCGGCAACGGCGAACTCCTGCAGCAGCACCAGATCCCGGTGGTGCATGCCTTGCCGGGCGTGGGCGAGAACCTGCAGGACCATCTGCAGATCCGCATGGCCTTCAAGGTCAGCGGGGCCAGGACGCTCAATGCGATGGCCTCCACGCTGGTGGGCAAGATGAGGATCGGCCTGGAATACCTGCTCACGCAAAGCGGGCCGATGTCCATGGCGCCGTCGCAGCTGGGCGCCTTTGCCCGCTCCGATCCGTCGCAGGCCAGCGCCAACCTGGAATACCACGTGCAGCCGCTGTCGCTGGAAAAGTTCGGCGATCCGCTACATGCCTTCCCGGCGTTTACCGCCAGCGTGTGCAACTTGCGCCCGACCTCGCGCGGCCATGTGCGGCTGGCTTCCATCGACCATGCGCTGGCGCCGAAGATCACCACCAATTACCTGTCCACCCCGGAAGACCTGAAGGTCGCGGCCGACTCGCTTAAGCTCACGCGCCGCATCGCCGCATCGCCGGCGCTGGCCAAGTACATGCCGCAGGAGTTCAAGCCCGGCGTGCACTACCGGACCGAAGAGGATCTCTACCGCGCCGCCGGCGAAGTGGGCACGACGATTTTCCATCCCGTGGGCACTTGCCGCATGGGGCGCGCCGACGATGCGGCGGCGGTGGTGGACTCGCAATGCCGCGTGCGCGGGGTGTCGGGACTGATGGTGGCAGACGCATCCGTGATGCCTGCCATCACATCCGGCAATACCAACTCGCCGACGGTGATGATCGCCGAGAAAGTCGCATCAGCTCTGCTTTCCGGGCGTTGAGGCGATATTCTTGGGGCGGTGGCCGATACGGTACTTATACGTATTGTAGGAATGGTACTACTCGGCTACTATGCGCCAAATATTAAAAAGAGCTTCTCGATTCGCCAGATAAGAACCGCGGTCCCTCATGCCAAAAGCGTCGGGCGATTTGCAGCAGGGCAGGCCTCGATGACCGGATGAACCGGCACGGGCATCAAAGGGAAAGATGAGACTATGACAGACGTCATTCTGGAGACAAGAAACCTGACGAAGGAATTCAAGGGTTTCACGGCGGTAAGCGCGGTCAATCTGAAAATTGAGCGCGGCCATATTCACGCACTGATCGGCCCCAACGGCGCCGGCAAGACCACCTGCTTCAACCTGCTGACCAAGTTCCTGGTGCCGACCTCGGGCCAGATCCTGTTCAACGGGAAGGACATCACAGCGGAAGCGCCGGCGCAGATCGCGCGCCAGGGCATCATCCGTTCGTTCCAGATTTCGGCGGTGTTCCCGCACATGAGCGTGCTGGAGAACGTGCGCATCGGCTTGCAGCGCAAGCTCGGCACTTCCTTCCATTTCTGGAAGAACGGCGAGAGCCTCAAGCAGCTCGATGCGCGCGCCATGGAATTGCTCGACGAGGTCGACCTGACCGATTTCGCGCAGACCACCACCGTGGATTTGCCCTACGGCCGCAAGCGCGCATTGGAAATCGCCACCACCCTGGCGATGGAGCCGGAACTGATGCTGCTGGACGAACCGACCCAGGGCATGGGCCATGAAGACGTGGACCGCGTCACCGCGCTGATCAAGAAAGTGTCGGCCGGGCGCACCATCCTGATGGTGGAGCACAACATGAGCGTGATCGCCGGCATCTGCGACCGCATCAGCGTCTTGCAGCGCGGCGCTGTGCTGGCCGAGGGCAGCTACGCCGAAGTCTCGCGCAACCCGCAGGTGATGGAAGCCTACATGGGCACCGCCGCCACCGAACTGCAGGGAGCGCACTGATGTCGACCGCAACCGTGAACTCTCCCGTGAATACCTCCCATTCCAATGCCCCGCTGGCGCTGCAGATCAGCGACCTGCAATCCTGGTACGGCGAATCGCACATCCTGCACAACGTCAACCTGAACGTGCGCCAGGGCGAAGTGGTGACGCTGCTGGGCCGCAACGGCGCCGGCCGCACCACCACGCTGCGTTCCATCATGGGCCTGGTCGGCACCCGCAAGGGATCGATCAGGATCAACGGCCAGGAAACCATCGGCCTGGCCACGCACAAGATCGCGCACTACGGCGTGGGCTATTGCCCGGAAGAGCGCGGCATCTTCTCTTCGCTGTCGGCGGAAGAAAACCTGATGCTGCCGCCGTTCGTCTCCAAGACGGACAAGGGCATGTCGATCGACGAGATCTACGACATGTTCCCCAACCTGAAGGAGCGCCGCAACAGCCAGGGCACGCGCCTGTCGGGCGGCGAGCAGCAGATGCTGGCGGTGGCGCGCATCCTGCGCACCGGCGCGCGCCTGCTGCTGCTGGACGAAATCTCGGAAGGCCTGGCGCCGGTCATCGTGCAGGCGCTGGCGCGCATGATCACCACCTTGAAAGCCAAGGGCTACACCATCGTCATGGTGGAGCAGAACTTCCGCTTCGCGGCGCCGCTGGCCGACCGCTTCTATGTGATGGAGCATGGCCAGATCGTCGAGTCGTTCGAGGCGTCGCAGCTGGAAGCGAAGATGCAGACATTGAACGAATTGCTGGGCGTCTGAACGCGCCGTTCGCAAGGCATGCGTCCTGATCCGGGAAGAGCAGGCTGCAAGAATCATGAAAAGTACTGCCAACAAGTACGTCGCGGGGGAGGCGATCCCTTTCCCGTCCAACATAAAGCTGTCTCGCAGGTCTATCAATTTAGCGGGCTCAACACTGAGGAGATGAAAATGAAACTTAAGGCAATGGCACTTGCTGTCACCGCTGCAGCCGCAGCGTTTTCGATGGCGCCGGCATCGGCGCAGATCTCCGGGGACGTGATCAAGATCGGTTTCATCACCGATATTTCCGGCGTGTATTCCGACATCGACGGCCAGGGCGGCGCCGAGGCGATCAAGATGGCGATCGCCGACATGGGCGGCGCGATCAACGGCAAGAAGGTCGAGCTGTTGGTGGCAGACCACCAGAACAAGGCCGACGTCGCCGCCAGCAAGGCGCGCGAATGGTTCGACCAGCAGGGCGTGGATGTGCTGATCGGCGGCACCAACTCCGGCACCGCGCTGGCGTCGGCCAAGATTGCGGCCGAGAAGAAGAAGCCCTACATCCAGATCGGCGCCGGCTCCGCGCGCCTGACCAACGAAGAATGCTCGCCGTACACCGTGCACTATGCGTACGACACCGTGGCGCTGGCCAAGGGCACCGGTTCGGCGGTGGTGAAGCAGGGCGGCAAGAGCTGGTTCTTCCTGACCGCCGACTACGCCTTCGGCCATTCGCTGGAATCCGACACCGCCAATGTGGTGAAGGCATCGGGCGGCACGGTGGTGGGTTCCGTCAAGCACCCGCTGGGCGCATCGGACTTCTCGTCCTTCCTGCTGCAGGCGCAAAGCTCCAAGGCGCAGATCATTGGCCTGGCCAATGCCGGCGGCGACTTCATCAATGCGGTCAAGGCCGCCAATGAATTCGGCATCACCAAGACCGCCAAGCTGGCCGGCCTGCTGGTGTTCATCAACGACGTGCACTCGCTGACGCTGAAGGCAACCGAAGGCCTGTACCTGACCGACAGCTGGTACTGGGATGCCAACGAGGAGACGCGCGCCTTCGCCAAGCGTTACTTCGCCGTGCGCAAGAAAATGCCGTCCTCGCTGCAAGCCGCTGACTACTCGGCTGCCCTGCAGTACCTGAAGGCGGTCAAGGAAACCGGTACCGACGATGCGGACAAGGTCATGGCGCAGCTGCGCAAGACCAAGTTCAACGACATGTACCAGAAGAACGGTTACCTGCGCGCCGACGGCCGCGTGATGCACGACATGTACCTGTACCAAGTCAAGGCGCAGTCGGAATCGAAGTATCCGTGGGACTACTACAAGCTGGTGCAAACCATTCCGGCTGAGCAGGCATGGACTACCAAGGCCGAGTCCAAGTGCGCGCTGTGGAAGTAATGCGCCAGGCGTACCGACTGTATCAACGCTGAAAAGCGGCAGTAAAAGAAGCGGCAGTAAAGGCAATCCGCGAAATCTGTCATTTCTGCTGGCCGGGAATGACAGATTTTTGCTGTTGGAAGCCGCCCCGGATTGTTTCGGAGGCAGTTTCCACGCAAGCACGCGATTGCGTTCTTCACCCATCTGGATGAACGGGTTTTTATGGAACTATTCGGAATCCCCCTGCAAGCCTTGCTGAGCCAGCTCCTGCTGGGGCTGGTCAACGGCTCTTTCTACGCCATGCTGTCGCTGGGCCTGGCGGTGATCTTCGGCTTGCTCAACGTGATCAACTTCGCGCACGGCACGCTCTACATGCTGGGCGCTTTCCTGGCGTGGATGGGCTTGAGCTACTTCGAGCTCAATTACTGGGTGATGCTGGCGCTGGCGCCGGTCCTGGTCGGCATTTTCGGCATCATCATCGAAAAGACCATGCTGCGCTGGCTCTACAAGCTCGATCACTTGTACGGTTTGCTGCTGACCTTCGGCATTACGCTGATGATCGAAGGCATCTTCCGTTCCATCTATGGCGTTTCGGGCCAGCCCTATTCGGTGCCTGAGGCGCTGCAGGGCGCGACCAACCTCGGCTTCATGGTGTTGCCGAACTACCGCGCATGGGTGGTGGCGGCTTCGCTGGTGGTGTGTTTCGCGACCTGGTTCGTGATCGAGAAGACCCGCCTGGGCGCCTACCTGCGCGCCGGCACCGAGAACCCCAAGCTGGTGGAAGCCTTCGGCATCAACGTGCCGCTGATGGTGACCCTGACCTACGGTTTCGGCGTCGCGCTGGCCGCGTTCGCCGGCGTGCTGGCCGCGCCGGTGATCCAGGTCTCGCCGCTGATGGGCTCGAACCTGATCATTACCGTGTTCGCGGTGGTGGTGATCGGCGGCATGGGCTCCATCCTCGGTTCCATCGTCACCGGCCTGGTACTGGGCCTGATCGAAGGCCTGACCCGGGTGTTCTATCCCGAGCTGTCGGCCACCGTGGTGTTCATCATCATGGCGATCGTTTTGATGATCCGTCCGGCCGGCCTGTTCGGCAAAGAGAAATAATCGGGAGACCGGCATGAACAAGAAACTGTTAGTTGTCATTCTGTTAATACTTGCATTGGCGGCGCCGTTCGGCCTGTATCCGGTGTTCCTGATGAAGATGCTGTGCTTCGCATTGTTCGCCTGCGCCTTCAACCTGCTGATCGGCTATACCGGCCTGCTGTCGTTCGGCCACGCCGCTTTCCTCGGCTGGGCCGGCTACATGTGCGGCCAGGCGCTGAAGGTGTGGGGCCTGCCGACCGAGCTGGGTTTGCTGGTGGGCACCGGCGTGGCGGCGCTGATCGGCCTGGTGATGGGCTTGCTGGCGATTCGTCGCCAGGGCATCTACTTCACCATGATCACCCTGGCGCTGGCGCAGATGCTGTACTTCGTGGCGCTGCAGGCGCCGTTTACCGGCGGTGAAGACGGCCTGCAAGGCGTGCCGCGCGGCAAGCTGCTGGGCTTCATCGACCTGGGCAACGACCTGACCCTGTACTACGTGGTGCTGGCCATCGCCATTTTCGGCTTCGCCCTGATCGTGCGCACCATCAACTCTCCCTTCGGCCAGGTGTTGAAGGCGATTAAGGAGAACGAGCCGCGCGCCATCTCGCTGGGTTATGACGTGGCGCGCTACAAGCTGCTGGCTTTCGTGCTGTCGGCGGCGCTGTCGGGCCTGGCTGGTTCCACCAAGACCCTGGTGCTGGGCTTCGAGACGCTGACCGACGTGCACTGGAGCATGTCCGGCCTGGTGGTGCTGATGACCCTGGTCGGCGGCCTGGGCACCATCGTCGGCCCGATCGTCGGCGCCATCATCATCATCATGCTGGAGAACAAGCTGGGCGACATCGGCAACTGGCTGGCCGGCGTGACCCATATCGACTGGTTCAGCACGCTGGGCGACTCGGTGACCATTGTGACCGGCTTCATCTTCATCATCTGCGTGCTCTTGTTCCGCAAGGGCATCGTCGGGGAGATCCTAGCCTTGAGCAAGAAGGGCGCGGCAAGCCAGCCGCACTGAGTTCGAGAGAGAAGCTTGCCATCCCCGCGATGGCAATCCTTGCCGCCGGCAAGTCATCGGGAGATGATTGCCGGCGGTATTTTTTTGCCGGTACGGCCGGGGTACATAACAGATGCGGCTGTTGCGTAACAGAGGCGGCCGGGCCGGATCTGTTGCCAATACGGAAGCCGGGGGCAGGGTAGAATAGCGCTCCCGGCCGGTAGGGGCCGGGCCATATTTGTCCAACAATAACAATCGCGCCAGTCTCCGGTCGTGCCCAGTGCCGCCGGGCTTGTCTTCGATCGAAAGCCTTTCCCATGCAATTTCGTTTTCCTGTACGGGTGATCCGCCATGGCTGATTACCTGATCCTGTGCGCCGCCGCCTTTGTCGCCGGCTTGATCGATGCGGTCGTCGGCGGGGGCGGCCTGGTGCTGGTGCCGACCTTGTTCTCGGTATTTCCCAATACGCCGCCGGCAACATTGCTTGGCACCAACAAAGTGGCGGGCGTCATGGGTACCAGCGCTGCGGCCATCAATTTCGCCCGCAAGGTTGCGGTACGCTGGAGCACGGTAACGCCGGCGGCGATCGCTGCCTTCGCCTTGTCCTTCTTCGGCGCCTATGTGGTCACCCATATCCCGACGGAGATGATCCGCAAGGCCTTGCCCTTCGTCTTGATTGCGGTAGCGATATATACGCTGAAGAAAAAGGACTTCGGGCAGACCCATGCGCCTACCCTGAGCGGCGCCAAGGAAATGGCGTATGCCGCATTGATCGGGGCCGGGGTGGGTTTCTACGACGGCATTTTTGGGCCGGGTACCGGCAGCTTCCTGGTCTTCCTGTTCGTGCGCGTATTCAGCTATGACTTCCTGTCGGCATCGGCGGTATCCAAGTTCGTCAATATCGCGACCAATCTGGCGGCCCTGTGCTGGTTCGGCTATAGCGGCCATGTGATCTGGCAGTTGGGCTTGCTGATGGCGGTATTCAATATTGGCGGTTCGCTGGTGGGTACCAGGCTGGCGATGAAACATGGCAGCGTATTCGTGCGCAAGTTGTTCTTGCTGGTGGTGGGGGCATTGATCCTGAAGAGCGGGTACGATGCCTTCCTGAAGTGAGCCAGGGAATGTATTTTCGGCGCGATGTTTCACGTGAAACATCGCATCGAAAATAAAAGCGGAAATCAAACGGAGCTACGGCTCCGTTTTGTTTTTTGGCATCCGCGGGAATTGTCGTCGCCCAATGTTTCACGTGAAACAGTCCATGCCGGCCAGCTAGCCGACAGATATCCGATAGCTAGCGGATATCGATAGGGCAGGGAATGAGGTAAACCAGCATCACCCCATGCCGATATTCCACTTAATACGATGGCTTGCCGACCCCATCATCCAAAAGACTTTATAATCTCGCCTCTGTTCACACCGTCTCTACGAGGCGCATCATGCTATTCCCCACACAATTTGACGTCATCGTCGTCGGCGGCGGGCACGCCGGCACGGAAGCCGCACTGGCCGCGGCACGCATGGGCCAGAAGACCCTGCTGTTGACGCACAACATCGAAACACTGGGCCAGATGTCCTGCAACCCGTCCATCGGCGGCATCGGCAAGGGGCACCTGGTCAAGGAAGTCGATGCCATGGGTGGGGCGATGGCGATCGCCACCGATGAAGCCGGTATCCAGTTCCGCATCCTGAACTCGTCCAAGGGGCCGGCCGTGCGCGCTACCCGCGCCCAGGCCGACCGCATCCTGTACAAGCAGGCGATCCGTTCGCGCCTGGAAAACCAGCCCAACCTGTGGCTGTTCCAGCAGGCGGTGGACGACCTGATGATCGAAGGCGACCGCGTGGTCGGCGCCGTGACCCAGGCCGGCATCCGGTTCCAGGGCAGGGCGGTGGTGCTGACCGCCGGGACTTTCCTGGACGGGAAGATCCACGTCGGCTTGAACAACTATTCGGGCGGCCGCGCCGGCGACCCGCCGGCGGTGTCGCTGTCGGCCCGCCTGAAGGAGTTGAAGCTGCCGCAAGGCCGCCTCAAGACCGGCACGCCGCCGCGCATCGACGGCCGCAGCATCAACCTGGCGATCCTGGAAGAACAGCCGGGCGACCTCGATCCGGTGCCGGTGTTCTCGGTCATGGGCAATGCGGAGATGCACCCGCGCCAGATGCCGTGCTGGATTACCCATACCAACAGCCGCACCCATGACATCATCCGCGGCGGCCTGGATCGCAGCCCGATGTACACCGGCGTGATCGAAGGCGTGGGCCCGCGCTACTGCCCCTCCATCGAAGACAAGATCCACCGCTTCGCCGGCAAGGATTCGCACCAGATCTACCTGGAGCCCGAGGGCCTGACCACCCACGAGTTCTACCCCAACGGCATTTCCACCAGCCTGCCGTTCGACGTGCAGCTGGAACTGGTGCGCTCGATGAAGGGCATGGAAAACGCCCACATCCTGCGTCCCGGCTATGCCATCGAATACGACTACTACGATCCGCGCGGCCTGAAGTCTTCGCTGGAAACCCGCCAGATCGCCGGCCTGTTTTTCGCCGGCCAGATCAACGGCACCACCGGCTACGAAGAAGCCGCCGCGCAGGGCATGCTGGCCGGCCTCAATGCCGCGCTGCAGACCCAGGGGCACGACGCCTGGACGCCGCGCCGCGACGAAGCCTACCTCGGCGTGCTGGTCGACGACCTGGTCACCCAGGGCGTGCAGGAGCCGTACCGCATGTTCACCAGCCGCGCCGAATACCGCCTGTCGCTGCGCGAAGACAATGCCGACCTGCGCCTGACCGAAATCGGCCGCCGGCTCGGTTGCGTCGGCGACGCCCAATGGGAAGCCTTCGAGAAAAAGCGCGAAGCGGTGGCGCGGGAAATGGAACGCCTCAAGAGCACCTGGGTCAACCCGCGCATCCTTGCCGCCGCCGAAGCCGAGCGCGTGCTGGGCAAGGCCATCGAGCGCGAGTACAACCTGCTCGACCTGCTGCGCCGCCCCAATGTGAGCTACGACAGCCTGATGAGCCTGAGCGGCGCCGAAGGCCAGCCGCTGGCCGGCCCCGGCATCGAAGACGGCCCGGTGCGCGAGCAGGTCGAGATCCAGGTCAAGTACGCCGGCTATATCGCCCGCCAGGCCAACGAGATCAGCCGCCAGGATCACAATGAAAACCTGAAGCTGCCGGCCGACCTCGACTACATGGAGGTCAAGGCGCTGTCGATCGAAGTGCGCCAGAAACTCAACAAGCACAAGCCCGAAACCCTGGGCCAGGCATCCCGCATTTCCGGCGTGACCCCGGCGGCATTGTCGCTGCTGCTGGTGCACCTGAAAAAGGGCGGCCTGAAGCTGGCGCAACAAAGCCAGGACAACGAAGCGGCCTGAGGACGGCAAGTACAAGAAAACGGAAACGGAATACGGATGAGCATCGCGGCAGACCAGACCCCATTGACCCGAACCCTGAAGGACGGCGCCGCCGAACTCGGCCTGCACCTGGGCGAGCGCCAGTTGTCGCGCCTGCTGGCCTACCAGGCGCTGCTGGCGAAATGGAACAAGGTCTACAACCTGACCGCGCTGCGCGACCCTGCACAGATGATGACCCATCACCTGCTGGATTCGCTGGCGGCGGTATCGGCCTTCGCCGGGGCGCGGCGCGTGCTGGATGTGGGCGCCGGCGGCGGCTTGCCGGGCATCGTGCTGGCGATCTGGGCGGCCGAGGCCGAGCCGCAGATGCACATCACCCTGGTCGATACGGTGCAAAAGAAAACCGCCTTCCTGACCCAGGTAAAGGCCGAATTGCAATTAGGCAATGTTTCGGTGATCCACGCGCGCGTCGAACAATTGCCTGTTGAGCAACAATACGACGTCATCACCTCACGCGCCTTTGCCGAACTGAACGATTTCATCGTCTGGTCGAACCACCTGTTGCAAGAGGGCGGCAAGTACATCGCCCTCAAGGGCGTCATGCCGCAACAGGAAATCGACCGGCTGCCGCCGGGCTGGAGCGTGGACAAGGTACAAGCCTTGCATGTGCCGGGGCTGGATGCCGAGCGGCATCTCATCTTTTTGGAAAGAAAGTCCCGATGACAACCTCCCTCGCCAAGGCCGCCGCTGCGGCCATTGCCGTGCTCATGCCGCTGGCCCTCATGGCCGCAGCAGGCGCGCAGGAAGTGAAGACCGTTCCCTCGGTCGACCTCAAGCGCTACGCCGGCAAATGGTATGAGATCGCCAAGATCCCCAGCGGCTTCCAGAAAAAATGCGTGTCCGGCACCACGGTCGAATACCGCCCCCGCGACGATGGCGATATCGACGTCACCAGCCGCTGCAAGAGCACCGAGGGCAACGACGAGGAGCGCGGCCTGGCGCGGGTGGCCGGCGGCAGCGGCAATACCCGGCTGCAGGTGAGTTTCATGCCGTCATGGCTGTCGTGGCTGCCGTGGGCCTGGAACGACTACTGGGTCACGGAACTGGACGCGCAATACACGCTGGCCACCGTCGGCAGCCCTTCGCGCGAATCCCTGTGGATACTCTCGCGCACGCCAACCGTCAGCGACGAGCAGTACGAGAACGCCGTCAACAACGCCACCAAGCAGGGGTTCGATACCGCGCGCCTGGTGAAGACCCGGCAGCCATGAATCAGCGCCGCCGTGCCCGCGATGGCGGCGCGGCGGCAAGCACGGAAAAAACAGAAAAACGGCAAAGGGAGAGGCAACATGCAGGCACTGTTTCATAGCATCGGCATCACCGACATCTGGCAACTGGTTGCCGCCACTATGGTATTCCTGCTGTTGCCCGGCCCCGGCACCTTTTGCGTGCTGACCTGCTCGGCCAAGCACGGCCTGCGCGGCGGCTTCGCGGCCATGGCCGGGCTGATGCTGGGCGATATCGTGCTGATGTTCCTGGCGGCCATCGGCGTGGCGGCGCTGCTGCATGCCAATCCGCTGCTGTTTCGCGGCATGCAGTACCTGGGCGCGGCCTACCTGGCCTACCTCGGATTGCGGCTGTTGTTTGCAAGAGGCGAGGGCGGTGGTACAGTCGTACCCTTTTCCAACGCCGCGGATTTCCGGCGCGGCTTTCTGGTGACGCTGATCAACCCGAAAGCCATCGTGTTTTACATGGCGTTCTTCCCGCTGTTCCTGGATCCCGCCACGCAACAGGGTGCGCTCACTTTCGTCACGATGGGCGCGGTGATCTGCTGCTGCACCGCCTTCTACGGCAGCATCCTGGTCCTGGCCGGCAATGCGGCCGCGCGGCGGCTGGCGCGCAACCGCACCATCGCCACCCTGGCTTCGCGCGCGGCAGGCGTGTTCCTGATCGGTTTCGGCATCAAGCTGACGACACAATAAGCGAGTGATCAAAACAATATGGCTAAAATTTTTTGCGTCGCCAACCAGAAGGGCGGCGTCGGTAAGACCACCACGGCAGTCAACCTCGCCGCCGGCCTGGCGCAACTGGATCAACGGGTTTTGCTGGCCGACCTCGACCCGCAAGGCAACGCCACCATGGGCGCCGGCATCAACAAGGCGACGCTGGAAGGCTCGATCTACGAAGTGCTGCTGGGCATGTCCGACATCCGCACGGTGCGCAAGGCGTCGGAGTCCGGCAAGTTCGACGTGCTGCCCGCCAATCGCGAACTGGCCGGCGCCGAAGTCGAAATGGTCGAGCTGGAGCAGCGCGAGGCGCGCCTGAAGAACGCCTTCGCCGCCGTGGCCGACGACTACGACTTCATCCTGGTCGACTGCCCGCCGGCGCTGTCGATGTTGACGCTCAACGGCCTGTGCTCGGCGCATGGCGTGATCATCCCGATGCAGTGCGAGTACTACGCGCTGGAAGGCCTGTCCGACCTGGTCAACACCATCAAGAAGGTGCATGCCAAGCTGAACCCGGACCTGAAGGTGATCGGTCTCTTGCGCGTGATGTTCGACCCGCGCATGACGCTGTCGCAGCAGGTTTCCGACCAGCTGGAACAACACTTCGGCGACAAGGTCTTCAAGACCGTCATCCCGCGCAACGTGCGGCTGGCCGAGGCGCCGTCCTACGGCATCCCCGGCGTGAACTTCGATCCCAATTCCAAGGGTGCGCAAGCCTATATCGCGTTCGGCGCGGAAATGGTCGAGCGCATCAAGACGCTGTAAGCCTCAGGCCGCGGCGTCGTTTTTCATCAGGCAATCCAATGGCAACATCTATGGCAACCAAAAAATCCAAAGGCCTGGGGCGCGGACTCGACGCGCTGCTGGGCGGCTCGTCCGACATCACCGAAGAAGCCCAGGCGCAAGCCGCGCAGGCCGGCCTGCCCAGCGTGATGGCGGTGACCGAGCTGCAGGCAGGCAAATACCAGCCGCGCAGCCGCATGGACGAAGGCGCGCTCAACGAGCTGGCGGCCTCGATCAAGGAACAGGGCTTGCTGCAGCCGATCCTGATCCGCGCCATCGGCCAGAAGAACGGCAAGGATATCTACGAGATCATCGCCGGCGAGCGCCGTTTCCGCGCCGCCAAGATCGCCGGCCTGACCGAGGTGCCGGTGCTGGTCAAGAATGTCGACGACCAGACCACCGCCGCCATGGCGCTGATCGAAAACATGCAGCGCGAAGACCTCAACCCGCTGGAAGAGGCGCAAGGCATCCATCGCCTGATCACCGACTTCTCGTTCACGCACGAACAGGCGGCGGTGGCCGTGGGCCGTTCGCGCAGCGCGGTCTCCAACCTGCTGCGCCTGTTGAACCTGGCCAAGCCGGTGCAGACCATGCTCATGGCCGGCGACATCGACATGGGCCATGCCCGCGCGCTGCTGGTGGTCGACTCGGCCACCCAGATCCAGCTGGCCAACCAGATCGTCGCCAAGCGCATGTCGGTGCGCGACGCCGAAAAGCTGGTCACCCGCGCTTCCGCCGAGCAGGCCGCCAAGCCGCGCGAAGGCAAGGAAAAATCGCGCGACATCGCACGCCTGGAAGAAGAACTGTCCGACCTGCTGGCCACCCAGGTCAGCATCAAGACCGGCGCCAAGAACAAAGGGCAACTGGTCATCAGCTTCAACGACCTCGATGCGCTGGATGGGGTGATTACCCGTTTGCGCGGGGAAGCGGTGGAGTCCTGATTGGCGATAAGCCGGTCGCAGATCAAGCCGCAATGCCGTCCAGTGCAAACTGGGCGGCATTTTTATTTGGCGCGCATCAAAACCTCGCCGTCATCCTGACGAAAGTCAGGATCCAGTGTCGTGCGCGGTGTCTCTGATGGGCAGCGAACGACACTGGGTCCCGGCATGCGCCGGGACGACGGGAGATGGTTGGCCGCAGTCCCAATGGCATGAAATAAAAAAGCCGCTTCAATCGAAGCGGCTTGAATTAATTATATAAATAATTTTTTGGACAGGCCCGAAATCAGAACGTCCGCTGCACATCCGAACGCGGCGGCAACTGGTAGCTCCAGGTCTCGGTCAGCACCTTGGGGCCGGACAACAGCGCCGCGCGCAGCTCCACCGCCTGCGCCGAATTCCGGACCTTGACCCGCAGCGTCAGGCGCCAGCCGTTGATGGCCGGGTTGGGCTGCAGTTTGGCATCGATCAGTTCGCCGTTGTTGCCGATGCTCACTTGCGGGCTGACCGGCGCGCCGGCCGGCAGCCTGGCCAGCGCCGGGCCGGTGAAGTCGACCAGCAGGGCGGTGGTGCCGTCGAAGCTGCGGATCAGGTTGGCCTGGGTCAGCTCGCCGTCGGTGTGGAAGGTCTGCTTCACCCAGCCCACTTCATCCTTTAGGATCGCCGCCTCGTCCATGGTCCAGTGGATGCGGTAATCGAACGCCATCGGCACGCCCCTGGCCGGCAATTGCGCCGGCAGCCAGTAGGCCACGATGTTGTCGTTGGTCTCGTCGGCGGTGGGGATTTCCACCAGTTGCACCGCGCCTTTGCCCCAGTCGCCCTTCGGCTCGATCCAGGCGCTCGGCCGCAGGTCGTAGCGGTCTTTCAGGTCCTCGAAGCCGGAGAATTCGCGGCCGCGCTGCAGCAGGCCGAAGCCCTTGGGATTGGTGACTTCGAACGAACTCACTTCCACGTTCTGCGGATCGTTGAGCGGACGCCACAGCCATTCGCCGGAACCGGTGTGGATCGCCAGGCCGTTGGAGTCATGGATGGCCGGGCGGAAGTTGCGCCTGGACGATTGCTGGTTGGGGCCGAACAGGAACATGCTGGTCAGCGGCGCGATGCCCAGGCGGGCCACCTCGCCGCGCAGGAACACGCGCGCCTGCACGTCCAGCACCGCATCCTGGCCGGGCGCGAGGGTGAACTTGTAGGCGCCGGTGGCGCGAGGGGAGTCGAGCAGGGCGTAGAAGGTCAGCTGCTTGTCGCCGGCGGCCGGGCGCTGGATCCAGAATTCGGTGAAGTGCGGGAATTCCTCGCCGCTCATCATCGCCGTGTCGATCGCCAGGCCGCGCGCGGACAGGCCGTATACCTGCCCCTTGCCGATCACGCGGAAATAGCTCGCGCCCAGCACGCTCATCACCTCGTCTTCCTTGTTGGGGCTGTTGACCGGATAGACCACGCGAAAGCCCGCATACCCCAGGCGCGCGGTGCTCTCCTTGTCGAAATGCAGGTCGCCGAAGTCGAAGCGGTCGGTGCTGTAGCCGATCTCCTGCGTGCGGCCGCCGACGATTTCATGGATCAGCACCGGCGAGTTGAACTGCATGCCCTGGTGGTAGAAGGCCAGCTTGAAGGGCGTCTTCTGGTCGCGCCATTCGAACTTCTCGCCCCTGGGCTGGATCTTCATGTAGTCGGCGAACTGCATGCTGGAAAACACCGGCGGCAGGTTGCTCGCAGGCTTGCGGTAAGGCTGGTCGACCAGCGCCTTGGCGCGGGCCGTCACCTGGTCCAGCGAAAAGGTCTGGGGTTGGGTCTGGGCCTGCGCAGCCGTTGCCAGCAGGGCGGCAGACAACAGCAAGGCGCCGCGCAGGGGAAGGCGCTTGAACACGTTCAGAATCACTCATTTCTCCATAAAGGCGCGGCGCCGGGCAGCGGGGGAGGCGTCCGGCGCGCGTTAAAACAGAATAATATAGCGAACCGTCCAGGTACCGGCGCGTCATAGAACAAGCAAATGCGCAAGCAAATGCGTAAGCAAATACGCAAGCAAACGCGCAGGCATCGATTGCGCAGGGCTTCCGCGCCGACGTGCATCACCCGTTTCCAGGCCGCGGCACCTCCAGCATGAGGAGATGCCGCGGCCAACGTTTACAAGAAGAGAGGAATTTACGTGTCCATCAAGCTTCCCGCCAGGCCGGCCGTCCACGCGCGCCGCCATCGCCGAACCGCATTGCTGTGCGCCCTGGCCTGTGCCGCCGCCTTGCTGGCGCCGCAGGCGCATGCCCAGGGCAAGCCGGCCTTGCTCGGCGACAAGGGCGCCTTCATCGACGACCTGATGTCGCAGATGACGGTCGATGAAAAGATCGGCCAATTGCGCCTGGTCAGCATCGGCCCCGACATGCCGGCCAACAGGCTGGCCGATGAAATCGCCGCCGGCCGCGTCGGCGGCACTTTCAACTCGGTCACGCGCGCCGACAACCGGCCGCTGCAGGATGGCGCCATGCGCTCGCGCCTGAAGATCCCGATGTTCTTCGCCTACGACGTGATCCATGGCCACCGCACCACCTTCCCGATCGGCCTCGGGCTGGCCTCGAGCTGGGACCTGGACGTGGTCGCCGCCGCCATGCGCACCGCCGCCGAAGAAGCCTCTGCCGACGGCATCGACATGACCTTCGCGCCGATGGTCGACATCAGCCGCGATCCGCGCTGGGGCCGCACCTCGGAAGGCTTCGGCGAAGATCCTTACCTGGTGTCGCGCATCGCCGAAGTCTCGGTGCGCGCATTGCAGGGCGAGCAAAAGCCCATCGCCGCTAACCGCCTGATGGCCAGCGTCAAGCACTTCGCGCTGTATGGTGCGGTCGAGGGCGGGCGCGACTACAACGTGGTCAACATGGATGCGCAGCGCATGTACAACGATTACCTGCCGCCCTATCGGGCGGCGGTGGATGCCGGCGCCGGCGCAGTCATGGTGGCGCTCAATTCCATCAACGGCACGCCCGCCACCTCCAACACCTGGCTGCTGCAAGACCTGTTGCGCCGCGAGTGGGGCTTCAAGGGGCTGACCGTGAGCGACCACGGCGCCATCACCGAACTGGTGAACCACGGCGTGGCGCGCGACGAGGCCGAAGCGGCGCAACTGTCGATCAAGGCCGGCACCGACATGAGCATGGCCGACCAGGTCTATATCAGCCAGTTGCCGGGCCTGCTCAAGTCGGGCAAGGTGACGCGGCAGGATCTCGACAATGCCGTGCGCGAGATCCTCGGCGCCAAGTACGACATGGGCCTGTTCCATGACCCTTACGTGCGCATCGGCCTGGCCGCCGGCGATCCGCCCAATGTCAATGCCGAGAGCCGCCTGCACCGCGCCGCCGCGCGCGCGGTGGCGCAACAGTCGATGGTGCTGCTGGAAAACCGCAATGCCACATTGCCGCTGAAGAAGAGCGGAACCATCGCGCTGGTCGGCCCGCTGGCCGACTCGCACATCGACATGCTGGGCAGCTGGTCCGGCGCCGGGGTGGACAAGCAGACCGTCACGCTGAGACAAGGCCTGCAGGATGCGCTCGGCGCCAGGGCCAAGCTGGTCTACGCGCGCGGCGCCAACATCACCGAAGACCGGCACATCGTCGATTACCTCAACTTCCTCAACTGGGACGATCCCGAGGTGGTGCAGGACCAGCGCAGCCCGCAAGCCATGATCGCCGAGGCGGTCAAGGCGGCGCGCAATGCCGATGTGGTGGTGGCGGCCGTGGGCGAGTCGCGCGGCATGTCGCACGAGTCGTCCAGCCGCACCCAGCTGACGCTGCCGGAGAACCAGATGGCCCTGCTCAAGGCCTTGAAGGCCACCGGCAAGCCGCTGGTGCTGGTGCTGATGAACGGCCGTCCGCTGGACCTGAACTGGGCGCGCGAAAACGCTTCCGCCATTCTCGAAACCTGGTACACCGGCACCGAAGGCGGCCATGCGATCGCCGACATCCTGTTCGGCGACGTCAACCCCTCGGGCAAGTTGCCGATCACTTTCCCGCGCTCGGTGGGCCAGATTCCCAGCTACTACAACCACGCGCGCCTGGGCCGGCCGTTCACCGAAGGCAAGCCGGGCAACTACACCTCGCAGTACTTCGAAGAACCCAACGGGCCGCTGTACCCGTTCGGCTATGGCCTGAGCTACACCGACTTCAGCCTGTCCGGCGTGACCATGTCGCAACCGACGATGAAGGCCGATGGCCGCGTCGATGCCACGGTCACGGTGAAGAATACCGGCCGTCGCGCCGGCGCCACCGTGGTGCAGTTGTACATTCGCGATGTGGCCGCGTCGGTGGTGCGTCCGGTCAAGGAGCTCAAGGACTTCCGCAAGGTATTGTTGCAGCCGGGCGAGCAAAAGGAAGTGCGCTTCACCATCGATGCCAGGGCGCTCAGCTTCTACAACGCCAGGCTGGAACATGTGGCCGAGCCGGGCGAGTTCCAGGTGCAGGTGGGGCTGGATTCGAAGGACGTGAAGACGGCTTCGTTCACCTTGGAATGAAACATATGTAACGCCGTATCGACCAAAGAAAAAAGCAGGACGTACCGGATGTACGCCCTGCTTTTTTCATTTCCTGTCATTGCCAACGGCTTGCGCCGGCGCCGATGGTGTTTTTCGTTTGGGTTCCTTTACGCCATCAAGACCGCAGGCTCGCCGTCTTCTTCGCCCAGGAAGCCGCCGCTCTGGTGCGCCCACAGCCGCGCATACAAGCCGTTGGCGGCCAGCAGTTCGCTGTGCGTGCCTTGCTCGGCGATGCGGCCCTGGTCCAGCACGATCAGGCGATCCATCGCCGCAATGGTCGACAGGCGGTGCGCGATGGCGACTACGGTCTTGCCTTCCATCAGCTTGTACAGGCTGGTCTGGATCGCTGCCTCGACTTCCGAATCGAGCGCGCTGGTGGCTTCATCCAGCAACAGGATGGGCGCGTCCTTGAGCATCACGCGGGCGATCGCGATGCGTTGGCGCTGGCCGCCGGAGAGCTTCACGCCGCGTTCGCCCACATGCGCGTCGTAGCCGGTGCGGCCCTTGGCATCGGCCAGCGTGCCGATGAAGTCGTGCGCTTCGGCGCGCCTGGCGGCATGGATCATCTCGGCGTCGCCGGCATCGGGGCGGCCGTAGAGGATGTTGTCGCGCACCGAGCGGTGCAGCAGCGAGGTATCCTGCGTCACCATGCCGATCTGCGCGCGCAGGCTGTCTTGCGTGACATGCGCGATGTCCTGGCCGTCGATCAGGATGCGGCCGCCTTCGATGTCGTAAAAGCGCAGCAGCAGGTTGACGATGGTCGACTTGCCGGCGCCGGAGCGGCCCACCAGGCCGATCTTCTCGCCCGGACGGATCACCAGATTCAGGCGATCCACCACCGGACGCGGCGACGCGCCGCCATAGCTGAAGTTCACGTCTTCAAAGCGCAGTTCGCCCTGTTTCACCTGCAGGGGTTTGGCGTCGGGCGCGTCCTTCACGTCGTGCGCGCGCGAGAGCGTGTTGATGCCGTCCTGCACCGTGCCCACGTGTTCGAACAGCGCCGCCATTTCCCACATGACCCAGTGCGCGATCCCGTTCAGGCGCAGCGCCATCGCGGTGCCGGCGGCGACCGCGCCGATGCCGACCTTGCCTTGCATCCACAGGTGCAGCGCGATGCCGGTGGTGCCGATGATGAGCACCATGTTCAGGATATGGTTGACCACTTCGAAGCCGGACACCAGGCGCATCTGCTGGTTCACCGTGACCAGGAACTCGCGCATGGCGCTGCGCGCGTAGCTGGCTTCGCGGCCGGCGTGCGAGAACAGCTTGACGGTGGCGATGTTGGTATAGGCATCGGTGATGCGCCCGGTCATCAGCGAACGGGCATCGGCCTGGTTGCGGGCCACCCGGGACAGGCGCGGCACGAAGTAGCGCATGGCGATCGCATAGGCGACCAGCCAGATCAGGAAGGGCACCAGCATCAGCAGGTCGAAGGTGCCGACCACGGCGATCAGCGTGACGAAGTAGATCACGATGAACACCATGATGTCGCCGGTGATCATGCAGAAGTCGCGCACCGCCAGCGCGGTTTGCATCACCTTGGTGGCGACCCGGCCGGCGAACTCGTTCTGGTAGAAGCTCATGCTCTGGCTGAGCATCAACCGGTGGAAATTCCAGCGCAGCAGCATCGGGAAATTGCCGGCCAGGGTCTGGTGCTTGTACAGCGTCTGCAGCGCCACCAGCAGCGGGCTGCCGGCCAGCACCAGGCCCAGCCAGAGCAGGTGGCGGCCTTCCTGCGCCCACAGTTGGGACGGCTCGACCTTGGCCAGCCAGTCGACAACGCGGCCCATCATGGCGAACAGCATCGCCTCGAACACGCCGATGATGGCGGTCATCGTGGTCATGGCCGCGATATAGCCGCGCACGCCGCGGGTACAGGACCAGATGAAGCGCATGAAGCCGCGCGGGGGCGGCAAGGGATGGTCTTCGGGATAAGGGTGAACCAGTTTTTCGAACCAGGCGAACATGCAAACTCCACAAAAGCCGGGCCTGCCGCGAAGCGGCGTCGCCGCGGCGCCGACGGTCGATGCAAGCGTGTCGGGCCAGGCAGGCGGGGCGTCAATTATTCATTCGTCGTTGCGCGCCGGCAGGTCGGTGCCGGTGGGATGACCGTGCGCGCAGGCATTGCTGGGCGGTGCGGCTTGGGGCCGCTTATCTTGTTGCCCGGTACGGCGATGACGTGTCTTCCTTGCTAACAATTTTCCTGCGGCACAGAGCCATTTTAGGGATCCGGAGCGTTGCGGAAGGAAAAGATGAAGCCGAATGATCTCATAACGGGGCGCATTGCGTACATCGCCGCACAGGAAAACACTTGTCGGGGAAAGCGAATTGTCGCTTCCCTGGAACAGGGCATTCTATCGGTAATGCCGTTCAGTTAAGCGTTGAACGGCATTTGTGTTTGTGCGGTCCAGATTCCGTTCGCCCTGAGTAGCTGCGCAAGCAGCGTATCGAAGGGCAGGCAAGAGCGGTAAGGCCGACACGCTGGCTTCGATACGGCCCTGGCGGGCCTACTCAGCCCGAACGGGCTCGGGTGATGCGTGCTTCAGGATTAGCCTTAACGGGACGGCATTAGCCTTCTATGGGTGCATGTTAAGTCTGGCTTAAGTCTGCAGCGGCAAGCTGGTCGGCAAATCCATCGACCACCCGCTTGCCATGACCAACACTACGCCACCCAGCAGCCCCGGCCGCGCCGCCATCTGGAAACTGATCAGGCCGTTCTGGGCGTCCGAGCAGAAATGGAAAGCCTTCGGTCTCCTGCTGGCGATCATCGCCCTGAACCTGGGCATGGTCTACATCAATGTGCGCCTGAACTCCTGGAACCGCGACATGTACGATGTGCTCCAGGCGCGCAATTATCCGCAGTTCAAATCGCTGCTGTGGCAGTTCTCCGGGCTGGCCTTCGTCTTCATCGCGGTCGCCATCTACAGCGTCTACCTGACGCAGGCGTTGCAGATCCGCTGGCGCTATTGGATGACCGAGCGCTACATGGACCGCTGGCTGGCGCACCGCGCCTACTACCGCATCGAACAGGGCCAGCAGGGGCGCCTCTCCGACAACCCCGACCAGCGTATTGCGGAGGACCTGCGCGCGCTGACTTCCGACACGCTGTCGCTGGTGCTGGGCTTCATCTCCAGCAGCGTCACCCTGCTTTCCTTCGTGCATATCCTGTGGGCGGTGAGCGGGCCGGCTGCCTTCTCCGTGCTGGGCCAGGCATGGAACATTCCCGGTTACATGGTGTGGTTCGCGGTGGCCTACGCGGCGGCCGGCTCGGCCATCGTATGGTGGATCGGCCGGCCGCTGGTCGGCCTGAACTTCAACCAGGAACGCTTCGAGGCGAACTTCCGTTTCGGCCTGATCCGCGTGCGCGAGCATTCGGAAGCGGTCGCCCTGTATCGCGGCGAGGCGCAGGAGCGCGCGCAGCTCACCGCGCGCCTGGACGACATCCGCGGCAACTGGTGGGACATCATGCGCGTGACCAAGAAGCTCAATATCGCAGTCAATTTCTACAGCCAGTTCGCGGTCATCTTCCCGATGCTGGTGTCGGCGCCGCGCTATTTCTCCGGCGCCATCTCGCTGGGCGTGCTGATGCAGATCAGCAACGCCTTCGGCCAAGTGCAGGATGCGCTGTCGTGGTTCATCAACGCCTTCACCACGCTGGCCAGCTGGAAGGCCAGCATCAACCGCCTGGCCGGCTTCAATGCCGATGTCGAGCGCGCGCAAGGCATGGCGCGCACCATCGAGGTCGAACGCCACGCCGGCAGCGCGCTGACCATCGAAGGCCTGCAGCTGTCCTTGCCGGACGGCGGCATGGTGCTGCGCGGCATGGATGCGCGGCTGGAGTCGGGCGAACATGTGCTGGTCAGCGGCCCTTCCGGCTGCGGCAAGTCGACGCTGATCCGCGCCATCGCCGATGTCTGGCCGTATGGGCGCGGACGCATCGGCCTGCCCGCCGGCGCGGCGGTGATGTTCCTGCCGCAGCGCAGTTACCTGCCCATCGGCACCTTGCGCGCGGCGCTGTCGTATCCGGCCGCCGAGGGCAGCTTCGACGATGCGACGATCGCGCGTTACCTGGCACTGTGCCGGCTGCCGCAACTGGCCGGCCGGCTGGACCAGGCCGCCAACTGGAGTCATGCCCTGTCGCCCGGCGAGCAGCAGCGCCTGGCCTTCGTGCGGGTGTTCCTGAACCGGCCGGCGCTGGTGTTCCTGGACGAAGCCAGCAGCGCCATGGACGGCGAAACCGAAGAAGCGCTGTACGCCGCCTTGCCGCGGGAGCTGCCGGGCGTGACGGTGGTCAGCATCGCCCACCGTGAGACGCTGGCGCGCTTCCATTCGCTGCGCTGGAGGTTCGTGCCGGCCGGCGAAGGCGAAGGATGCCGGGTAGAAGTCGCGGCGCTTTAAACGTCGTCCGGCGGCAAGCGAAAACAGGAAATGCAATACCGTTTTTGCATAACCCCGTACACTTGCGTATGCCACAATCTTTGAATGAAGGCGGCCAATCCGCCGCTTTCGCTCATTCCCGCACACTTGGAAAACTCACCATGAACGACCCCATCGTCTATCTCAACGGCGAACTTACGCCCTTGTCCGAAGCCCGCGTTCCCGTGCTGGACCGGGGTTTCATCTTCGGCGACGGCATCTACGAAGTGATCCCGATGTATGGCCGCAAGGCGTTCCGCGGCCGGCAGCACCTGGCGCGCCTGTTCCGCAGCCTGAAAACCATCTCCATACCGAATCCGCATGACGAAGCCGGCTGGTTCGCCCTGATCGAGCGCGTGGTGCAGGCCAACAGCCTGGACGACCAGATGATCTACATCCAGGTCACGCGCGGCGTGGCCAAGCGCGCGCATGCCTTCCCCAAGGAGGTGACGCCGACGGTGCTGATCATGACCAATCCGATGGTGTTGCCGCCGGCCGCCGCGCGTGAAAACGGCGTGGCTTGCGTGACCATGGAAGACCGCCGCTGGCTGAACTGCCAGATCAAGTCGACTTCGCTGCTGGGCAACGTGCTGGCGGCGCAGTTCGCGGCCGAGAATGAAGTGACCGAGGCGATCCAGTTCCGTGACGGTTTCCTGTCCGAGGCATCCTCGTCCAATGTATGGGTGGTCAAGGACGGCAAGATTTCCGCGCCGCCCAAGGACAACCTGATCCTGGAAGGCATCCGCTACGGCTTGATGGAAGAGCTGTGCGCCGTGCAGGGCATCGCGCTGGAAGCGCGCCGCATCCCGCGCGATGAGGTGTTCGCCGCCGATGAACTGTTCCTCTCCTCGGCCAGCAAGGAAGTGCTGCCGGTGGTGACGCTGGACGGCAAGCCCATCGGCAGCGGCAAGCCGGGCCCGGTCTATGCCAGGATCTACGCCGCCTACCAGGCGGCCAAGGCGCGCCTGTAACTCGCCGTTTTGAGGTTTTCCCCGCATGGGCCGCCAAGTGCGGCCCATGTGCGTTTGGGGGCGTATCGGGGCCTATCGGGCCTGATCCGCTGCCATATGGCGTAGAATGTCGGCATTCCCCCTCCCGCAACCCCGCCGCTTGAAGCCGGCCGTTTGAGCCCCATATGGGTACATTGAAAACGGAGCGCCAGCGGAACACGCCGAGCCATACTGCCATGACTATCCCCACCGAAGAATCCCTCATCGAATACCCGAGCGACTTCCCGATCAAGGTGGTCGGGATCCTGCACGATGAATTCGCCCAGACCATTGTCGAACTGGTGGTCGAGCACGACCCCGAATTCCATGCCGGCAAGCTGGAGATGCGGCCGTCCTCGCAGGGCAAGTACCTGTCGCTGACGCTGACCGTGCGTGCCACCAGCCGCGAGCAGCTGGACAACCTGTACCGCGCGCTGTCGTCGCATGAGAAGGTGAAGTTCGTGCTGTAAGCCCTTGCGCGATCGCGTATGAAACCCGGCGTTGCCTGCCAAGGCACGCCGGGTTTTTGTTTGAGGCGCCGGATCGAACTTTGTGGAACTACGCCAAAAACCGACACCGCAAGCACGCCAATGACGGAGCTTGGTTCACTATATGCCGATGTTTTCCGAAGAATCATCATGGCAAAAATCAAGCTCACCAAGTCCGCGGCATTGCCCGCCGGTTATGCCGGTATCCACGGCGGAATCGTGGAATTGCTCGATACGGCACGTCATGCGGCGGCGCGTAGCGTCAACGCGCTGATGACGGCGAGTTATTGGGAAATCGGCCGTCGTATCGTGGAAGCCGAACAGCAGGGACGGCGGCGTGCCGGATACGGGGAGCAGTTGATCGCTCGCCTGTCCGGTGACTTGACTGCACGGTTTGGGCGCGGGTTCAGCCGCCAGAACTTGCAGCAAATGCGATCATTCTTCCTGACTTGGCCGATTTGCCAGACTCTGTCTGGCAAATCTTCCTCCGTATCGTCAGCAGAGCGATTCTGGCGGCTGGACGAACTGGCGCGAATGTTCACGCTGCCGTGGTCTGCCTATGTCCGGCTACTGTCGGTCAAGGATGACCATGCTCGCCAGTTCTATGAAACCGAAGCCTTGCGCGGCGGATGGAGCGTGCGCCAGCTCGACCGGCAAATCGGCAGCCAATTCTACGAGCGTACGGCGTTATCGAAAAACAAGGCTGCGATGCTGGTGAAAGGCGCAAGACCAACGCCGGAAGATGCCATCACGCCGGGCGACGCGATCAAAGACCCGTATGTGCTGGAGTTCCTCGACCTCAAGGACGAATATTCGGAATCCGATTTCGAGCAAGCCCTGACCCGGCGATTGGAGGATTTTCTGCTCGAACTCGGCGATGGTTTTACCTTCGTCGGACGCCAGCGCCGCTTGCGCATTGACCAGACCTGGTACCGGGTTGATCTTCTGCTTTTTCATCGCCGCTTGCGTTGCCTCGTCATTATCGACCTGAAGCTCAGTCCGCTGACGCATGCTGATGTGGGCCAGATGCATTTGTATTGCAACTATGCAAAAGAGCATTGGACGCTGGCTGACGAGAATCCGCCCGTCGGCCTGATCCTGTGCGCCGACAAGGGCCATGCCTTGGCGCGTTATGCGCTGGAAGGGCTGCCCAGCAAGATCATGGCGGCCAACTATCGCACGGTGCTGCCGGATGCCGAACTGCTGCAAAAGGAGCTGGAAAGCACGCGGCGGCTGATGGAGTCTCACAGGGCAATTGCCCCCAAGGCGCGCAGGCGATAACCATGTATTGCGGCGTTAGCCGGGCCAGTCGCCGCTCTCGCGAAACAGTTTCATTTCCTTGAAGATCCACTTCTTGAACTCGGCCACGGCCGGCTTCTCCAGCCCTTCGGGCAGGTGCACGAAGTAATACGACTCGTCGGCTTTCAGGGCCACGTCGAACAGCCGCACCACCTCGCCGGCGGCGATTTCCTGCGAGGCGATCATGTGCCGGCTCAGCGCCACGCCGCCGCCGTCGGCCGCCGCGCGCAGGGTCAGCGAAGAATCCTCGATCACCAGTCCGCCGCTGGGCTCCGGCAAATCCAGCCCGGCTTGCTGCAGCCATGGCTGCCAAGATTCGCGCTGGTCCATGCGCAGCAGCGTGCATTGCGCGAGGTCGGCGGGTTTGGCGGGCTTCTTGCCGCGTTTGCTGCGGTAGGCGGGGGAGGCCACCGGGTAGTAGTAATCGTCGCTCAGTTTTTCCGATACCACGCCGCTATAGTTGCCGCGGCCGAAGCGCAGGCCGACGTCGACGCCGTCCAGGCGCAAGTCGGACAAATGGCTGCCCGACTGCAGCACCACCTCGATTTCCGGATGGCGGTCGATGAACTTCCACAGGCGCGGCGCCAGCCAGCGCGAGGCGAACGAAGGCGTGCTCGAGATCACCAGCCGTTGCTGGCGGTTCAGGCTGCGCAGATGTTCGGCGGCCAGCGCGATCTCGGACAGCGACTTGCGGATGGTGGCGGCGAAGCGCTGGCCGGTTTCGGTCACCGAGATGCGCTTGCCGTGGCGGATGAACAGCTGCAGGCCAAGCTCCTCCTCCAGCGCGCGCACCTGGTGGCTGATGGCGCCGGGCGTGACGTGGATCTCTTCGGCCGCGCGCGAAAAGCATTCGTAGCGCGCGGCGGCATCGAAGGCGCGCAATGCCGCCAGGTTGGGCAGCTTCCTCAAATCGGCCATGCTTGGTTCCTTGTGAATTCCATTCGCAATAACACCGAATATATATCGTTTTGGTTTGTGCGTGAGGCTTCCTACAATGAACTCCAATTCAACGAAATCACCGGAAATTCCTCTGAGAGGCCGCGCCATCAAGGCCTGGTGGCTTGCCCCGGGGTTTGTCCTGCGAAACGGGAAAAGGAGTGCGCCATGCCAATTTCATTCACAAACCAAACCGCCCCGCTATGCCTTGAAGAAGGGCGCGTCCACGCCGTGCGCCTGCAACATCCGGTACGGGTGAGGGTGCGTTGCGGGCTGGTCTGGCTGACGGTGGAAGAGGGCGGCGCCGACGTGTGGCTCAGTCCCGGCCGCGACTTCGATTTCCACGGCCGCGGGCTGGCGGTGTTTGAAGCCGTCAAGGGCCGCGCCGAGTTCGACATCCTGCCGCTGCCCGGCCCGCTGGCGCGCGCCGCCCGGGTCCTCCGCGGCTGGTTGGCCCGCAAGCCGCAGGCGACCGGGCCGGCCGCCGCCGACTGCTGCGCGGCGGGGGAGCAGGGCGCGCTGCGCATCAGCCGCCTGTTGCCGCGCGGACTGATCCGCTGGTTCTGAGCGGAATAACGGAAAGCCTGGCCGGTCGCCTTTTTCCAACGCTTTCCGCCAACAAATATTGCCCATGATGCAATATTGGCCGTCAAAACCCATGCCGCGCCGACGGGCCAGAGCGAAGTTCGCTAAACTGGCAGCCATGCAGACAGCAACACACACCGTCGGCGCGCAGCAAGCGGCCGCTTCGCCCGCCATCCTGGCCGGCCCCGGCCTGCCGCAGATCGTGCGGCGCGGCACCGAGCCCTACGAGGCCAGCTTCGCCGCCATGCGCGCCTACACCGACGCGCGCACCGCCGAGACGCCCGACCAGCTCTGGATCGTCGAACATCCGCCGGTCTACACGCTGGGCCTGGGCGCCGACCGTTCCCACGTATTGAATCCCCACGACATCCCAGTGGTACAGACCGACCGCGGCGGCGAAGTCACCTTCCACGGCCCCGGCCAGGCGGTGATCTACCTGCTGATGGACCTGCGCCGCAACCGCGCCGGAGCCCGTCTGTTCGCGCGCGAGTTCGTGTACAACATCGAGCAGGCGGTGATCGACACGCTGGCGGCGTATAATCTGGCCGGTGAACGCAAGCAGGGCGCGCCGGGCATCTATGCCGCCGACGGGGCGTGGCAGGGCGCCAAGGTGGCCGCATTGGGCTTGAAGATCCGCGGCAACGGCTGCACTTACCATGGGGTATCGCTCAACGTCGACATGGATCTGACGCCGTTTTCCTGGATCAATCCCTGCGGCTACGAAGGCCTGGCCACGGTCGACATGAAGACCCTGGGCGCCGCCGCTGCCCGCCTGGCCGACGTCCAGGCGTTGCTTGCCGAGAAACTGATCGCCCGCTTCACGGGCATAGAAGGGCGCTGAGGCACACGCCGGGCGCCGGAAATACCGACACCATGACTACCGACATCACTCCAGCAGCAGATTCCTCCAGCAACGCGGCGCGCGCCAACCCGCTCGACAAGCAGAAGGGCGCCGGCAAGACCGCCTGGATCCCGATCAAGATCGTGGCCGCCGAGAAACTGAAGAAGCCGGACTGGATCCGCGTCAAGGCCGGCTCGCCGACCACGCGCTTCTATGAAATCAAGGACATCCTGCGCGCCAACAACCTGGTGACGGTGTGCGAGGAAGCCTCCTGCCCCAACATCGGCGAATGCTTCGGCAAGGGCACCGCCACCTTCATGATCATGGGCGACAAGTGCACCCGCCGCTGCCCGTTCTGCGACGTCGGCCACGGCCGTCCCGACCCGCTCGACCCGAATGAACCGGAAAACCTGGCCAAGACCATCGCCCAGCTGAAGCTGTCGTACGTGGTGATCACCAGCGTCGACCGCGATGACCTGCGCGACGGCGGCGCCGCCCACTTCGCCGAATGCATCCGCCGCGTGCGCGAGCTGTCGCCCGAGACCCGCATCGAGATCCTGACCCCGGACTTCCGCGGCCGCATGGATCGCGCGCTGGAAATCCTCAAGATGGCCCCGCCGGACGTCATGAACCACAACCTAGAAACCGCGCCGCGCCTGTACAAGGAAGCGCGCCCCGGCTCCGACTACGAATACTCGCTGAACCTGTTGAAGCGCTTCAAGGATCTGCATCCGGAAACCCCGACCAAGTCCGGCATCATGGTCGGCCTGGGCGAGACCGACGAGGAAGTGCTGCAGGTCATGCGCGACATGCGCGCCCACAACGTCGACATGCTGACCATCGGCCAGTACCTGATGCCCAGCGGCGACCACCTGCCGGTGCGCCGCTACGTGCACCCGGACACCTTCAAGATGTATGAGGAAGAAGCCTACAAGATGGGCTTCGTGCATGCCGCCGTGGGCGCCATGGTGCGTTCCAGCTACCACGCCGACCAGCAGGCGCACGGCCTGGTCTGAGCAGCGGCGATCCCATCGCCGGACGCGGCCGGGCTATTCCGGCCGCGCGTAATGCAGCAGGACCACGCCGCATGAGAATGGCCTGGCATCGACCAGCCGCAGTGGAATGGCGCCGCCGATGTCCTTGAGCATGCCGCGGCCGTTGCCGAGCACGGCCGGATTGACCAGGAAGTGGAATTCATCGATCAGTCCGGCAGCCGCCAGCGCCGAAGCGAAAGCCGGCCCGCCGTAGGCGAGCATGTCCTTGCCCGGCTGGCGCTTGAGGTGCATCACTTCTTCCACCAGATCCCCTTTTGCCAGCACCGTATCCGGCCAGCGCGACTGCGGCAGCGTATGCGTGAACACGACCTTGCGCATGGCGACAATCTGCCGGGCGAACGCATTGCGCGCGTCGCCGGGCTGCTCTGCGACTTGCTGCCAGTGCGCGTAGAAGCCTTCTTCCGCCATCACCCGGCTGAGCAGGAGCGTATCGGCCGATGCGGTCAGCTCTTCGTGATGCCGGCGCAGCGCCTCGTCCCAGCGCCAGGGTTCGCCCCAGTTCCACGTCATCCAGCCGGTGTCGCCGTTGGCGTCGGCGGTAAAGCCGTCGATTGAAACCTGCATTTCCAGTTTGAGCTTTCTCATCCCAGTCCCCTTGTTGCGACCGCAGCGGTTTATCGGGCGCTGCGTCCGCCGAGTTCGCCGAGCAGTTCGCCCAGCCGCTCGAAGCCCTGGCTCCAGCCTCCTTTGTGCCCGTCGCGCGAGGCATCGGATGCGAAGCCTTCCTGGCGGAAAGTCATTTCAGTCTTGCCGTCGAGATCCTTCAAAACCACCGTGACCAGGGTTGGCGGTTCGGGTTGGCCATCCTGGCCGTCCCAGGCATGGGTGAACACGAGTTTCTCGCCGTGCACGATCTCGCGGTAGACGCCGCCCAACCACAATTCGGCGCCGTCCGGCGCGACCATGCACGCGCGCCAGGCGCCGCCGGGGCGCAGCTCGCCGCTGCAGTGGCTGATGCGGAAACCGTGCGGCGCCGACCAGCGCGTCAGGTGTCCGGGATCGGTCCAGGCCGCGAACACGAGGTCGCGCGGCGCATCGAATACGCGCGTGATGGTCAGCACGCGGTTGGCGGGGGCGGCTTTATTTTCCATGCGGTTTTCTCCGTTGCGGCGGGTGTTCTTTCCGGTCCTGCTGCAATTGCTCCAGGTACGCGTCGAGATTGTCGAAGCGCTGTTCCCAATAGATGCGGTACTTTTCAATCCAGTCGCAGGCTTCTTGCAACGGCTGCGCCGCCAGCCGGCACGGCCGCCGCTGCGCATCGCGCCCGCGTGTGATCAGGCCGGCGCCCTCAAGCACCTTGAGGTGCTTGGTGACCGCCGGCAGGGTCATGTCGAATGGCGCCGCCAGTTCGTTGACCGTGGTTTCCCCTGCGGCGAGCCGGGCGAGGATGGCGCGCCGCGTCGGATCGGCGAGCGCTGCGAACGTGGCGCTGAGCTGGTCGGGAGTCATGTTTTATACCAATTGGTTAATTTACTAAAAGGTAAAATAAAAAACGGCAACTGTCAACCGCAACCGTACCGGTTTCCGGCTCCCGCATATTGCAAAACCGCAGAGCTGCCTTCATCTGCATGTTTTCAGGCGTTCCCGGCCGCAAGCGCGGCGGGGGACTTTTGTCCGCCATCCGTTCAATTTCCCTGCGCATGTCCTTTTGCGCCCCTTCAACGACCGTCGGGCCGCGCTGAAATAAACCCGGCAGCAGGGTAAGATACGCGGTTCACCGCATCCGTATTGAAAGCAGGTTGTCATGTCGTCACCGATTGAGCCCGGCGCCGTGCCGGAAGAAAAACTCGAATTCGTCAGTTCGTGCAAGTTGCCCACGCCCTGGGCGACGTTCGAACTGCATGCTTTCTACGATGAGGTTGCCGACAAGGAACACCTGGCGCTGGCCCTGGGCGATGTCGGCAACGGCGAGCCGGTGCTGGGCCGCGTGCATTCCGAATGCCTGACCGGCGACGGGCTGTTCTCGCAGCGCTGCGATTGCGGCGCCCAGCTGGAAGCGGCATTGAAGAAGATCGCCAAGGAAGGCCGCGGCGTGCTGTTCTACCTGCGCCAGGAAGGGCGCGGCATCGGCTTGCTCAACAAGATCCGCGCCTATCATCTGCAGGACCAGGGCGCCGACACGGTCGAGGCCAATGAGCGCCTGGGTTTCCCGGCCGACATGCGCCGCTACACCATCGTGCTGCCGATGCTGGCGCACCTGAAGATCACCAGCCTGCGGTTGATGACCAACAACCCGCGCAAGGTGAAGGCGCTGGAAGACAACGGCATCCCGGTGGCCGAGCGCATCCCGCTGATCGCCAACCACAATCCGTTCAACATCGGTTACCTCGGCACCAAGGCGCGCAAGCTGGGCCACCTGCTGCCCGGCGTGGGCAAGGCCGGAGAAGCGCCCGCCAAGGTGCCGCTGGACGCGCACGACAACGAGTAGGAGCGCCGCAAGACGGACCGCGCGCGGTCCGTTTTTCATGGCGCGCAGTCCTCCGCAGTCTTCTTGACGCATCGGTTAGCATGGAGGTTCTCGCGCCGATTCCGCCCCCTATTTCTTCCCGAGCATGCCATCATGAACCCATCCGTACCCGCCGGCGATGCGCCGATTCCCGTTTCCCTGCTGACCGGTTTTCTCGGCAGCGGCAAGACCACGCTGCTCAATCACCTGATCGCCCAGCCGGAGATGAAGGACACCCTGGTCATCATCAACGAGTTCGGCGAGATCGGCCTGGATCACCTGCTGGTGGCCCACAGCCAGGAAGACACCGTGGTCGAGATGAGCAGCGGCTGCCTGTGCTGCACCATCCGCGGCGACCTCAAGAAGACGCTCAAGGACATCACCTGGCGTTTTGCCGAAGGGGGCCAGCGCAAGTTCAACCGCGTGGTGATCGAGACCACCGGCCTGGCGTCGCCGGTGCCTATCCTGCATACGCTGATGACCGATGTCTTCATCGCTTCGCGCTACCGGCTGGACGGCGTGATCGTCACGGTCGACGCCGTCAATGGCATGGCCACGCTGGATAACCACGTTGAAGCGGTGCAGCAGGCCGCCGTTGCCGACCGCCTGCTGCTGACCAAGAGCGACCTGGCCGACGCCGCCCAACTGGCGCAATTGCGCGAGCGCCTGCGCGCGCTCAACCCGGGGGCGCGGCAACTGCTGCCGCAGCATGGAAGGATTTCGCCGTCCGAACTGCTGGATGCGGGTTTGTTCAAGCCGGGCGAGAAGATGCCCGACGTGGCGCGCTGGCTCAACGAGGAGGCCTTTGCCGGGAAGACGGCGCACGATCATCATCACCATGATCATGGGCACGCCCATGGTCATAACCATGACCATCATGATCACGGCCACGATCATCATGACCACCATGACCATGCGCACGACGTGAACCGCCACGACGACCACATCCGCGCCTTCTGCTTCACTTTCGACGAGCCGATCGATCCGGCCCTGTTCGACGAATGGCTGAGCTTGCTGGTCGGTTTCAAGGGCCCCAACATCCTGCGCATCAAGGGCATCCTCAACCTCAAGGGAGAAGACAAGCCGACCGTGATCCACGGCGTGCAGCACATCTTCCATCCGACCGCGACGCTGCCCGAATGGCCGTCCGGGGATCGCCGCAGCCGCATCGTCTTCATCACCCGCGATATCGAGCGCGCCACCATCGAACGCTCTTTCGATGCCTTCATGCAGGCGCAGGCGATCGAGCAGGAAGAACGCAAAAAACAACAATCGGCGCCATACGGCTACTGAACCGGGACGGCGGCGGGCCGGTCGTTCATTCCGGCATCGGCCGCCGATAAAAATAAATCTGGTGTTTTTAATAATTTGACGAAGACCAGATTATTATCGGTATCGTTAAAAAGATAACGATTCGGTTATGCGGCGTGTGATCAACAAGCTGGGGGCAACGTTGTCGGCATCGCTTACGCTGATGCTGGGGCTGTGCGCAACCATAGTGGTATTCATCGCCACCAGCCACCTGGAAGACGACGCTGTCAGCCTGGATTTCGACCGCCGGGCGGCCTTGCGCACCTTCACCGTGCAGCGCGGCCTGGAAGAGGCCGTGCAGGTGTTGTCGACGATCAACCATTTCTACGCCACCGTCGGCGATCCCACCCGCCAGCAATTCCGCAACTTCACCGAGCCGCTGCTGGAGCGCTATCCGTATGTACGCGCCTTCGCCGTCCACCGCTTCGTCGCCGACGACGACCGGCAGGTGTTCGAAGCCTTGCGCCAGGGCATTGCCCCCGATTTCCAGATCACCACCCTGGCCGACGGCAAGCAGGAGCGGGCGCCCCAGCGTCCGTTCTACCTGGTGGTCGATTACATCGAGCCGATCAGCAGCAACCGGTCCGCGCTGGGCCTGGACATGAGCGCCAACCAGACCTTCAGGCAGGCATTGGAAACGGCGCTGGCCAGCGGCCGTCCGGCATCGACGCTGCCGATCCGCCTGGTCCAGCTGGGGGCCGACGAACGCGGCCTGTTGTTGCTGCAACCGGTCTACCGCGGCGGCATCCAGCCCAACAATGTCGATGAGCGGCGCGCCATCATGATCGGCGACACCGCCGCCGTGCTGCAGGTGACCGAATTGGTGAGCAAGATCCTGGACGGCGCCGGTTTGCTGGGCGACGAGCAGATCGGCCTGCGTATCTTCGTCGGCCCGCAAGCCGATGAGTCCAGCCTGGTGTACCGCCATGACAGCGCGATGGTGCAAAGCCATGCGCAACTGGCGACGCTGGGCAACCTGTTCCGTGAACCGTCCAGCATCATGACCAGCTTCGACATCGCCGGCCAGACCTGGCATGTGGAAATCAGCACGCCCCCGCGTTCGGTGTTTTCCGACCATTACGGCTCGCTGCTGATCTTGCTGGCCGGCATCATTTCCTCCCTGCTGGGCGCGGCCTACCTGCGCGCGCTGGCGCTGCGTTCGGATCGCGTGCAGCGCCTGGTCGAGGAAAAGACCGCCGAGCTGCGCCACACCAATGCGCTGCTGTCCGACGATATCAAGGCGCGCCGCCTGGCCGAGCGCGCCCTGCAACTGCGCCACCAGGCCATCGAAGCCAGCGCCAACGCCATCATCATCCTCTCCGCCCAGGAACCGGATTACCCGATCGAATACGTCAACCCGGCGTTCGGCCGCATCACCGGCTACAGCCCGGCCGAAGCCATGGGCCGCAGCATCCGCTTCCTGGAAGGACGCGACAGCGACCCCGGCGGCTTCGAAGCCGTGTGGAACGCCATGCGCGAGCAGCGCGAGTACAACGTGGTGCTGCGCAACTACCACAAGGACGGCTCGGAGCTGTGGAACGATTTCTACATCGCGCCGGTGAGGGACGACAACGGCGCCGCGACGCACTTCGTGGCGGCGCTCTACGACATCACCTCCATGAAACGCTACGAGGCCGAACTGGAATTCCAGGCCAGCCGCGATACGCTCACCGGCCTGATCAACCGCCACATGCTGCGCCACCACCTGGACCAGGCCATCGGCAACGCCGAACGGCAGAAGCAGGCGCTGTGGCTGGTGTTCGTCGACCTCGACCGTTTCAAGTTCGTCAACGACACGCTGGGCCACAAGGCCGGCGACACCCTGCTGCGCACCGTGGCCGGGCGCCTGCGCGCGGCGGTGCGCGAGGCCGACACGGTGGCGCGCCTGGGCGGCGACGAATTCATCATGATCCTGCCCGAGCAGGACGAGCTCACGCTCGACACCCGCAGCCTGCAACGCATCATGGATGCGGTGGCCGCGCCCATCGCGCTGGGCGGCCATACGCTGTTCATGACCTGCAGCATCGGCGTGGCCTGCTACCCGGCCGACGGCATCGACGGCGAGACCCTGATCAGGCACGCCGACATCGCCATGTACCGCGGCAAGCAGACCGGGCGCAACAACTTCCAGTTCTACACGCCGGCCATGAACGAGCAGGCGCTGGAACGCCTGCGCATCGAAGCCGACCTGCGTGGCGCGCTGGAGAACAATGAGTTCCTGCTGCATTACCAGCCCAAGGTCGACCTCGCCAGCGGCCGCGTCGTCGGCAGCGAGGCGCTGATCCGCTGGCAGCATCCGCAACTGGGCATGGTCTCGCCGGCGCGTTTCATCGGCCTGGCCGAAGAAACCGGGCTGATCCTGCCGATCGGCGCCTGGGTGCTGCGCACGGCCTGCGTCCAGTGCCGCCGCTGGCAGCTCGGCGGGCATGACGACATCAGCGTCTCGGTCAACCTGTCGGTGGGGCAATTCCTGCAGAAGGACCTGGTGACCTCGATTGCCGAGGTGCTGGAAGACACCGGCCTGCCGCCGGCCTCGCTGGAACTGGAATTGACGGAAAGCCTGATGATGACCGATGTCGAGCACGCCATCGGCATCCTGGGCGGCCTCAAGGAGCTGGGCGTGCGCCTGTCGATCGACGACTTCGGCACCGGCTATTCCTCGCTGGCCTATCTCAAGCGCTTCCCCATCGACGTGCTCAAGATCGACCGCTCCTTCGTGCGCGACATCACCATCGATGCCGACGACGCCGCCATCACCGCCTCCATCATCTCGCTGGCGCGCCACCTGAAGCTGCGCGTAATCGCCGAAGGCGTGGAAACCGACGAGCAGCTGGATTACCTGCGTCACTACGGCTGCGACGAGATCCAGGGCTACCTGTTCAGCCCGCCGGTGCCGGCCGAGAAATTCGAGCAGCTATTGAGGCAGGAGCGGGCCGTGGTCTGAGCGGCGCGCGCAATGGCCCGCCGGCCTTTTGCCTTGGACGGCCCGCTTCAATGGCGACCGATCCACGCCAGGATCAAGGCCACGGTCGGCAATGACAAGGTAGTGGATACCAGGATCGCGCGCGACATCCCGGCCACCTCGCGCTGATATAACTCGGCCAGCATGAAGGGGCCGGTGCCGATCGGCATGGCCGCCAGCAGTACCGCGCTGTCGGCCCACAGGCGCGGCAGCGGAAACACCCAGTACGCCAGCACCGCCGTCACCGCCGGCTGCAGCAGCAGCTTGAACACCACCAGCAGCGACACCGAAACGCCTTCGTCGTGGCGCACCGGCTGGGCCAGGAACAAGCCCAGTGACACCAGCGCGCAAGGGCTGGCCGCGCCGCCCAGGATCTTGAACAGCTGCTGCACGCCGCTGGGAATGGCCAGGCCCGACAGCGCCACCGCGATCCCGGCGACCGGCGCGATCATGATCGGGTTGCGCACCAGCGAACGGCCCACCTTGAACACCGTTTGCCCCAGGCCGGCCCCGGCATGCAGGCAGGTTTCCAGCAGCACGATGGCGACTGCGAACAGCAGGCAGGCGGTCATCACCATGGCGATCACCGACGGCGGCAGGCCATCGTGACCGAACGCCAGGTAACACAAGGGAATGCCGATGAAGCCGACATTGGCGTAGGACGCGCCCAGGCTGTCGATGATGAGATCGGCCGCGGGGGCTTTCTGGCGTGCGCGTATCCAGCCGGTCAGCAAGAATACGATGGCCACCCCGGCGGCGAACACGCCGATGAAGCGCACATTGGCGAAGTCGGCCGGCGTGAGCCGCGACATCGAATCGAACAGCAACGCCGGCAGGCCCAGGTAGATCACGAAGCGGTTCAGCTCGCTGGCCGCGCCCGCCGAGAGGATATGGCGCTTGCGACAGGCCCAGCCGAGGAAGATCAGCGCGAAGATCGGGAAGACGATATTGAAGATGGCGAGCATGGCGGCGCGCAGCGATGCTGCGCAGGAGGTGATGGTGATTGTCTGTATGGGGTAAGCGGCGCCGGTCGGCCCGAGGGCGCAGGCGGGATCAGGCCTGCTTCCTCTTCGATGCGTACTCTTCACTGGTCAGCACCCGCGCCAGGTGTTCGGCCGCGCTTTCGGCATGCTGGCGCGCCAGCTTGTCGGCCACCGCCGCGCGGCCATCGATGATGGCCTGCAGGATGGCTTCATGCTCGTCCCACACGGCGATGTGGGAGCGCACGTCCGACGAGAGGATGGCGCCCATGGCGCGGCGGATGTGGTGCCAGTGGAGGGCGGTGGTCTCGCCCACCATCGGGTTGCCGCAGCTGCGGTAGATGAACTGGTGGAAGTTCATGTCGGCCACGATGCGCGCCGACAGGTCGCCCATGTCCGAGACGGCGCGTCCGGCGGCGATCAGGGCGCGGCCCTCGCGCTCGCCGGCGCTGCGTTCATCGCCGTCCCGCTTCCAGCGCTCGGCGGCCTCGCGCGCGGCCAGGCCGTCCAGCACCGAGCGCACCTGGTAGAGCTGCATCAGCCTGGTCGGATCGAGTGCCGTCACCATCACGCCTTTGCGCCCGGCATCTTCGATGAAACCCTGGCGCTTGAGCAGCTGGAAAGCCTGCAGGATGGGTTGGCGCGATACGCCCAGCTGTTCGGCCAGGCCTTCCTGCGTGATTTTTTCGTTGGGCGCCAGCGTGCCGGAGCAGATCGCATCCAGGATGGCATCGTAGACCTGCTCGATCAGTTGCGCCGGAGCGTCGATTTTGTACATGGAGCTGCCGCTAAAAAGGAATCGGAATGGTAAGGCAAAGAACGGCGCAAGATGGAAAAGCCGGACATCGGGAAAATGTCGGCCCCGGCCGGTTTCCCACAAAACGCCATTTTCGTGTTCTGTATGCAGATTATTGCTGCGCCGCAGCTTTGTCAAGCCGCAGCGTCCGGCGCCAGGCGAGGGCGTAGAATGGCGGCCTTCCAACTGGCCGAACCTGATACCGAAACGCCATGCCCGCCCGTCCCGTCATCCCAGCCTCTGCCAACCTGCTTGCCGCCTGGCGCGCCGACCCGCATAGCGGCGACGCCGGCCATATGGCGCAACTGCTGGCGATGCCGCAAGCCGGGTTGGATGCCTGCCTGCAAGAGCAACACAGCCCGGCCATCCTGGATCTGCATTTCGGCGCCGGGCTGGCCTTCCTTTCCAGTTGGCGGCGTTTCGACCGGATGCGCGCGCAGGGCGGGGCGCAGCGTTTGCATTATGTGGCGATCCAGCCGCATCCCTGCACCGTCGGACAACTGCTGGCGCTGCATGCCGGCTGGCAAGAACTGGCGCCTTACGCCGACCGGTTGCGCGCGGCGTGGCCGCTGTTGCTGCCCGGCACGCACCGGTTGCTGCTGGATGAAGGCCGTGTGACGCTGACCCTGGTGTTCGGCCCGCTCGACGAAGAATTGGCGCGCCTGGAAGCGCCGTGCGACTTGTTCTACCTGCACGGGCGGCAGCAGGATTTCGACGCCGCCGCATCCGATTGGAACCCGCATGCCTGCAAGCGCCTCGCGCGCCTGGCCTGGACCGGCGCACGCGCGCTGGTGTTCGACGGCGCGGCCACGGCTGGCGCCATGCGCCAGGTCGGCTTCACCGGCGCGCCGGCTTTGCCGCCTGGATTGCCGCCGTTATTACCGCTGTTGTTACATTACGCGCCGGCATGGCCGCGGCCGCCCTCGCATGTGGCCGCGGCCGCGACCCCCTTGCGGCGCCAACCGGAACATGCGCGCCACGCGCTGGTGATCGGCGCCGGCCTGGCCGGTTGCGCCATCGCCGAACGCCTGGCCGCGCGCGGCTGGCGCATCGACCTGGTGGAGGCCGGCAACGGGCCGGCCACCCAGGCTTCCGGCAACCACGGCGGGCTGTTCATGCCGGCGCTGGCGCGCGACGACAGCCCGCTGGCGCGCCTGACGCGGGCCGCCTTCCTATTCGCCGGGCGCCACTGGGAGCGGCTGGGCGGCGTCGGTACGGCGGCGGATGCGGCCATTGCCGGCGAGCGCTGCGGCATCCTGCAGTTCGGCCGCGACGCCAGGCAGGCGCTGTCTTTCGAACAGGGCGCGCAAGACTGGAACTACCCCCCCGAATACGCCCGCTGGATGGACGCGGAACAGGCGCGCGCGCTGCTGGGCATGCCGGTCATGGGCGGCGGCTATTTCTTCCCGCAGGCCGGCTGGCTGAATCCGCCGTCGGTATGCCGTCGCCTGCTGGCCGTGGCGCAGCAGGGCGGGGCGCTGGCCACCCATTTCGGCCGGCAGGCGGCGGCCTTGCGTCGCGACGACGGGCATTGGCAGGCGCTGGATCCGGCGGGGCACATCATCGCGCAAGCGCCGGTGGTGATCCTTGCCGCCGGCGCCCAGGCGCGCGCGCTGGCGCAGAGCGCATCGCTGCCGCTGAACGCGGTGCGCGGACAGGTCACGCACCTGCCGGCGGCAGGGTTTCCCGAGCTGCCGGTGGCCTTGTGCGGCGACGGCTACCTGACCCGTCCCTATGGCGGCAGCGTATGCATGGGCGCCAGCTACGACCGCGACGGCGACACCGGCCTGCGCGCCGGCAGCCATGCCGAGAACCTGCAGCGCCTGCGCAATATGCTGCCGGGGATCGATCAACATTACGCCGTGCCGGATGCGCAAGCGGCCAATCTGCCGGGCCGCGTCGGCTTCCGCTGCATCGCCCCCGACCGCCTGCCGCTGGCGGGCGCCTTGCCCGACATGGAGGCCGCCGCCGCGCTGGCGCCCACGCGGCCGGAAGCGGTGCCGCGCCATGCTGGCTTGTACGGTTTGCTGGGCTACGCTTCGCGCGGGCTGATCTGGGCGCCGCTCATGGCCGAACTCCTGGCGGCGATGCTGGAGCGCGAGCCGCTGCCGCTGCCGCGCGACTTGCTGGCCGCGCTCGATCCGGCACGCTTCGTCTGGAAAGCCGACGCCGGGACGGCGGGGGCCGACGATTGCTGATGCCGGCCGGGCACGCCGCGGGTTGTTGGCATGCCTGGGGCGCGGCCGTCCCAAAGCGCGGCAGCCCGCCCACTGGGCCGGCCAGCCCCGGCTGGAGTAGAATGTCGCCTTTCGCGCAGCCCGCCTTGCGCCCTGTCCGCCGGGGCCCGCGCCGGGTTCGTCCGCCGGGACGACGCCCTCGGCTGCGCCGCTCCCATGCATTTCAAGCCACACTGGAAAGTCCCCGCACATGTTGCGCATCAATGAGCTATTCCTTCCGCTGGACCATACGGAAGACGACCTGAACGCCGCGATCCTGGAACGCCTGGGCATCGCCGCCGACGAGCTGGTCGGCTTCACGCTGTTTCGCCGCAGCTACGACGCGCGCAAGAAGAGCGCCGTGATCCTCACCTACACCATCGATGTGGAAGTGAAGGACGAAGCGCAGGTGCTGGCGCGCAACAAGAACAAAACCAATGTCGGTCCCACGCCCGATACCGGCTACCACTTCGTCGGCCGGGCGCCGGCCGGCCTGAAGCAGCGTCCGGTGGTGATCGGCTTCGGCCCGTGCGGGCTGTTCGCCGCGCTGGTCCTGGCCGAGATGGGCTTCAACCCGATCATCCTGGAGCGCGGCAAGACCGTGCGCGAACGCACCAAGGACACCTGGGGCCTATGGCGCCAGCGCGAACTCAAGCCCGAGTCCAACGTCCAGTTCGGCGAGGGTGGCGCCGGCACCTTCTCCGACGGCAAGCTCTACAGCCAGGTCAAGGACCCCAAGCATTACGGCCGCAAGGTGCTCAAGGAATTCGTCGCCGCCGACGCGCCGCCCGAGATCATGTACGTCAGCAAGCCGCACATCGGCACCTTCCGCCTGGTGAAGATGATCCAGTTGATGCGCGAGAAGATCGAGCAGCTGGGCGGCGAATTCCGCTTCGAGCAGCGCGTCGAGGATGTGCTGATCGAAGACGGCCAGATCCGCGGCCTGACCCTGGCCTCGGGCGAGCAGATCGCGGCCGACCATGTGGTATTGGCCATCGGCCACAGCGCGCGCGACACCTTCGAGATGCTGTACGAGCGCGGCGTCTACATCGAGGCCAAGCCGTTCTCGATCGGCTTTCGCGCCGAACATCCGCAGTCGCTGATCGACAAGTGCCGCTTCGGCCCCAGCGCCGGCCATCCCATCCTCGGCGCGGCCGACTACAAGCTGGTGCACCACGCCTCCAACGGCCGTTCGGTCTACAGTTTCTGCATGTGCCCGGGCGGCACCGTGGTGGCGGCCACCTCGGAGCCGGGCCGTGTGGTCACCAACGGCATGAGCCAGTATTCGCGCAACGAGCGCAACGCCAACAGCGGCATCGTGGTCGGCATCACTCCGGCCGACTATCCCGGCCACCCGCTGGCCGGCATCGCCTTCCAGCGCGAATGGGAAAGCCGCGCCTATGAACTGGGCGGCGGCAACTACGACGCGCCGGCGCAACTGGTGGGCGACTTCATCGCCAACCGTCCCTCCACGGCGCTGGGCAGCGTGGAGCCGTCCTACAAGCCGGGCGTCAAGCTGGGCGACCTCAACCCGTCGTTGCCCAAGTACGCCATCGACGCCATCCGCGAGGCGCTGCCGGCCTTCGACAAGCAGATCCGCGGCTATTCGATGCATGACGCCGTGCTGACCGGCATCGAGACCCGCACCTCTTCCCCGATCCGCATCAAGCGCGACGACCATACGCTGCAAAGCTTGAATACCAAGGGGCTGTATCCGGCCGGCGAAGGCGCCGGTTATGCCGGCGGCATCATGTCGGCCGCCATCGACGGCATCCGCGTGGCCGAGGCGCTGGCGCTGGATATCATCGGCCGGCAGTAAGGGACTAAGCATCCGGCAGACAAGACAAAGGCCGCTCCGGTTTCCCGGAGCGGCCTTTGTCGTTTGCCTGCAGCTTTTGACTGCTGCGTGTCTGCGTGTTGTTGCTTGTCGCTGTCGCTTGCCTGCCGATTACTTCTTGGAGCGGGTAGTCGCAGCCGTTTTTTCCGCAACCGCGGTGAATTGCTTGGCGGCGTTGCTCAGGTTGGCTTCCAGCGTTTCGACGGCTTGCTTGGTGCTCTTGGTCAGCTGTTCGTAGCCGGCGTTGGCGTTGGACAGGGTCGCCTTGAGCAGCGAAATCGCCTGTTCCGAACCCGGGGGCGCGTTCTTGCTGATCTCGTCGATCAGGGCGCCGACCTTGCGGCTGGTTTCGGCGACCTGGGCTTCGGCAGCCTTGGTGAATTCAGCTTGCGTGGCCGAAACGATGCCGGCCAGGTGGCGGCCGTAAGCGGCAGCCTTTTCAGCGCCCGGCTGGGCTTGCGCGGCGGCCAGCGCCAGCAGTTCCTGAGGGTCCTTGGCAGCGGCCAGTTGCTTGGCGGCGGCGGCGGATTCTTCCAGCGAAGCCTTGGTGGCCGACAGGTTCAGCTCGACGATCTTTTCCACGCCTTCGAAAGCCTTGGCGGTCAGGGTGTTGATCAGATCCAGCTGGGCTTGCAGGTTGGATTTGGTGGCGGCGGAAAACTGATCTTGGTACGAAAACATGTTCATCTCCTTGATGTTAATGACGATTTGATGCACTAAACGAACAGCCGGTATGGATAAACAAACGGCCTTCCACAGCGGCTTTCGACCAGAATCAACCAACAATCATGATTTGTGCGCCGCAACAATTCCTATTTTATGCACTTCTTTGGGGAGGTCAAGTGAATTTTGTGCGCCGCACAAAATAATTTGTAACATCGTCGAAAATATGCGACGCCCAATCCCGGCGCGGCTTTGCGGCCAATCAAGACGAACGTTCGGACACTTTCACCCGGGTTTCGCCGGTCGGAAGCTCATGCACCACAATGCCCGCCTCGGAAGACTCAAACTGGCAGCCGGCGCTGACTTCGATACCGCGCAGGCCATCCTGGTAACCCTGGTCCCAGCGCCACAGCAGCGATCCGCGCCCGAAATTGACATCCTTGGACGCCATGTTCCAGTCGCGCCCGGCATAGGGCAGGCGCACGATGTGGATGGTGGTGTCGGCGCCCAGCTCGGCCATCATCTTGCGGTCGGCGGCGGTGAGCATGACCGGCGGCAGGCGCTGGTAAAGGTCGTGCGCGGCGCGGCGCAACTGGTATTGCTTGAGATAGGCATCGATATGGCGCTGCGAGCGCGAGGCGAAGGTCACATCCTTTTCGCGCGTCTGCACTTCTTCCAGCGTTGTGGGCTCGGGGCCGTCGGCATGCCACAGGTCGACCATCATGCACAGCGTATTCATGCGCGGCTCATCGTTGAGGACCGCTTCCAGCGGGGTGTTGGAATACAAGCCGCCATCCCAGTACAGCTCGCCGTCGATGCGCACCGGCGCGAAGCCCGGCGGCAGCGCGCCGCTGGCCATGATGTGCTCGGGACCGATGGGGCGGGTGGCGGAGTCGAACTTGACCAGCGTGCCGCACGTCACCTTGACGGCGCTGACCGTCATGCGGATGCCGGCCTTGCGGTTGAGGTACTCGAAGTCGACCAGCCGCGCCAGCGTCTCCCGCAGCTCGGCGGTGCTATAGAAGCTGGCGTCCTCGGGCGGCACCGGCAGGCCCAGGGCGAACGGGTTGGGCGGGCGCGGCCGGAAGAAGCCCGGCGCGCCGCGCATGAAGGTATCGAGCGTGGTCAGCCGGGTGGACAGCAGGCGCAGGTTGTCGGGCAGATGCTGCAGGTCGAACAGGTCGGGATGGGCCACCGTTTCCCAGAACTCGCGCAGGCGCGCGATGCGCGTCTCGCGCGGGTTGCCGGCGATGATGGCGGCATTGATGGCGCCGATCGAGGTGCCGACCACCCAGTCCGGCGTCAGGCCGTTCTCATGCAAGGCCTGGTAGACCCCGGCCTGGTAGGCGCCCAGCGCGCCGCCGCCTTGCAGCACCAGAGCCACCCGGGGCTTGCCGGGTTCGGCTTGGTCGCGGGAGCGCGCGGCGGGCCTGGCCGGCACCGCCTTGCGGCGGCCGGCAGGGGCTGTCTGCTCGGGGATCTTGCGCATGTTCCTTCCTTTTGAAATCTCTCAGGAAAAGATCGGGCGGAAACGGAAACGTTCAGTAGACATCCGCGCTGCCAATCCGCCAGCGGGGTTCTAGCATAGCGCGGTTACAGAGGGAGGATGTGCGGCGGAGTGAAAGAAATATGGGGCAGGGCAAGCTCAGGCGCGCGTGCCTTGCCAGGACTCCACCAGCTGGCGCGCCTGGGTGCCCATTTCGTCCAGCGCCACTTCATGGCGGTGGTCGTAGATCATCATCGCGTACAGGTCGGCCAGCGCGTTCACCTCGGGCGACAGCGCGCATTCCTCGCCGGTGGCGGGGCGCTGCTGGCGCCAGTAGTTGATGGCTTGTTCGAGGTCGGTGAGGGAGAGCATGGGTTTCTTGTTGGTGACGGTGCATGGGAGCGGATCGGCCCATTCTAGCGCAATTCGGCTGCACTACTGTCTAAAAACACAGGTAAATCCGGTTCGCCAGGTCGACGATGAATGCCGGTTGCAGGTAGGCAAGAAATATCGCCGCCAGCACGCCCGCGCCGGCCAGCGCCAGCGACAGGCGTCGCCAGCGTCCGGCGCGAACATGCTCAGAGCGTCTGGCCACGGCAAAGTTCTCCACTCAGTTCACCGCCAGCGGGCGGGCAATCGCCTGCTCGCGCACCGGCAAGTTGATCAGCGTGGCGAAGATGCCCAGCGCCAGCGTGATGGCCCACACCGTGTCATAGCTGCCTTCACGGGTAAACAGCCAGCCGCCCAGCCACACGCCCAGAAAGCTGCCGACCTGGTGCGAGAAGAACACGAAGCCTGACAGCATCGACAGGTGCTTCACGCCGAAAATGCCGGCCACGATGCCGTTGGTCAGCGGCACGGTCGACAGCCACAGGAGCCCCATCGCCGCCGCGAAGACATACACCGACCAGGCCGACAGCGGCGCGGCCAGGAACAGCGCGATCGCCACCGTGCGCGAGAAATAGATGCCCGCCAGCAGGAAGCGCTTGGGCAGCAGGCCGCCCAGCTTGCCGGCGTAGTAGGAGCCGAAGATGTTGAACAGGCCGATCAGCGCCAGCGCCACCACCGCCACATTCGGATCCATGATGCCCTTGTCCTTCAGGTAGGAGGGCAGGTGCGCGCCGATGAACACCACCTGGAAGCCGCACACGAAGTAGCCCGCCACCAGCAGCTGGAAGGGACGGTAGGCGAACGCCTCGCGCACCGCCTCGGCGATGCTTTGCTCTTGCGCCGCCTTCACCAGCGGCGGCTCCCGCAGGCGCATCGCCATCGGCAGCATCGCCACCAGCACCAGCGCGGCCAGCCAGAAGAACGCCTGTTGCCAGCCGGCCAGCGAGATCAGTTGCTGCTCCACCGGCATCATCATGAACTGGCCGAAGGAGCCGGCCGCGGAAGAAATGCCGAAGGCCCAGGAGCGTTTTTCCGGCGGTGCGCTGCGGCCGACGATGCCGCTCACCGCGCCGAAGGCGGTACAGGCCAGCGCCGCGCCGATCAGCACGCCCGAGCCCACCACGAACAGCGCCGGTTGCGCCACCAGCGCCATCCACATTAGTCCGGCCGCATACAGGAACGCGCCCAGCACGATCACGCGCGCCGTGCCGAAACGGTCGCAGGCCATGCCGGCGAAGGGACCGATGGCGCCCCACATCAGGTTTTGCATGGCGATGGCCAGCGAGAAGGTTTCGCGCGTCCAGCCATGCGCTTGCGACATCGGCTGCAGCCAGAAGCCCAACCCATGGCGCACGCCCATGGCCAGCGTGAGCACCACGCCGCTGGCCAGCAGCACGGTCTTGAAATCGGGGGTACGGTCGGTTTGGAACATGTGTCTCTTCCCTTGAGGTTTTTTATCGTATTTTTGATCCCGGGGAGTTTACTGCAAAGGCGCCGGCGGTGCCGGCGGCCCCTTTCAGGCCAGGCGGTATGGCTGCGTACCTAACTGGGTGGCGATGGCGGCTTGCAGCGCGGCCGGGTCCAGCGGCTTGTGCAGCACCGGGAAGCCGCTGGCGCTGGCCAGGCCGATGCCTTGCGGCGAAGTGTCGCCGGTGACGATGATGGCCGGCACCTCGCTTCCCAGCGCCATCGACACGGCGCGGATCACGTCGATGCCGGTGACGCCCGCGGCCAGCCGGAAGTCGGTCAGCACCAGCTCCGGCGTGCCATCGGCCAGCACGCCCACCGCCTGTTCGCGCGAGCGCGCGGCCAGCACGGCATACCCCCAACTGGCCAGCAGGATCGACATGCCGTCGAGCACTTGCTTGTCGTCGTCGACCACCAGCACCGTGCGCCGGGCTATGTCCGGCCGGTGCGGCGCGGCCGGCGCGCTGGCCTGACCGGCGGCCGGTTCATGCCGGGATGGCAGGCTCACCGAAAAGCAGGAGCCTTGGCCGACCGCCGAACGCAGCGCGATGCGGGCGCCGATCAGGTCGGCGGTGCGCTGCACGATCGCCAGGCCCAGCCCCAGGCCCTGTTCGCGATCGCGCGCGATGTTCTCGACCTGGTAGAACTCGCGGAAGATGCTGTCGAAATGGTCGGCGGCAATGCCGATGCCGGTATCCATCACGCATATCTCCAGCAGGCCGCGGCGGCGTCGGCAAGCCAGCAGGATGCGGCCCCGTTCGGTATAGCGCACCGCATTGGAAAGGAGATTGGCCAGGACGTTCTGCAGCAGTACCGGGTCGGTGTCGATCCAGGCCGGGGTCGGGCGCACTTTCAGGCGCAGGCCTTTGGCGGCGGCGGCCTGGGCGAACTGGTTTTCCAGGGCGTCGAATGTCTCCTGCAGGCGCAGGCGGCGCGGTTCGACCTGGATGACGCCGGCGTCAAGGCGCGAAATATCCAGCAGCACATTCAGTAGCTGCGACATGCCCAGCAGTGCCGACTGCAGCCGTTCGGCCAGGGTTTCGATCGTGGCGCGTTCGATCTGCGAGGCCTGTGCCGCCATGCGCAAGGCGGCGATGTACAGGCCCAGCGCATGCGTGGGCTGGCGCAGGTCGTGGCTGGCGGCGGCCAGGAATTGCGACTTGCTGCGGTTGGCCAGTTCGGCGCGCTCCTTTTCCTCGGTCAGTTGGCGGATCAGCGCCGTGTTCTCGAAGCGCAGCGCGATGGCGTCGCGCACGGTGCGCTGGATCACCCGGCTATAGGCCAGGTTGACGCCCAGCAGGAACAGCGAAAGCACGCCCAGTACCGAAAACAGCGGCGTGTCATGGGCGAACGAACGTAGCGCGAACGGCAGCACGGTCGGCAACGCATAGGCATAGTAGGCCGGCCAGAACGACGACAACGAAGCGACCGAGCCGCCGGTCATGCCGGCCAGCACGATGCAGGTATAGACGGTGATGACGGTATTGTCCGGCGCGAAGAAGAGCGGCCCCATCGCGCCCCACAGGCAGCCCGAGATGCCGGCCCATGCCACGTAGCGCCAGCAGCGCGCCGATGTCGTCGCCGGCAGGTGCGCGCCGCCGCGCAGGTCGCGCCAGACCATGGCGATGCGGATCGCCGTGACCAGGCAGATCGCTCCCGCCCAGCCGAGCAGCAATGCATGCGGCACCTGGCCCCACAGCAGGAAGACCGTCAGGCTGGCCACCGCGATATTGCCCAGGAAGATCGGCGGCGACTGCCGATACAGGGTGTTGACCAGTTCGAGATAGACAGCGCGGTCCGAGGTCGGGAGCAGGGTTGTCATTGTTCTTATGCAATGGTGGCGGCGGCAATGCCAGGGTATTTTCCCGCGGGCAAGGCATCGGGTTTATTGTAATATCGGCGCACACAAAGGGGCTGCGTCGACCGGGGGGCAACAATGAAAACCATCGTACTGGCGGAAGACCACGCGATCATTCGCGATGGCTTGAAACTGCTCATTTCCACCAGGCCCGATCTGCGGGTGGTGGCCGATACCGGCCACGGCGACGAGGTCGAATGCCTGGTGCGGGAAAACCGGCCCGACCTGTTGTTGCTCGATCTCGACCTGCCGGGTTGCCACGGCGTGGAACTGACCCGCAAGATCAAGGCCGGGCACGGCGGCACGCGGGTGCTGATCCTCACCGCCAGTCCCAGCGCGGCATCGGTCGAGGCGGCCTTCGAGGCCGGCGCCGACGGCTATGTGCTCAAGCACGAGAATGCAGAGGAACTGCTATATGCGATCGCCCTGGTGCTGTCGGGCATCGTCTATCTCAGCAAGGGCCTGGCGCAACGGTCGGCACTGCCGCCCGCCCCCGAAGAGGCGCCGATTACGGCGCGCGAGCAGCAGATCCTGGCGATGATCGCGCGCGGCCAGTCCAGCAGCGATATCGCCGAGAAACTCAATCTCTCCGTGCTGACGGTGCGCAAGCACCGCCAGAATCTGATGGGGAAACTGTCCCTGCACAATGTCGCCGAAGTAACGGCCTATGTGTTGCGTTCCAGTGCACTGCCTCGATAGTAAGGCGTTGGCGGCGCGCACAAAATACTGCATATGCAGTATTTACCGGGAGATGGCCGGCTCTTAGCATGGGGGCTCTCCAACATTGGCCGAAAGCTTGTTCGGCATTGTGCCATGCCCGTACCGCATCGTTTCCCTTTGCCGCGTGCCGCGCATGGCCGGCCGGCCGCCTGCGCCGCCGGCATGCTCGCCTTGCTGGCCAGTACCGTCGCACAGGCACAGTCGCTCAACGAAGCGTCGCTGCAAGCTGTCTACAGCCAGATCGAAGCCTTGCGGCAGCAGCTTGTGCAGGAGCAGTTCGCCGCTCCTGCAGCGACGCCGCCGCCATCGGTGTCGCCGCTATCGCTGCCGACGATCCAGCCCGTCAAGCCGGGCGCGCTCCAGCCGGAAACCGAGCGCAGCGCCGCAGAACTGCAGAAGGAATTGGCGCAGCGGCAGCTGGAACTGGGCCAGCTCCAGAAACAGGAGTCGGAGAAAAGCCGGCAGGAACTGCTGCAGAAGCTGATGCTGCAAACCAAGCAGAAACAGCAAGAGCTGGCGCTGGTCCAGAAGCAGCCGGCGCAAATCAAGGAACAACAGCAGACCCAGAAGCAGCAGGAGTCGGAAAAAACCAAGCTGATGCAGCAAGAGTTGACCGAAAAGGAAAAGGAGTTGACGCAGAAGCTGCTGGAGAAAACCCGGCAGCAACAGGAAGAACCGGTTGGGAAGCAGTTCGAACAAGCCGAGCAGCAACCGCAGGAATCGATCCAGAAACAGCCGGAACAGGCTGAGCACCTGCCGGATCGCCGCACCCTGGCGGCCTATCTCAGCGCCGGACAGGGCGACCAGCAGGCACAGGCGCAATTGGCGGAGGCGCCCGATGCGGGGATAGCGGTCACCGCCGGCGCGATAGCGGTCACGGGCACCGTCGCCGATACGCAAACGCTCATTGCCGCTGCCGCAGCGACGATAGCCAGCGCGTCTTCCCACGCCAGCGCGCTATCTTCCTCCATGCAAGATGCCTTGCAGCGAGCCGGGCAACTTTCGGCCGTCGCCGCCGCACAATCGCAACAGTTGTCGCAACAGTCGCAACAGCTGAGCTATGAATATGTCACGGCGGGCCTGGTGACGCCGATGGCCAGTTGGCCGACCAACCTGGTGGCGACCTATAACGGCAACGTCAGCGGCACGCTCAACAATGGCGCGGCAGTCAGCGGCACATTCCAGGCCATGGTCGACTTCTCGACGATACACAGCATGGCGCCCAGTATTCCCGGCAGCATGACTTTTGCCGGCGGCCAGGGCAGCACCAGTTTCACCCTCACGCAAATGGGCGGCTACATCGGCGGCTCCATGTCCGGCACCTATGGCGGCCAGGCCGTGAGCGGCTATGTGATGAATGGCGTGCTTTACGGCCCGGCGGCCGAGCAGATGGCGGGGCAGTGGAGCATGCAAAATGCCGCCGCCACGCTGACCGGCAACGGCAACTTCCAGGCGCGGCGATGAGCGCCGCTGCCCGGCGTCGCCGCGATTGGCCCCGTTTTCCTTTCTCTTTCGTTGCCATGCCTTTGCTTCGTTCCCGCTTCTTTGGCCGCGCGTTGAGCGCGCTTCCGGTTGCCGCGGTGTTGGTGGCCTGCCCGCCGGCTCAGGCCCAGGTCCCCGGGCCGGCCGCCGATGCCGCGACAGCGCGCCAACAGGAGATCGGCCAGCAGGCGCTGCTGGAAATCGCCTTCGCGCGCAAACTGCTGTCTGAACGACAGCCGGAGATGGCGTGCCGCCTGCTCAAGGGCAGCCTTCCCGATGCCGATACCGAGGCCGAGCGGGTGCGCCTGCTGGCGCGTTGCTCATCGGCCCTGCGCGAGCGCGAGGCGGCCGAGGGCTACTACCGCCGGGCCATCGCATTGGCGCCTGATGATCCGACGGTCAAGGTCGAGCTGGCCGGGCTGTACCTTGCCATGGGGCGCAGCCAGGATTCATCGGCCATGCTGAGCGCCGCCGCCGGGCAAAGCGCCGGTGCGCAGCGCGACCAGCTGGAAACCGCCGCCGCGCAGTTGCGCGCCAACGACCCGGCGGCGCTGGCCGCCAATGTCGCCAATGCCGCCAACAAGGCCAAGCCCTGGTCGCTGCAGGTCTACATGGGGCTGACCTGGGACGACAACATCAACGCCGGGCCGGTCTCGCGCAGTGTGCCGGCCATCATCGGCGGCATTCCGGTTACCTTCGATCTGGTCGAGGACGCCATGCCGCACAAGTCGGCGGGCGCGGCGATGGGGCTCAATGCCAGCTACGGCATACCGCTGGACGGCCGCTTTTCCCTGCTGTTCCAGGGCGCCTGGTTCGGCACCGGCTATGTCGAGCGGCAGGACTACAACAACGACACCACCACGCTGGCGGCCGCCCTGGTCTATACCGGCAAGGCGTGGGCCGCCAGTCTCCAGCCCAATGTGCGCTACACGCGGCTGGACGGCCGTTTGCAGGAGAGCGCGCCGGGCGTGACCGGGCGCGTGGCGCGCAGCGTGACCGATACCGTATCGCTGACCGCCACCGGCGGCTACGCCAAACGCACCGTGCACACCGACGCCAACCGCAATGCCGATGCCTGGCAAGGCGGGTTCGGCGCGCTGGCGCAATTGACGCCGCAACTGCAGGTCGGCGGGGAGTACCTGTGGCAGCGCGAGCAAGCCAGCGCGGCGGTCTATTCGCGCCGGCTGTCGGGGCCGAGCGCTTACCTGCAGTACCGCATCGCCCCGGATCTGCTGCTGGGCGCCAACCTCAGCTATACCGATGTGCATTACGACCAGACCATGGCGCTGTTCGCCGAACCGCGCACCGACCGCCAGACGGTGGTTTCGCTGTCGGCGCTGTGGGATATCAGCCGCTACGTCGGGCGCAACATGGTAGTGCGCGCCCAGTACACCAATATCGACAATCCTTCCAACATCGCCTACAGCGATTTCCGCCGCAACATGTTCAGCTTGGGCGTGCAGATGCAGTTCTGACGGCGGGGGCGCGCCGGCCGATGCGCCGCGCATATGCTTGCGCGGAAAACGCAGCATGAGAAAACCAAGCAAGCACATGCGAAATGCTTCGTTCTGCTCAACGCCGCGCTTTGCTTTAATGATCCTCCGCCCTGGTGCGCCCACATTGGGGCCGCGCCGGCCATCTCAGGAAGGATCATTGTTTCATGTCAGCGGCCATCGACGCCTTGCGCGCACCCAGCGTGCGGCGCTTCTCCCAACGCCCCGCCCAGCGCATTGCCAGCCAGGCCCAGGCGCTGCAAGTCGCCCACGCGCTGGCGCAGGAATTCGCCCAGGGCGCCGCCGGGCGCGACCGCGAACGCCGCCTGCCGTTCGAGGAGATCGAGCGCTTCTCGCATAGCGGGCTGTGGGCCATTTCGGTGCCGCGCGCCTATGGCGGCATCGGCGCCTCGTGGGCCACGGTGGCCGAGGTCTTCAAGATCGTCTCCGCCGCCGATCCGTCGATCGGCCAGATTCCGCAAAACCATTTCGGCAATCTCAACGTCATCGCCAATGCTGGCAGCGAAGAGCAGAAACGCTTTTTCTTCGGCGAGGCCCTGGACGGCGCCCGCTTCGGCAACGCCGGGCCGGAACGCAACAGCAAGAACGTGCTCGACGTACGCACCCGCGCCGTGCCTGACGACGAGGCCGGCGACGGCAGCTACCTGCTGACGGGCACGCGCTTTTATTCCACCGGCGCCTTGTATGCGCACTGGATTCCCAGCCGCGCCATCGACGAGCGGGGCGATCCGCTGTTCGTCTACAACCGTGCCGACGCGCCGGGTTTGCGCGTGGTCGACGATTGGTCCAGCTTCGGCCAGCGCACCACCGCCAGCGGCAGCGTGGTGTTCGACCGCGTGCGGGTGCCGGCATCGCAGGTGCTGCATGTGAAGGATTTGCTCAAGCAACCCAACAACATCGGCCCGGTATCGCAACTGATCCAGGCCGCCATCGACGCCGGCATCGCCCATGCGGCGGTGCGCGACGCCATCGAATTCGTGACCACGCGCTCGCGCCCCTACGCCGACAGCGGCCTCGAGCGCGCCTCCGACGATCCCTACATCATCCGCGACATCGGCAACCTGAAGCTGCGCCTGCACGCCAGCGACGCACTGCTGGAACGCGCCGCAGGCGTGCTGGACGCCTTGCCCGAGGCCATCAGCTTCGAGCAGATGGCCGCAGCCTCGGTGGCCGTGGCCGAAGCCAAGGTGCTCTCCACCGAGCTGGCGCTGCTGGCGTCCGAAAAATTGTTCGAACTGGCCGGCTCGGCGTCCACGCTGGCTACCCACAATCTCGACCGCCACTGGCGCAATGCGCGCGTGCACACGCTGCACGACCCGGTGCGCTGGAAATATCACGCGGTCGGCAACTACGCCCTGAACGGCACGCCGCCGCCGCGCCATTCGTGGAGCTGAAGCGCTCCGCCGCCACCGACCGCCTATTGACCATTGTCCGAAGAAACGCCATGACCCAGACCGCAGCTCCCACTGCCCCCACCGCCACCGCGCCCGATTCCTTGCCGCCGTCCCCGGCTTCCGCCACCCCGCGCATCGTCGCCCGCATCCGCGACGACGCCGAGGCGCTGGCCGTGGCGCGCAAGCTGGCCGAAGACTTCGTGCGCGAATCCGCCCTGCGCGACCGCGAGCGCAAGCTGCCCTGGGACGAGCTGGAGCGCTACGTGCGTTCCGGCCTGTGGGGCATCACCGTGCCCAGGGAATACGGCGGCGCCGGCGTCTCCTACGGCACGCTGGCCGAAGTGATCGCCACCATCTCCTCGGGCGACGGCTCCATCGGCCAGATCCCGCAAAACCATTTCTATGCGGTCGAGCTGATCCGCGTCAACGGCAACGAATCGCAGAAGCGTTTCTTCTTCGAGCGCGTGCTGCAAGGCGACCGCTTCGGCAACGCGCTGGCCGAGCTGGGCACCAAGACTTCGCACGACCGCAAGACCAGCCTCACGCGCGACCCGAACGGCCCCGGCTACCGCATCAACGGCCGCAAGTTCTACGCCACCGGCGCGCTGTATGCCGACTGGGTGCCGACCTCGGTGATTGATGAAGCCGGCGTGCAGCAGCTGGCCATCGTGCCGCGCCACGCGCCGGGCCTGACCATCATCGACGACTGGTCCGGTTTCGGCCAGCGCACCACCGGCAGCGGCAGCGCCGTGTTCGACAACGTGCACGTGCCGGCCGATGCCGTGATCGGCTTCGCCGCCGCCTTCACGCGCCCGACCCAGATCGGCCCGATGGCGCAGATCCAGCACGCCGCCATCGACCTGGGTATCGCGCGCGCAGCCTACCGCGACCTGATCGCCTTCGTGCAGACGCGTTCGCGCCCCTGGATCGACAGCGGCGTCGAACGCGCCGGCGACGATCCGCTCACCATTCGCGAAGTGGGCGGCCTGACCATCCAGCTGCATGCCGCCGAAGCGCTGGTGCAGCGCGCCGGGCACAAGGTGGACGCGGCTGCCGCCGCGCCTACCGAAGACAGCGTGGCCGAAGCCTCCATTGCCGTGGCCGAAGCGCGCGTGCTGACCACCGAAGTCTCGCTGGCGGCCGGCAGCAAGCTGTTCGAACTGGCCGGATCGCAATCGACGCTGGCCGAACACAACCTCGACCGCCACTGGCGCAATGCCCGCACCCACACGCTGCACGACCCGGTGCGCTGGAAGTACCACGCCATCGGCAATTTCTACCTGAACGGCAAGAAGCCGCCACGCCACGGCGCGCTGTGAGAGACGCCATGCCGACTATCGGCGGCCGGCGGCGATGTCGCCATTGAGCTGACGCCTGCGCGGCAGGAGAGGGAACATGAGCAAGAAGGAAATCCGGCTCAACGCATTCAACATGAACTGCGTGAACCACATCAACCACGGCCTGTGGACGCACCCGCGCGACCGCTCGCAGGACTACACCGACATCGGCTACTGGACGCACCTGGCGCAACTGCTGGAGCGCGGCAAGTTCGACGGGCTGTTCCTGGCCGATATCGTCGGCGTCTACGATGTCTACCAGCAGTCGGCCGACATCACGCTGCGCGAATCGATCCAGTTGCCTGTGAACGATCCGCTGCTGCTGGTCCCGGCCATGGCCGCAGTGACCGAACACCTCGGCTTCGGCATCACCGCCAACCTGACCTACGAGGCGCCGTTCCTGTTCGCGCGCCGCATGTCCACGCTCGACCATCTCACCAAGGGGCGGGTCGGCTGGAACATCGTCACCGGCTACCTCGACAGCGCCGCGCGCGCCATGGGCCTGACCGAGCAGCTGGAACACGACCAGCGCTACGACCGCGCCGACGAGTTCATGGAAGTGGTCTACAAACTGTGGGATGGCAGCTGGGAAGACGGCGCCGTGGTGCGCGACCGCGCCAACCGCGTCTATGCCGACCCATCCAGGGTGCACAAGATCAGGCACAGCGGCGACTACTACCGCGTCGAGGGCATCCACCTGTCGGAGCCGTCGCGCCAGCGCACGCCGGTGCTGTACCAGGCCGGCTCGTCGGGGCGCGGCCAGGCCTTCGGCGCACGCCATGCCGAATGCGTGTTCATCTCCAGCCAGACGCGCGATGCCGCCCGCAAGCTGGTGCAGGGCATCCGCGCAGGCGCCGCGCGCGAAGGGCGCAATCCGGACGACGTCAAGATCTTCATGGGCCTGACCGTGGTCACCGCGCACACCGAACGCGACGCCCACGACAAGTACCGCGAATACGCCAGCTACGCCAGCCCGGAAGCCGGACTGGCGCATTTCTCGGCCGGCACCGGCATCGACTTCTCGCAATATGAACTGGATGAGCCGATCCGCGCGGCCAAGACCAATTCCATCGAATCGCTGGTCAAGACCGTGACCAACCCCGAACTCAACTGGACCAAGCGCAAGCTGCTGCAACAGCTTGAGCTGGGCGGGCGCTACGCCACCGTGGTCGGCTCGCCCACCCAGGTGGCCGATGAGCTGGAAGCCTGGGTGGCCGATACCGGCGTCGACGGCTTCAACCTCACGCGCACGGTCACGCCCGAGAGCTTCGAGGATTTCGTCGACCTGGTGATTCCGGTGCTGCAGGAGCGCGGTTCCTACAAGCGCGACTACGCCGCCGGCACGCTGCGCGAGAAACTGTTTCGCGGCGCCCCGACCTTGCCGGCGCGCCATGTCGGCGCCGGCTATCGCACGGGTGTGACCGCCTGAGGGCGCGTTGCGCCAACGAGGGGAATGCCATGCCCTTGCTCGACATCCGCGACCTGAAAGCTTCCTTCTCCGGCCGCGATGCCGTGCGCTGATCGCGGGGGCGGCGGCATCGCGGGCGTCGCAGATGGAGTCGCTGCGCGCTTAGTCGCTGCGCACATAAACAAGCGGGAAAAGATTCGTTCCACTGCCACGGGGCCGTCGTTACATTGGCTGTTTTTCTTGCCGGGGACGAAGGATGAAACATGCAGTGGCGACATGGATCAGGGGATGGACGGGCGCCGTATTGACGGCGGCATTGGCGGCGGCACTGGCGATGCATGCGCCGGCCCGGGCGCAGGACAAGGTGCTGAAGGTCGGCGTGACCAGCGGCCCGCATGCGCAGATCTTCGAAGCGGTCAAGCGCGTGTTCGAGCGCGACAATCCGGGTTACAAGATCAGGATCATCGAATTCAACGACTACATCCAGCCCAATGCGGCGCTCGATGCCGGCGAACTCGACGCCAACAGCTACCAGCACCGTCCGTTCCTGAATGCGCAGATGAAGGCGCGCGGCTACAAGCTGTATGCCGAGGGCAAGACCATGATCGGGCCGATGGCGGTCTATTCCAAGAAGTACCGCAAGCTGGAAGACATTCCCGCCGGCGCCAAGATCGGCATCCCCAACGACCCGGCCAATGAAAGCCGCGTACTGCTGCTGTTGCAAAAGCATGGCGCGCTCAAGCTGCGCGCCGGCATCGATGCCCTGACCGGCACCAATGCCACGCCCATCGACATCGTCGAGAATCCGAAGAAGTGGAAATTCGTCGAAATCGATGCGGGGCAATTGCCGCGCACGCTGGACGACCTCGATGCCTCCGCGATCAACGCCGACTTCGCCGCCAAGGCCGGTTTGAACCCCGCCAGGGACAGCCTGGTGGTGGAGAACGGGGACAGCCCCTATGCCTGCCTGATCGCCGTGCGCGAGAAGGACAAGGCGCAGCCCTGGTTGCCCAGGTTGGTGCAGGCCTACCAGTCGGATGAAGTGAAGCGGTTCATCGAAAGCGAATTCAAGGGCGGCATCCTGGCCGCCTGGTAATGCCGATTTCGTTTTATTCCGTTGCTGTCCCCGCATACGCCACGCAGCGCCGCGCCAGCGTATCGGTGGGATCCACCAGGACGACGGTCTTGCCGCTGCCGTGCTCCAGTTGCGGGTACGGCAGCAGCAGCGGCAGTTCGGTACATCCCAAAATGACCACGTCGGCGCCTTGCCGCACCAGGTCATCCAGGCCGGCGCGGATGTCGTCCTGGCACTGGCCTTCGGTATAACCGGCCTTGACCCCTTCGCGGCCGTAGATGGCGTTCATCACGCGCTCTTGCATGGCCGGCGAGGGCGTCAGCTGTTCCAGTCCCTGTTCTTCCAGCGCGCGGCGGTAGACGCCGCTGCCGACAGTGCCCGAGGTCGCCAGCAGGCCGACCTGCTTCAGCTCAGGAAAACGCGCGCGGATGCTTTCCACCGTCACCGTCAGCATGTTGACGATAGGGATGGAGAGGCTGGGCTGGATGCGCTCGACGTAGGCGTGCGCAGTGTTGCAGGGAATCGCGATGAGGTCGGCGCCGCCTTCCTCCAGTTTCTTGCAGGTGGCGTACAGCGCGATGGTCGGGTCCGGCCCCTGGCCGACCAGGTTCTCGGTGCGGTCGGGGATTTGCGGGTTCTGTTCCACATGCACCTTGATATGGTCCTGGTCGCGTTCGGCCGGCGTATTGCGCACGATCTTTTGCATGAAATCCACCGTGGCCGCCGGCCCCACGCCACCCACCACGCCGATCTTGAACGGCTTGGCCGACGTCTCGCGCCGGCCATCGGCCACGCATTGCGCATAGACCTGGTTGGCATCGACGATCGGCACCGGCAGCGTGCCGATGGCATGCGCCACCAGCGCCACTTCGGTGAGGCCGGGCAGGATCAGGTCCGCGCCTTGCGCCACCAGATCCTGCGCCGCCTCGGTCAGCAGTTGCAACGGCTTGCCGGTGAGCGCCCCCTGCTTGATGCCGCCTTCGCCATAGACCGCCTCGGTCACCGCGTCGCGGCCCTGCGGCATGCAGGGATAGATCACATCGAAGGCCGGCGCGGGAAAGTAGCGTTCGAACAGGCCGCTGGCGCGCGTGTAGTCCGAGGTCAGCACGCCGATGCGGGCGGCCTGCGGGTGGATGCGGCGCACGTGGCTGCGCAGCGCCTCCATCAGGTCGACGATGGGCAGCGTGGTGTTGGCCTTGAGTTCGTCGAGGAAGGTATGGCTGAGGAAGCAGGGCAGCACCACCGCGCCGACGCCGCGCCGTTCGAAATCGCGGATCATGTCGAACACATACAGCTTGCGCTCGGTGGTGGCGGCGCTGGTCGAACCGCTGCCGCGAAACGGATGCTGCTCGAACACGACATCGGCCTGTTCGATATTGCCGTGCGCCGCCATGGCTTTCATCAGCTTGAAGAAAACGTCGGCGCTGGCCAGCGGGCCGAGCCCGCCGATGATGCCGAACGAGCGGGTGCCTTCGATGAGGGGAGCCATGGTGTTTCCTTTGCGTTGGTGGGCCGGACATGTCGTCCGATACCTGCCAGTATGCGCTCCGGGAAGGGCGGCGTTCATGCTTAGCGTGCATGGAAGGGCGGGGCCGAGCGCGGCAGGTTTTTGCGGCCTATGCAGATAAGGCATGACGGGAGACGGATTTCCCCATGTGCTTGGATTATTGTCTCCTGCCTTTGCCCGCCATCTCAATTGGCTGATGCGAACATGTAGCGGCTGGCGAACGGCTGGCCCTTTTCCATCGGGGACGGCATCAGTCTGCGCAGGCCAGCCGTCCCGATGTTGAAACGGAAGGAGAGCAGAGCGGTGCGTTCAATGATGGCGTTCATGGGAACGTCTTGTGATCAATAGGTATACCGCAAGGTCAACTGCAGGCTGCGAGGCGGGGCCGTGGCGTAACGGATTGCGTTGGTGCTTTGGCTATTGTTGGAAGTCGCATCCTCCGGGCCGATATCGGACCAGCGCGCATAATAGGCATTGAAGACGTTCTCCACATTGAGCCTGACGGTAAAACCGGGAAAAGGCGCCATCCAAGCACCGGCATTGATCACCGAATAAGGCTGCGCCATCTTGGCGGTGCTGTTGGAGGCATCGCCAGCGATGCGACTCCTTGCCTTGCCCCAGGCATGTTCCAGGTTGGCATGCGCACCCCAGCCGGCCTGCCGGTAGCGCGCGCCGATGATGGCGCGCATCGGCTGGATCGAGTTCATTGGCACCCAGCGCTTGCCGACAACGGGAATGGATTGCCCCCAGGCCGTTGGCCGGCCGAATATCGATTCTTCTACATCGCCGCGTGCATAAGCGATGGCGGCATTGGCTCGCCATGCGGCATTGATATCCCATTCGCTTCTGGCCTCAAATCCTCGGATATGCGCCCGGTTTTCATTGACGCTCTTCCATTCCTGGAGCGCGCCCACATCAATCCTGTCGCCGACGACCCGGTTCTGAATGAAATCGCGATAGCGGCTTGTAAATGACGCCAGCGAGTAGCGAAATCCTTTGCTGGCACCGCGTACGCCAAGCTCTATACCGGTTACCTTTTCTGGTTTTAAATGGGGATTGCCCGAGTACATGTAAGTGAAAAACGGCAACTGATGGAAGTAGTTGGCGTTCAGTTGTTCCGGCGTGGGGGCGCGAAATCCCCGGGCATAATTAAAATAGGGCGCAAAGGCCGGCGCAAGCTCCCAGATCAGCCCCAGGCGCGGCGTGAAGGCATAGTCGCTGCGCGTTGCAAACGAGGCTTTTCTGGTTGCAAGTTCTTTCTTGTCGAGGGCCGATAAGGAAGACTCGTCCGGCACCAGACGGAAAAAATCGTAACGCAATCCCGGAATAATCTTGAACTGTGAGATGGATATCTCATCCTGAACAAAGCCGCCTGCCAGCAGATAGCTGCTGTCCGGGGAGACTTTTTGCGGAAAGTGCAGTCCGCTTCCCGGAACGGTTCCTCCAAGCGTCATCGCGATGTTGGAATAGCTGACATCCAAGCCGTGGCGCAGGGCATGGCTGGTCTGCCCGACCCGAAAATGGGTATCGGCCACGATATTAAAACCGATGGTCTTGTCGCTATATCGATTGTCGCGCAGGCGCTGAACTGTGCGCGGTGGCGCAACGGCGCCGAGGAAGGCGCCTTGTTTTTCAAAAAACCAATTATTAAGAAAATCCGTCAAGAACGAACCAGTAGGAACGGGCCCAAACACGCTTTCCTTCGTCAATTGCCGAATACTCGAATCCTGCCAATACAGATGCGCATGCAGCCGACTCAGCCAGTCTGTCTCGCTCCCATCGTGGAAATATTCGAGCGACAGGCGTTTGCGCTTGGTCGTGTCATAGGCATGCATCGAGCGCGTGGCCCGGAAAACCGGTGTCGGCGAGACTTGGTTTAAGGCATTGGTATCGACTTGCAGGTTCAGGTTCTCCAGCGTGGCTTGCAGGCGATTGGCGGGATTCATCTTGAACCCCAGCTTGGACAGGTAGTAGCGGCTTTCCATATTGACCGGATTGGGCGCGGTGCGGGTGCGGTCGAGCTGCTTGCCATTCTCTTGCGACCAGGTCTCGTGACCGCTGCGCAGGCTGCCCATGAACATGCCCTGCCAGCGATCGTCGTCAAAGGCGACACCGGCTGAGTGGTTGAAGGAATTGTCTTGTTGTGCATAGGACGACTGCATGAAGCCGCCTGTGCTTTTGCCCGTGCCGATCAGGTCGCGCGGCCCCAGTGTGGTGACGCTGACCACCCCGGCCAGGCTATCGGCGCCGTATTGGGTTGAATTGGCGCCGCGCAAAATTTCGATCTTGCGGAAGCTGTCGATCTCCCAATAGTCGCCGCGCCCGGTCTGAAATGCGGGCCCGAATGAAAAACTGTTGGGCAGGCGGATGCCATCCTGCACGATCAGCACCCGGTTGCCTTCAATGCCGCGAATGTTGATGGCTTCATTGCGGGCGCGGCCGGTCGCTGAACGCGTCGCTGAAAAGTTCGAAGGTCGGGTGCGCACCATCACGTCCACCTCGTCCCTGAGTGCGTCCTTGATGTTACGGGCGCCTTTTTCCTGGAGGTCTTCGCGCGTGACGACAGTGACGGTAGCCGCGATGTCATCGGGAACATGGTCGTCATGGACGGTAATATCGTCGAGTCGGCCACGGGTATCCGGGACGCCTTCGCTGCCAGTCGCGCCAGCGGTTAAACACCAGCCCTGGCAACAAGCCAATGCAATGGCCAGGGGGATCTTTCTCAGCATCGGGTCAGCCTTTCTTCTTGAAGGTGTTGGCTGACGTGACGCTGGCGTAACACGAATGGTTGGGAGGAGAGAGCCAGCGCAAGGAGGCGGGTTGGGCCACTTGCGCCGGCTGGTTTCTTCCATCGCTTCCCTGGCCGGTTGATGCGGCGGGAATAAACGGGAAACGGCCTCGCACAGGAGAATGCTTGGAAACGTGCGACAGCCGAGGCGAATGCATGCTCGTGACTGGATTCGCGCAAACCGGAGCCGCCATTCTTATTGAGAACGATTCCTATGTATGTAGAAGAAATCGGATATTTCCTGGCAGCCGGGCTTCGCTTCATCTGATCACCGTCGCATGGAGGAGCAATGCCAGCGGTTCCGGCCGGAAATAAATTCGTCTGCGGTTAAAATGCAAGGCCGATCCACTGGCAGGCATAAGGGTGTGCAGACGTTCTAAGCCTCGCCGCCAACCACAACGAACAACATGAGCTATACCCCGAGCCGGGCCATGGGCTACGGCTGCCTGATGCTGAGTATGTCGATGGTCGGCGCCTATGTCGCGCTGACCAAACCGCTGGCGGCGGCGCTGCCGATCTTTTTGCTCGCATGGCTGCGTTTCGGCATCGGCGCCGTCGCCATGCTGCGCTGGATGAAGAAGCCCGCGGATGAAAAGCCGTTGTCGCCGCAGTCGCGCCGGCTGGTGTTCCTGGAGTCCTTCCTCGGCAATTTCCTGTTCACGATCTGCATGATCACCGGCGTGTCGATGACCAGCGCGGTATCGGCCGGGGTGATCATGTCGGCCATTCCCGCCGCGGTGGCGCTGATGAGCTGGATCTTTCTGAAAGAGAAGATCACGCCGCGCGTGTGGGGCGCGGTGGCCTGCGGGGCGTTGGGCATCGGCATGCTGTCGTTCGCCAAGAGCAGCCACGGCGCCGGCGAGGCCCACGGCCAATATGCCTGGCTGGGCAACCTGCTGGTGTTCGGCGCGGTGCTGTGCGAAGCCTCGTATGCGGTGATCGGCAAGAAGCTGACCGCGGTGCTCACGCCCAAGCGCATCAGCGCCATCATCAACCTGTGGGGCCTGCTGCTGATGACGCCCATGGGGCTCTATACTGCGTTGCGTTTCGATTTTGGCGCCGTATCGGCCAATATCTGGCTGCTGCTGGTGTTCTACGCGCTGGCCGCCAGCGTGTGGACGGTATGGTTGTGGATGACCGGCCTGAAGGTGGTGCCGGCCGGGCGCGCCGGCGTGTTCACCGTGATGCTGCCGGTCAGTGCCGCGCTGGTGGGCGTGGCGGCATTGGGCGAGAGCCTGAGCGCGTTGCAGGGCGCGGCCTTCGCCGTGGCGTTGGCCGGCATGCTGCTGGCGACCTTGCCGGGCGGAGCCCAGACTGAATTTCAGGAAAAACCATGAACAAACCGAACCGCCCGCAAGGCAAGCAGCAAGTTAAACCCAACGGCAAGGCGGCCGCCAAGCCGCAAGGCCCGGCCAGGGACAAGCCCAGGACCCACGTCGCCACCGATGCCTCGCGCCGTCGCCAGCATAATGCCCATGCCGCATCGCAGGTGCTGGACGAGGGCGAGGAGCAGGTCTTGCAACTGGCCGCGCTGGCCGCCGCCGTGGCCGTTGGCGAGCCGGATGCGGCCGGACGCCGCGTGGGCCAGGACGAACTGGAGCGCATGGTCCGCAAGTGCCTGCGCCAGCGCGATGACGAAACCTTGTATGAAGCGCTGGAGCACCTGCGCTTTGAAGACAGCCGCGGCCATGCCTTGCTGCGCGCGGTGGCGGAAGAGACCGCCGATATTGTGTTCATGCGCCGCGGCGAGAAGGAAATGGAAATCAACGCCTTCCTGATCCCGTTCCTGGCGCGTACCCAGGGCGGCTTGCAGGCCGGGCGCGTGTTTACCGATGGCGATGCCTTCGACACGCTGCGCGCCAGCTTGCAGGAAGCCGGACTGGAGAGCCCGCAAGCCCGCGTGGTGCTGGTGCACCACCTGTACCACCCGGACGAGATCGGCGCGCTGACCTACAGCGATGTCGATGCCATGAACCGCGACGCGTTCGCCTCGCTGACCGACAAGAAGGTGATGAGCGTGCCGGCCATCGAGCGCAGCATGCGCGGCTGGCCGGCCAATGATTTTGCGGCCGACGATGAGGCGCTGGAGCTGCGCTTTTTGCTGGGCTTTGCCCTGAAGGACCTGGACGATCCCTTCTACGCGGTGCCGCAGGACGAGGCCGCCGCCGACGCTTACTTCGAACGGCGCGCCGAGCGCTTCCGCGCCTGGGCCGACAAGCACACGCCGCTGATGCAGCACTGCCTGACCGGCAAATCCGGCGACGAGGCGCGCTGCCAGCTGCACTTCATGTACCAGGACCTGTTCCACGGCGCCAAGCAGACCGGCAATGCCGAATACGGCACGCTGCAGATGATGTCGGAGCTGGAGCATGGTTTAGCGCAGTCAGGTGCGGCCGCCGCCGATGCCACCGCGATCTTCGCGCTGGCAGATGAAGATGGCGAGAGCGTATTGCAGGTGCAACTGCGCGCGGCCGGGCAAGTGCTGGCGCAAGCGGCGCGGGTGCTGGAAGGCGACCCGCATGAGCAACTGGCCGATGCCGCCGATGCGGTCGCCACGCTGGGCGTGGCGCAATTCAGGCTGGCCGACGGCTTTGCCGCCGATGGCAGCGTGCAGCGCGAGCGCGACTTTCGGGCCTGAGCGCGCGGCCGCGGCCGACTATCGGCTCAATCGAGCAGCGCCTGCAGGCTGAGGCCTTTGGGCTGGCAGCGGAAATACAGGTCGACCTGCATCGGCCGCCAGCCGCGCACCAGTTGCCGCAGGTCGGCATTCATCTGCTGCTTGCCGCAGAAGTCATGGGCTTTTTCCTTGGCGGCAGCGGTCAGCGCGGGTATCGACATGGTGTAGCTCACGCCGGTGGCGGTGACCATGAACATGTCGCGTTGCTCGGATTGCACTTCACTGAAATTGGCGCAGCCGGCCAGCGTGCCGGCGCCGATGCAGGCAGCCAGCAGGTATCGTGATGGATGTGGTTTGCGCATGAGTTCCCCCTCTTGCCGCGGCATTGTTGACGCAGGGGTCTCAGCGTAAGCGTTGGGGAGCGGCGGCAGGGGGCTTCTTACCTTGATTTACGCCGATGTCGTTGCTGTTAAAAAATGCCGGGATTTGCAAGGATGGTGCGGTGTCGATAGCCATCTCGAAGCGTTGTCCCCGGATTCAAGCCGAAGTCTGCGAACTCCCTGTCGGTGCAAGCGCCTTACGACATGATCCGGGAACAGGCGACCGACCACTGATGGGTAAATGAGTGTGAGTGCAGACTTGGCTGCGAGCACATCCATAGTGCAACAGTGCTATTTTTTCAGTCTACTATTGGCTAGGAGAAGACATGCTGCATCCGCGATCTGGTTCTTCTTGTACGTTGTGAAATACGACCGATCAAAGGTCATCCAATAGGCGCGCCTGTTTACGCATGTCGATGCCCCGACAATCTCTTTATCCAGTCATATGATGCCCAAAACCAGCTCCGAAGAACTGATTTCACGCCTGGCGCTTCAACCGCATCCGGAAGGCGGGCATTTCAGGGAAACCTATCGTAGCCAGGAACGCGTCAAGCGCTCGCATGGCGATTCGACACGCTCGGCCGCTACTGCCATCTATTACCTGCTGCGCGGCAAGGAAAGGTCGACGTGGCACCGAATCAAATCGGATGAAATGTGGCACTTCTATGATGGTGCCCCCTTGCATGTGTACGTCCTCTTGCCAGAGGGAAGACTGACAGTCTTCCGCCTCGGCAATCCATTGGAACACGACGGAGCGGATTTCCAGGCGCTGGTTCCTGCCGGCGCTTGGTTCGCGGCAGAGTGTGCGGTCGCAGACGACTATAGCCTAGTCGGATGCACCGTGGCACCAGGCTTCGAGTTTGATGAGTTTGAGATTGCTCAGCCAGATCTTCTCCTGAAGTACTGGCCTCAGCATGAAGAACTGATTAAACGCTTGGCATGAAAATGCCAACGACCTAGCAAGAACCGGGATGTGAAGTATGTTTGCTACCGGCCACAACCAGCCATTGACAATGTCCCGATAGCGGATTTCCGCCCAGCTTCCCTACGTCTGCATTATTGGAGTTGTTATACGGACCCCACCAAGGATCCTTTCTTGTCCTATGAGTGATTCCAAAAGCATAATGGGTGTCTCAATATTAATTGTTATACGGTCCGCCGGGCCCGTTTGCTAATTGTTAGAGCCTCCCTATGTTAAACGACGAATATAGCCCCTCAACAACGGCGCTCTGTTTCGAAAACTTCAAAGCAGCCGCGCTGTACTTCGAGCGAGTGCTTCCGCTCAACATGGGCCGTATGCAGGGAGACCCTGACGTTGGCGATATTCTGATTGGCTATCCTGAATCAGTCCCCTCGGCAGCTCTTTCACACCTCGTGGATGGTGTCGAAGGAAATACCATTACATACAGTCACGCTACCCGAGTCATTGAGTTGTTTGGAGTGAAGTGGGCAGAGTTTGCAAAGAAGGCCGAACCCTACGCCAGGCTTTGGTCACTGGATTCTCGTGACGGTGGGGCGCGAGACGTTTCCGATGAATATCGAAAGCTTCAGAAAGCCTACCTAGCCGATGCTCATCAAGACGATCAATCGACTATCCGTCAGATATTCCATGACTACGCAGCCAGCCTTGGCTTTGACAAATTTTGCGTGGTGCTACCAAGTGGCAATTATGAGGGCAGTTGCCAAAGTGACCCAAGCATCACGCTCTCCCAGTTAAACCTTATTGACGCAAGCAATGCCGAATGGCGCCAAATTCTTGAGGTGCGTCAGGACATTCACTCCCACCGTAAACTTGCTCGACTCCGCCTATTTTTGCATAGCAGTTACGCTGGTCGCTCTTTCTCATTCATCGAGGATGACCTATGTCGGCGCTTGGATGAGTATGAGGCTGTGACAAAGAAATTCGGCTTCAAGACCACGCTGTCATCGCTCTCAATGTTGCTTGACACAAAAGCTCTACAGACGTCTGTAGGGGGCGGGCTTCTTGCAGGCTTATTTGGCGGCCCAGTGCTTGGTTTCTCCGCTGCCGCAGCTATTGAGATTGGCAAGGTCGCTATTAATGTTGCCGAGAAGTTCCATGAGATGAAATTGTGGAGGGACGGACACGAATTAGCTTACATATTCGAAACACAGAAGACCCTTACATGAGAATCTGCAACCCCAGCTCTAAGAATCGCATCGAGGTGACCGCCGGGAAGCTGCGCTTCTCTGTTCCTCATCACCTGCCACACCGCTAAACGTTAGCCACTTTCCTACCGCTATGTACTGCCCTTACACAGACGAAGAACTTCTGCCGACCGAAACAAACTGCGAGCACATAATTCCTTTATCTCTTGGGGGATCTAACCAATTCACAATAGGAGTGAATGCAAAATTCAACGCTGAAGTTGGAAGCAAAGTCGATGGTGTATTGGCAAACGATTTTCTAATTCTCTCTAGGCGAATTGCATTAGATGCCAGGGGACACACTAAAAAGAAACCGATCGCGATAAGCAAGAAATCGACGATGGGCGACCAAAAATCACCGGTCCAAGTCGAGTTCTTCTCTGAAGACGGTCTAAAAGTTTACGATCCGATCAAACGGCGCAACTTGACCGAGGAGGAAGTATCAGGAAAGACGTTTACGTCCAGCTTCACATTGCATCGCTTCTCGCGTTTGCGGTTCGCCGCAAAGGTTGCCCTGGCAACAGGCTATTTTGTATTTGGCGAATGGTTTAGACAAAACGTTGCACACGACGAACTTCGCACCCTTATGAACCTTGATTCGTCACCAAGTCCCGAGGATTTTGAGGGGTTCCGGATTCAGGTGTACGACGAGTTCACTCAACCTAGCGAGGCCGATCAGCAACAGTTTGTCATGGACGAGGCTTTTTGCAGGATAGTCAAAGGTTCTTGCGTGTATTTTGTGCCCGGCCCGGTCAACTTGGGTGTTACCGTTGGCGTTCTCGGAGAATATCTAGCGACACTAAACATTCCTGCGAAAACCGACGAGTTTCCATTCTCAGACGAGAACGACCTTGGGCATACAGTTCTATTGGAAAACGGGCAAATGGAGCGGATCTCATACAGGCAGTTCGCTCGGCGTGTCTACGACAAACTACAGCTCGGCACAATTGGCTAACTTTCCAGCCAACCGAAAGCGGGGCACTCTTCGAACGCGTCGCCTCGCACGGTTGCCGGTTAGTTTCACGTTTCTGAAGGTCCGATTTTCCAAGTTGGCAATTTCCGCTTTGGGTCGCAAGTAGCTCGAGCCGAATGACCGAAACCGACCAGAAGCGGACGCGCGCCCTTGACATTGGTCATCTGGAACACCCTGGCGGCGCAGCCGTTATCAAGAGCGGAGGATTTGATTAATGGCACTTTTACTACCTCAGATGGTTGCGACGTCGAAGGATTCTTTGGCGGCACTTACCAAGAAGTACGGGAATCTGCCTCCTGACTACATTGAGTTTCTAGCTATTCACGATGGCGCGAAGCCGCCCGCGAACGTGCTTGAAGGTACAAATTACAGTGTGGGTGTGAATGGCTTTCTGTCTGCGTCAGAAATTATTAGCAGGGCAGATTCGGTTGAAGGACTTCCGGTTAATTTATTGCCGTTTGGTGAGGACGACTCCGGCAATTTTGTATGCATTGGTACCGAAGATCATCTGGTTTATTTCTGGGATCATGAACTTGATAGCAATAAAGTCGTTGCGAAGAGCTTTGCTGATTTCTTGAATAGATTAGAACCATTTGATCTCTCATCTGTGAAGTTGAAGTCAGGTCAAGTCAAGCGCGTTTGGATAAATCCGGACTTCAAACCAGAGTTTTAATATCTGATAATCACGCAACCTGAGTTCGGAGATGCATATCATGAGCTTCCTGCTTAAGGTCGCCTTTCGGCCAGAAGCCGGCTTTCGGTCTCGACCGACGTTATTCCCCCGGAATTGTCGATTTCAGGATTAAGGCCGAATTAGGTCGCAAAAAGGTCCTGTATCAGCACATGCCGATACAAGGCCTTTTTGCGAGAGGAGGGCGCGCAAGCTATTGATCCAAGAAGTGTTGCGCCAGAGACATAAGAGCGCTTCGAAATAAAAAAGCCCGATCAAGAGCATCAATTTATCGAACCTGATTCTGACCGCGGCTGACCTCCCGCCGTCACTATAACTTGTCTCACAGCGCCCGTACGGGAATGCAAATGTCGCAGCTGAACTCACCCGTTTCAGGGGCTCGCGCCGTAGTAGCGGAGAACATCTCGAAACACGGCCTATCGTCGCATTGCAGCCCGCTGGACGGCAGCCATTCGCGCGTCAGCCAGATCCAGGCCCCGGCGATCGTTTCCGGCTTGCCTTTGAAGCGTGCCGCCGCATAACGCCCGCCTGGCAGGACCAGGCTATCGGTCTTCTCGCTGCCAGGAAAATCTGCCGCTACTTCAACGCAAGCGTCGTATCGACACTTTGAGGCCGGCGTAACCGATGGATCGTCATGGCCGATCCCGTAACATGTCGCATCGCTCAGGCCATGCGACTGCATCCAGGGCGTCATCTTGTTGCGCCAGAACTCTCCGATTGCAGGGCCATAGGGGCCGATCAGGCGTTGGTAGGCGACGCGCACCGCGGGCAATTCGATAATGCGCACTTCCATGGTAGTCCCTTCCGTCGTTAGGTAAGAGACGTCATCTTCGGCGAATGCGATCTGACATGCCTGATCAAGATTGCCAAAGACCTGATCTGGATTGCTTTCCTGGCCGTTTCTCCGCTGCCCCATGGCGGCAGCTTGCTCCGCCATGCGCCGTGGTGTATTGGAACGCCATTCCGATGGCGTGCAGCCGAACTTGAGTTTGAAGGCGCGTGCAAACGCTTCTGCCGAACTGAATCCTGTGGCCAGCGCGGTTTCCAGGACCGTTTCATCGTTCCCGCACGACAAGCGGAAAGCCGCTTTCTCAAGCCGGCGGCGTCGGGCGTAGCTGCCCAGCGTCTCGCCCATGAAGGCAGTGAAGATCCGATGGAAATGAAAGCGAGAGAAATTGGCGACGTCGGCCAACTCTGTGCCATCCAGCGGTTGGTCCAGATGGGCATCGATATAGTTGAGCACGCGGTTCATGCGTCGCGTGTATTCGGCGCGAGAAGCCTGGGCGGAAGCTTTGCTGGTCATGTCGGCGGATTATAACTCTCGCCCTGGTCGGCGCTGCGTGCAGCGCTTAAACAATGTCGGCCGGTTCGGGCGCACCATCTGCCGTCGCCTGACTTGCATCACCCGATATCGAATTTCACCCCTTGCGCCAGCGGCAAGGCGCCGCTGTAGTTGATGGTGTTGGTGGCGCGCCGCATGTAGTTCTTCCATGCGTCCGAACCCGACTCGCGGCCGCCGCCGGTTTCCTTCTCGCCTCCGAAGGCGCCGCCGATTTCGGCGCCGCTGGTGCCGATGTTGACGTTGGCCAGCCCGCAGTCGCTGCCCAGTGCCGACATGAACAGCTCCGTCTCGCGCACGTCATTGCTGAAGATGGCGGAAGACAATCCCTGCGGTACCGCGTTGTTCAAACCGATGGCTTCCTCGATGTTGTCGTACTCGACCAGGTAGAGGATGGGCGCGAAGGTCTCGGCATGCATGACCTCGCTCTGGCGCGGCATGCGCACCAGCGCCGGTTGCACATACCAACTGGAAGAGGCCGCCTGCGCCGCACCGACCGGCACGCGTTCGCCACCAATGACCGTGCCGCCTTGCGCCTGCGCGTTGCGCAGCGCGTCTTGCATCGCTTCATAGGCGCGGCGGTCGATCAGCGGGCCGACGAGAGTACCTTTTTCGCGCGGGTCGCCGACGGCCAGGCGCGCATAGACCTGGGCCAAGCGCTGATGCAGGCGGTCGGCGATGCTGCGGTGGACGATCAGGCGGCGCAGCGTGGTGCAGCGCTGCCCGGCGGTGCCCACCGCGGAAAAGACGATGGCGCGCAGCGCCAGTTCGAGGTCGGCGCTGGGGGTGACGACCATGGCGTTGTTGCCGCCCAGCTCCAGCAGGCTGCGGCCCAGGCGCTGCGCCACGGCGACGGCCACCTTGCGCCCCATGGCGACGCTGCCGGTGGCGCTTACCAGCGCCACTTGCGGCGATTGCGACAGCGCTTCGCCTAACGCCGCGCCGCCCAGCAGCAGGCCGCACAGTCCTGGCGGCAATAATCCGGGGTGGCCGCGTTCGAAGCGCGCCGCGGCTTCATCGAAAGCGCGCATCACGGCCAGGGCTGTCAGCGGCGTTTTCTCCGACGGCTTCCAGACCACGCTGTCGCCGCATACCAATGCCAATGCCGCATTCCACGCCCACACCGCGACCGGGAAGTTGAACGCGGTGATCACGCCGCATACGCCCAGCGGGTGCCAGGTTTCCATCATGCGGTGGCCGGCGCGTTCGCTGGCGATGGTCAGGCCGTGCAGCTGGCGCGACAGGCCGGTGGCGAAGTCGCAGATGTCGATCATCTCCTGCACCTCGCCGATGCCTTCGGACTTAATCTTGCCGGCTTCCAGCGTCACCAGCGCGCCCAGCGCGGTACGCCGCTCGCGCAAGACCTCGCCCAGCAGGCGCACCAGCTCGCCGCGCAGCGGCGCCGGCGTCTGCCGCCATTGCAAAAAGGCGGCATGGGCTTGCCCGATAGTGCGTTGCGCATCGTCGCCGTTGTGTTCGCGCAGCCGCGCCAGCAGGCTGCCGTCGCAGGGTGAATGGACGGCGAGCGTGCCGTCTGCATGATCGAGCGCAGCGGCGTCGAGGCCGCAGGCGTTGAGGATGTCGGCGCTGGTCATGATGGTTTCCCGGTCGTTGTTACATGCCGCCGCTGGCGGTCATCTTGAAGATGCCTTGCGCATTGCCGCTGTCGAAGCTGAGGTCCAGGCGTTGCACGCCCTGTTCGTCGATGTAACGGTCGCGCGAGATGAATTCGTAGAAAGAACCCGGCACCGCTTTCTGTACCACCGCGCCATGCTCATCGCGCATCGGGCGCAGTACGGTGCAGGCGCGATAGGCGGTCTGGCGCACGCGGCCGTTGCGCGAGATTTCGATCTTGTCTTTCATCGGCCGCCTCAGCGCGCGTTGCCGTTCGGCCACCGCTTCCACGTCCGGCACGCGGTCGGTGGCGTGGTTGAAGACATTGCCCTCGGTGGCGATCCAAGCCATCTCGGCGGACTCCGCGCGCAGCCTTTCATACTCGGCCAGGCTGGGCAGTTCGTGCTGGCGTTCGAAGCACGACAGCAACACCGGCAGCAAGGCCTGCGCGGCCGCCAGCGGCAGTTCGCCATCGGCTTCCAGCTGCGCCAGCAAGGCCTTGGCATCGTCGCCGAGCGGGTCGCGCGAGGTGCCGATGACGCGGCTGACAATGGCCTGGAACTCCGGCGAAAACCGCTCCGCATGCAATTCGCTGACGAAGAACTGGGCGATCTCTTCAGGCGCATCGGCGTGGCCGTAGGTGCGGCCGGTCATGCCGATGCGTTCCAGCGGATAGAGGCCGTTCTGCACATAGCCCAGCGGACGCAGGATGCGGGTGATGGCGGTTTCGCCCGGCGGCAGCAGGCCGGTGTTGGCGCCCTGCACCGTGCGCAGCGCGCCGTGGTCGAAGTGCATGCGCTCGCCTGCGGCCATGGCGTCGGCGACGTAGGCGGCGGCGTCCGGCACTTCCTGCAGCAGCTTTTCGAACAGCAGCATGTTGAGCGCCTGCGCCAGTTCCAGCCGGCTCACTTCTGCGCGCGCGGGCTTGAGGGTACAGGTCGGCACATGCAGCGCGCGCAGCAGGAAATCGATCTGCTGCGAGGCGCGTTGCGTGCGCAACAGGCCGATGAGCTGCGCATCGGCGATGGCGACATCCATGGCGGAATCATGCGGCAAGCGGTCGGTGGCTGGGGTGGTCATGCGGTTCTCCCTGGGATGCGATAGGGGCAGTGTAACTCCGTCGCGCCGGATGTTCAGGCGCCGCTTCGCCCGTATCCTGGCCGGCATAAGCGCGGCCGAAGCGGTTGTCAAGCAGGTCCGGCAAGGCGATCTGCTCCTGGCGGATGAAGCCGCGCTGCGGCAGCCGGCCGGCGGCGAACAGGTCGAGCGCGGCGCATACGCCGGCGGCGGTGGTGATCTGGATCGCGCTCTCATGTATGCCATCGGCTTCGCGCGCGAATACCTTGCGGCTGAACACGCGCTGCAGGTATTGGCCGTTGCGGTGGCCGCTGACGGTGACGAACACCAGCACCACATCCTGCATGGTGGTCGGCACGGCATTGCGCAGGATGTCTTTCAGCAGCGCCGGCCGCTCTTTCAGGCGCAGCCCTTCCAGCAGGAAGCGCAGCAGGTCGCGGTGGCCGGGGTAGCGCACCGACTTGTAGTCGAGATTGGCGGCGCGCCCGGCCAGCGTCGCGCACAGCGTGCCCAGGCCGCCCGAGGTGTTGAAGGCCTCGTACTCGACGCCGTCCAGCGAGAAGTGTTCCAGGCCTTCCAGCGGCTGCACTTCCTGCAGGCGGCCGTCGCGGATCGCCTCGCACGGGTGGCAGTACTCGTTGACCAGCCCGTCCACGCTCCAGGTCAGGTTGTACTTGATCTCGTTGGTGGGGAACTCCGGCAGCGCGCCGACCCGCATCTTGATTTCGTCGATGTCGTCGAACGCCTGCGCCAGATGGTGCGCGGCGATGCCGATGAAGCCCGGCGCCAGCCCGCATTGCGGCATGAAGGCGGTATTGGCGTCCTGCGCCAGCTGCATGATGCGGCGCGTGGCCTGCACATCCTCGGTCAGGTCGAAGTAATGCACGCCGGCCGCGCGCGCGGCCTCGGCCACGGTGACGGCCATGTGCCAGGGCAGGGCGTTGATGACGGCGTCGCCGCGCGCCAGCAGGGCCTGCAGGCCGGCGACATCGCTGAAGTCGGCGCATTCTGTGACGACGCCCAGTTGCGCCAGCGGTGCCAGCGCCGCCGCGTCGCGGTCGGCGGCCAGCACCTCATAGTCGCCGCAGCCGTGCAGGCGGCGTGCGATGGCCAGGCCGATGTGGCCGGCGCCGAGCAATACGATCTTCATGGCGGTTCCTTTTTTCGATGTTCCCTGTAGCGCATTCTAGGCAAGGGTTCATACGATAAAAAGATGAAGATTGATGTTGAAATGGTGGTTTTTAAGACGTTTTGTTCTATAAGAAGATGCAAAACGTCGAATTATCCGACATCGTCGCGGCCAAGGCCGGGGCCCCGGCTTTGGTCCGGACGACGATCTGCCGGATGCGGATTGTTCCTGCTTTCCCATTGGTTGGGAGGGCGGCGCCGGCGGATTTCCGAAGGATGACGCAACAACAAATTTCATCCGGCAATTGCCCACGCACCCGCCTGCGCCTGGGCTAAAATCGACGGCGCTGTCCGGCCGCTTGCCGGACATATTTTTGACGCGCACAGTCGCCGCTGTCCGGCCACGCTGGCGCCATCCGCCAAACAGGGAGAATCCATGACCAACCGCCGCAGTTTCATCGCCAACGTCGCCGGCCTCGCCGCCGCGTCGTACCTGCCCAATGCCTTCGCGCAAGCCGCCGCGCCGGCTTCCACCGAAGCCACCTTCGCGCGCATCCAGCGCACCAAGACCCTGCGCATCGGCGCGGTGCGCGGCGCGGCGCCGTATTACAACAAGGACCTGGCCAGCGGCGAATGGGGCGGTTTCATGATCGACTTCGCCAAGAGCCTGGCGGCCAGCCTGAACGTCAAGCTGGACATCACCGAAACCACCTGGGGCAACTCGGTGCTGGACCTGCAGACGCGCAAGATCGACATCTTCTTCGGCATGAACCCGACCCCGGCGCGGCGTGAAGTGATCGGCTTTTCCGAGCCGCTGTTCCTGAACGCCTTCACCATCGTCTCCAAGAAGGAATACAAGACCTGGGCCGACCTGAACAAGCCGGAAGTGAAGATCGCCGTGGACATCGGTTCCTCGCACGACCAGATGATCTCGCGCGTGTGCCCCAACGCCACCATCGTGCGCCTGGAAAAGGCCGACGACGCCACCCTGGCGCTGCAGACCGGCCGCGTCGATGCGCAGGTGCTGGTGTGGCTGTTGTCGCTCAACATCCTCAAGAAGAACCCGTCGCTGGGCAAGATGTACGTGCCGCTGCCGCTGGAAGCCACTTCCACCAACATCGGCGTGCCCAAGGAAGACGACAAGGCCTGGGTCGAGGCCATCAACAAGTGGATCGTGGCCGAACGCAATGCCGGCAAGATCAAGCCGACCGTGCTGGGCAACCTGCAGAAGTTCTCCGGCGTGAAGCCGGAAGACGTGCCGCCGCAGATTCCGCTGTAACCAATCGCATCGGGTCGGCTGATGCATAGCCATGGCCGCATACGACAAGCCCCGCGCTCGGATGAGCTGCGGGGCTTTTGTTTTTCCGGGACTTGTTTTCCCGCAAGTTTTTGCGGCCACAGGCAGCTTGCCGGCAATGAGACAGCCGTCTCAGGCGCCGTCCATGCTGCAGTGCAGGGTAGCGCGCCAAAACGCCTGTGTTAAAACTAAGCATGTGCCCGGTTCGCCAGCGACATGCATACAAACGCAGCGCCTGCGAATCGTTTCGAACCTTAAGGAGTTCGTCATGCCCTATGTTCCGCAGGTCGATCACATGCGCCGTGTGCGCAACCTGATCGAAGGCCGTTCGCCGCAGGCCGGCGCCGATGTCCAGCGGCTGGCGTCGTCTTACCGGCGTTCGCTCGACCAGCACCATCTCGATCCCGCCAATACCGCCGGCCCGCGCGTGCTGAGCGCGTCCGAGCTGCGCCAGATCCAGCACCAGGAAGAGTGTTTCCTGCGCGCCTCGGGGCAATGCCTGTCCATGCTGCACCAGACGGTGCGCGAGGCCGACTACTGCGTGATGCTGACCAATGCCAGCGGCGTGACCATCGATTACCGCGTGGATCGCGACCGCCGCGGCGACTTCAAGCGCGCCGGCCTGTATCTCGGTTCCTGCTGGTCGGAGCGGGAGGAAGGCACCTGCGGCGTGGCCAGCGTCTTGCAGGATCGCATGCCGATCACGGTGCACAAGACCGACCATTTCCGCGCCGCCTTCACCACATTGACCTGCAGCGCGTCGCCCATCTTCGCGCCGGACGGCGGGCTGATCGGCGTGCTGGATGCATCGGCCATCCGTTCGCCCGATGCGCGCGACAGCCAGCGCCTGGTGAACCGGATCGTGCGCCAGAGCGCGGTGCTGATCGAAGACGGCTATTTCCTCAATGCCACCGCCGGGGACTGGGTGCTGTTGGCGCACCGCAGCCGGCATTACGTGGAAGCGCAGCCGGAAATCCTGATCGCTTTCGACGCGGTGGGCAATATCACCGCCGCCAACCGCTGCGCTCGCGCCTGTATCCCGGCGCTGAAGCACTTGCCGCTGCCGCTGGAACAGGTGTTCGATATCCGTCCGGAACGCCTGCTGGGCGCACGCGCGGAACAGGCGCTGGTGAGCCTGCGCTTGCTTGACGGCGGTGCGCTGCTGCATGCCCGCGTCCGCATCCCGGCGCGGCGCGCGCCGGCGGCGGCCGTTTCTTCCAGTATGTCCGGCGCAGCCATGCCGGCCGACCGGGCCCAGCCGGCGGGCGCGAGCGAGCCTGAACTGCTGGAGCGCAAGCACATCATCGCCGCCCTGGACGAATGCAAATGGCGGCCGGTGCCGGCGGCCGAGCGCCTGGGCATTTCGCGCGCCACGCTGTACCGGCGCATGCGCAGATTCGACATCGTGCCGCCGCACCGACGTTAGCGGCGCCGCGCGGGCCGGCCCGGTTCGGTTCCGGCCTTCTTTCCCCAGGCGGGCGCAGACCCGCTTTCCCAAGCAAGCAACCACTATCTATTTTCATAGAGGAGACATCATGTCCAAAACAAACCCGGACCAGGCCGTCGCCGGCATGCTCGAAACGCTGCAAAGCCATTTGCGCAACGGCAAGGCCGAAGCCGCCGCAGGGCTGTTCCTGGAGGACTGCTACTGGCGCGACCTGGTCGCCTTCACCTGGAACATCAAGACGCTCGAAGGACGGGCCCAGATCGCCGCGATGCTGGCGCAGCAGTTGCCGGCGCTGGGCGAGATCGGCCTGCGCCTGGCCGAGGGCGAAGCCGCCAGCCAGGCCGATGGCGTCACGCAGGCATGGATCACCGTGGAAACCGGCACCGCGCGCGGCAGCGGGTTGATCCGCCTGAAGGACGGCAAGATCTGGACCCTGCTCACGACCATGTCAGAGCTCAAAGGACATGAGGAAAGCAAGGGCGTGCGGCGGCCGATGGGCGCCGTGCATGGCGTGCATACCGGACGCAAGAGCTGGAAGGAGGAGCGCGAGCAGGAACTGGCCGAACTGGGCCGCAGCGAGCAGCCCTATTGCCTGATCATCGGCGGCGGGCAGGGCGGGCTGGCGCTGGGGGCGCGGCTGCGCCAGCTCAAGGTGCCGACCATCATCGTCGAACGCAACGAGAAGCCGGGCGACAGCTGGCGCAAGCGCTACAAGAGCCTGTGCCTGCATGACCCGGTCTGGTACGACCACATGCCTTACATTCCCTTCCCGGACAACTGGCCGGTATTCACGCCCAAGGACAAGGTGGGCGACTGGCTGGAGATGTACGCCAAGGTCATGGAGCTCAATTTCTGGGGTTCCACCGACTGCAAATCGGCTTCCTACGACGAGGCGGCCGGCGAGTGGCGCGTGGTGGTCGAGCGCGGCGGCGAACGGATCACCTTGCGGCCGAAGCAGCTGGTGCTGGCCACCGGCATGTCGGGCAAGCCCAACTTGCCGAAGTTCAAGGGCATGGATGTGTTCAAGGGCGAGCAGCAGCATTCGTCGAAACATCCCGGCCCCGATGCTTACCGCGGCAAGAAGGTGGTGGTGATCGGCGCCAACAATTCCGCCCACGACATTTGCGCGGCGCTGTGGGAAGCGGGCGTAGACGTGACCATGGTGCAGCGTTCGTCGACGCACATCGTCAAGTCGGACTCGCTCATGGAGCTGGCGCTGGGCGACCTGTATTCCGAGCGCGCGCTCCAGTCCGGCATGACCACCGCCAAGGCCGACCTTACCTTTGCCTCGATCCCGTACAAGGTCTTGCCGCAAATGCAGACCAAGGTGTTCGACGCCATCCGGGAGCGCGACGCCGGGTTCTATGCGCGGCTGGAGAAGGCCGGCTTCATGCTGGACTTCGGCGACGACGGTTCCGGCCTGTTCATGAAATACCTGCGGCGCGGATCGGGCTACTACATCGACGTCGGGGCTTCCGAACTGGTCGCAGACGGCAAGATCAAGCTCAAGAGCGGCGTCGACGTGAAGGAGCTCAAGGAACATTCGGTGGTGTTGAGCGACGGCAGCGAATTGCCGGCCGACCTGGTCGTCTACGCGACCGGCTATGGCTCGATGAACGGCTGGGCCGCCGACCTTATTTCGCAGGAGGTGGCCGACAAGGTCGGCAAGGTGTGGGGACTGGGTTCGGATACGCTCAAGGACCCGGGCCCATGGGAAGGCGAGCAGCGCAACATGTGGAAGCCGACGCAGCAGCCGGCGCTATGGTTCCACGGCGGCAACCTGCACCAGTCGCGCCATTACTCGCAGTACCTGTCGCTGCAGTTGAAGGCGCGCATGGAAGGCATCGCTACGCCGGTGTACGGCTTGCAGGAAGTGCACCATCTTTCCTGATGCCGGAAAGATGGGCGGCGCGCAGGGTCAGCGTTCGATCTTGCGCGCCAGCACGATGGAGGTGGTGGTGCGGGTGACGCCGTCGATCTCGCCGATCTCGTCGAGCAGCTGGTCGAGCCGTTCGGCCGAAGAGGCGCGCAGCCAGGCGACGTAGTCGAACTCGCCGGAGACCGAGCACAGCAGTTCGATCTCGGGCATGCGCCTGAAGCGCTTCAAGACGTCGCGCGCGGCCTTGGCCTCGACGGTGATGCCGACATACGCGCGCAGCGCGTTGTCGGTCACTTCCTGGCCCAGCTTGACGGTGTAGCCGGCGATGATGCCGTTCTTTTCCAGCCGGGCCAGGCGCGCCACCACGGTGGTGCGCGCCACGCCCAGCTTGCGCGCCAGGTTGGCCACGCTCTCGCGCGCCGACACCTGCAGCAGCGCGATCAGGTTGCGGTCGGTGTCGTCGAGGGTGTCGAGCCGCGTTTTCATGTGGTCGCCGTGTGGTCGATGTATGGCCGATCAGGCGTTGAAGCGCGCCAGGAACGCCTGGGTCGCCGCCTGTTGCGGATTGTCGATGACCTGCGACGGCGGGCCGGCTTCCACCACCACGCCGTCGCGCATGAACACCACCTGGTCGGCCACTTCGCGCGCGAAGGCGATCTCGTGGGTGACCAGGATCATGGTCATGCCGTCGGCCGCCAGGCTGCGGATCACGTTCAAGACTTCGCCCACCAGCTCGGGGTCGAGCGCCGAGGTGGCTTCGTCGAACAGCATCACATCCGGCTGCATGGCCAGCGCGCGGGCGATGGCGATGCGCTGCTTCTGGCCGCCGGAAAGCTTTTGCGGATACATGTCGGCGCGCTCGGCCAGGCCGACTTTCTGCAGCAGCGCCAGGGCCTTGGCGCGGGCTTCGGCCTTGGGCGTGCGCAGCACGGTGAGCATGCCTTCCATCACGTTCTCGAGCGCGGTCATGTGCGGGAACAGGTTGAAGTGCTGGAACACCATGCCGGTGCGGGCGCGGAAGCCGGCCAGTTCCTTGTCCTTGGGTAGGCGCGCTTTCTTCCCGTTCTTGCCGTCGAAATCGAAGTGGCGCTCGCCGATGCGCACCGAACCCTGGTCCGGCACGGTCAGCAGGTTCAGGCAGCGCAGCAGGGTCGACTTGCCCGAGCCGGACGGCCCGATCATGGCGACCACGCAGCCGCGGTCGATCTGGATGGAAATGTCCTTGAGCACCACATGGTCGCCGAAGGCCTTCTTGAGGTTGCTGATCTGGATCATCGAATTGCCGTTGCTCATCATTGGTTCCTTAAGCGTTGCTTAACCGTGCTGCGCCGACAGGCGGGTTTCCAGGCGCTTGGCCCAGATGGTGGCGGGCAGCAGGATCAGGAAATAGATGATCGCGACCAGGGTGTAGATTTCCAGCGGGCGATAGGTCTCGTGGGCGATGATCTGGCCCTGGTAGAGCAGGTCGGGCACGGCCAGCACCGACAGCAGCGAGGTGTTCTTCAACTGCATGATGGACTGGTTCACCAGCGGCGGGGTCATGCGCTTGAACGCCTGCGGCAGGATCACGCGCTTCATCAGCTGGAAGCGGGTCATGCCCAGCGCCCAGCCGGCTTCGGACTGGCCGACGTCGATCGAGACGATGCCGCCGCGAATGATTTCCGAGTAGAACGCGCCGCCATACAGCGCCAGCGACAGCATGGCGGCGGTGCCGGCCGACATCTCGATGCCCAGCAATACCGGCAGCGCGTAGTAGAACCACACCAGCTGCACCAGCACCGGCGTGCAACGGAACACTTCCACGAAGGCGCGCAGCGGCCCCGAGACGAACGGGTTGGAAGAGAGGCGGCCGAGGCCGACCACCAGACCGACCAACAGGCCCAGCGCGATACAGGCCACGGTATAGCCCAGCGTGTAGACGAAGCCGATGCCGATGATGCTCCTGAATTGCCAGAGCGAGCCGAAGTCCCATTGATACATCTGCGGTTTTCCTTCAATACGATTCAATATGGACCAGAGGCCTGGTCCGGGGCGGATGGGATACGAAATTTCCAAGCACGATCCATGCCCCGGCGCCACGGTTTCGGGCAGGGGCCGCCGCTGTCGCTGGCAAGTGTCGGGAAGGCATGGGGGAGGGCACGGATATCTTTTATAAGGATTGCATGGTCGCAACCCGCGAATCCGGCAATTGTAATGGAGAACGGCCGGCGGCGGACAGATCCGGGCCATGCCGGATCGGCCTGGCGCCCCACGCTGCTGCTGCGTTTGGTGGCGTTCGGTTGGAACGCATCCCGCCCCTGTTGATGAAATGAGTTCTAAAATAGCGCACTCGCGGCGATATGCTTGAATACGCCGCCCACCGGCTTTCCCAGCGATTGGGAATGCGCCCAATCCGACAACGACAATGAATCAGGTTTCCCCTTCCGTCACTTCCGACGAGCCGCACCGTACCATCCTCATCACCGGCGCCGCGCGCGGCATCGGCGCGGCGGTCGCCGCCTCGGTAGCGGGGCCGGGCGTGTCGCTGGTGCTGCATGCGCGCAGCGACTCCCCGGAACTGCAAGCCACTGCGCAGCGCTGTCGCGAGCAGGGCGCGCGCTGCGTGCTGGCCTTGGGCGACATGGCCGAGCCCGGCACCGCAGCGTTGCTGCGCGATACCGCGCTGGATGAATTCGGCCGGCTCGACGCGCTGGTGGCCAATGCCGGCTTCGCCGACCGCAAGCGTATCGGTGAACTGTCGGACGCCGACTGGTCGCGTTCGCTCGATGCGCTGCTCTCGGGATTCTTCCGGCTGACGACCGCCTGCAAGGAGGCATTGCAGGCGTCCGGTTCGGGGCGGGTGGTGGCGGTCAGTTCCTTCGTGGCGCATGTGTTCCGCCTGGGCGAATCGGGCTTTCCGGCGTCGGCCGCGGCCAAGGCCGGCATCGAGGCGCTGGTGAAATCGCTGGCGGTGCAGCTGGCGCCGGCCGGCGTCACGGTCAACGCGGTCGCGCCCGGTTATGTGCAAAAGAGCGACCCGGCCAAATCGGCCATCGACCCGGCGGCCTGGCAGGCCGCGCTCGACCGCATCCCGCTGCGTCGCTTGGGGCAGCCGCAGGAGATCGCCAATGTCATCGGCTTCCTGCTCAGCCCGGCGGCGTCCTATGTCACCGGCCAGGTCTGGCACGTGGACGGCGGACTGACGCTGTAACGCGCTCTTAATTTATCTGACCTCTCTCTGGGAACACCATGCGCATCATCGTGCTCGGCGCCGGCATCGTCGGCGTCACCACCGCTTATTTTCTCCGCGAGCGCGGCCATGAAGTCACCGTGGTCGAGCGCCGTCCCGACGTGGCGGCCGAGACCAGTGTCGGCAACGCCGGCCATGTCTGCCCCTCCTACGCCACGCCTTGGGCGGCGCCGGGCATGCCGGCCAAGTCGCTCAAGTGGTCGCTGCAGAGCTGGCTGGGCATCGAGGCCGCGTTGCGGTTTACGCCGCGGCTGGACGCGCACCAATGGAAGTGGCTCAAGACCTTCCTGGCGCAATGCACGCCCGAGCGCTATGCCGTCAACAAGGCGCGCATGGGCCGCCTGGCGCGTTACAGCCACTCGCAGCTGAAGCAGATCCGCGAGCGCCTGGACATCCAGTACGAGCAGACCAGCGGCGGCAACCTGCAATTGTTCCGTACCCAGGAAGGGGTGGACAACGCGGGCTTGTCGACCAGGGTGCTGGCCGAGGCGGGGGTGCCGTTCGAGTTGCTCGATGGCGACGGCTGCGTGGCTTTCGACCCGGGTTTGCGCGCGGCGCGCAACGAGTTGAAGGGCGGGCTGCTGCTGCCCATGGATGAAACCGGCAACTGCCCGCTGTTCGCCCGCGCGCTGGCGGCGTGGCTCAAGACGCAGGGCGTGGCGTTCCGCCTGTCGACGACGGTGGAAGGAATCGAGGTCGCCGGCGGCCGGGTGGCGGGGGTGCGCACCAGCGCCGGCACGCTGCAGGCCGATGCCTATGTGGTGGCCTGCGCCGCCGCATCGGTGCCGATGTTGAAGCCTTTGGGCCTGGATCTGCCGATCTATCCGGTCAAGGGCTACGCCATCACGGTGCCGGTGGCCGACCCCGAGGGCGCGCCCAGGAGCGGCGTCATGGATGAGTATTACAAGGTGGCGATCACCCGCATGGGCAATCACATCCGCGCGGCCGGCACGGCCGAGATCGGCAGCTGGGATACCAGGGTCGCGCCGCGCGACTGCGCTACCGCGATCAAGTCCTTGAAGAACCTTTATCCCAACGGCGCAGACCTGGCCAAGGTCGAATACTGGGCCGGCTTGCGGCCGATGACGCCGGACGGCGCGCCGCTGATCGGCAAGACGCCCTATGCCAACCTGTGGCTCAACGCCGGGCATGGTTCGAACGGCTGGACCACGGCCTGCGGTTCCAGCCGCATCATCGCCGACAAGATCGCCGGCGTGGCGACCGATATCGAAAGCGCCGACCTGGAGCCGCAGCGATTGATCTGATCAGGTCGTTGGTAACGCCGATGTATAACGTCCCGTTTCTGTCGCTAGCCAGGATGTAGACGTAGTAGCTCATGCCGGCCATCGTATGGGCAAGCAGGCCTTTGAAGAATCGATGAATTCGGATTTGCGAAGATTTATTCGCTACGCAAACGCCGTCGTCCTGACGCAGGTCAGGACCCGGTGTCGTTCAGCGGCCGTCGATATGCAACGGAAGCCACTGGAACCCGGCCTTCGTCGGGATGATGAAAAGAAATCGAGGGTCAGCGCTCGAACAGCGCGTCGACGTTGTCGCCGTTGCTGAAAGCGCTGATGGCCCAACCGGCCGGCGTCTTGTAGAAGATGAACTGCCAGGGGATGGCCTGCTTCTCGGTCTTCTCGATGTAGGTCAGCTTGAGCAGCGAGTCGCCGACCTTCTCTGAACGGATGAACTCGTAACCGACCGAATTGCCGACCTGCGCTTCGATCGCCATGCGCGTGCTGCGCGCGTTGACGCGGGCCGCTTCCAGCGCGCGGATGTCGATCAATGCGTAAGGCGACATCGCGGCGTAGGCGTCATCGGTGCGGCCGGCGCCGGCCTGGGCCATGATCTTGTCGGTCAGCGGCCGGATCTGGCTTTCGGAGGCCAGCGTATCGGCGTGGGCGGTGTGGCAGATGCCGGCCAGCGCGAGGGCGGCGAACAGCGGGCGCGGGAAGGATGGCTTCATTCGGATCTCCAATGGTCAAGGGAACATCTGCGGGGGCATTGTGCCATGGTGCGCGCAGGCGGGAAATGCAGGCGAAAAATGCAGGTGGGAAGCGCCGGGTGTAAAGCATGCGCAAGGGCAGCGTAAATCAAGGTAAAACAAGCCTGGCGCGGGAATCCGCGCGGCTATGATGTCCAGCCTGGAGCCCGTGTCTGTCGAACCGGGTTCCGTTCCGGGGGGAGCATCATGCGCACCATCATTTCCGCTACATTGCTGGCATCGTCATTGTCGGGTTGCATCGTGATGTCGTCCAATCCGCTGGTCGATGCCGCCAGCGTGATCGGATACGCCGCCTCCGGCGTGAAGGGGATGACGCCCAATCCGCCGATCAATCCCGTCGTCTACAACAAGGATCCGATCCGCGAAGTCTGCATCGAGTGGAACGGCGCCGTGGCCCTGAGCGACTTTGTGCCGGGCCTGCAGGCTGAGCTGCAAAGGCACGGCGTGTCGAGCCGCGTGTACGACGCCGGCACCCAATCCCCCGGCTGCCCGGTGACGCTGACCTATGTCGGCTACGTCAAATGGGACACCAAGGTGTTCTCCGATGCCTATACTCCTTACCTCACCTATGCCGCCCTGACGCTGCGCCGCGATGGCCGCGTGCTGGGGTCGGCCCAATACCGCATCGGCTCCTTCGCTCAGGACAAGTGGGCCAGCGTCAACGACAAGCTGGGTCCGCTGGTGGATGCGCTGTTGCCGGGCAACCCGCCGATCATCGCCGACAACTCGCCGCAAGGCGCCAAGAGCGCCACCGGCGGCTACTGAACCGATACTTCGCAGGCGACATAAAGAACGGCAACCGAGGTTGCCGTTCTTGTGCACGCTATCGCGGCGTGCATGCTGGCCACGCGCCGGCTTACCAGATCGTCAGCAGGCGGCGGAAAAACCCTTTGTCCGTGCTGGCGTCCGCGACCGTGCCGCCGCCCACTTGCTCCAGGCGCGCATCGGCCACGTTGGCCGAGGCCACCACCCCGCCGCGGATGTCGCGCGTGCGCACCACGCCGGAGAAGCGCAGCGTATTGACGTTGCTGTTGATGCCGATGCGCTTTTCCCCCGCCACCACCAGGTTGCGGTTGGGCAGCACTTCGACGATGGAGACCATCAGCGTGCCGGTCATGGTATTGCTGTTGCTGGTGTCGCCGGAGCCCTTGAACGAATTGCTGCCGGAGGCCGAATAGTTGGCGTCGTACAGCGCGGTAAACAGCCCGCCCAGCGGCGCCGATGAGCCTGGCCCCTTCTGCGACAGGGTGGTGTCGGTGCTGTTGTTGGTGGCGGACTTGTTGCTGCCGCTGATGGATTCGGAGATGTCGATCTTGATGATGTCGCCGACGTTGTAGGCGGTCGGCTCCTCGAACAGCTGCGCGCTGGAGACGCGGAAGATGGCGCCGTTGTTCTCGACGTTGGCCACCGGATAGGATGGCCGCACGCTGGTCGGGCCGCTCACCATGGGCGCCGGGCTGTAGCAGGCTGACAGCGATGCGGCCAGCGCGCATGCGCCGGCCAGACGATATTGGAACTTCATGGCGATCCCCCCGAGAATTGGCAGCCGGACTGGACTGTCTGGCTCTGCCGAGCGCCGGCGGCATATGTGCAATACGCGGCGGCTCGTGTGCGGATGATGTGCGCCAACGGTGTAAGCGGCGGTTAATCCGGTGTAAATGCCTGCAAACAAAAATCAGCCATGGTCAAGCCGCAGAGATGCCGGGTATTCATGCCTCATTTCCCATGCAGGCGCGGCGGCCGCGCGTCATGCGATGCTCCTTTTCGGGGCATAATGGCGGTTATTCCACCGATACGGCGGGCCTGTCCGGGGCACCCGCACCCAATCATGGCAACAGAAAAAAACCAGCCCAGCGTGCATGAGCAACTCGTGTCGGCACGCATCCGCGAGCGTATCAAGGCTGCCGGCGTGCGCTTTCACGCCAACGACAATATCGCCGCCTTCATTGAAGACGGCGAGCTTGAGCAATTGCAGGCCGAAGTGCAGGGCAAGCTGGCGGCGGTGCTGGAAAGCCTCGTCATCGATGTCGAGAGCGACCACAATACCCAGGACACGGCCAGGCGCGTGGCCAAGATGTATCTCAATGAGGTCTTCCGCGGCCGTTACCAGGCGCCGCCGGCGGTGACCGAGTTTCCCAACATCGAGCGTTTGAACGAGCTGATGATTGTCGGCCCGATCACCGTGCGCAGCGCCTGCTCGCACCACCTGTGCCCGATCATGGGCAAGGTGTGGGTGGGGGTGATGCCCAACGAGCATTCCAACCTGATCGGCCTGTCGAAGTACGCGCGATTGCTGGAATGGGTGATGAGCCGCCCGCAGATCCAGGAGGAGGCGGTGTCGCAGGCGGCCGACCTGCTGATGCAGAAGCTGCAGCCGGACGGCCTGGCCATCGTGATGGAAGCCGACCATTTCTGCATGCACTGGCGCGGCGTGAAGGATATGGAGTCGAAGATGATCAACAGCGTCATGCGGGGTTCCTTCCTGCGCGACGCCAACCTGCGGCGCGAATTCCTGGCGCTGATTTCCCAACGTCAACGAGGTTAGAACGCATTGCGTGAACAGGCGTGAGATGTGTTCTGTCCAAGAAGGGTGCTGGCGGCGTTGCGCTCCTTGCACTTCATCCCAAATGGGGTAAGCTCGCACTCAGGCCTATTCATCAAATGAGTTCTCATCATGTTAGTTCGTCTGATCTATGCAAGCCGTGCGCGCAGCCCGATTTCCCACGAGGTGGTCGAGGCCATCCTGGCCAGCGCGCGCAAGCACAATCCCCAGAAGGGGATCACCGGCGTGCTGTGCTACAGCGACGCCATCTTCGTGCAGGTGCTGGAGGGCGGGCGCGACCAGGTGAACCAGATGTATGGCCAGTTGCAGCGCGACGAGCGCCATCACGACCTGGTGTTGCTGGGGTATGAGTCGATCGACGAACGGCAGTACTCGTCATGGACCATGGGCAAGATCCGCCTGGACAAGATCAACCGTTCGCTGCTGCTGAAATATTCGGTGTGCGGCGAACTGAATCCTTACCTGGTCTCCAACTGCGCCACCGTGGCGCTGCTCAACGAACTGGCCTCGACCGCGGCCTTCGCCCAGCGCGACTGAGCCCGGTCATGCCGGAGGGCGTTGCCGCCATCGGCTTGCCGGCCTTATTTTTTCAGCGGCGGCGCATACGGGTTCTTGGTCAGCAGGCGCAGGAAGCTGGCCAGGCAGGCCGCCCCGGCGAAGGCGGCGCCGCAACCCAGCGCGAAACGCGATCCCTGGCTTTCCGACAGATTGAAGCACAGCGCCACCAGTGCCGCGCCGATGCTTTGGCCCAGCAAGCGCGCCGTGGCCACGATGCCGGAAGCGCCGCCGCTGCGGTGCGGCGGCGCGCTGGTCATCAGGGCTTTCAGGTTGGGCGACTGGAAGAAGCCGAAACCCATGCCGCACAACAGCATGCGCCAGCTGATTTCCCACACGCTGGGCGCGGCCGGCATGAAGGTCATCGACAACAGGCCCGCGCATAGCAGCGCCAGGCCGACGCCGCCGAGGATGCCGGCCGGATAGTGGTCGGACATGCGGCCCGCGATCGGCGCCATGATGGCTACGGCCACCGGCCACGGGGTCATCAGCAGGCCGATCTCGACCTGGCTGCGGCCGAGGTCGTGGTGGAAGAAGAAGGGCAGCGAGACAAAGGCCAGGCCTTGCGCGGCGAAGGAACACACGGCGGTGATCGCCGATAGCGAGAACATGGGGTGGCGGAACAGGTCGACCGGCAGCATCGGCGCCGGGTGCGAGGCTTCGCGGCGCAGCAGGAACAGGCCGCACACGATGGCCGCCGCCAGTTCGATGCCGACCACGCTGGCCTGGGCCTGGTGCGCGCCTTCGCCGATGGCCAGGATCAGCAGTCCGAAGGCGGCGGCATTGAGCAGCGCGCTGCGCACATCGAATGTATGCTTGGACAGCGCGGTGTGCGGCAGCGAAGGCAGCGCCAGCACGATGGCGACGATGCCCAGCGGCACGTTGACCGCGAACAGCCACGGCCACGGCGCAATGGCGAGGATGCCGGAGGCGACGCTGGGGCCGACGGTGAAGGCGATGGCCACGATCAGCGTGTTCAGGCCAACGCCCCGGCCCAGCGAGCGCGTGGGGTAGATGAAGCGGATCAGCGCGGTGTTGACGCTCATGATTCCGGCCCCGCCCAGCCCTTGCAGGAAGCGGGCCATGACCAGCGTAGGCAGTGACCACGCGACCGCGCACAGCAGCGAGGCGGCGGTAAACAGCACCAGTCCCCAGATATAGATGCGGCGGTAGCCGACGATTTCGCCCAGCGCCGCCAGCGGCAGCAGCGACACCATCATGGCCAATTGGTAAGCGGTGACGATCCAGACCGAGCCCGCCGGCGTGGTGTTGAGGTCCAGCGCCATGGCCGGCAGGGCGGTGTTGGCGATGGCGGTGTCCAGCGTGGCCAGGCCGACGGCGATGAGCAGCGTCATGATGGCGCGGCCGCGTTGTTCGGGCGGCAGGCCTTCGCCGGCGATGACCAGGTGACGGGTGGGTTCGGCGGCGCCGGTGGATGAAGGCTGCGATGACATGTGCTTGGGCGAGGTAGGGGCGGTATGCCTGCTAACGGCAAGGTGCGCCGCTTGTCTGTTTATATATAAGAGCCTGTTTCCGGCACAGGCTCCGGCCGGCCCCCGGTTGAGGCGGCGTTCAATGATAGCGGGGAAACGCGGGGTTTGCTGGCGACGGTGCCTGCTGGCGGGATGGTGCGCTATGATGGCGGTTTGCGCCGGCGTGGCCGGCGCGTTTTGATGACGGAGTCGCGAGCATGTCCAATAAGCAGTTGTCGCAGCGCCTGTGCGCATGGATCGACCAGCATTTCGATGAGGAAGTCGGCGTCCTGCAGCAGCTGATTCGCATACCCACCGATACCCCGCCCGGCAACAACGCGCCGCATGCGGATGCGGTGGCCGAGCTGGTCAAGGCCTGGGGCTGGAGCGCCGAGAAGCATGCGGTGCCGTCGCAGCAGGTGGCCGACTACGGCATGCAGAGCGTGACCAACCTGATCGTGCGCCGTCCTTACGCCGCCGGCGGGCCGACCGTGGCGCTCAATGCCCATGGCGACGTGGTGCCGCCGGGCGAAGGCTGGCGCCATGATCCTTACGGCGGCGAGATCGACGACGGCCGCATCTACGGCCGCGCGTCGGCGGTGTCCAAGAGCGACTTCGCCAGCTATATCTTCGCGGTGCGCGCACTGGAGGCGCTGGGCGTCGATCTGCGCGGCGCGCTGGAACTGCATTTCACTTACGACGAAGAGTTCGGCGGCCTGCTCGGCCCCGGCTGGCTGCTGGAGCAGAAGCTGACCAAACCTGACTTCGTGATCGCGGCCGGCTTCAGCTACAACATCGTCACGGCCCACAATGCCTGCCTGCAGTTTGAAGTCACCGTCAATGGCAAGGCGACCCACGGCTCCATGCCCGAAACCGGCCATGACGCCTTGCAGGCGGCAACTACCATCCTCAATGCCATCTATGCGGCGGTACCGGGCCTGAAGGATATCCGTTCATCGATCCCCGGCATCAGCCACCCGACCATGATCGTCGGCCGCATCGACGGTGGTACCAACACCAACGTGGTGCCGGGCAAGGTGGTGCTGAAGATGGACCGCCGCATGATCCCGGAAGAGGATCCGGCGCAGGTCGAAGCCGGCGTGCGCAAGATGATCGGGGACGCGGTGGCCGGTTTGCCCGGCATCCGGGTCGAGATCCGTCGCCTGCTGCTGGCGCGCGCGCTGCGTCCGCTGCCGGGCCACGAGAAACTGGTCGACAGCCTGTTGCGCAATGCGCAGGAAGTCATGGGCGAGACGCTCACTACCAACGGTTCGGCGCTGTATACCGACGCGCGCCTGTATGGCGAGCATGGCATCCCGGTGGTGCTGTTCGGCGCCGGCCCGCGCACGCTGATGGAATCCAATGCCAAGCAGGCCGATGAGAACCTGGCGCTGGACGATTTGAAGAAGGCCACCAAGGTGGTGGCCATGACGCTTCTGGACTTCGTCGGCCCGCAGGCTTGAGGGCGCCGTCTGGCGCCATCGGTCAATGGGGCCATCGTCATGGCGGCCTCGCCGCTTCGCAAGGGATTCATGTGTTGCCGGTATGGCAACGCATAGAAATTTTTCCGATAAGCTCATCTTGATTACAATGGGAGCCCGCATCAGGCTTTCCTGCGGCAGCCGTCGGCCGATAACAAACAAAAGAGCGATGGTGTGTTGCCGATGGGCGGCCCGGATGCGGGAAGGGCATGAAGCCATGTCCGCGCTCCCTGCTGGAACCGTTGGACAATTCTTTCAGGCCGGTGCAGCATTCCGGCTCTACGGTTTGCCTGAGCCTTGCGCCATGCCCTTATCCTGAACGCATATGTGTACGGCTTGCGGAGCGGGCGTAAGCAGGTTTCCGAGAAGGCCTGAGCGCCAGGATTACACCGAAAGTCTTGTGAGGACCCTGATCAATCGCATGCAGAACGCCATCGAGCACACCTCTGATCTGGCAGGACAGCCTGCCGCCCGGCAGGGCTATCTTGGATTGTCGTTCCGGCAGTTGCTGCTGGCCGCGTTCCTGCTGATCGCCGCGCTGTTGAGCGCGACATCCGTCCATGCGTTGTTTACGCTGGATCGCATGGCCACCAACAGCAGCGACACCGCGCGCCAGGCGGTGCAGCTGACCGAGGCCGCGCAACGCCTGGCTGAGCGCACCGTGGCGATGGAACGCAGCGCGCGCCAATACCTGGTGCTGGACGATCCGGCCTTCCGCGACCGTTTCGTGGAGGCGCGGGACCAGGCCAGGGAAGCGTTGGGCGAGCTGTCCGATTCGTTGCCGATGGCGCCGCGCGATATCTTCAGCCAGTGGGGCGTGTATGCCGACGAGGCGGCGGCAGTGCTGGATTCCGAATCGCGCAAGGACAAGTCCGAGCAGTTGAAGGTGTTCCAGGATTTTGCGCGCCTGCCGCCGTTGAACGAGCGCATGACGCAGGAAAGCCGGCTTGAGGTCGACCGCCGCAACAATGCGCTCTCGGCCGCGCTTGAACAGCAGCGCCAGATGCTGACGTTGCAGGTGGTCGGCGCCATCCTGCTGGCGGTGTTGCTGGCGTTCGGCTTCGGGCTGTGGCTGTCGCGCCCGCTGGCGCAGCTGGAGCAGGCCATCGGCCGCCTGGGCGATAACCGGTTCGACCAGCACATCGAGGTGCACGGCCCGGCCGACATTCGCCGCCTGGGCCAGCAACTGGATTGGTTGCGCCAGCGCCTGGCGGATCTGGAGGCGGAGAAATCGCGTTTCCTGCGCCATGTATCGCACGAGTTGAAGACGCCGCTGTCGGCCTTGTGCGAAGGGGCGGCGCTGCTGGACGATGGCGTGGCCGGCGAGCTCACCGACAACCAGCGTGAGATCGCCCGCATCCTGCGCCAGAATACGCAGGCGCTGCAAACGCAGATCGAGGACCTGCTGCGCTATAACGAGGTTTCCTTCGATGCCCAGCATATCCAGCCGGTGCCGGTCGACCTGCGCGCGCTGCTGCACAAGGTGATCGACGACCAGCGCCTGCAATGGCTGGCGCGCGAGCTGAAGGTGGAGATCGAAGGAGCCGCGCGCACGGTGGTGGTCGATCCGGAAAAGATGGCGATTGTCTTGGGCAACCTGCTGTCGAACGCCGTGCGTTTCAGCCCGAAAGGCGGCTTCATCCGTTTCTTGCTGTCCGATGCGCCGGGGATGGTGCGCATAGAATGCATCGACCAGGGCCCCGGCGTGGCGCCGACCGACGCCAACCGCATCTTCGAACCGTTCTACCAGGGTTTGCACCAGCCGACCGGCGCGCGCCGCGGCAATGGCATCGGCCTGTCGGTGGTGCGCGAGTACGTGCAGGCGCACAGCGGCTATGTGCAGTTGATGCCGTGCGAAAGCGGGGCGCATTTCAGAATCGAGTTGCCTGATGAAAAATAAAATCCTGCTATTGGCCTGCTGTCTTTTGCTGGCGGCTTGCGCCGCGCAGCCGGATGCGCCGACCGCCAATATCAAGCTGATCCACGCTGCCAGCAACATCGATGAGCTGCTGGCCTATAACGCCGTGCTGCGCAAGATGCCGGCGGCCGAGCTGGGGCGCGAACTGCAGCGCATCAATGCTTATCCGGCCAGCCCTTCCAACAACGTGCGGCGCGCCATGGCGCTGTCGATGACGCGCGATCCCATCGACCTGGCCAAGGCCGAAGCCCAGTTGTGGAACGTCATGGCCGATAACAGCGTCGAAGCGGAGAAGCTCAAGCCGTTGGCTCAACTGTTGGTCAGCTCTTACGCCGATCTGCGCCGCGTGGCCGACAACGCCGAGAAGTCATCCATCCAGCTCAAGGATGCGCAACGCAAGGTGGACCAGCTCAACGACAAGCTTGAGGCCCTCAAGAACATAGAGCGGAGCCTGCCGGCCGGCGGCAAGTAACAGCGCCATCACCCGTCGGGCCCGTTCCCCATATCAGGAACAGGAGCCCCGATGGGACATTCTTCCCCCTTATTGCTGGTCGACGACGATCCCGACCTGTTGCGCCTGCTGACGCTGCGCCTCAACGCCAGCGGCCACCGCGTGGTCGCCGTGGAAAGCGCCGAGGCGGCGCTGGCGCAACTGGCCATCGCGCTGCCGTCGCTGGTGATCACCGACGTCCGGCTGCCGGGCATGGACGGCCTGGCGCTGTTCGATGAGATCCGCAGCCGCCATCCGACCTTGCCGGTGATCCTGCTGACGGCCCACGGCACCATTCCCGACGCGGTCGAGGCGACCACGCGCGGGGCCTTCGCCTATCTCACCAAGCCTTTTGACGGCACGCTGTTGCTGGACAAGGTCGCCCAGGGCCTGAGCCTTTCCGCGCCGGCATGCGAAACGGAAGACCAGGCCTGGCGATCCGACCTGATCAGCCGCAGCCAGCGGGTCTCGGAATTGCTGGCCGAGGCGCGGCTGGTGGCGGCATCGGATGCCAGCATCCTGATTCGCGGCGACAGCGGGACCGGCAAGGAACTGCTGGCGCGCGCCATCCACCGCGCCAGCCAGCGTGCGGAGAAACCTTTTGTCGCAGTCAATTGCGGCGCCATTCCCGAGCAGTTGCTGGAGTCCGAACTGTTCGGCCACGTGAAGGGCGCGTTCACCGGCGCGATGGACAGCCGGGAGGGCCTGTTCCAGGCTGCCGATGGCGGCACGCTGTTCCTGGATGAGATCGGCGATATGCCGATGCCCTTGCAGGTCAAGCTTTTGCGCGTGCTGCAGGAGAAGACGCTGCGCCAGGTCGGGGCCAACCAGCCCAGCAGCGTGGATGTGCGCATCATCTCGGCGACCCACCGCGACCTGGAGGCGGCCATGGCTGAAGGGCAGTTCCGCGAAGACCTTTATTACCGGCTCAATGTGGTGGCGCTGCACCTGCCGTCGCTGGAGGAGCGGCGCGAAGACATCGCGCTGCTGGCCAACCATTTCCTCAAGACGACCGCGGCCAGGTACGCCAGGCACCTGACCGGCTTCGCTCCCGATGCGCTGGAGTTGTTGAGCCTGGCGCATTGGCCGGGCAATGTGCGGCAGCTCTATAACGTCGTGGAGCAGGTTTGCGCCTTGTCGACCACGCCGCTGATTCCGGCGTCGCTGGTGCAGCGCGCCTTGCGCGCGCCGACGCTGGATCTGCTGCGTTATGCCGAGGCCAAGCAGAAGTTCGAGCGGGATTACCTGATCCGCCTGTTGAAGCTGACCGACGGCAATGTGTCGGATGCCGCCCGTCTGGCTGATCGTAATCGCACCGAGTTCTATTGGCTGTTGCAGAAGAATGGGCTCGATCCGCGGATGTTCCGGGGCGGAGAAGAGAGCGTCATCGCAGAGCGACAGACATGATTCCTTATAAATCAATGACTTACCAATTTCGGGTGGCGGAATTGTCGCCCAGGGGCGACGAAAACCGGGTCTATGGGCCGGGTTGGCGCGTATACATAGGCGAAGATTGTTTTCCAAACCATTGAAAACATTGAAGAAATTGGTGGGTGGCACGGGGATTGCGAAGAACAGGGTAGGCGGTGCCGTTAAGGCGCCTACCGTTTTTCTTCTCTCTATATAAGGAACCCATCATGGAAAAGACTGCATTCATTGCCAAGCTGGTTGCCGCATCCTTGTTTGCCGCCGTTGCCGCGGCCCCGGCCGTGCGGGCGGCCGATACCGGCGATTCGCCCAAGGCGACCCAGAAAGCCGGCGCCTATATAGACGACTCGGTCATCACCACCAAGGTGAAGGCGGCACTGGTGGGAGACAAGCAGGTCTCGGCCATGAAGATCAAGGTGACGACCAAGGATGGCGTGGTGACGCTCAAGGGAACGGTGCCCAACGCTGAGGTCGGCCAGCATGCATTGCAGTTGGCCGCCGGGATCGAAGGTGTGAAGGATGTGAAGAGCGAGCTTACCGTCAAGGCCAGCTAAGCCGTTGATGGCGGCGCTTGAAGCCGTTATTTGAGCGGGCAGAAAAAGAGCCGGGGCCGCCCCGTTAGGGGCGGGCATTTTTTTTGAATTATTTCCGTACAACGAGGCGTGCCGCAACGCCAGTGCTGGCGCGGGTTTGGCGGTGGAGGTTGGGTGTG
>NZ_VIUO01000010.1:0-124706 GCF_007828355.1 Herbaspirillum sp. SJZ099 | reverse complement strand
AGCGTTTGCCCGGTATGCGGCACCCGCAAGGCGGCCCGTTTGGGATGCGCCTGCACCTGCGCTTCGATCAGCGCCAGCACGTTGCCGGCTTCATGGACTTGCGGATTACGCGACAAGGCCAGCATTGCCGCCTGTTCCGCCGGGCTCTGACAGGCCAGTTCGGCCAGCGGCCGGTGCAGATGTCCGGCCAATTGCAACAGCAGCGACTCGGTCAGCTGACGCAACGCCTGCGCGCTGGCGGGCGCGATGAGCGCGGCGTCGTAGCGCCACTCCAGCTGCAGCCGTTCGGTCAGCGTGGCGATCAGGGTCAGCGGGTAATGGGTCTCTTCGCGGTTGTGCAGCACCTCCAGGCGCAGGCCCTGCTGCTGCTCGGCTTGCAGGGCCAGATCCAGTGGATAGTTCTCGAACACCAGGATGCTGTCGAACAGCGATTGTCCCGCGCGTCCGGCCCAGGCCTGGATGTCGTAGAGCGGCGTGCCGTCGAACTCGCGCACGGCCAGATTGCTGGCCTGCAGCGTCTGCAGCAGGGTCTGCACTGTCATCTCCGGCTGCAGGCGGATCACGATGGGCACGGTATTGATGAACAGGCCCAGCAGATCCTCCGCACCTTCCAGTTCGCTGGGGCGGCCCGCGACGGTCGCGCCGAAGACCACCGTGGACTGGCCGCAATAACGCGCCAGCACCAGGCTCCAGGCCGCCTGCACCAGGGTGTTGAGGGTGCACTGATGTTCGCGTGCGAAGCTCTGCAGGCGCGCTGTGGCCAGCAGGTCCAGCGTGGCATGGCAACTGCCCTGGCCCCGGCCCGGCTGCTGCAGGGGCGGCAGCGCATTGACCAGGCTGGTCGGGCCTTCGATGCCAGCCAATTGCGCACGCCAGAATTGCTCGGCACTGCTGCGGTCCTGCTGCTGCAGCCAGGCGATGTAGTCGCGATAACGCAGCGTCGGCGTGGGCAGAACCGCGCCCCGGTAGAGCCGCAGCACTTCGCCGATCAGTTGCTGGGTGCTCCAGCCGTCCAGCAGCAGGTGATGGCGGGTCCAGATCAGGTGATGCACCTGATCGGTCACCCGCACCAGGCTCAGGCGCATCAGCGGCGGATGCTGCAGATCGACGCCGCGCGCGTGTTCGGTGGCGGCCAGAGCCTGCAGGGCCGAATCCAGATCGGGGCGCTGGCGCCAGTCGTATTCGTCGATGGCCAGCATGGCGTGCTGGGCCACCCATTGCAGCGGCTGATCGCTGTGCACGAGGAAGCCGCTGCGCAGGATGTCATGACGTTCCAGCACGGTCTGCCAGGCCTGGCGGAAGCGCGCCACTTCCAGGCGGTGCAGGCGCACCTGCAACTGGTTGAGATAGGCGCCGCCCTGCGGAGCCAGCATGGCGTGGAACAGCAAGCCGGCCTGCATCGGCGAGAGCGGATAGAGATCGGCGACACGTTCGGCCGGCAGGCTGTGCATCAGGGTGTCGAGCTGGGACTGTTGCAGGCGCGCCAGCGGGAAATCCGACGGCGTGGCCAGGCCGCGCACCTCGGCGCAATGGGCCAGCAGCGCACGCAGGTTCTGCAGGTATTGCTGCAGAAATGCGGCAATCTCGGGTTGCTGGTGCAAGGCGCTGCAATACAGGCATTCCAGATGCAGCTGGCCATTGGCGACCATGGCCGTGAGGTCCAGCAGGCAGCGGCGCAGGCTGGCCGGATCGCGCTCCAGATCGGCCAGCGCCGCCGTGCGTGGCAGCATCTGCCAGCCCGAGGCCTCGGGCAGCGCATCGAAGCGGCCCAGGTAATTGAAGCTCACCTGCGGCTGTACGCCGGCCTGCCCGCTCTGGCTGCACCAGAGACCATAGCCCAGGCCCTGGCCGGGCCACTGGCGCAGTTGCTCCTTGGTCTGCGTCAGCAAGATGGCCGGCGCACTGTCGGAGACCGTCAGCTGCACCGGGCAGAGCGCGGTGAACCAGCCCACGGTGCGGCTCAGATCCGGCGCGTCCCCGCTGGTGCCGGGCAATTCCTCGCGGCCGTGCGCTTCGACCTCGATGAGGATGCGATCGCGCTGCGCCCATTCGCACAGCGTCTGGGCGGCAGCGGCAAGCAGGATGTCGTTGATGCGGGTGCGGTAGGCGGCATGGGCCTCGCCAAGCAGGAAGGCGGTGCTCGCGCGATCCAGCACCACGGCTTCGCGCGCGCTGCGGGCGATGGTGTTGTCGGCACGCTTGCCGACGCTGTGCGCCGGGGTGCAGGGCAGATCCTCGTCGCCGGTCGACGCCAGTGCTTGCCAGTGGGCCTGCTCCGCAGTGCTCAGGCGGGCCGCCGCCACGGCGCTGGCCCAGGCGCCGAAGCCGCTGCTGCTCTCGTGCAGCGCCGCGCCTTGCAGCAGATTCAGCAAATCTTCCAGCAGGATGCGCCAGGACACGCCATCGACCACCAGGTGATGCGCGATCAGCACCAGCATGCCGTGCGACTGGCGCGGCCGCGTGAGCCACAGCGCCCGCCACAGCGGCCCCTGCGACAGATCGAGGCTGCGCTGGGCGCGCGCAATCGCCGCCTGCTGCGCAGCCGCGTCGGCCACTTGTTGGGCCTCGAAGCATTCACCTGCATGCGGCGCCACCGTTTGCTGCCAGGCACCGGCATCGCTCCGGCGGAAGCGCAGGCGCAGCGCCTCATGCAGATGGCCCAACTGGTCGACGGCATGGCGCAGTCGATCGACCGGGGTGTCGGCCGGACCTTCCAACTGCACACTCTGGTTCCAGTGGGCCGGCGGCTGCGCGTGATGCTGGAAGAACCATTGCTGGATCGGGGTGAGCGGCAACGGGCGCGGGCCTTCCGCTGCCGCCGCCAGTGCGGCGGCGGGCGCACTGCCCTGGGCCTCCAGCGGCACCGCCAGCGCGGCGGCGGCGGCCAGATCCTGCGTCTGCATCAGCTGGCGCGGCGTGATGCGCCAGCCGGCCTTGCGCAGGCGCGCAACGATCTTCAGCGTCAGGATGGAATCGCCGCCGAGGGCGAAGAAATTATCATGACGGCTCACCTGGGCCACCCCCAGCACCTCTTCCCAGATCGCCGCGATCACGCTTTCGGCGCCCTCTTGCGGGCTATCCTGCCGGGGCAGTTCTGCGCTGCCCTGGCTGCCCTCCTGCGGCAACGGCAAGGCCTTGCGGTCGATCTTGCCATTGGCCGTGAGCGGCAACTGCGCCAGCGCCACGAAGTGGGCCGGCACCATGTAGTCGGGCAGGCGTGCCGCCAAGGCGCTGCGCAGAACCGCCGGATCGGCGCTGCCGACCACATAAGCGCACAGTTGCAGACGCTCCTCGGGACCAGGCACGGCCAGCACTTCAGCCGCACTCACGCCCGCCTGGGTGCGCAGGACCGCGCCGATTTCCTGCGGTTCGACACGGTAGCCGCGAATCTTGACCTGATCGTCGATACGGCCCAGGAAGACCAGCCGTCCGGCGCGATCCAGCCTGACCTTGTCGCCGCTGCGGTACAGGCGCGCGCCGCGGCCGGCCGGATCGGCGATGAAGCGCTCGGCCGTGGCGCCCGGCTTGCCGTGGTAGCCGCGTGCCAGACCGGCGCCGCCGATATACAGTTCGCCCGCCGCCCCGCGCGGCACCGGGTTGAGATCGGCATCGAGCACCTGCAGGCTCAGCTGCGCCAATGGCTGGCCCAACGGCAGCGGCAAAGGCTGATCGGCGCCCAGCAACTGGGTGAGCACGCCCACCGTGGTTTCGGTCGGGCCATAGTGGTTAACCACCCGGCAGTCCGGGCGCAGCGCGCAGATATGCTGCAGCAAGGCCGGGCTGGTGCTTTCGCCACCGACGACCAGCGTATGGCGCGGCAGGATCTGCGCGGCCTGCGCAGATTGCAGCAGCGCCTGGAGGTGGCTGGGCACGATCTTGAGCACATCGACGGCGCGCTCCTGCATGAAGGCGGCGAACTGCGCCGGATCGAAGGCAGCCTCGGCTGGCAGCAGCTGCAGCGCACGGCCGGAACACAGGGCGCCGAAGAAGGTGGTATGGCCCAGGTCGGCCGCCACCGTCGAGGCCATGGCCATGCTGCGCACGCCTGGCGGCAGCGCCAGACGCGCCAGCAGCGCCTGCACGTAATTGCCCAGCGCGCCACGGCTCACCGCCACGCCCTTGGGGCGACCGGTGGAGCCGGACGTGTAGATCAGATAGGCCGCCTGTTGCGGGTGTGCCGCGGGCCAGTCTTCCTGTAGCGTCGTCGGCTCTTCGGCGCTGACAGTGGCCGAGGGAATCGCCAGGTATTGCGCCGGCGCACCCGGCAAGCTGCGCAGGCGCGCAGCCTCGGGCGTGGCCAGCAGCAGGCAGGCGCCGCTGTCGGCGAGCTGATAGGCCAGGCGCTCGTCCGGCAACTGTGGGTCCAGCGGAACATAGCAGGCGCCAGCGCGCAGACAGGCCAGCACGGCGACGACGAACTCGGCCTGCCGGCCGCTGGCAATGGCCACCCGATCTTCGGCGCGCACACCCAGCGCGCGCATCCGGCGCGCCAACTGCTCGACCTGGGCGCGCAACTGCTGCGCGTTCAGGCTGACCCGCTCATCGGCCACCGCCAGCGCCTGCGGTGCGCGCCCGGCATGGGCCAGCCACAGCGCAATCACATCGCCCTGACTGTCGATGGCCGCGCACTCGGCCGGCGGCGCCAGCAGCGGCGCCGGCGCCGCTGGCCACGACAGGCGGCCCAGGGGCAATGCCGGCGCCGCGCAGACCTGGGCGGCGAATCCGCCCAGGGCGACCGCCATCTGGCCGATCTCTTCTTGCGTCCAGCGCGTGCTGGCGTAGGCGAACAGGCAGCGTAGCTCCTCGCCCTCCAGGCTGAAATCCAGGCTCAGATCGAAGTGGGCCTCGCCCCCGCTCAATTCCTCCAGCTGCAACGACAGCGCGCCTGCCTGCCACACCGGCAAGGCTTCGCGTTCGGTGCACTTGACCTGGCACAGCGGATGCACATGCGGCTGCCGCTCCGGTTGCAGGGCCTGCACCACCATGTCGAAGGACACATCCTGGTGCTGGCGCGCCGCCAGCACCGTCTCGCGCACCTGGCGCAGCAAGGCGTCGAAGCCGAGCCGGCTGTCCAGACGAGTGCGCAACACCTGCAGGTTGAGCAGATAGGCGATCATGGCGCGCGTCTGCGGATGGCTGCGTTCGGCCATGGGCGCGCCCACACGCAGATCGCTGCAACCGGTGGCGCGATACAGCACCAGGTCCAGCAAGGCCAGCATGCCCATGTATAGCGAGCAGCCCTGTGCCGCGCACAATTCGCGCAGCGCCCGTGTGATGTCGGCCGGCAGCGTGAACGCATGGCGCGCCTCGGGCAGGCCCTCTTCGGAGCAAGTCTGACGGCGGCCGTCCGGCAGCGGCAGCGCTTCGTGCTCGCTGCCCAGCTGGGTGCGCCAGTAGTCGAACTGGCGCGCGATCTCTGCGCTGTCCAGCTGTTGCTGGCGCCACACGGTGTAATCGCTGAACTGCAACTCGGGCGCGGCCGGCAGTGGCTGGCCCTGGCTATGCGACGCATACAGCGCGCACAGGTCTTGCAGCAATACCGGCAGGGATTGGCCATCGGCGGCGATGTGGTGCAGCGTGATGCCCAGCGCATGACGCTGTTCATCGATGCGCACCAGGCAGGCGCGCAAGGGAATCTCCTGCGCCAGCGCGAACGCCAGGCGGGCGCGCTGTTCCAGCCATGCGCGCGCCTGCGTCGCATCGACGGACATGTCGCCCAACACTTCCAGTATGCCGGGGCGGGCCGGCAGGGCCAGTTGTACTGGCATACCGTCGGACTGCACGCGATACACCGTGCGCAGGATGGCATGGCGCGCGACCAGGTCATCGAGGCTGCGGCGCAGCGCCGCCACATCCAGCGCGCCTTGCAGATGCAGGATGCCCGGCATGTTGTAGGCCGGGCTGTCGGGGGCGAGCTGCCAGGTGGTCCAGAGCGAATGCTGGGCCGGCGACAGCGGCAGGCCCGCCTGGCGCTGGGTCTCGGTCAGGGCCGCAATGACGGCAGGCGCCTGGCGCGGCGCGTTCTGGCGTACTGTCTGCAACTGTTGGGCCAGTTGCTCCAGCTGCGGGTATTCGAAGATCAGGCGCACCGGAAAATCGATCTGCCAGTGCTCGCCGATGGCCGCCGCCAGCTGCACCGCCTTGAGCGAATTGCCGCCCTGGCGGAAGAAATGCGACTGCCCGGCCAGCGCCGGGGTGTGCATCACGCGCTCCCACAGGGTGCGCAGAGCGGCGGTGTCCGGGCTGTCGCCAGCGGCCGCTGGAGAGACGGCAGGCGTCTGCCCGGCGCCTCCCTGCAGACGGCCAAAGGCCTGGATGGCATAGGCATCCAGGCTCTGCGTGCGCCAGCCATCGCGGCAGGCGCTGCGTTGCAGCTTGCCGCTGGAGGTCTTGGGCAAGGCCCCCGGATTGAGCAGCACGATGACGCTGGCGGCCTCGTTGCAGGTTTGTACGATGCATTCCTGCAGCGCTTCCACCAGTTGCTGCGGCGCGACCATCTTTTGCACGCCGCGCGAGATTTCCAGCGCCACGCCGATGCCTTCCACGCCCTGCGGATGCCATTGGCGCGGGATGGCGAAAGCCGCCACGCGGCCCTTGCGGGCCAGTTCGACCTCGCTCTCGATGGCGCGCTCGATGTCCTGCGGATATACGTTCTGGCCACGGACGATGATCATGTCCTTGCTGCGGCCGGTGACGAACAAGGCGCCCGCGCGGCAGAATCCCAGGTCGCCGGTGCGCAGCCAGCGCTGGCCGTCCAGTTCGACGAAGGCGTGGGCGCTGTCGTCCGGGCGGCGCCAGTAACCGGCGGCAATGCTGGGGCCCGCGGCCCAGATCTCGCCGACCTGGCCGTCGGCCAGCGCGGCGCCGGTGGCCGGATCGGCAATGCGCAAGGCATGGCCGGTAGGCGAGATGCCGCAGGCCACCAGATGGACCGCCTGCGGCGCCGCATCGATGACATCAATGGTATCAATGGCCTCAATGGCATCGGCACGTCCCTGGCGCAAGCCCTCGGCATCGAACGCTGTGACCTGCATGCCCCGGCCGCGCTGGCCGCCGGTGACCAGCAGCGTCGATTCGGCCAGGCCATAGCAGGGATAGACGGCGTCGGCGGCAAAGCCGATCTTGCCGAAGCTGTCGATGAACTCCTGCAGGGTATCGTGGCGCACCGGTTCGGCGCCCGAGAACGCCACCCGCCACGAGGACAGATCCAGCCCCGCCGCACGCTCGCCGCGGATGCGGTCCACGCACAGCCGATAGGCGAAATCGGGACCGCCGCTGATGGTGCCGCGATGGCGCGCAATGGCTTCCAGCCAGCGCATCGGACGTTCGAGGAAGAAGGCCGGCGACATCAGCACCACCGGGATGCCGCGGTACAGCGGCTGCAGCAATCCGCCGATGAGGCCCATGTCGTGGTAGAGCGGCAGCCAGCTGACGAACACATCATCGCTGCGCACGCCCAGGCGCTCCTCGATGGCGGCTTCGTTAGCCATCAGGTTGGCGTGGGTGACCATCACGCCCTTGGGGCGCGAGGTGGAGCCAGAGGTGTATTGCAGGAAGGCGACGTCGGCGGGAGCAATCGCGTGTTCACGGAAGACGCCCTCCCCGGCCTGCGGCGCATCGACGGCCAGCATCGTGGCCTGCCCTGCCAGCGGCGCAGCCGCGGCCTGCAAGGCGTCGCGCACGGCGGCGGTGACCAGCCAGCAGGTGGCGCCGGCGTCGTCGGCGATCCCGGCCAGGCGCTGCAGGTGCTGCTGGCGCATCGATTCCGGGCGGTGCAGCGGCACCGCGATCAGGCCCGCGGCCAGGCAGGCGAAGAAGGCGATGACGTAGTGATGGTCGTTGTCCAGCAGCAGCAAGACGCGCGCGCCCGGTGCATGGCGCTGTTGCAGGCGCGCGGCCAGCGTGCGCACGGCGTCGGCCAGCTCGGCGTAGGTGAAGGCGCGCTCGCCTTCGGCGTTGACCGTGGTCAGCGCCAGGTCATGCGGGCGCGTCTGCGCCAGCTGGAACAGGCGGGCGACGATGTGAGCGGCGCGGTCGGGGGAATCTGCGGTAATCGTCATGGCGTGGCAATCGAGGGGAAAGAGCAGTCGAGATTGGTATGGGAGCGCGACATCGCCACCACCACCTTGCGCGGGCCGGAGAACGGCGTTCTGGCGTGGGCCGCCAGCATGTTGTCGAGCATGAGGACGTCGCCCGGCTGCCACGGGAACATCACTGTTTCGGCGGCCAGCACTTCCCGCACCTGGTCGAGGATGGCGTCGTCGATGGCGCTGCCATCGGCCCAGCAGACGTTGCGCGGCAACTGCTCTTCGCCGACCAGGTCGATCAGCGATGCGCGCACTTCCGGCGCCAGGTTGGAGGCATGGAACAGGTGCGCCTGGTTGAACCAGACCATCTCGCCGGTGACCGGGTGGCGCTCTACGCCCTGGCAACGCTGGCGCGTGCGCAGGCCATCGTCGTCCAGCCATTGCCACTCGATATGCTGGCGGCGGCAGAAGGCCTCCACTTCGGCGCGCGTCTCCATGCCGAAGACGTCCTGCCATGGCAGGTCGAAGTCGTGGCTGTAGTGGCGCACGTAGAGCAGCCCCTGGGCGAAGCGTTCGCGAATGGCCGCGGGCATCCTGCGATAGATCGCGCGGCTGTCGGCGATCGGGGTTTCGCCCCCTGCCGGCGAGGCGGTCACGCAATGGAACCAGATGCGCATCGGCCATTCACGCGTGTAGGCCTGCTCGTTATGCAGCGGGATGTGCTGGTGGGCCGGATATTCGGTGGAGGTATAGATGCCATTGGCCACCGAGGAACGCGGTGTGGAGGCGAATTCGTAGCGCAGCAGCGGATCGCCGAAGCTGGCGGCGAACTGCTGGAAGTCGGCCACGCTGGGCACCTCGAAACCGCGCAACAAGACTCCGCCGACGCTGCGCAGATGCGCCTCGATCTGGCCGCAGAGCGCGTCCCCGGCCTGGGCCAGCGTCTGGCCGGGGTGCAGTGGCTGCAGCAGCACCGGCAAGGCGTCCCTGCCGGCGTCGGGACGGGGATGGCGGCTGAAGACCAGCGGCGCCAGGGAGGGGGTATCAATGGTGGCGGTAGTAGCGGTGATCAAGGCGATTCTCCGGAATCAGGCGTCGATCCAGGCCAGCGCGGCAGCGTGGCCGGGCCAGGTGGACAAGGCGCTTGCATGCAGCCGCGCGGGCGCGGGCCAATGCGGCTGCTGGTGGAAGACCTGGTAGCGCGGGTGCGTCTCCAGGTCGATGTCGATGGATTGCAGGTGCTCGCCGATACCCAGGCCCAGCGCCTTGAGCACGGCTTCCTTGGCAACCCAGTGGCGCAGGAACTGCGGCCCGTCCAATGGGGCTGGCAATGCCGCCCATTCATGCGGACTCAGCACCTGCCTGGCCATGCCGAGCAACTCTTCGGGCCCGGCAGCGATGCCGCATTCGACATCGATGCCCAGCGCCAGACCGGGCGCGATGGCGATCAGCCCGATGCCGCCGGCATGCGAGACATTGAAGGACAGGCCGCCAGGCCCGTCCAGCTGTGGCTTGCCATGGGCGTTGCGCACCAGCGGCACCGCTTGCGCAGCGCAGCCCAGGCGTTCGCCCAGCAGGCGGCGCAGCAACGCACGCATGCAGCGAAAGCGCCGGGCATCGTCGCTGCGGCGGTAGCGGCGCGCATGGGCCTGCTCCTGCGCGCTCAGCACCAGCTCATCCTCTGCGTCATCGCCATGGTCCAGGTCGAAGGCGACCTGCCACAGTTCGATCTGCGCGGGAATGCCGTCAGGCGTGGGCAAGCGCTGCGGCATGATCGGCGTCGGGGGTGGAATTATTGGCATGCGTCTGAAGATGGCGCCGCAGGCGGGCCAGCAGCTCGTCCTGCCGGGCTTGCAGATAGAAATGGCCGCCATCGAACCAGTCCAGCGTGACGGGGCCGCGGGTTTCGCGCTGCCAGGCCTGCAGCGGCGCGGCGCCCACCGGGTCGCTGACGCCGCCATAGACATGCACGGGCAGGTCGAGCAAGGCAGCCATTTCACCGGCCGGACGCTGCGCCTGGAAACTGGCGCATACGCGGTAATCGGCGCGCAGCACCGGCAGCGCCAGCTCCAGCAGTTCGGGGCAGTCGAAGACTTCGTCGCGGGTGCCGCCCTGGCGGCGCATGGCCGCGATGAGGGCGGCATCGGAGTCATCCGGGGCGATCCACTCACGCGCCGGCGGCGCGGCGCAGGCCGATATCATCAGCGCATGGGGCGCGGGCCAGCCGCGCTGCGGAAGCGCCCGCGCCAATCCCTGCGCCAGCAGGCCGCCCATGCTGTGGCCGAACAGCACATAGCCGGAGGATGGCGCTGCGGCACCGGCAAGCTCATCGGCCAGCCGATTCACCAGCACGCCATAGTCTTGCAGCAGCGCCTCGCGGACGCGACGGCCACGGCCGGGCAGCTCGATGGCCTGCAGTCGCGCCACGCCTTGCAACACGGCCTGCCAGGGGAAGTACATGCTGGCACTGCCGCCGGCGCACGGCAGGCAGAACAGCGTGATCATGCCTGACCCTGGCCTTGCATGAATTCGCGCAGGCTGCGCGGACGCATGTCGGTCCACACCGTTTCGATATGCTGCAGGCAGGTCTGCTTGCTGCCGCTCACGCCGGTATCACGCCAGCCGCCGGGGATGCTCTTGTAGTCGGGCCACAGGGAATACTGCTCTTCCTCATTGACCAGCACGCGGAATACGCCGTCTTCACGATCAAAGCTCATCGTTCGCCTCATCTTTCTTGATTCGCGGCGAACGTGCTCAGGCCGTTCACCAGGTTTGCGAATTATTCACATTGCAACATGCAAATGCGAATCACTCTTGTTTATTCTGACGAACCACGACGGCATAAATTTATAGTTTCTTGGATTTGGGCCGGCACGGATGCCTTGGCGCCTCAGGCGACTTGCTTGCGACAGCATTGCATCGCATCCCGGATCATGAAGTTGACCAGGGTGGTGGAAACGCCTAGGTGTTCAGCCACTTCGCGCTGGGTATAGCCATCCAGGCGATGCAGTTCGAAGGCCCGCAGCGTGCGCTCGGGCAGAGTCGACAAGGCGCGGGCCACGCTCACGAGGGCCTGGCGCGAAATGCTTGTGCCCTCAGGCGTTGCCTGATGGCAGATGACGTCCATGCCCTCCTCTTCCTCGGCGAACATGAAGGACTCGATCGCCATGCGGCGCTGGCGATCGATCGCCAGGTTGCGTACGACCTGGAGCAGGAAGGCCTTCGGATGGCGAACGGAGAAATCCTCAGGCAATTCGGCGATCTTGAACCAGGCGTCCTGCACCACATCTTCTGCACGCTGGCGACATCCCAAAATGCGTGCGGCTGCATCGCGCAGCTGCGCACGGCAAGCCATAAACTGAAGGCTCAACTCCATAGGCTCGGTATGCTCGGACATAGCGCTTCTCCCTTTGCAAACACACGCGTGTGCGCCCTCTGGGCGCGCCTGGTTGTACCCAGGAGTAGCGGGAGTGAAGCGGCGAGGCTTTTACTCAGCTACCTATCCTGCGCGACACGATAGGGGCGGCACGGAGCGTGGTCGGATTGTTTGGATGGCTAAAGACCGTCGGGCGCGGCAAGGCCGGAGCGAGGCTATGGCTGTCTGTTTGGCGGTTATTTCTTAAAAATGTGTACGCCGTAACTTAGAGTTTTAATTACGCTTTAATAGTAACAAGAACCATTATCAATTGGAAGGGGTATGCCTACATGAGGCCATGCCGGGATAAGGCAGGAATAAGGCCGGAAATGGCACATCAAGCTGAAAGTCCTTAAGCACGCCGTCTTTATTTCATGGGAGACATAAAGACGCTGCGGTTTTTAGAATTGGACTTTCACATTCTGCTCTGGTCGACACGGGTAGCGACACGCCGCGAGGATCAAAAATCTTGATTCTCAAGAGTTGGAGCCCCCTCAAATTCCGAGGCGATTCAAAGCGGCGTTCGCCGCCCTACTTCTTCTTGGTTATTGGCTTTCACATTCATCAAAACGTTCGCGGTGAACGCTGCCAGGCCAATAATGACGCTAGCGGCAGAGATGGATACGATTGGAACTGCCGCCGTATGACCGGTAAGCACCAAGCCGAGAGCGAGCATGAAGAATGGCAGGCCGATGTTGTGCAGCCAGAAATGAATTCGCGCGAGCGGCGTCAGCGCCGCCGCCGGGTAAAGGTGATAGATCAACCCTGCAAGCGCGAGCGAAGCCCAGCCTAGCAAGGCGAGATGTGCATGGACTGGGGCCAAGGCAAAGTTTTCGGTGGCCCCCATATAGCCGCCAAGTAACGCGCCGACGAAGAGATAGATCGCCGCGATCTTGAGAAATCGAATACCCATTGAAACTTCCTGTAAGAAACAAACAACCGATCGTCGATACCGTCAGCTAAATCAATCAAGTGGCAATCAGCCAAGCCGCGACGCGGCAGAGGCTGAGTGCAACCAACAGATCAGCGCAATGCGGCGCATCACGCTGGTGGGCAAGGCGTTGACTTGGCGACAATGTGCCAGCAGTGATGCCAGCAGTTATTTATGCGTCAGTTCCGCGGCAATCGTCTCCGCCATCGGTGTTGTTGGTCGTCCGATCAATGTACTGAGCTGGCGCGTATCGTCGAAAAGGCCGCCTTGCGAAGCGCCGCTGTCAGAATCTGCAAGCAGATCCGCGATTGGTTCTGGTAGGCCAAAGCCGGCAAGCGCCGATTTGTATTCGGCACGCGGCAGGTTGATGTAATTGACTGTCTTGCCTGACTGGCGCGAGACTTCGGCCGCGAACTCCGACAAGGTATAGGCCGTGTCCCCCGCCAGTTCATAGACCCGTCCGGCCTGATCGGGAAGCGTCATCGCCAGCGCAGCTGCGGCGGCATAGTCAGCCCGCGCAGCCGATGCAATTCGTCCGTCGCCGGCACTGCCCATCAACGCGCCGTGCGCCAGCGCCGTTGGAATTGAAATCGTGTAATTTTCGGTGTACCAGCCATTGCGCAAGACAACGAATGGGATGGCTGACGCTTTAAGCATCGTCTCGGTTTGGACGTGATCGGCCGCCAATCCCAGCGGGGATGTATTGGCGTGCAGTACGCTCGTGTATCCGATCAGCTTGATTTCACAATCAATCGCCGCGTCGATTACAGCCTGGTGGTGAGAGGCGCGTTGTCCGGGCGCAAGTTCGTTCGAAGATATAAGTAATAGCTTATCCGCGCCGGCAAGCGCTGTCCTAAGCGACGCAGGCTGCGTGTAATCAGCCTGGCGGACTTGGACGCCGCGATCCGATAAATCGGTCGCCTTCGTTGGGTTGCGAACTGCTGCGATGATGCTTGATGCGGGTTCTGTGCGTAAAAGGTTTTCAATGACCAGACGACCGAGCTGCCCTGTGGCTCCTGTAACAACTATCATGGCAAATTCCTTGGTGTGGTTGCGTAGGGCACTTACAATAATTCATTACCTTACATTCCGTAAGTACGCACCGAAAGGTTAGTGTCGAGATGGCAATGCAACCCAAACCGATCGCCTCTGAGTCTTTTTCCGCGCAAGTCCGACGCGGGGGGCTCACATCAACCGATTGCCCTTGTCGCGAGGTACTCAAAGACGTTACAAGTCCTTGGGGCACATTGCTACTCATCGTTCTGATGGGCGACGTTCGACGTTTCAGCGAGCTGCGCAGAATGGTCGGTGGCGTAAGCGAAAAAATGTTGTCGCAAACCTTGAAGCGCCTGGAAGCACACGGGTTGGTTCATCGGAAGTCTTATGAGACTGTGCCGCCCCACGTGGAATATTCCTTGACCCCGCTGGGAAGAACCGTGGGCGAAAGAGTTGAGGCGTTGGCCGACTGTATCGAGACCATTCTTCCCGACATTTTGGATGGGCAGCGTTCATCGCCCCTCGCCCAGACACGCCAACTCCTCTGATGCCATCAGGCCTGCGCCTGGCAAAGGGCCGCCGGGAGGCTTAACCTGCCCGTGACCATCCCCGGGCCGCGGCAAATTGTCGCATCAGGCGCCCTCCCTCGGAACTTGTAAATCCTTGCAAAACCTTTGGCAGCAAGGGTTTTGGCTCGAATTTCTTCGATTTTCCGGTCAAGCCGGATTCCACGACTCCGCTGCCGCCGGCGTTAGAATCTGCGGCCATGCAAATGTCCTTGCCGAAGCTGCGCCTTATCGCCTGGATCACCATTGCCTCCATCCTGGCAATGCTGTGGTCCGGGACGATGCATGCGCGCGCCGGCGCCGCGCCGGGCATGCAGGCGTGGATCGACATCTGCTCGGTCTCCGGGACGGCGGCCCTTGCCGACCAAGGCTCGCCCGGAAAGAACGATGCGAACGCCCATGTCACGCACTGCGCCTTCTGCAGCAAGCAGGACATCGCTCATGCAATACCCGCGCGCTTCGACCTGCCGCAGCCATCCGCACGCCCATTGCGCGTGCAATCACCAAGCAGCTTCACTCATCGCTCGCCGCCACCTTGGCTGAGCCGGCACTCCCGCGGACCGCCCGCCAGCATGTCCTGAGCATGCATTTCCGGCGTGTCATTTGTGCCATTTCCCCGGTCACGCCGCCATGCGTCATACGCCATATGAACGCCGATGCCGATGCTGCGCATCGCGCCCGGCCTCCGTGCCGTCCATCGGCCTGCCCGAAGACGGCCTCCCCTGCTTTGACATCGACATGAACGCCATACAAAAACAACGAACCCTCGCCCTCCTCCATCTTCAGCTGCGCCGCACCCTGGCCTGCGCTCCCTGCGCGCTGCCTTTGCTGTGCCTGGCAGGCACCGCCCAGGCACAGGATGTCGGCGCCGCATTGCCGGAAATCACGGTATCCGCCCAAAGCCCGGCGCAATTGCAAAATCCGGTCGCAGTCGGTTCCAACCTGGATCTGACGCCTATGCAAACACCGGCCAGCGTCAGCATCATCACGCGCAAACAGCTGGAAGAACGCGGCGACGCCAGCATCACCGATGCCATCACCCGCGCGCCCGGCTACAGCAGCATGGGACACCCCGGCAACAGCGGCAGCGCACTGTCGGCGCGCGGCTTTACCGACGCCACGTCGGTCATGCGCCTGTATGACGGCGTGCGTCAGTACGGCGGCGTGGGCGTCACCTATCCGTTCGACACCTGGAGCATCGATCGCATCGAAGTGCTGCGCGGCCCGGCCTCGGTGATCTACGGCGATGGCGCCATCGGCGGCGTGGTCAACGTGGTGCCGAAAAAGCCGACGCGCGGCAAGATCGAAAACGAGGTGCAGGCCACCGTCGGCACCCGCAACACGCAGCGACTGGGATTGGGCAGCGGCGGCGCAATCAACGACATGCTCTCCTATCGCTTCGACATCAGCGGCGACCGCTCGGACGGCTGGGTAGACCGCGGCAACTCCAACAACCTGAGCTTCTCCGGCGCGCTGCGCCTGGACGTCAATCCGGATTTCTTCGTACAGTTCAGCTATGCCCAGGGGCATCAGCGGCCCATGGCCTACTTCGGTACGCCGCTGGTCAACGGCCAGCCTCTCGACGCCATACGTGAGCGCAATTACAACGTCGGCGACGGCACCATCGACTACAAGGATCGCTGGGCCCAGCTGGAGGCGCAATGGACGCCGAACCCGGACACCACCATCCGCACGCGGCTGTACCAGATCAACAGCAACCGCTACTGGCGCAATGCCGAGCGCTATGTCTACAACGCATCGACCGGCCTGGTCGACCGCGGCGATGCGACCGAAATCCGCCACGACCAGTCGCAGACGGGCAATACTACCGATGCCACGTTCAAAGGCCATGTGTTCGGCCTGAAGAACCAGGTGTCGGTCGGCTTCGACATCAACTCCGCTTCGTTCACGCACACCAACAACACCTATGCCGGCAGCTTCAGTTCGGTCAATCCCTACAGTTTCGATCCCGGCGCCTATGCCAGCGGCGTCGGCGTACCCGCGTTCCTCCCGCGCTTTCGCACCCGGGCGTCCCAGTACTCGGTGTTTTCCGAAGACAAGCTGGACCTGACCGACAAGCTGACCGTGCTGGCCGGCCTGCGCTATGACCATTCCGATATCTCACGCGCCGATCTGGTTAACGGCACTGGCGGCTTCGACCAGAGCTTTTCCAATCTCGGCTGGCGCCTGGGCTCGGTTTACGCCATTACGCCCGATCTGAGTATTTATGGGCAGTATTCGAAGGCGGCCGCCCCTGTGAGCAGCATGTTGTTCATGACCCAGGCCAACAGCAAATTCAGTTTATCCACCGGCCGGCAGATCGAAGCCGGCGTCAAACAGGTGTTCTGGGACAAGCGCGGCGAATGGACGCTGGCGGTCTACGACATCCGCAAGAACAATCTGCTGACCCGCGATCCGTCCAATCCCAGCCTGAGCGTACAAGTCGGCCAGCAATCCTCGCGCGGCATCGAGGCCAGCCTGGCGCTGGCGTTCGCGGAAAACTGGAAGCTGGACGCCAACGCCACCGTGCTGCGGGCGCGCTTCGACGACTTCGCCGAGTCGGTGGGCGGCGCCGCGGTCTCGCGCAGCGGCAATGTCCCGCCCAATGTGCCCGAGCGCCTGGCCAACGTCTGGCTGAGCTGGAACTTCATTCCCGCCTGGACCGCCAGCGGCGGCTTGCAATACGTGGGGCAGCGCTATGCCGACAATGCCAACACGTTGAAGCTGCCGGCCTACACCAGCACCGACCTGGCCCTGCAGTGGCAGGCCACCCAAGCCACCACGCTCACGCTGCGCGCCAACAACGTGTTCGACAAGCACTACTTCACCACCGCGTACTACACGAATACCCAGTGGTTGTACGGTCCCGGACGTGAAGTGCAGTTGACGATGAATCATCGTTTCTGAATGCGATGAGCACGATCTCGTCACACCTGCGACGCTGGACCTATCTGACGCACCGCTGGTGCGGCGTCGCCGGCTGCCTGCTGATGGCGCTGTGGTTTGCCAGCGGCGTGGTGATGCTGTTTGTCGGCTATCCCAAGCTCACGCCTTGGGACCGGCTCAAGGCGCTGCCGCCGCTGACCGGCGCGGACGCCCTGCGGCCATCGCAGGCGCTGGCCGGTCGCGATGTCTCGCGGCTGGTGCTCAATGCCGCTTCCGGACAGGCGCGATACATCCTGTACCTGCGCGACGGAACGCTTTCCAGCGTGGATGCGGTCAGCGGCCAGCGCCTGGACAGTTTCGATGCGCAGGCCGCCCGCCGCGCCGCCGGCTTGTTCATGCCGGCAGCCGGATCGGATTATCTCGGCACGGTCAACGAGGATCGATGGACGCACTCCGGCGGCCTCAACGCCCATCGTCCGCTCCATATGGTGCAGATGGACGATCCCGCAGGAACGCTGTTGTACGTCTCCTCGCATACGGGCGAGGTCGTCATGCAGGCGCCGCGCCTGCAGCGGCTGTGGAATTTCGCCGGCGCCTGGCTGCACTGGCTGTACCTGTTCAAGAACCGCTCCAGCGACCCGCTCTGGACCTGGACGGTCATCGTATTGTCGGCCGGCTGCGTACTGGTCGCCTGCAGCGGCATTGTGGTCGGCCTATGGCGCTGGCGCTTTGCCCGTCCCTACAAATCCGGTTCGCACTCGCCCTTCTTGCCGGGGTGGATGCGCTGGCATCACATTCTCGGCCTGGGCTTCGCCGCGATCACGCTGACCTGGATCTTCAGCGGCCTGATGTCGATGAACCCGCTGAACGCCTTTTCCCCCTCCCAGCGCCCCGATCTGGCCGGATATGCCGGGGCATCGCCGGGCGAGCGCCATCTCGATGCAAGTCCGCGCGACCTGCTGCTCGCATTGGAACAGGACGATTTCCATGCGGTGGAGCTGGAATGGAAGAATCTGGCCGGCGAACCGTTCGTGCTGGCGCGGGACGCCAACGACCGTACTCGCATTGTCACGGCCGAGCGCGCAAGGCTGTCGGTAATGCGCCAATGGCCTCTGGCGAGACTGGAGCAGGCTGCCTCCGTGCTGCTGCCGGCGCCAGTCTCGGGCGCCGGGTTGATGCATGTCTACGATGCCTACTACTACCGCCGCGATCCGGAAGCCATGATGGGCGGCTCGGAGCGCAAGCTGCCGGTGCTCAAGCTCAGTTTCGGCGACGTCGGCGCCACCCGGGTCTACATCGATGTCGCCAGCGGACAGGTCGCACTGAGCGCAGACCGCGCCCAGCGTATCGGCCGCTGGTTGTTCAGCTTCCTGCACAGCTGGGACCTGCGCTTCATGCTCGCCGCCGGCTGGCTGCGGGAGGCGACGCTGATCGTCCTGAGCCTTGGCGGCTTCTGCTTGTCGCTGACCGGAATCGTCATTGGATGCCGGCGATTGAAAAGGAAGATGTCTCATTGGCATCTTCGGCAATCTTGATCGCGCTGTCAGAAGGACGGCAGCCATTTCTTGATAAAGATTGACGTTAATTATTAACTATTTACAATAAATCCCAGCCGACTATCATTTGACGCAAGCGTATGCATCACTCTTGGACGGCGCAGCCGCGCTGCAATACGCGCGTTGAACGGATAAATAAAAAAAGGGGGGATACCATGACGCCTGGCACGGTAAAGGACGGCGCCCATGCCGCCGGTTTCCGCCGGCCCTTGTTTTTGACCACCGCGATCGTCACGCTGGTCGCCGCGACTGCGGACATACCGCCAGCGTATGCGCAATCGGTGAGCAGCACCGGCGCCGTGACTCCTGGCCCCACTGTGACGCCGGACTGGGTTGTCGGCGGTGACCTCATTGTCGGAGATGGCGCCGCCGGCACGCTGACGCTTACCGGCGGCGGTACCGTGAGCAACGGATTCGGCATGATCGGGATGGATGGCGGTACCGGTACGGTGACTGTCACTGGTGGCGATGCCCTTGGCAATCCCTCTACCTGGACCAGTTCCTCTCCGATTGTAGTCGGCGGCTCCGGCACGGGTATCCTGCTTATCCAGAACGGCGGCCTGGTGCGTAGCGACCAGGGATTGATTGGCTTTGACAACGGCTCTGGCCCTGGTACCGGCACCGTTACCGTTACAGGCCGTGATGGCAGCGGCAGAGCCTCGACCTGGGCCGCCGGGAATAATATCTATCTAGGTTTCTCGGGTACTAGCAGTGGCACATTGAACATTCTCGATGGCGCCGCGGTAACGACCAGTCTGCCAGGCGGCGGCAATGCAGCCGGCTATGTCGGTTACGTCGCCGGCAGTACGGGCATCGTCAATATTTCAAGTAGCACCGGCAACCTCTCGACATGGACGATCCGCGACTTCCTTTCTGTCGGTTACGAAGGCTTGGGCACAGTAACCATCGACAAAGGCGGCCTGATCCAGGTCGGCAGCGACACCTATGTCGCCCGCTTGAGTACCTCCAGCGGAACGCTGAATCTGCTCGGCGATGCGAGTGGGCGCGGCATTCTGGAGACCGGCTCGGTGATCAAGGGAACCGGCGCCGCCGCCATTCTCAATCTCAATGGCGGTATTTTGCGTGCGACACGAAATGAAACCAATTTCCTCAATGGCTTCAGTGCACTGACCGTGGGCGCCGAAGGCGCCTGGTTCGATACCAACACGCATAATATTGATATCGGTACTGTCTTTACCGGGACCTCCACTTTTAACAAATTAGGCCTTGGAACACTGACCCTCACGGGCAACAGCGCCAGCTTCACAGGCAACACCGAGGTCCAGGCCGGGACGCTGCAGGTTGATGGCGTGCTAGGCGGCCCGACCAACATCGCATCCGCCGGCCGGCTCACAGGTATAGGCCAAGTCGGGCCGACCACCAACAGCGGCGTGATCGCGCCTGGCCACAGCAACAGCTTCGGAACATTGACTATCGCCGGCAACTACCTGCCTGCGGGCGGCGGCCTTGAGATCAAAACCCAACTGGGAGATGACAGTTCCCCGACCGATCGCCTGGTAGTCACCGGAAGCACCGCGGGTGCAACGCCAGTCACGGTAATCAATGTCGGCGGCCTGGGCGCCCAGACGCAACAAGGGATTCAGGTAGTGCGAGTCAACGGCGCTTCAAACGGCCAATTCAACCTGGCCAATGGAAACTACGTCATCAACGGTCAATCCGCCTTGGTCGCCGGCGCATATGGTTACGTGCTGCAGAAAGATGCGGCCGACGGCGATTGGTATCTGCGCTCATCGCTGCTGGCAGCCGGCATTGCCGGCGGTATTGCCGATAACGGCCCGCTCTACCAACCCGGCGCCCCTGTCTATGAGTCATACGCCACGACACTGCTGGGCTTGAGCAACGTCCCGACTTTGCGCCAGCGCGTCGGCAATCGGCGCTATGATCCAACGGACCGCGACCGGGATGGCGTCTGGGGGCGCATCGAAGGCAAGACAAGCCACCTTGAACCATCGGTATCCACCAGCGTCAGCCATCAAGACATCGATAGCTGGCAGGCCCAGTTCGGCGTGGATCGCATCTTGTCCGGCGAAAAAGACGGCGCGCGCGTGGTGGGTGGCTTGACCGCCCGCTACGGCACCGCCGACACCCGGGTAGCCTCGATCTACGGCGACGGCAGCATCGACACCAAATACTATGGCGTGGGCACTACCCTCACCTGGTACGGCCAGCAAGGCGCGTATGTCGATACGCAGCTCCAGGCCACCTGGTCCAGCAGCGATCTGGGCTCCAGGCTCGCCGGCTCCCTGGTCAATGGCCAGCCCGGGCGCGGCTATGCCGCGAGCATCGAAGCCGGCATCGCGCTTCCGCTCAAGGATGGATTCTCTGTCATCCCACAGGCGCAGCTAAGCTATGCCTCGACTAGTTTTGGCTTCAAGGACCGGTTCAATGCGCAGGTCGACAGCGACAAGGGCGAAAGCCTGCAGGGGCGGTTTGGCCTCGCCTTCGATTACCAGCGCGGTGACGCGGACGCGGCCGGAGAACTGCGTCAGCTCAATTTCTATGGCTTGATCAATCTCAAGCGCGAGCTCCTCGATGGCACTCGGGTGATCGTGGCGGGGACGCCGCTCGAGACGCGTCAAGGACGCACCTGGGGCGGGCTGGGCGTCGGCGGGAACTATGCGTGGGGCAAGCGTTACAGCGTCTACGGAGAAGTGACCGCCGACAGCGATTTCAAGGGCAGCTACTACGTATCTGCCACGACCGGCCTCAGGATGCGGTTCTAGATCCGGTTTGAATACCTAATGCCGGCGCCAGCTCGCGCAGGGAAAATTGAAGCGCCGCACAATCGCAGGTAGAATCGCTGCGGTCTTCGTTTTCTCCCGCTGCCCCTTTCCTTCGCCCGCATGAAAAAGCTGCTTACGGCCCTGTTGCTTTCGATTACGCTGATCCAGCTGTGCTGGGCGGCGGTCGGGCCGTACAACGAACATGCGGCGACGCTGGCGCGGCATGCTGGCCACCACCAGTTGCAGCCGCAGGCGGACGGCCTGGACGATGCCGTGCAAGCCGGTAAGAACACCGGCGCCAAGGATGCCGCAGGTTTTTGCAGCAGCTGCGAAATGCAGGCCGGCAGCCTGGGTTATCCGGCCGCCGCCGACCGGCGCTTGCTGCGCGCGGCATCGCCGGCGCCAGCCGGTTTCACCATCGCGTTTTCTTCCCACATCCCGGACCATCCCGAAGAGCCCGGCTGGCTGGCCGCGCATCCGCGCGGCGTTGCGGCCCGGCTCTGAGCCTCCCTTTCCCTCTTCCCTGAAGACTTGCGCCCGATGGCAATGCCGTCGGCGGCAAGAGCTTGTCCGCACGCCGAATCCTTCCCTTGATCCTGGAGAATTCGATGTTCAAGCACGCCCTCGTGCCGGGACTGGCCACGGCCCTGCTATTGCAGGCCGCGCCCATCCTGGCGCACGCCAATGCGGTACTGGCCGGCGCCGCCTGCCCGGCCAGCCAACCGCCGCTGACGCTGGCCGATGCCCAGCGCCTGGCGCACGACAATAACCCCACGCTGTCGGCCGCAAGGCATGAGCTGGCCGCCACCGATGGCGCGGGCCACCGGCACCGGCGCCGAGGTGCAGCGGCCGTTGGCGACGGTGGTGATCGGCGGCATCCTGTCGTCCACCATGCTGACCCTGCTGGTCTTGCCGCTGCTGTATCAGTTGGCCTATCGCCGTGAGGATGAGCAAGACGCATCGATACGTCCCGCATCGGCCGAGGATCGCCAGCCCGCAAGCTGACGCGGCGCGCCTCGCCTCATTTCGCCATACCGACGCCCGGCCATGCGCCGGGCGTTTTGCATGGCGCCTTCAGCCTGTGACTCAACCGATGACTCAGCCGGTGACGCGACGCGCCCCCAGATCCAGGCCGTCTTCGAAATCGCTGAGGTTGCCGATGGTGGTGTCCATGATCTGGCCGATGGCTTCTTCGGTAAAGAAAGCCTGGTGGCCGGTGACGATGACATTGGGAAAAGACACCAGGCGCTGGATCACATCGTCGGTGATCACGGTGGCGGACAGGTCCTGGAAGAACAGATTGGCTTCCTGTTCATACACGTCGATCGCCAGCCCGCGCAGGCGTCCGCTCTTGAGGGCAGCGATCGCCGCTTCGGTATCGACCAGGCCGCCGCGACTGGTGTTGACCAGGATGCAGCCGGGCTTGGCCGCGGCCAGCGATTGCGCGTTGACGAGGTAGTGCGTGTCCTCGGTCAGCGGGCAATGCAGCGAGACCGCGTCGCTGGCGGCGAACAGTCCGGCGACGTCGACATAGCGCCCGCCCAGCGCCTCGAACTCGGGATTGCGGTGCACGTCGCTGCCCAGCACCGTGCAGCCGAAACCGGCCATGATGCGCGCGAAGATGACGCCGATCTTGCCGGTGCCGATCACGCCCACGGTCTTGTCGTGCAGGTCGAACCCCATCAGCCCGTCCAGTTCGAAATTGCCTTCCCGCGTGCGCATACTGGCGCGCGCGATCTTGCGGTTGACCGCCAGCAACAGGCCGACCGCGAATTCAGCCACCGAATGCGGCGAGTAATCGGCCACGCGCGCCACCGCAATGCCCAGGCTGGACGCGGCCCGGGCATCGATGTGGTTGAAGCCGGTCGAGCGCGTGGTCACCAAACGCGTGCCCTGGCGGCCCAGCTGCGCCAGCACTTCGGCGCCGACGTCGTCGTTGACGAAGACGCTGACAGCGTCGCAGCCCGCAGCCAGCGCCGCGGTCTGCGGGCTCAGGCGGTCCTGCAGGAACAGCAACTGGTGCCGCCCGGCGGCGTTGGCGCGGGTCAGCAGGGTCTGGTCGTAGCGGCGGGCGCTGAATACGGCGGTCTTCATGGCGGGGCTTTCATCACATGGCTCACATGGGCATTGGATTCTGAAACGATGCGGGCAAGCTGTCACGCGCTTTCCGTTCGTCAACAGATGCCCCATTGCATCACAGATGCGGCAAGCGTGCCTTGACGCAACCCGGCCTTGTTGTGTGGATGGTGGCGGAAAGTGGCCCTTTCCCGTCATGCCGTCCAGTTAAGCCGAAATTTCCCCGTCGCCCTGACGAAGGTCAGGGTCCAGCGTCGCGTCATTCGTCATTCAACGGCCATTGAGGCGCAACGAAAGACACTGGATCCCGGCCTTCGCCGGGATGACGAGTTGCAGATGGAAGGCTTAACTGAACGGCATCAGGCCCTTTCCTGGCCCTTTTCCGCCCCCGAACCTTTCATCCAGCCATCGAAAAAACCGAAATCTGCATGGCAGCCCCGGCCGTACCATCCACGCGCCGGTTTTCGGGGATAGAATCGGCGGCGCAATAGCTGACATACCTAAAAAGATCCTGACTACAACCGGTTCCACTCCGGCCGAGACAGGCACAAGACCGGATACACGGTCCGCCAAACACACAATTGAGGCACACATCATGAGTACATCCACATCTTCGCACTCGAAGCTTTCCACGGTGCTGCGCGTGACCAGCGGCAATTTCATGGAAATGTTCGATTTCTTCCTGTTCGGCTTCTACGCGACCCACATCTCGAAAGCGTTTTTCCCCAGCGATAACGAGTTCGCCTCGCTGATGCTGACCTTCATGACCTTCGGCGCCGGTTTCCTGATGCGTCCGCTGGGCGCCATCATCCTGGGCGCCTACGTCGACCGCGTCGGCCGCCGCCAGGGCTTGATCGTGACACTGGCGCTCATGGCGCTAGGCACCATGCTGATCGCCTTCGTCCCCGGTTACGCCGCCATCGGCGCGCTGGCGCCAATTCTGGTGCTGATCGGGCGCCTGCTGCAGGGCTTCTCCGCCGGCGTGGAACTGGGCGGGGTGTCGGTTTACCTGGCCGAGATGGCCACTCCGGGCAACAAGGGCTTCTATGTCAGCTGGCAGTCCGGCAGCCAGCAGGTCGCCATCATCGTGGCCGCCGCCATCGGCTACCTGCTGTCGACCACCCTGACGCCGGCGCAAGTGGGCGAATGGGGCTGGCGCATTCCCTTCTTCATCGGCTGCCTGATCGTGCCGGTGCTGTTTGTGATCCGCCGCTCGCTGCAGGAAACCGAAGAGTTCCTGCGCCGCAAGCACCGTCCCACCACCGGCCAGATCTTCCGTTCGATGCTTGAGAACTGGAAACTGGTGATCGCCGGCATGATGCTGGTCTCGATGACCACTGTCTCGTTCTACCTGATCACCGTGTATACGCCGACCTTCGGCAAGAGCGTGCTGAAGCTGTCGACCGAGGCCAGCCTGATCGTGACTTTGTGCGTGGGCCTGTCCAACTTCATCTGGCTGCCGATCATGGGCGCCCTGTCGGATCGCATCGGTCGCCGCCCCATCCTGGTGGCCTTTACCGTGCTGACCATCCTGACCGCCTACCCGGCCGTGAACTGGCTGGTGCATGACGCCACCTTCGGCAAGATGCTGATCGTCGAGCTGTGGCTGTCCTTCCTCTACGCCAGCTACAACGGCGCGATGGTGGTGGCGCTGACCGAAGTGATGCCGGTCGAGGTGCGCACGGTCGGCTTCTCGCTGGCCTATAGCCTGGCCACGGCCTTGTTCGGCGGTTTCACCCCGGCCATCGCCACCGGCCTGATCCAGTACACCGGCGACAAGGCCGCGCCCGGCATCTGGATGAGCGCGGCGGCCGTGTGCGGCCTGATCGCCACCTTCGTCCTCTACCGCAACCAGGGCAAGCAGGCGCCGGGCAAAGCGGTGCCGGCCTGAGCCAACCCTGCAAGTCACTATTGAAGATTGAATCGGGCCGCATCTGCGGCCCTTTTTTTGGCCTTGATGACATTGCGACAACATTCGCCTCGACATCCATGCAAAAATTCTGCAAGTCTTATATAAGAGTTGAAGCATTTCGGCTCGCTTAGGAGTAAACTACCGTCTGTTTTTTGCCGCGGCATCTGAGGGAAAGACGAGAGGCTGCTGGGGGAAACCGTTTCCCGATGGAAATGACGGTTCGCCGGCAGGAGATTGCCGATCCAGCCAAGGGCATGCGGATGCCTCAGCCACAAGCACACGATGCATCCGCCTGCCGACGACGGGACGGCACATGCAGCACAGCACATCAACACACCAACAGCAAGGACATCATCGTGACTACAGGTAACCCGACCATCATCTATACGCTGACCGACGAGGCCCCCTATCTGGCGACCCACTCGCTTCTGCCTATCGTCAAGAAGTTCACTGCGCAAGCCGGTATTGACGTCGTCGAGAGCGACATCTCGGTGGCAGCGCGTATCCTGGCGGAATTCTCCGAGTTCCTGACCGATGAGCAGAAAGTGCCCGATACGCTGGGCGAACTGGGCGCACTGACCCAGAAGCCGGAAGCCAACATCATCAAGCTGCCCAACATCAGCGCCTCTATCCTGCAGCTGCAGGCCGCCATCCGCGAACTGCAGGGCCGCGGCTACAAACTCCCCGACTATCCGGAAAACCCGACCACCGACGAAGAAAAGGCGATCCAGAAGCGTTACGCCAAGGTTTCTGGCAGCGCCGTGAACCCGGTCCTGCGCGAAGGCAATTCCGACCGCCGCGCGCCCAACGCCGTCAAGAACTACGCCCGCAAGCATCCGCATTCGATGTCCAAGTGGAGCATGGCTTCGCGCACCCACGTGGCGCACATGCACGGCGGCGACTTCTACGCCGGCGAAAAGAGCATGACCATGGACCGCGCGGTGGACGTCAAGATGGACCTGGTCACCAAGTCCGGCGAAACCATCGTCCTGAAACCGAAGGTTTCGCTGCAGGCCGGCGAGATCATCGACAGCATGTTCATGAGCAAGAAGGCGCTGTGCAAGTACTACGAAGAGCAGATGCAGGACGCCTTCGAGACCGACCTGCTGCTGTCGGTGCACGTCAAGGCGACCATGATGAAGGTCTCGCACCCGATCGTGTTCGGCCACGCCGTGCGCACCTACTACAAGAACACCTTCGAAAAGCACGCCAAGCTGTTTGCCGAGATCGGCGTGAACCCGAACAACGGCATGTCGGGCGTCTACGAGAAGATCAACACCTTGCCTGAAGCCAAGAAGGCCGAAGTGCTGGCCGACCTGAAGGCCGACGAAGCCAAGCGCCCGCGCCTGGCCATGGTCGACTCCGCCAAGGGCATCACCAACCTGCACGCCCCCAACGACGTGATCGTCGACGCTTCCATGCCTGCCATGATCCGCGCCGGCGGCAAGATGTGGAACGCCGAAGGCAAGACCGAAGACACCAAGGCCCTGCTGCCTGAGTCGACCTTCGCCCGCATCTACCAGGAAATCATCAACTTCTGCAAGACCAACGGCGCCTTCGACCCGACCACCATGGGCACCGTGCCCAACGTCGGCCTGATGGCCCAGAAGGCCGAGGAATACGGTTCGCACGACAAGACCTTCGAAATCGCCCAGGACGGCGTGGCGCGCATCGTCACCCTGGACGGCGAAGTGCTGCTGGAAGAAAACGTCGAAGCCGGCGATATCTGGCGCATGTGCCAGGTCAAGGACGCTGCGGTGCGCGACTGGGTCAAGCTGGCGGTTACCCGCGCGCGCCTGTCGGGCATGCCGGCCGTGTTCTGGCTGGACCCGTACCGCCCGCACGAAGCCGAACTGATCAAGAAGGTGCGCACCTACCTGAAGGAACACGACACCAACGGCCTGGACATCCAGATCATGTCGCAAGTGCGCGCCATGCGTTACACCCTGGAACGCGTGATCCGCGGCATGGACACCATCTCGGTGACCGGCAACATCCTGCGCGACTACCTGACCGACCTGTTCCCGATCATGGAACTGGGCACCTCGGCCAAGATGCTGTCGATCGTCCCGCTGATGGCCGGCGGCGGCATGTTCGAAACCGGCGCCGGCGGTTCGGCCCCCAAGCACGTGCAGCAACTGGTCGGCGAAAACCACCTGCGCTGGGACTCGCTGGGTGAATTCCTGGCGCTGGCCGTGTCCATCGAAGATGTCGGCATCAAGACCGGCAACGCCCGCGCCAAGATCCTGGCCAAGACGCTGGACGCCGCCACCGGCAAGCTGCTGGACAACAACAAGTCGCCCTCGCCCAAGACCGGCGAGCTGGACAACCGCGGCAGCCACTTCTACCTGTCCCTGTACTGGGCCCAGGAACTGGCCGCGCAGAAGGACGACGCCGAACTGGCCAAGCACTTCGCGCCGCTGGCCAAGACCCTGGCCGAGAACGAGCAGAAGATCGTGGCCGAACTCAACGGCGTGCAAGGCAAGCAGGTCGACATCGGCGGCTACTACATGCCGGATCGCGCCAAGACCTTCGCCGTCATGCGTCCGAGCGAAACATTCAACAAGGCGCTGGAAGCGATCTGATTCCACACCGATGTGAATGCGTGCCGCGCCTCGTGTAACGTGATGTGACGTGACGATGCGCAGCGCCAGTGCAAATGAAAAGAGCCGCAATGCAAATTGCGGCTCTTTTTTCATTCTTCCCATTCTTCCCATTCTTTCCCGCTCCTACTTGCCGGCATGTTTCAATAGCGCAGGAATTCATTAAAAATCATTTCAATTCATCAGGTTAAGAGGTTTTTCTCGAAAGATTCTAGAATAATTTCCGGCATTTTTTAATACTTTTAAAGTATCCTGCTATGGCATTCAAGATATTTTACATAGTGAAAACGCGCTCCTATAATCCGTCGCAACGACAACAACAATTCGCAGCAGGATGCCTGCATGCGGAGGGAGACGCCCAGTAGCACGCCTTCCTGCCGCCCACATCCTGCCCATCTCACGCAACCGACGACGGCAGGCTCAGGAATATGGCGGCACAAAGACACTCCGGTAAGGGCAAGACACTGGCGCTTAAATGGCTTAAACGGCTTGACCGACCTGACGAGCCTGAATACACGGTGAAAGTGCGCAGCAAACTGGCGCGCCGGCTGGAAAATTTCGCCTGTTTCGCGCCCGGCATCGCCGCCCTAGTCTTTGCCATTCTCGCCCTCATGCTGCCGATGCTGCATGCCCGCGCCGCCGGGACGGACGCCATCGACGGCGCCCCCCAGGTCATCCGGATCGGCGCCGGCCAGCCCTATTCCTTCGCCGTCTACGCCAACTATAACCTGCAGCAGTTGCCGTCCCATGTCGTCCGGGCGGTGGTGTTCGTGCATGGCGTCAAGCGCAATGCGGACGACTACTTCCAGATCGGGCTGCACCTGCTGAAAACGGCGCAATTCAGCGCCGCCGACACCCTGCTGGTCGCGCCCAATTTCATGGTCCAGGCCGACCGGGGCTCCTCATCGGCCATGCCGCTGTGGAGCGGCAGGACCTGGATGCAAGGCGAAGCCTCCGAGCGCGGGGTCGATGGCGTGACCTCCTTCCAGGCCCTGGACGACATCGTGCATTACCTGGCCGACCGCCAGCGCTTTCCCGACCTTAAGGAGATCGTGATGATCGGCCACTCCGCCGGCGCCCAGCTGATGCAGCGCTATGCGGTGGTGAACGAACTCGACGGTCCGCTGCAGCAGGCCGGGATCGCGGTGCGCTATGTGATCTCCAGCCCCTCGTCCTACCTCTATTTCGAGGCCAGCCGGCCCGACGGCGACGGATTTTCCCTGCCGAAGTCGATCATCTGCCCAGGCTATGACAATTACCGCTACGGCATCGGGAATGCGCCGGACTACCTCAAGCGCCAGAACCTGGACGGCGAACAACTGTTCCGCCGCTATGCGGGCCGCAACATCACCTACATGGTCGGCGCGCGCGACGACAATCCCAACCATCGCTATCTCGACAAGGCCTGCGGCGCCGCGATGCAGGGTGCGACACGGGTCGAGCGCCAGCTTAATTTCGTGCGCTACGAGCGCTTCCTGTCGGACCAATGGCAGATCCCGGTGAAGCATCCCGAATTCCAGGTCAAGGGCGCGGCCCACGAGGCCGACAAGCTGTTCCGCTCGGAAGACACGGTGCGCAGGATTTTCCCGCAGCAGTGATGGCACAACCGACCGGACGCCAAGGAAGCGTCCGGCAATAGCAGGCAAGGCCGGAGCGCAACAGCGCTCCACGAGGAGGGACCGGTCCACGTCCAATAAAAACCAGACCGGTTGAGGCAACTATAAATCGAGACACCATGAAAAAGATCCGTTTTTCCGGATCCGCCCGGCATTTGCTGGCGCGGCGCATGTTCACGCTGATGGCGGCGGCTCCCATCATCCAATTCATGCCGACGGCGGCGCTGGCGCAAAGCGCCCCGCCCTCCGCCGGCAGCATGTTCGAAGCCAACCGCCCCCAGCTGTCGCCGGTGGAACGCGCTCCAGCCATGCCGCAATCGCGCGTGCGCATCGAGAAGGAAAGCGAACCGGGCGATGAAACCCAGGCGCCGGCCGGCGATATGCGCGTGCATGTGGCCGGATTCAGGCTCTCCGGCAACCAGTCACTGCCCGACGCCCGGCTGCAGGCCGAACTGGCCGGCCTGGTCGGCCAGGAGCTGGATTTTCGCGGCCTGCGCGAAGCTGCCGCCCGCATTACCGCGCTGTACCGCGCCGAGGGTTATCCGGTGGCGCGCGCCTACCTGCCGGCGCAGGAAATTGCCGGCGGCGTGGTCCAGATCGGCGTGCGCGAAGGCGTGATCGGCGCCGTCAGCGCGCAAACCGACCCGCACACGCGGCTGGGACGCGACACCCTGCAGCACTTCATCGATGCCTTGACGCCCGGCAGCGTGATCCGCGAAGCCGATCTGGAGCGCGTGCTGCTGCGCCTGTCCGACATCAATGGCGTGTCGGTGCGCGCAGTCTTGCGCCCTTCCGCCCAGGCCGGCGCGGCCGACATCGTATTGATGCTCTCCGAGACCACCGCCTGGACCGCGCGCGCCGCCTTCGACAACTACGGCAACTACTACACCGGCGCCAACCGGCTGTCCGCCACGCTGGGCCTGAACGATGCCCTGGGCCTGGGCGAGAGCTTTACGTTGAATACCCAGAACTCGTTTGAAGGGCTGCGCATCGCCGGCCTGGGCTATGCGATGCCGATCGGCGCCACCGGCGTTTCCATCGGCGCCAATTTCGCCGAGCTGCAATACAACGTCGGCAAGAACCTCAAGGATGCGCAAGCCAGCGGTTCGGCCAAGGTCTCGACCTTCTTCCTCAACAGCTCGCTGCTGCGCAGCCGCAACGCCAACATCAACCTCGGGCTGGCGGCCGAATACCGCCACTTCCAGGACATCACCTCGGCCACCGTGGTCGACAAGTCTTCCAATTTCTGGAGCGCCAGCCTTGCGGGCGACTGGCGCGACAATTTCCTGGGCGGCGGCAGCAACCTGTGGAGCATCCGCGCCGGGCGCGGTGCGCTGGACAAGGAAACGCCCAACGACGCCGCGCTGGATGCCATCACCTCCAGGGCGGCCGGCAACTACAAGAAGGTCAACCTCGGCTTCTCGCGCCTGCAGCAACTGGGCAACGGCTATGCGCTGCTGGGTTCGGTGTCGGCGCAATGGGCCGACAAGAACCTGGATGCCTCGGAAAAGATGAGCCTGGGCGGCCCCAACGGCGTGCGCGCCTATCCGGTGGGCGAAGCGGCCGGCGACCAAGGCGTGCTGGCCCGGCTGGAACTGCGCAAGCGGCTGGGCATGATCGGCGGCGCGGTGGCCGAAGGCGTGCTGTTCGGCGACGCCGGTCGCGTCACCGTCAACAAGACGCCGTGGGACAACAGCCCCAACCGCCTCTCGCGCTCGGGCTATGGCATGGGCCTGAACCTGTACCACAAGGATATCGTGATGAATGCCGCCTTCGCGGTGTCGCCCGGCGTCGACCCGGCCACCGAGCAGCGCAATGCGCGCCGCGTATGGGTCTCGGTATCGGGATCGCCGCAGGCTTTCGCCGGACTGGCCAGCGACCTGAGAAGCAAGGGCGAGGATTTCGAAGAGCCGGAAACCGCATTCGTCCTGTACGGCTCGCTGGGCCTGATCCCCGAATACGTGAACCGCTACGGCGCCACGCCGCAGGCGCCAGCCGACCAGAGCAGGCTGGCCACGCCCAACGGCCGCAACATGAACAGCTTCTGGCGCGCGCGCGACAATGTCTCCTACATCGGCGCGCATAGCGGCATCGAGTTGTACCAGCAATGGAAATTCCTGTGGCAGCTGGAACTGGGCCTGTCCCTGAACTACACCAACCGCAGCGATCCGTCGGTGCCCGACTGGAGCCACTCGCAAGACATGCGCAATACCGGGGTAGCGCTCAACAATCCGGCCTACGGTACCCTGATGTACGGCAACTGGGATACCCCGATGAAGGAGAGCATGACCTCGCTCGATCCTTTCCAGGGCCGCACCAGCGCCGCGCACTACAACCTGATCGGTTCGCCGGGCTTTGTCACCAGCATCACCAAGAACTCGGGGCCGGTCGGCACCGCCTCCTCGTCCAACAACGACGACGCCGCCTTCAACCGCCGCCAGGCCGGCATGTTTGCCTACTGGACGCCCAAGTGGAATGGCTTGCAAGCCAAGCTGGCTTTCTCGGACAACAGCATGAAAGCCGCTGCCGACGTCAATACCGGCTACATGTACAGCGGCAGCCTGAGCTGGGAATATGGCGGGCTCACCGCCATCGTCGCCGCCGAACAGCACATCAATTACTTCGGCATCGCCAGCCTGGGCCGCAATGCGCGCGGCGTAGGCAGCAATACCGCGGTCACCGCCGGCACCTCGTCTTCCGACTTCAGCCTGCGCTACGGCCTGGGCTACGACTTCGGCGCCACCAAGGTATCGCTGATCGCAGACGACCTCTCCTACTCCGAATACGGCGTCATCAACACCAGCACCACCTCGACCGACCTGTCCAACTATCGCCGCCGCGCCTACATGCTGGGCCTGTCGCACAAGATCGGGGCCTGGACGCTGCTGGCCAACGCCGGGCGCGCCCTGCCCGGCGAATGCAGCATGATCTCGGGCAACAACGTGAAGTGCTCCACCGACGGCATGGGTGCCAGCCAGCAGGCCTACGGCTTCTCCTACGCCTGGAGCCGGCAGACCCGCATCTTCGGGCAGTACACGGTGCTCCGGAACAACGCGCTGGCCAACTACAACTATGCGGTGGCGGGCGTGCTCGGCGCCAGCGGCCTGTCCTCGGGCGTGGGCACCACCATCCGCGCCATCGGCCTGGGCATCAATTACACCTTTTGAGGAGACGCGATGAACACTTCTTCCACGTTCCACCGCGCGCGCCGTGCGGCCCCGCGCCTGCCGGCCCTGTCCCCGATCGCGCATGCGGCGCTGTGCGCCTGCTTCGGCCTGGCCCCGCTGTCGGCCCAGGCGCTCGATGCCGGGGCCCTGCCCGGCAATGGCCAGATCGTCGCCGGCAGCGGCGCCATCGCGACCGCGGGCAATACCATGACGGTGACGCAAAACAGCGACCGCATGGTGACCAACTGGAATACCTTCAACATCGGCAGCGCCGCCACCGTCAACTTCAAGCAGCCCGCTTCGTCGTCGGTGGCGCTCAACCGCGTGCTGTCCAGCGATGCCTCGCAGATCATGGGCGCACTCAACGCCAACGGGCAGGTCTACCTGGTCAATCCGTCCGGCGTGCTGTTCGGGGCCGGCGCTTCGGTCAATGTGGGCGGGCTGGTGGCCAGCGCGCTCAACATCTCCGACGCCAACTTCATGGCCGGCAAGAATGTGTTCGAGCTGGATGGCGGCAGCGGCGCGGTGGTCAACCTCGGCAGCATCACGGCCGCCGACGGCGGCTATGTGGCGCTGCTGGGCGCGCAGGTGCGCAACGAAGGCGCCATCGCCGCACGGCTCGGCTCGGTGGTGCTGGGCGCGGGCGAAAAGATCACGCTCGACTTCAATGGCGACGGCCTGATCAACATGGAGGTCAATAACGCCACCGTCAACGCCAGCGTATCCAACGCCGGCCTGTTGCAGGCCCGCGGCGGCACCGTGCTGATGACGGCGCACGCCGGCAATGCCCTGATGGCCGAAGTGGTCAACAACAGCGGCATCATCGAAGCCACCAGCCTGCAGCAGCGCAACGGCGTGGTGGTGCTGGACGGCGGCAACAGCGGCGTGGTCGCCAACGGCGGCGCGATCGATGTCTCCGGGCGCGATGCCGGCCAGACCGGCGGCACGGTGAAGCTGCTCGGCCAATACGTCGGCATGTTCGACGGCAGCCGCATCGACGCCTCCGGCAACGCCGGCGGCGGCACCGTGCTGGCCGGCGGCGATTACCAGGGCGGCAACGGCGTGTTCCAGGCCACCTCCACCTACATGGACGCCAACGCCTCCATCGACGCCAGCGCGCACGCCTCGGGCAACGGCGGCAAGGTCATCCTGTGGTCGACCGGCAGCACCCGCTTCTACGGCGACATCAGCGTGGCCGGGGGCGGCAGCACCGGCGCCGGCGGGCTGGTGGAAACCTCGGGCCACTACCTCGACGTATTCGGCGCGGTGAACCTGTCGGCGGCGTCCGGCCAGGGCGGCACCTGGCTGCTGGACCCGTACAACATCAATATCACCAGCGCCGCCAATGCCGGCGGCGCCACCGGCACCAGCCCGTTCACCTCATCCGGTTCGGCCAGTTCCAACCTGAGTTCGGCCACGCTCAACGCCTCGCTGAGCGAAGGCGCCAATATCCTGGTCTGCACCACGTCGGCCGGCGGCACGTCCGGCGACATCAACGTGCTGGATAACGTGAAGGCGGTCGGCAATGCCACGCTGACGCTGCAGGCGCACCGCAACATCGTGATGACCAATACCAGTATCGCCAACGCGGATGGCAAGTCGCTCAACGTCTCGCTGTATTCCAACTTCAACAACAGCGGCAACGGTTCGGTATCGCTCAACAACGCCAGCATCGCCACCAACGGCGGCAACCTGACCATCAGCGGCGCGGTCTCGCCCGGCAGCTCCTATGCCAGCACCAATGTCTCCAATGGCGCCGGCGTAGCCATCACCAACGGCAGCAACATCAGCACCAACGGCGGCAGCATGACCATCCGGGGGGCGACCTCATCGTCGCTGGCGGCCGGCGCCACCGCCAACGCCACCCAAATCTCCGGCAGCACCCTCGATGCCGGCGGCGGCAACATCACCATCGTCGCCTTGCAGGCCAGCGCCAGCGGCACGGGCGAAGCCTTTGTGCTGACCGGCGGCGGCAAGATCGTCACCAGCGGCGCCGGCTCGATCAGCATCGACAGCACCAACCTGGGCAGCGGCAACGCCACCCGCATCTTCAGCACCGGCAACACGATCGCCGTCACCGGCTCGGGCAACGTGAGCATCAGCGGCAATGCCACTTCCGGCTATGGCGTACTGGTCTGCTCCACGGCCGTCGCCTCTTCGCAAAACATCAGCGTGGGCAGCGGCAACCTGACCATCCAGGGCAACGGCAACGGCTTTTCCGGCAGCGGCCGCGGGGTCTATCTGGCCGCATCGGGCAACGGCGCGGTGGCGCTGGCGGCCACCGCCGGCGGCAATATCGCCATCACCGGCAACAGCAGCGTCAGCCGCGGGGTCGATATCGCCTCTTCCGGCGCCAGCTCCAATATCAGCATCCGTTCTGCCGGCGGCAATATTTCCGTCACCGGCAATAGCGGCGGCAGCTATGGCACCCTGCTCAATTCGAGCGGCGCGGCATCGTCGATCAGCCTGGCCACCGACGGCAACATCGCCATCACCGGCAACAGTGCCGGCGGCACCACGCCGTCCCTGGCGCTGATCGCTTCCGGCAACGGCACCGCCTCGGCGCCGGGCGCGCAGATCAACGTCCTCAGCACCGCCGGCAACGTCACGCTGACGTCCAGCAATACGCAGGTCAACACGACCAGCGGCTCCTTCAAGGCCCTCTCGCTGGATGCCGGCGGCCAATATGCCGCCATCAACCTCGGCGCCGGCAGCGGCCAGTTGCGCCTGGACGGCACCAGCGCCTCGGGGCGCGGCGTGGATATCGCCCCTTCCGGCGCCAACGCCTCCATCAACCTGGCCACCACCAGTGGCGACATCGTCATCAACGGCAACAGCACCAACAGCTTCGGCGGCTACGGCATCTTCTTCAATTCGACCGGCGGCTCGCTCGGGGTGAACGTTGCCACCGTATCGGGCAATATCACGCTGACCGGCGATTCGGTCGGCACCTCGGATGCAATTGCCTTGGGCGGCAACGGCACCGCCTCGGCCAACCGCATCACCTCGCAGGGCGGCAACATCACGCTCAACGGCAATTTTCATTCGCCCAATGTTCCCGAACTGGACCACGGCATCGCCATCCTGGCCGTCACCAACGTGATCGGCACCACCGGCAGCGGCAACGTCACGCTCATCGGCAACGCCGCCGACCAGGGCAATGGCGTGGCCTTCTATGGCAACGGCAACGCTACCGTCAGCGTGGAGAACGGCAAACTTTCCATCACCGGCAGCAGCGGCTATGGCAACGGCATCGGCATGCAGACCGGCGTCAACACGATCCGCGCCACCGGCAGCGGTTCGGTGGCGCTCAACGGCAGCTCGGCCTATGGCGGCGGCATCAGCCTCTATCCGTCCGGCAACGCCAGCGCCAACACCATCGCCACGGTAAGTGGCGACATCGCGCTGACCGGAACCAGCGGCGCCGGCTCTTCCGTCGCAGGCATCCTGATCCGCTCGGCTTCGTCTGCGGCGGCCAATGGCGTGTCCATCCTGTCGGGCAGCGGCAATATCAGCTTGTCGGGAACCGGCAACGGCTCGGGCGAAGGCATCTCCTTCGTCGGCTCCGGCAGCAACGGCTTCAATACCATCGCCACCGGCGGCAGCGGCAACATGAACATCAGCGCCGCCAGCAATGGCGCCTATGGCCTGCGTTTCAGCGGCGGCACCAACACGCTGCGCGTGACCGATGGCATCCTGTCCATTACTGCCCGTGCCGCCAATGGCAAGCCGATAGGCCAGTCGGGCGACATCACCACCATCGCCGCCATCGGCAAAGGCGTCGTAGTGCGCAACCTGGACGGCATCGCCAGCAACATCCTGACCGATACCGGCACCGCATCGGCCACCGGCTTCCTGCAGAGCAACCAGCTCAACAACGGCTGGATCGCCCCGCCGCCCGCGGCCATGCGCATGACGCCGATCGGCAACGAGGGCGACCGGGTCAGCATCGACCTGGCGCAACTCAATCCGTCAGACGCCGGCCAGCGCTCCGGCAACAACCTTTCCCCTTCCGAGTCACCCACAGAGAGCCAAGACAATGAAAACCAATGATTTGCGCCCAATCCAGACCCGTACCCCTGGCAAGCTGCGCCAGCTGGCTGTACTGAGCCTCGCCGCCCTGGCGCTGGTGCCGGCCCTGGCCGCCGACAAGGCCAGCGGCGGCCCGCACGATTACTTTTACTTTCTGGGAGAAATGAACAAGGCCTCGACGGTGATGACGATCGAGAACAAGATCGTGCCGCCGGCGCTGGGCAAGAAGATCGTCAAGGCCGTCGACCAGGTGATCAGGGATGGCGACCAGCCCGGCGCCAAGCGTCCCGCCGACTACCTGCAATATGAGCCGCTGATCCTGGCCTACGCCGGCCCGGACGGTTCGCGCATGCATTCCGGCCGCAGCCGCCAGGACATCCTGTCCACCACGCGGCGCCTGATGCAGCGCGAGCGCGTGCTGAACCTGATGGAGCAGATGAACAAGTCCAAGGCGGTGTTCCTCAAGCTGGCCGCGGACAACCTGGATACCATCGTGCCCGCCTACACCAACGGCGTGCAGGCGCAGCCGACCACTTACGCGCACTACCTGCTGGCCTTCGCGGCCGCTTTCGGGCGCGATGCCACGCGCGTCAAGGAAGCCTATGCGCGGCTGAACCTGAACCCGTTGGGATCGGCCGCGCTGGGTACTTCCAGTTTCCCGGTCGACCGCAACCGGCTGGCCGAGCTGCTGGGTTTCGACGGCCCGGTCGAAAACTCTTATGACGCCGCCCAGCTGGGCGCGCTGGACATGGGCGTGGAACTGGTCGGCATCTGCAGCAATGCCGCGCTGACCATGGGCATCCTGGTGCAGGACATGCATACCCAGTACCACAACCCTTACCCCTGGATCATGATCCGCGAAGGCCGCCTGACCGGCACCTCCAGCATCATGCCGCAGAAACGCAACCCTTACGGCCTGAACGTGCTGCGCCTGCAGGCCAGCGAAGTGGTCGGCGGCGCCATGACCTTCCAGGTCGAAGCGCATAACGTCACGCCCGGCATGCCCGACTACAAGCGCGACCAGGTGGAAAAGACGCTGGACCTGACCGCCAACTCCTTCGGCAAGCTGGCCGACCTGATGAGCAACCTGGTGATCGACAAGGCGCGCGCGCTGGCCGAGGTGGATGCCGATTACTCGACCACCACCGAGCTGGCCGACATCCTGCAGCGCGATTCGGATGTGCCGTTCCGCGTCGGCCACCACTTCGCCTCGGATCTCGTGACCTATGGCCGCACCAACAAGATCAAGCCGGCCGACATCCCGTTCGACCAGGTGCAGAAGATCTACGGCGATGCGCTCAAGGCCTTCGATTTCGACCATGCGCAGTTCCCGTTGACGCAAGAGCGTTTCCGCCAGGCGCTGACGGCGCAGAACATGATCGAGTCCAGCCGCGGCCTGGGCGGCCCGCAACGCGCCGAAGTCGAGCGCATGCTGGGCGCCGAGCGCGCGCGCCTGGCGCAGGACGAACTGTGGCTGAAGGGCCAGCGCGACAAGCTGGCCGCGGCCTCGCAGAAACTGGACCAGGCGTTCTACAAGCTGGGCCAATAAAAGACAAAAGGAAGATTTGACGCCTGGCTGTGGCGCTGGCGGCGGACGCACTTCGGCGGCACAATGCCGGGTGCGTCCTTTTTTATTCTTTGGATGATCCGATGACGGCCAACACCGATGACGTTTTTTCGCTGGAAAAATTCGAATACCTCTGCTACTCGCGCCAGCAGGAACCGGCCGCGCGTGAGCTGGTGCGCCTGCTGGTGCTGATCGATCGCAACTACGGCAAGCTGGCCAGCAATTTCTCGTTGTCGGTCTCGCCGGCGGTGCCGGCCGCGGCGCTGGAGCAGCATGTGCTCACGCGGATCACGAGCGCGATCTCGGCGCTGTTCTCGGACCCCAGCTTCCATATCAGCCCGGACGGTTTCGGGCAGTTGATCAATTTCCAGCGCTGGCTGTCCTCGCTGTTCGGCGCCAGCCCTTTCATCAATTGCGACCACATCCTGCGCTCGCTCAACCTGGGCGGGCCGGATGCCAAGGACTTCCAGGTCAAGCCGCTGGACCTGGTGAAATTCTGCATCCTGTATTCGCCGGAGTCGGAACTGCCGCTGGATGCGGACATGCTGTGGCGCCAGAACAAGCCGCTGGCCGCGGCCTTGTTCATGGCGCTGCTGTCGCCGCGCTTTCTCGGCACGCCGGCGGCGCATTCCAAGCGCGAAGCCCTGCTCGGCTGGCTGCCCGAGCGCCTGCAGGAACTGGACAGCCTGGACGGCCTGCCCATCGCCGTGCTGCACGATGTCTACATGCATTGCAGCTACGCCGACCTGCCGCAGCGCCACCGCATCAAGGGCGCCATCAACGTGCTGATCGAAAAGAAGCTGCGCGAGGCCGGCATCGGCGATATCGACAACTTCGACGAAGGTGACAATGCCGGCGCATCGACCGGCGCTGCCGGGAAGCCGGTACTGCTGGTGTTGCTGGAGTGGTTTTCCGGCGGCCATTCGATCTACCGCACCCATTCCAAGACGCTGGAAGCGGCGCGCCGCCACTTCCATGTGGTGGCCATCGGCTATGAGGCCAATACCGACGCGCTGGGGCGCGCGGTGTTCGATGAATTCGTCGCCTTCGAGAAACCCGGCGACATGCTGTCCTGCCTGGCCCAGTTGCGCGCGCTGGCTGCCGAACGCCGGCCGCGGGTGCTGTACATGCCCAGCGTGGGCATGTTCCCGATCACCATGTTCGCCGCCAACCTGCGCGTGGCGCCCTTGCAGGTGGCCGCCCTGGGCCACCCGGCGACCACGCACTCCAGGCGCATCGACTACATCAGCGTGGAAGACGACTTCGTCGGCGACCCGGCCTGCTTCAGCGAAAAGCTGCTGCGCCTGCCGGCCGACGGCCAGCCCTACCGCCCCTCGGCGATTCCCGTCAACCTGCCCAGGCTGGAGCGCACCGACAAGCCTTACGTCAACATCGCCATCGCCGCCACCACGATGAAGCTCAATCCGCGCTTCCTGATGGCGTGCCAGAAGATCGCCGAACTGGCGCTGCAGCCGCCCGGCGGGCAAGCGCCGAAACAGGTGCGTTTCCACTTCCTGATCGGCCAGGCGCAAGGCCTGCTGTACCCGCAGCTGCAACGGCTGATCCTGCGTTATGTGCCCGGCGCCAGCGTGTATCCGCACCAGCCTTACCAGGAATACCTGTCCATCTTCAACCAGTGCGACATGTTCCTCTCGCCATTCCCCTTCGGCAATACCAACGGCATCATCGATGCCTTCACGGTCGGCTTGCCGGGTGTATGCAAGACCGGGCCGGAGGTGTTCGAGCATATCGACGAAGGCCTGTTCCGCCGCGTCGGCTTGCCCGGCTGGACGATCGCCGCCACGCTGGACGATTACATCCTGGCGGCGGTGAGGATGGCCACTGATTTCGGCGAACGCGATGCGCTATGCCGCTACCTGGCCGATCCGCAGTACCTGCAGCGCCTGTTCGAAGGACGGCCCGAGTCGCTGGGCGATGCCTTGATCGACTTGAGCCGCCGCCGGGCTGGCGCAGGACATGCGCCAGCTTGATCCCCGCTCGTCCCGGACGCCGCCAAAGAAAAAGCCGGCCGCCTCGCGGCGCCGGCTTTTTCCATTTCCAGCAGTTCCAGTAGTAAGGGGTCAGACGCGGTAGATCTTCTCTCCCGTTTGAACGATCCTGAACTTCTCATTCGACAAAGGATCCAGCGCCCGTCCGTCGGTCAGCTGGTAGGTGCGCTGGCCGGCTGCGGCGGAGGTGCCCGCTTCGTCCAGCTGGATTTGGTACACCTCTACGTGGTAAGGCGCGCCGGTCTTGCCTTTGGCATCGAATTTTTCTACCAGATCCATATGTCGTCTCCTTAAGCTTGGCCCTGTGCCAGGGTCAAAGATAGCAGATTTGGCGGCGCTTTCCAGACGATCGCATGTTGCACCGCACAGCCGGCCGGCGGCGATCAGAAATGCAGGGTCACGCCGAGGCCGAACTGGCGCGTGACTTCCGCCTTGTTCAGGCCGAATTTGGCGCCGATGTCGAGGTCGACCGTATCGTTGGGCGACCAGATCAGGCCCACCAGGCCATACGCCGGCCAGGTGCGCCGGGCGCGTTCGGCGTTCTGCGCGACGCCGGTGTCGGCCACCAGCCGCCACTGTTCGTCGAGCGCATACCAGACCGCTGCCGAAGTGCGCCATACCAGCTTGCGCTTGTCGTGATCGTCGCTGTCGAGTTGATAGCGGTTGTAATTCAGGCCGGCATTGCCGTGCAGGGTCCAGGGGCCAAGCTCGTAGGACGCGATTGCGGTCAGTCCCAGGCCGCTCTTGCCGTTGCCCAGGCTTTTTTCCTCATTGCCGCTGGGCAGGAACAGTTCCGGCTTGAACGCCAGCGCCAGGCCGTCCCGGTCGTAGTAGCGCCACTTGGCGCCGAGCGAGTAGTCGCCCACTCCGGTGCCGCCGGGCGATTGGAAGGTCAGCGGCAGGTTGGCGAACAAGTCCAGCTTGTCGGTCACGCCATAGGTATAGGTGAACGCGCCGACATGGCCGGCGTCGCCTGCCTGGCGGCTCCAGTCGGTGTTGACCTCGATCTGGTGGCGGCCCTCGCCTTGCACGCCGGCGTCGTCGGTGACCAGCGGGTGGGCGGCAAAGGCCTGATTCATCGTTACGCAGAGCAGCCAGGAGGCGCACAGGATTTTTTTCATAAACCACCTGTTCATAAAGCAATGAGCGTAACGGGCGATCCATGGCAGGATGCCCCCGGCTCCCCCGCAACGCACGCGCTGCAGCCGGCAAGACAGGCGGGGTGCCGATGGCATTTCCCCGCTACGCTATTTTGGTTATTGATGACGGCAAGCGCCGCGGTTTCTTGGAGGGATGGGACACGATGCCGCAGGCATCTGGCTGACCGCATTCCGGGCCGGAAGTGGACGATGTGACATGCGCGGGAGCGCAAGCGGCGGCCGCCATTCAATGCGAGCCGACCATCCGGGATGACGAGTGGCGCCGGTATCGCAAGCTGCGGCGAACGGCGGCCGGCATCCACCTCCAGGCCGGCGCCATACTAGCACCCAAGGCTGACGCTTCAAATACAAAATCGGGAATTGTGCCAATTTCCAACGAATCTTCCGACAAGTCGCGAACGGCATGCCGCCATTTGCGAGCCGATGTCCACAGGAGTCAGGCCGGCGGTTGCGCCGCTGCGGCGATCTCGGCGCCGATCTCGGGAAGCACCTGGGTTGGAATCTTGAGCAGCTTGCCCCAGTCGCTCCAATCCCACGAAACCCTTGAGCAGATGTATTCCACGCTCGACAGCGGCAGCGAGAAGCCTGCGGCCAGCTGCAGCAGCCGGGGCAGCAAGCGGCTGCGGGTCGCGGCGTCGGACACGCAGACATCGGCCACGCAGCCGGCCAGTTCCAGTACGCGCGCCAGCATTTGCTGGCGATCGCCTTCATCCAACCCCGAGGCCCCGGGATTTTCATGATGCAGGACGGCGGTGCAAAACAGCTTGGGGAAATGCCAGTCCTCCATCATCGCCGCCGCCAGGTCGAGGTGGTCGAAGCCGAAAGCCGCCCGCTCCTGTTCCAGCAATTGCTGCCCTTGCGGCTTGGCATGCAGCACTTCGCCATAGCGTTTGGGACGCGCCGAGGCCAGGCCGAGACGGCCGATGCCGGCCAACAGGCCGTTGGTGAACATCTCCGCCGGCGGCGCCACCTGCAGCATTTCGCTCAGCGCCTGGCCGGCGCATGCCATCGCCGTGGAACGGCTCCAGAAGGCGTCGTAGTCGAATTCCTTGCAATCGCCGCGGCGCGCCGACTCCGTCAGCGAAATCGCCAGCGCCATCTGGCGCACGGCGTGCAGGCCGATCAGCAGCAGCAGTTCGATGTTGACCGACGCCACCATGCGCCCTTTGTTGACATTGGGGATGTTGGCGATCTGGATCAGGCGCCCGGCCAGCACCGGGTCGCCCTGCACTTGCGCTACCAGTTCGGGCAGCGATATGTCCTCTTGCTGGCACATCTGCATGATATTGAGCCGCACGCCGGACGGCGCGGGCAATACTTCCGAATCCTGCAGTTCACGAAATGTATGGGGCTCGATATAGGTCGACATTCTTTGATCGCCTTCGTTGATTGTCAGGATGGAAATATCATCTCAAGACGACTGCCATCATCCGCAACCGTCCCGATAGGACTGGCCCTAGGATACCGAATCCGCCTGTTTTTTGCGATGCGCCATCGCAAAAATGCATCCCGGCAAGCGCATGCGCGCGGCGTGCCCGACGCCCGAATAAGGCGTATTATCGTCCGCGGCCGCTGCGGCCAATGCAGCCCAACGCGGCGGCCATCCGCTTCCGGACACAGGACCCATGGGGCAAGCCCGCGCAGCCTGCCCGGCATGCATAACTTCAAGGAGACCAACGTAATGAAATCCCTCAAACCGGTGCTGGCAATCGCCTTCGGACTGTTGTCCGCAACCGCCGCACAGGCCCGCGCCGACGCCCTGGCCGACATCCAGAAAGCCGGCGTGGTGCGCATCGGCGTGCCGCAGGACTTTGCGCCGTTCGGCTCGGTCAACGCCGACCTGCAATTGCAGGGCCTGGACATCGACGTCGCCAGGCTGATCGCACAAAAGATGGGGGTCAAAGTGCAACTGGTGCCGGTGGCCAGCGCCAACCGCATCGCCTACCTGCAGACGCACAAGGCCGACCTGGTCATTTCCACCCTGGGCAAGAGCGCCGAGCGCGAAAAGGTGATCGACTTCTCGCAAGCCTATGCGCCCTACAACAACAGCGTGTTCGGCGTGGCTGCCGTCCAGGTCGCCAACGCCGCCGACCTGGCAGGCAAGACCGTGGGCGTGGCTCGCGGCACCTTCCAGGACATCCAGTTGACCGAGACCGCGCCCAAGAGCGCCACCATCAAGCGCTATGAAGACAACAATGCCATGATCTCGGCCTACGTCTCGGGCCAGGTGCAACTGGTGGGCACCGGCGACTTCGTCGCCTATGCGCTGGGCGAGAAGGCGCCCAACAACAAGCCGGTGCTCAAGTACATCATCCATGAATCGAGCTGCAGCGTCGGCCTGAACAAGGGCGAACCGGCCCTGCTGGCCAAGGTCAACGGGACCATCACCGCCGCCAAGAAGAGCGGCGAACTCAATGCCATCGTCAAGAAATGGCTCAACGTGCCGCTGCCGCAGAAGATCGCGACCACTTACCAGTGACGCCAGTGATGCGCAGTGAAGCCCGGGGACGCTGGCGCGCGCCTGCGTCCCCGGGGCCGTTTGCGGCGCCATCCCGTCAGAATTTCGACGCTATTCCCAGCCAGCTAGAAGATCAGATAGCAGAATGAACCTGGCAACGAGCCAGGTCCCTCTGGAAATCGATAGATCAAGCAAGACCGAATGTCTTTCGCAAACCTTTCTCGACCGGCCCTGCAGGCATGAAACGGCGCAACTTGGCCAACAGCGAGGCCTCGCCCTTGGGCGTATGCCTCATCCGCCACGCACCCAGTGCGGCTGCGGTGATCGTGCGCGCCACACCGATGGGATCGGGAGCCTGTTGCACATTCTTCCGGATGGCTTGGGAGACCATCTGGAACTCCTTGCCGTACTCGGCAATCCGCTCCGCCGTCTGAGGTGCATTCGCATCGAGATTGGTCTTGGTAAAGGATGGCTCCACCAGGCTGACGCGGATACCAAACTGGCGCACCTCATGATCCAGCGTCTCTGAGAAGCCTTCTACCGCATGCTTGGATGCCGAGTAAAGCGCCATGTATGGCGCCGGCAAGAATCCCAGCACCGAACTGATATTGACGATGCGGCCGGAACGCTGGCTGCGCATGTAGGGAAGTACTGCCTTGACCATGCGCAGGACGCCGAAGAGATTGGTATCGAAGAGCTGCTGGGCCTCCACCATCGAAGTCTCTTCCGCCGCGCCAAGTAGCGTTAGGCCAGCGCTGTTCACTAGTACATCGATCCGGCCAGCTTGGCTGACAAGCTGTACCACACCCTGCTCAATGGCAGCCTCGTTACGAATGTCCATTTCGATTAGCGTGACGCCAGGGATGGCGTGCGCAGATGTCAGATTGCGGACAGTACCGAATACCTGGCAACCAAGCGCGACGAATTCGCACGCCGCAGCGCGGCCGATACCAGAAGACACGCCAGTGACAAGGACAACTTTTGCGTTCGACATGCTGATCTTTCGATTGATATGGTTGAGTGAAGTACCGTCTTTAGCGCTGCACAGTGACTGGCCGGATCTTGAACCAGATCGAATACATGGCCGGCAGGAAGACCAGCGTGAGGACTGTTCCCGCGAAGGTGCCGCCGATCAGGGTATAAGCCAGCGTTCCCCAGAATACTGAATGCGTCAGCGGAATGAATGCAAAGATCGCGGCCAGGGCCGTCAGGATGACTGGACGCGCCCGCTGCACCGTGGCTTCCACCACTGCACGGAAGGGATCGAGGCCAGCCTGTTCGTTATGATGGATCTGACCGATCAGGATAAGCGTGTTGCGCATGAGGATGCCCGACAGTGCAATCAACCCGACCAGCGTATTGATGCCGAACGGCTGACCAAATATCAGCAGCGTGGGAACGACCCCGATCAATCCCAGCGGGCTGGTGAGAAACACCATCACCATGGCTGCCATCGAACGTACTTGCAAAATGATGATCAGCAGCGTCACCGCAATCATGATCGGGAAAATCGGCAGCATCGCGACAGTTGCCTTGTCTGACTCCTCGATGGAGCCTGCTTCGACGATACGGTAACCACTGGGGAGCTTCTCGATGATGGTTTGCAGTTGCTTGGTGATTGCCGTGGAGACATCGGGCGGCTGCAGGCCGTCCGCGATATCGCCGCGAACGGTGATGGTCGGGACGCGGTCGCGGCGGCGCATGATCGGTTCTTCCATGCGCACCTCGACTTTGCCCACCTGGGAAAGCGGAATGCGCTGACCGTTACTGCCGGTCAAGGTGAAATTGCCGATCCTGGCCGGATCCATTCGGGTCGCCCCCGCTGAGCGCGCAGTCACCTGAACGCTGCGGATGTCTTCGCGTACTGCCGTGACGGGCACGCCATTGAGCAGGAACTGCAACTGCTGCGCCGCCGAACTGGAACTGAGTCCGACGGCTTGCAGGCGGTCCTGCTGCAAGGTGAAATGCAGGGTCGGGACACGCACGCCCCAGTCAGTGTTCACGGTCCGCATCATCGGGCTGGCATCCATGACCTGATGCACTTGCTCGGCAATCCCACGCAAGACCATGGGGTCCGGGCCAGAGACGCGGTAGGCGACCGGGAAAGGCGAATACGGACCGAACACCAAATTGGTGACGCGAACCCGCGCTTCCGAGGCAAGTCCATCGGCCACAGCCTGACGCAGGCGCAGCTTGAGATCCTCGCGTTCGTTCTGGTTATCGGTGAGAACCACGATCTTGGCAAATGAAGGATCGGGCAATTCTGGGCTCATGGCCAAGTAGAAGCGCGGTGCGCCCTGGCCGATATAGGCAGTCACGATCTTTGATTCGGCCTGGCGGGCGAGCCAGGCTTCCACCTTGGCGGTGGCTGCGCTTGTCTGGGTGATGGAGGTGCCATAGGGCATCTGCACTTCGACCAGCACTTCCGGACGATCAGAAATCGGGAAGAACTGCTTCTTGACCATGCCCATTCCAAGTATGGAGAGGACGAACATTGCCACGACCGATGCCGCGACGATCCACTTGCGCGCGATCACCCGGGCCAGCAACTGGCGGAAGCGGTTATATCGCGGCGTATCGTAGATGGCCTCATGGCCACCCTCGACCTTCTTGAAATCCGGAAGCATTTTCACGCCCAGGTAGGGAGTGAAGACCACTGCCACGATCCACGAGGCGATCAGTGCAATGCCGACGATCCAGAACATGTTGCTGGTGTATTCGCCTGCAGTTGAGCGCGCGAAGCCATTAGGCATGAAACCCACGGCTGTGACCAGCGTGCCCGACAGCATCGGCGCGGCGGTATGGCTCCAGGCGTATGCAGATGCGGCAATCCGGCTGTATCCCTCTTCCATCTTCACCACCATCATCTCGATGGCGATGATGGCATCGTCCACCAACAATCCCAGTGCCAGAATCAAAGAGCCCAATGTGATTCGGTCGAAGTTCTTGCCGGTGGCCAGCATCACCACGAACACCACCGCCAGCGTCAGCGGCACGGCCGCAGCCACCACCAGCCCGACCCGCCAGCCCATGCTCAGGAAGCTGACCAGCATCACCACCAGCACGGCGGCGAAGAACTTGATCATGAATTCATCGACGGCCGAGCTGATGTTGATAGCCTGGTCCGTGACCTTTGTCAGGCTCATTCCCAGCGCCTGCTCCGCATTGATCTGGCCGACCTCAGTGTCCAGCGCGCGGCCCAGTTCCAGACCATTCCAGCCATCGCTCATGACCACGCCAAGCAGCAGCGCCGGCTCGCCGCCGTTACGCACCAGGAACGTCGCAGGATCTTCGTAACCCCGCTTGACCACGGCGATGTCCGAAAGCTTCAGCGTGCGGCCCTGTGATATGACGGGAGTGTTGCGGATCTTGTCGAGCTGATCGAAGGCGCCGTCCAGGCGGACAAAGACTTCGGGGCCGCTGGTTTCAATCGAACCGGCGGGTGTCAGGGCGTTCTGGGCGCCCAGGGCAGCGAAGATATCCTGGGGAGTGACGCCCAGCGTGGCGAGCCGTTCATGGGAAAATTCGACATAGATGCGCTCGGACCGCTCTCCGACGATGTTGACCTTCTTCACGCCCGGTACATGCAGCAGGCGCTGGCGCAGTTGCTCCGCATCGCGCACCAGCAGCCGCTGCGGCTCGCCCTTCGCCTTGAGCGCATAAAGGGCAAAGGTGACGTCGGCGTATTCGTCATTCACGAACGGCCCCATCACGCCGGCCGGCAGGTTGCGGATCTCGTCGCCGACCTTCTTGCGCGCCTGGTAGAACTCCTCCTGGACTGCGGAGGGCGGCGTCTTGTCCTTCAGCGTCACGGTGGTGAAGGCGAGACCGGGGCGCGTGTAGGTTTCGGTACGATCGTACCAGCTCAGCTCCTGCATCCGCTTCTCGATCTTCTCGGCGACCTGGTCCTGCATCTCCTGGGCGGTGGCGCCGGGCCATGCTGTGACGACGGTCATGACCTTGATGGTGAAGGAGGGATCCTCTGCCCGCCCCAGCTTGAAGAACGCCATGATGCCGGCGACCGAAATGAGCAGGATCAGAAACAGGGTGATGGAGCGCTCGCGTACCGCCAGCACCGAAAGGTTGAATCGGCCTTCGCTCACGGACGTGCTCCCTCGGTAGTGGCAGCGGCAATCCGCACCGCTTGGCCTTCGCGCAGCAGGTGCGCACCGAGGGCCACGATGCGGTCGCCCCGCTTGAGCGAACCGGAGACGCTGGCGCTGTCCTCATTGAGACGAAGCACCGAGACCGGCCGCCAGGAGGCCTTTCCGGGCTCGCCCTGCACCACCCACACACCGGCGCCCTGGCCCTGATCGAACAGCGCGCCGATCGGTACCTGCATGCCGGCCTGCTGTTCTTCGCTCTCAGGAATGCGCACCGTCACCGTCGCCCCCAGCGGCAAGCTGGCCTGCCCGGCATCGAGCAGATAGCGCGCCTCGAAGGTACGCGTCATGCGGTCCGCAGTGTTCGAGAGTTGCCGCAGATGCGCGCTCATCGTGACCTGTTCGGCCCCGAAGAGCGTAGCCGAAGCGATCGAGCCCAGCTTCGGTCGCATCGTCTCGGGGAGCTGGATCAGCGCTTCCCGGCTACCGTTGCGGGCAAGGCGCACCACCACCTGGCCGGCACTGACGACCTGGCCGGGTTCGGCCACGGTCTCCATCACGATGCCATCGCTGTCGGCCACGAGCTCAGCATAGCGACTGGCGTTACGGGCTACATCGGCCTGTGCCTCGGCGGCAATGAGCTGTGCCTTGGCGGCATCGGCGGCGGCTTTTATCTGGTCATAGGAAGATTCGGAAATCGCACCGGTGCCGCGCAAGTCGCGATAGCGCGCTTCGTCGTCGGCCGCTTGCCGGGCCCGGGCGCGCGCGGCCGCTACGGCTTCGCGTTGCGCGCTGGCGCCCAGGTTCAGGTCGACCGGATCGATGCGCATGAGGAGCTGCCCGCGCTTGACCGCTTGGCCGGCATCCACCAGCCGCTCGACCACCTTGCCGGGAACACGGAAGCCAAGATCGCTCTGTACGCGCGCGGCGACGACTCCTGTGAACTCCCGCGCAGGCAGCGAGGCCTCTCCGACTACGGCGATGCGTACCCGGGGCACTTCCGTGCGCGGATCATTGGTTTTCTTATCAGCGCACGCGGCCAGCGCCAGTGGCAGTGTGCACAGGACGAGTGAAATTGCGAGTCGGCGCCGAAGCATGGGAGCCCTTCCAGTAAATGATCAGGGCTCTTATTTTGTTTCAAGTGACCAATTTAGTCAATGGTCACAATCGTTTTGATTAGCGTTTCATGGGGCCAGACTGCGCAGCACCAGGCTCGACAAGAGGGCCGGGGCCTGCTCGGTGGAATCGAAACTGTATTGCAATAACAACGGATTCATGTACGGACGCATCACCAGATAAGTGGCCATCGCCGCCTCATCGAGAGGCGTCTTGCGCTCGAAGTCTCCCGATTTGCGCCCTTCCTGCAAGACATCGACAAGCAGTTTCTTGGTGCGCTCTTCATAGGCGATCACGGCCTGCCAGCGCTCGGTGGCGGCCGAGGCGGCGATTTCGTAGAGTTTCCGGTCGCGGAAGAACAGCCGCAAACTGGCTTCCGTACTAGCTTTGAAGAGACGACGAAGCTTGTCGGCCGGGTGCTCGGCCTCGGCCACGGCGCGACAAACCTCGTCTTCTATTTCACGCAGGCAATTGGCGCAGATCATTTCGCCGATGGCCTGCTTGGACGCGAAGAACTTGTAGATATAGGCCTTGGAGAAACCGATGGCTTTGGCTAGATCGGACACGGTGGTCTTTTCGTAGCCATAGCGGCTGAAGTGATCGGTAGCTGCGGTAACGATTTGATCCCGGACTTCATGATCCGCGGGACCCCGGGCAGAAACCGGGTAGGTGCTGGGCTTGTTCATGGGTGACAGCTTACGCCAAGATTCGTGATTGAACAAATTGTGACCAAATAGTATTATGGTCACAATAAATAACTTTTATGGATACTGGACCATGTTGCTCAGACGCCCTCTTTTGGCACTGCTGGCCGCAGGCATGATGTCAGCCTGCTCTGTCGGCCCGGATTATGTCCGCCCCGCCACGACGATACCGAACCAATACCAGGGGCAGGCACTGTTGCAGAGCCGCTCCAGCAGTGCGCCGACCACAGCAGCAGACCTGAGCCAATGGTGGACCGGCTTCCACGATCCGCAATTGACCCGCCTGGTGGCGCTGGCCCTGCAGCAAAACCTCGATCTGGCGCAGGCCAGGGCGCGCCTGCAACAGGCACAGGCCGCCGTGGGGGCGGCCAACGCCGCCCTGCTACCCTCGGCCAGCGTGAGCGGCCAGGCCGCGCGGGCTTACCAGTCCGTCGAGACGCCGCTGGGACAAGTCCTCAATTCCCGCCCCGGCTTCGACCGTGACGGCCATGCTTATGCCACGGACCTGAACGCCAGCTGGGAATTGGACATCTTCGGTGGCCTGCGCCGCGGAAGAGAGGCTGCCCTGGCCGAATACCAGGCCTCCGAAGCTGGTTTAGCTGCCGTGCAGCTGGCCGTTGCGGCACAGGTGGCCGACACCTATATCAGCATCCGCGGACTGCAGGAGCGTCTGCGCAACGCGCGCGAGCAGGTGCAGAACCAGCAGGAGCTGCTGAACCTGAACAGGCGGCTGCTGGAGCGCGGCCTGCTGGCGGAAATGCAGGTAAAGCAGATGGAAGGCAGTCTGGCCCAGTTCAATGCCGCCATCCCGGTCTTGAGCACCGCGCTGGAGGTCGCGATGAATGCCATGGACGTGATGTTGGCTTCGCCCCCCGGCACTTATACCGCCGAGCTGAAAGAAGCTCAGGCCATTCCGCAACTACCGCAGTTCACCGATATCGGCGCTCCCGCGCAGTTGCTGCGACGCAGACCAGACGTCATTGCCGCCGAGCGTCGGCTGGCCTCCGCCAATGCCCGAATCGGCTTAGCCGTCGCCGAGTATTACCCCAAGCTGTCGCTGTCAGGCCTGATCGGCAGCGCCACCTCGGTCTCCAGCGCCAATCTCTTCAGCTCCGGGGCCAGCCAAGCCAGCGGCGCGCTGGGCTTGCGCTGGCGCCTGTTCGACTTCGGCCGCATCAATGCGCAGATCGAACAGGCAAAAGGACAAGAGGCCGAAATGTTGGCTGCCTATCGCCTGGCAGCGCTGAAGGCGACAGAAGACGTGGAGAATGCCCTCTCCGCCCTGACCCGCAGAGAGCAGCAGGCCACCTTCCTGTCGCAAGCCGTGCAATCGCTGAGCCAGTCGCGCGCCTCCACGTTTGCCGCCTACCGCAGGGGCACCGCGAGCCGGATCGATGTGCTGCAGGCAGACGAAAGCGTGCTGCGTTCTACCGACGCGCAAATCCAGGCTCGCGCCGAAGCTGCGCGCGCGGCCGTGCTGACTTTCAAGGCGCTGGGCGGCGGTTGGCAACCACCTGCCAGTTCCGAGGGAGCCTGAACCTCGCTCCGCCTGCTGATTTCGCTGGCGCAGACCAGTCAATTGCTGTGTTTGCGACGAGTTCCCCCTCGTCTGCAAACATTTCACCCTGCCTTGATCTCCCGTCCTGGCGGGGTGTTTTTTTTAAAATTTCAGGTCTAATTTACCGGCAAGATCATCAAGAATGGAGTCCAAACGAATAACAAGAGCTCAAATGCAAGAGCAGACACGAACCCGTTTACTAGATGCCGCCAAAATTTGCATTTCTAAAAAGGGCTATAGCGGGAGCAGCATAGATAACATCACAGAGCAGGCTGGCTATACGCGCGGCGCGTTCTATTCAAACTTTGCAAGTAAGAAAGATCTATTTATAGAGCTGCTTCGCCGCAACGAATACTTAGATCAAATAGTCTCACTGAATCTATCCATGGCAGACTTGAATGACGAAGATCCCAAAAGCATACTGAATTTGGTATATCTGCATCAACATCTGGACCAAGAAAATACTATTCTTTGGCTTGAGGCAAGTTTGTACGCAGCTCGTGATCTAAATTTTCGACACCGCCTGATAGCTCTCATTCTCGACAAGCGGAAATGACTGGATAAGCTAACTCTAGGCATTGAGTTGGCATTGAGTTCTTTTTAAAAAATAGAGGCAGCGCCAAAAAGCTGTTGAGTTGCCGCTCGTCGTCGACGCATTGGAGAGGCCGATCCTTCCTTGTAGGTGTTTTTCTGACACAGCAATCGGATACTGTCCGATCTGTTTTTTTGCGACGCGACGCTACTATCCATTCCAACGCACTCGAAACCGATGGACATCAACTTCCTGGCTGGAACGTCCCCCTCCGTCTGGTCATGGAAACGTCCTTCCCCAATCGGTTTATTCCCACGAGTCGTTTCATAAGCAGAAATTCATCGGAGATTCCCCCGATCTCCGGCGTCTTATATCCCTCCCCTCAGGCCGCCTCCCCCAGGCGGCCATTTTTTTGCCTGTCGGGCCCGCCCTGTGAAAAGGCCGGCACCGATTCCCGACTCCCCGCGTCGCGGGCCGGCAACGCCGAGGCCATGATTCAGGCCTGCTTGTTGCGGGATGTCTGCCACGCCAGCCCAATGGGAAGTATTCTTATCCCAATGAGGATCTGCGGCGCCAAGAAAATCATTAACGCCAGGGCACTGGCAATGGCATGGAAAATGCTCGCCCACGGCGCTAATGCCGTTCAGTTAAGCCGAAATTTCTCCGTCGCCCTGACGGAGGTCAGGGTCCAGCGTCGTTCAACGGCCATTGAGGCACAACGAAAGACACTGGATCCCGGCCTTCGTCGGGATGACGAGTTGCAGATGGAAGGCTTAACTGAACAGCATTAGACCCACGGCGCAGTTCTTCCGATCCGATAACCCTGAATCCATCATGCCGATCAATTACCTGCGCCAGCTTACCAGTCCAGCGCGTACCGACTTATCAAACCGCCATCTCGGCCGTTCGCTGGCGTTCGTCGCCGGCGCCATCAATGCCGGCGGCTTCCTGGCTGTGGGCCAATACACCTCGCACATGTCGGGCATCGTCTCGGCATTGGCCGACGACCTGGTGCTGGGCCAGGCCATATTGCTGGTAACCGGCGCCAGCGCCCTGCTCGCCTTCACTGCCGGCGCGGCGTCTTCGGCCGTGATGATCAACTGGGGGCGCCGCCACCGCACCAACAGCGAATACGCCATGCCGCTGATACTGGAGGCCGCATTGCTGCTGTGCTTCGGCATCATGGGCAGCAACCTGGAGGGGCACCGGCTGCTGTTCGTACCGGCCACGGTGGCGCTGCTGTGCTATGTGATGGGTTTGCAGAATGCGATGATCACCAAGATCTCCCGCGCCGAAATCCGCACCACCCACGTCACCGGGCTGGTGACCGACATCGGCATCGAGATCGGCAAGATGTGCTACTGGACGATGGCTCCCGGGATACCGGGCGAACAGTTGCCGGACGACCCGATACCGCCGGCGCGCCGCAAGCTGCTGTTGCTGTCATCCTTGCTGTTGATGTTCTTCCTGGGCGGTGTGGTGGGCGCGATGGGTTTCAAGGCAGTGGGCTTCCTGGCGACCATCCCGCTGGCGGCCTCATTGTTCTTGCTGGCGCTGGTGCCGTTGATCGATGACCTGGCGCGGCACTAGGACGGTCGGCGCCCCAAAAGAGAAACGGAAAAAAGAAAAGGCGCCGCAGCGCCTTTTCTTTCGCTTGCCGTCGGCGGGCCGCCCTCAGCCTTGCTGGGGCGGGTTGATGTCCGATTGTTGCGGCTGAAGCGATTGCGACGCACTTTGGGCCATCTGCGGCATCGCAACAGCCATGCCGTCGCCGGCATCGCCTGAATTGGCGGCAGCGGAAGCGGCATTGGCGCCATTCTTGCGGCCATGGCTGTTCAGTCCGCCCTTGCGGCCCGCTTCGCGCGCCTCGGCCGAGGTGAACTCATGGGCGGCGCCTTTGGCATGGGCCGCCTTGCCGCCCATGCTGGCGATCTGGCGCTGCTTGTTCGGATCCATCGCTGCAAAGCCGCGGCTGCTGCCGGGGTTTTGTACATTTGCCATGTCTGACTCCTTTGTCTGGAATAGTCAAAAGTGAAGTGGGAGGTAAACAGAGGGCAGCCGGAGATGCAATCCTGTCTCACAGCGATGTCAGGCCGGTTGCCGGATATCGCCGATGGGGCAAACCGTCTGTCCACGTCAGCAGTGTAAAAAGCATCCACGGCAACCACTATCAGAAGAGTCCATCAGGCCATGTAGGCATTGGCTGTAGGAGATGAAGGAAAGCATGAAGATGAGCTTGCCGGTTGCAGCCAGCATTGACGCCCGTTGCGGGATCGATGTACGCCTGTTGATGCGATTTGCAGGCGATTTAAGAGATGTTGAGGAAAAACCCGGACAAGCAGCGATGAGGCTTTGGGCCGCCCCGACGCCGGCGCTTATTCCCGTTTGAGCAGCTCGGTATGCCCCCATTTGCCGGAGCGGCACAATTCGTCGGTCACATCGAGCACCAGTTGCTCGACCGCGGCGGCGGCATTGGTCAGGGGGATGTTCTTGGAGGCGCACAAGGCCAGCGTGCGCGAAATCTTTTCCCCGGCGATGGAATGCGCGACCATTTCCCCGCGCTCGATGTCCGCCAGCAGCGGCGCCACCGGCAGGATGGTGGCGCCGATATCGGCCAGGATGGCCGATTTCAGGATCGCCACCGAATTGATCTCGATCACGTTCTCCAGCGCCATGCCCCTGGAGCGCACCAGGTTCTCGATGCGCGGCCGCACGCCATGCGCCAGCCCCGGCAGGATCAGCGGCGCCTCGATCGCCTTGGCCAGTTGCACCCCGCGGCGCCCGGAAACGCCATAACGCGACTTGGCGCGGGTGATGTACATCATCTCTTCCTCGATCATCGGGGTGGTGGCGAAGGAAGACAGCTGGCCGTCGTCGAACAGCACCGCCAGGTTGATGCGGCCGGACTTCAACTGGGTGATCAGGTTGCCGGTCAGCTCCTCGGTCAGCTGCAACGTGATCTCGGGATAGGTGGAGCGCACCGCATTGAGCAGCGGCAGCGCCAGCGCGTTGGAAACGCTTTGCGGAATTCCCAGCGCCACCGTGCCGGAGGGCTTGTCGGTCGATTGCGCCACGGCCTGCTTGGCGTCCTGGATCTGCTTCAGGATCGCCAGCGCATGTTCATAAAACACCTTGCCGGCGTCGGTGGCGATCACCCCCTGGGCCGAGCGGTGCAGCAATTGCGCCTCCATCTCGTCTTCCAGCTGGCGGATCTGCTGGGTCAGGGCCGGCTGCGCGATATGCAGCACGCGCGCGGCGCGTGAGAGGGAGCCGTGGTCGACGATGGCGACGAAATACCGCAGTTGACGCAATTCCATTCGGGCAGATTCCAGTGGTTCGTGATTGATTGTCTTGTGCCGGCCGGCGCATCATTTGTCAATTTGTTTGACAACATGGGCCAATGCAGTCTCTGGCGCTACATCCCCGGCCGGCTGTTGAACATGCGCGTGCGGGCGTTCTCGATATGGCCCCGCATGGCGCGCCGCGCCCCTTCGGCATCCTGCTCGCGGATCAGGTTGAAGATATGGCGGTGCTCGTCCATCGCATCCTGCGAACGCTTCCATGGCGGGATATGCATCAGGTGGCGCAGCATGTTGACGGCGTGGCTGACATCGTATTCCAGCGTCTTCATCACCTGCACGAAACGCACATTGGCGGTGGCCATGGCGATCGCCTCATGGAAAGCGAAATCGAAATGATGGGCGATACCGCCCACGGCATTGGCCTGTTCGAAGCCTTCCAGCAGGCGCTCCATCTTCTCCAGGTCCTGCGCATTGCGGCGCAGCGCAGCCATGTAGGCGCATTCCGGCTCGATCACCAGGCGCAGCTCCAGGCCGTTCATGATGTGGCCGATGCGGGTCTCGGGCTCGGCATCCTGCGGCGTCGTCGCCAGGCCCGGCTTTTCCTTCACGTAGGTGCCGGAACCGCGGATCGACTCGACCAGCTGGTCTTCGCGCAGGCGGTCCAGCGCCTGCCGCACCACCGGCCGCGACACGTCAAACAGCGTGGCCAGGTCATTTTCCGCCGGCAGCTTGCTGCCGACCGCGATACGGCCTTCGACGATGGCGTGGAACAGCGTCTCGTAGATGCGTTCGGCAAAACGCTCCGGACGCACCGGCCCCAGGCCGGCCGCGGCCAGCGTCAGGATTTCCGGCGAACCGCCGGCGCCGCGCGCCACGTTCTTCAAATTGACAACTTTGGCCGATACCTCGCCGCTGGCCGCATCGGGGCGGCGCGGCTGGCTGGACTTCGACATATCGTCCCTCCCCGCTTGGAAACCGTTTCACAATGAAACGGCTTCTTCATCTGTCGCACGAGGGGCATGGTAGCGGATTTGCCGCGGATGCAGATAGTTTTTGCCAAAGCTGGCGCGCATTAAATAAGTAAAATAAATTGACAGCTTTTAAGGGCTGCCTTAGATTGAGCACCCATAAACCGCGCCGCCATCGCCCAGCATCACCAAGCCTTGCAGCGGACGCCACAGAACGACAGGAGACCACGTCCCATCGGGTTCGCGCATATCCAGCATATCGCGCCGGCCCGCCCTGCCGTTTCGCCTTGCCTCAGCACCTGCCCAGGACTCAACCGAAAGGACGCATCGCCCATGAAACAGCACTTCATCGACAACCGCTGGGTCGCTCCCGCTTCCGGCGAAAGCATTCCGGTCATCGATCCCTCCGATGGCCAGGCCTTCGAGGCCATCGCGCGCGGCAACGAGACCGACGTCGAACGCGCCGTCAAGGCCGCGCGCCGCGCCTACGAAGGTGCCTGGGGCAAGCTGTCGGCCGCCGAACGCGGCCGCCTGCTGATGAAATTGTCGATCAGGCTGCAGGAACACCAGGAAGAACTGGCCCAGCTGGAAGGCCGCGACTGCGGCAAGCCGATGAAGCAGGCGCGCGCCGATGCGGCCGCCATCGTGCGCTACTTCGAGTTCTACGCCGGCGCGGCCGACAAGCTGCATGGCGACACCATCCCCTACCAGGCCGGCTACACCGTGCTGACGCTGCGCGAACCGCATGGCGTGACCGCGCATATCGTGCCCTGGAACTATCCGATGCAGATCTTCGGCCGCTGCGTGGGCGGCGCGCTGGCCGCGGGCAACACCTGCGTGGTCAAGCCGGCCGAAGACGCCTGCCTGTCCATCCTGCGCGTGGCCGAGCTGGCGGCCGAGGTCGGTTTCCCCGAAGGCGCGCTCAACATCGTCACCGGCTATGGCCATGAGGCCGGCGACCTGCTGGTCAAGCATCCCGACATCGACCACGTTTCCTTCACCGGTTCGCCCAGCATCGGCAAGGTGGTGGTGCGCGCCGCCGCCGAGCACCATACGCCGGTGACGCTGGAACTGGGCGGCAAGTCGCCGCAGGTGGTGTTCGACGACGCCGATATCGACGCCATGCTGCCGGTGGTGGTCAACGCCATCGTGCAAAATGCCGGACAGACCTGTTCCGCCGGCAGCCGCTTGCTGGTGCAGCGCGGCGCTTATGAAAAAGTGCTGGATCGCCTGGGCCAGCTGTTTTCCAAATTGCGCGTGGGTTCCTCGCAGATGGACCTGGATTGCGGCCCGCTGATCCGCAAGACGCAGCAGGAACGCGTGGCCGGCTTCCTGTCCGACGCCCGCAGCGACAAGATCGCCATCGTCGCCCAGGGCAGCATCGATTCCAAGTCGCCCGCTTCCGGCTTCTACCAGGCGCCCACGCTGTTGCGCGACGTGCCGCCGCAGCACCGCCTGGCGCAGGAGGAAGTGTTCGGGCCGGTATTGGCCGCGATGCCTTTCGACGACGAAGTCGAGGCGATCCGCCTGGCCAACGGCACCGACTACGGCCTGGTGGCCAGCGTCTGGACCAATGACGGCGCGCGCCAGTTGCGCATGGCGCGCGCCATCCGCAGCGGCCAGGTATTCATCAACAACTACGGCGCCGGCGGCGGCGTCGAGCTGCCCTTCGGCGGCGTCAAGGCCAGCGGCCACGGGCGCGAGAAAGGTTTCGAAGCCCTGTACGGCTTCACCGTCCTGAAAACCATCGCGATCCGCCACGGTTGATGCCGCGGCTGATGCGCCAATCACTCATCATTGAACAGAATCACCCACAAGGAGACAACATGCGTTTGCAAGACAAAGTGGCCATCGTGACCGGCGGCGGTTCGGGATTCGGCGAAGGCATCGCCAAGGCTTACGCCCGCGAAGGCGCATCGGTGGTGGTGGCCGACATCGGCGAGGCCGGCGGCCTGCGCGTGGTGGAGGAAATCAGGCAAGCCGGCGGGCGCGCCGTCTTCGTCAAGGCCGACGTGTCGAAGGCGGCCGACATGGACCGCCTGCTGGCCGCCGCGCTGGAGCACTACGGCGCCATGCACATCATGGTCAACAATGCCGGCACCACGCACCGCAACCGGCCCATGCTGGAAGTGGAGGAAGCCGAGTTCGACCGCGTCTACGCGGTCAACGTCAAGAGCATCTTCCTGTCGGCCAAGACCTTCGTGCCGCATTTCCGCAAGGTCGGCGGCGGCGTGTTCATCAACATCGCTTCTACCGCCGGCATCCGTCCGCGCCCGGGCCTGACTTGGTACAACGGCAGCAAGGGTGCGGTCATTACCACCAGCAAGTCGATGGCCGCCGAACTGGGGCCGGACAACATCCGCGTGAATTGCGTCAACCCGGTGATCTCGGCCACCGGCCTGCTGTCGGAGTTCATGGGCGTGCCCGACACCCCGGAAAACCGCAAGAAGTTCGTGGCCACGATCCCGATGGGCCGTTTCTCGACCCCGCAGGACATCGCCAATGCCTGCCTCTACCTGGGCTCGGACGAGGCAGCGTTCGTCACCGGCGTGTGCGTGGAAGTCGACGGCGGCCGTTGCGTGTAAGCGCCTGCCCGCGCCCTTCGACAATCGAAGGGCATCTCTGCACCGCAAGCGAAAAAACGCCCGATACGGTGTATCGGGCGTTTTGTTTTGTTGCGATAAAGCCTGTCCAGCCATTGAGGACTAGACGCGCGATAAGGCTACAGGGGAATCACCCCAAGCAGTACGGCGACGCCGAGCAGGCAGAGCGAGAGCCCCCACATCCAAAACAGCGAACAGCGGATATGTTTGCCCATTTCCAGATTGGCCAACCCGAGGGCTAACCAAAGCGCGGGAGAGAATGGACTGATGAAGGTTCCGACCACATTGCCGATCACTAACGCATAGACGGTGACGGCCGGTTCAACCCCGTGCATGGAAACAATCTGCATGACAATCGGAAGCAAGCCGAAATAATAGGCATCGGTACTGAGCACCAACTCCATCGGAAGACCGAAGATGCCGAGGATGATATGCAGATGGGGAACCATGCTGGCTGGCAAGATCGTCACCAGATCGGCCGCAATCGATTTCAGCATGCCGGTGCCATCCATCATGCCAAGGAACGAGCCGGCGGCAAGAATAATGGCGCCCATCATCAACGCATTGGGGGCATGCGCCTTGAAACGCTCCATTTGCATGGGAAGCGATGGGTAATTGACCAGCAGCGCCACCGACAACCCGATCATGAATATATACGCGGACGGCAAAATCCCTACCACCAGCGCACCCAATACGCTCAAGAAGATCAAGGCATTGAGCCAAAGGAGTTTAGGACGCAACAGCGCTTCTTCCGCGCTGGAAAGCCGGTCATGCTCCTCGATATGCTCGCTGCCTGCATGGCCGGCAGACAGCCCCTGGGCCGAAATACGGCGTTTCTCCCTGATTCCCAGGACAACCGCCAGCAATACCAGGAGAACCACGCCCGTAAGCTGCACGGCGATTATCGGGCGCCATAACATACTGACATCGATTCCCGTTACCGCTGCCGCCCGCCCCAATGGCCCGGCCCACGGCAGCATATTGAGTATGCCGGCCCCAAGGGCCAGCACCATCAACATGAGATAGGGGCTCATCCTCAGTTTTTTGTACAGCGGCAACAGCGCCGGGATCGTTAACAAGAATGTCGTTGCACCGGCGCCATCGAGATGCGCCAGCATGCCCAATAATGCCGTGCCCACCGTCACCGCGATCACGTTGCCCTTGGTGATGGTCAGCATCCATTTGATGAGCGGCCTGAACAGGCCGACGTCCTGCATGATTCCGAAAAAAGTGATCGCGAAGATGAACATCGCCGCAACCTGGATCACTTTGCTCAGGCCCTGGGTGAAAAAGACCCCGAGTTCGGCCGGGCCGAAACCCGCCAATATGGCGCCCAGCAACGGGAAAAGAATCAAGCCGATGATCGGCGCCCCTTTCCCCGTCAGCAAGAAGATCACAACAGAGAAAATTGTGAGCAGCCCTAATAGGGTTATCAATGTATGCCTCCGTCTTTTTGATATTTCATCAGTTAATGTTTTTGGGCCTGTGCGTTCGATTCCGGATCGGCGGCGCGACTACTTATCGGCCGGCGCCGATGACCAGGCACTGGCCGTGCCCCTTTTCCAAAAGAATCGAACGGGATTTGAGCGCTACAGGAAAAAGCCGACTATTTGCGGCAGCGTCATTTCCCCGTAAATGCTTGCCGCCGAAAGAATGCCCCATCTTTGTATTTTTTGACGATCTGACGCAAAGGATCTCCGAACTCTTGTATTTGACTCGTATGTGTCTTCGTACATTTTTGAATTCAAGCGATCCGAGCCCCCTCATCTCGCCGCTGCCGCTCAGAAAACATCGAACGATTGGCAACGCATCCTGATAATAATATATTAATTATTATCAGGCTCTGGCGCATCATCTCTCTATATCGCGGCTACCTGGCGATCTATATTGACAACCGCACCGCCGCCACTACAATGCTGGGCACCCGCTGACCCAAGCGATGCTGCGCAAGTCATATGGCCGGATGTGGCTGGATGGCGCAGACAGACAACTATAAATATTCCGCGCACACCTTTTGGAGTGAGACATGACCTACAACGCAGGCCTGAGCGCCTCGTCCGGCAGCACCTTTGAAGATGCCACCTATGCCAAAGTCACCTGGCGGCTGCTGCCGCTGCTGTTCCTGTGCTATGTGGCCTCTTATCTGGACCGCGTCAACGTCGGCTTCGCCAAGCTGCAGATGCTGTCCGACCTCAAGTTCAGCGAAACCGTCTACGGCCTGGGCGCCGGCATCTTCTTCATCGGCTATTTCATCTTCGAAGTCCCCAGCAACATGATCCTGCACAAGGTGGGCGCCCGCCTGTGGATCGCCCGCATCATGATCACCTGGGGCATCATCTCGGGCGCGATGGCGTATGTCACCACGCCGACCATGTTCTACATCATGCGCTTCCTGCTGGGCGTGGCCGAAGCCGGCTTCTTCCCCGGCGTGATCCTGTACCTGACCTACTGGTATCCGGCCGAGCGGCGCGGCAAGATCACCGCGCTGTTCATGACCGGCATCGCCTTGTCGGGCGTGATCGGCGGCCCGCTGTCGGGCTGGATCATGCATTCCATGCCGGGCATCTGGGGCCATACCGGCTGGCAATGGATGTTCATCCTGGAAGCCATTCCTTCGCTGGTCCTGGGCGTGCTGGTCATTGTCTACATGAAAGACCGCATCCGCGACGCGCATTGGCTCAACGAGCAGGAAAAGACCCTGCTGGAAACCAACATCCGCAAGGAAGACAGCCAGAAAGAACATCTCTCGCTGTCGGAGATGTTCGCCAACGGCCGTGTCTGGCTGGGCGCGCTGATCTACTTCTGCTTCGTCATGGGCCTGTATGGCGTGAGCTTCTGGCTGCCGACCATCATCAAGACCACCGGCGTCACCGATCCGCTCAATGTCGGCTTGCTGACGGCGATTCCCTACGCCTTCGCCGCCGTCGCCATGGTGCTGATCGGCCGCAGCGCCGATGCCCGCCGCGAGCGCCGCTGGCACGTCGCGATCCCGGCCTTCCTGGGCTGCGTGGGCCTGCTGGCCTCGACCGTGTACGACCACAACACCGCGATGGCGATGGCTTCGCTGACGCTGGCCAGCGTCGGCATCCTGACCACCCTGCCGCTGTTCTGGAGCCTGCCGACGGCCTTCCTGTCGGGCACCGCGGCGGCGGCCGGCATCGCGCTGATCAACTCGCTGGGCAACCTGGCCGGTTTCGTCAGCCCGTTCCTGGTGGGCTGGCTCAAGGACACCACCCAGAGCACCAATGCCGGCATGTATGTGCTGGCGGCCTCGCTGGTGGTCGGCGGCCTGTTGACCCTGGCCCTGCCGGCCAGGCTGGTGAACAAGTAATACGCTGCCCTGTTGCGGCATACGCGAAAACGGCGGCTCTTTCGGGAGCCGCCGTTTTTTCATTGCGCCATGGCTGGCTCATCTGCGCTCGCCTGCGCAGCGAACCGGGCCGCTGCGCTCAATACCGCCAGAATCGACGCGGTAACGATGTTCGCATGCCGGCCCACGCCAAAGCGCGAACCGGGCACACCGGGCATGGCCGCCTCTACGATGGCCAGCGCCATGGCATCGGAGCCTGCGCCCAGGCTGCGCTCTTCATAACTGTCGATGCGCAGCGGCAGGCCCAGCGCCGCCACCGTCGCGGCGATCGGGCCGTTGCCGGTTCCCTGGCAGGTCTTGAGGCTGCCATCCGCATGCGCCAGTTCCAGCGCGATGCCTTGCCCGTCGGCGTGCTCGAACAGGCGGTGGCTGCGATAAATGACGCCCGGCCGCTCCCGCACCGGGGCCAGGTAGGTGCGCTCGAACGCGTCCCAGATTTGCTCGCTGCTCAGTTCCGTTTCGCTGGCGTCGGCCAGCGCCTGGACAATGGCGCTGAACTCCACCTGCATGCGGCGCGGCATGACGATGCCGTGGTCGCGTTGCAGCAGATACGCAATGCCGCCCTTGCCCGACTGGCTGTTGACGCGCACGATGCTGTCGTAAGTCCGGCCCAGGTCTTTCGGGTCGATCGGCAGGTAAGGCACGCGCCAAGGGGTATTCGCCTTTTGCGCGGCGAAGCCCTTGGCGATGGCATCCTGGTGCGAACCGGAAAATGCCGTGAAGACGAGGTCGCCCACATACGGGTGGCGCGGATGAATGGGCAAGGCGGTACACTCCTCGGCCACGCGCGCGACCGCCGCGATGTCGGAGAAATCCAGCCCCGGCGCGATGCCCTGGGTGTACAGGTTCAGCGCCAGCGTCACCACATCGACGTTGCCGCTGCGCTCGCCATTGCCGAACAGGCAGCCTTCGACACGCTGCGCGCCGGCCAGCATGGCTTGCTCGGCGCAGGCCACGCCGGTGCCCCGGTCGTTATGCGGATGCACTGACAGCACGATGTGCTCGCGCCGCTCCAGCCGCCGGTCCATCCATTCGATCTGGTCGGCGAAAACGTTGGGCGTGGAGACTTCGACCGTGGTCGGCAGGTTGATGATCATCGGCCGCCGCGGCCCGGCATCCCAGGCGCGAATGGCGGCATTGCACACCGCCAGCGAGACCTCCAGCTCGGCCATGCAGAAAGTCTCGGGCGAGTATTGCAAGATCCACTCGGTTTCCGGGTGCGCCGCCGTCAGCCGTTTAAAGAGCGCGATATGGCGTTCAACCATCTCGATGATCTGCGGCACGCTCATGCCGAAGACGATCTCGCGCCAGGCCGGCGCGATGGCGTTATAAAAATGCACGATCACGCGCCGCGCGCCGGCCACGCTGCGCACGGTTTCGGTAATCAGGTCATCGCGCAATTGCGTCATGACCATGGGCGTGACATCTTCGGGGATCTGACCGGCGTCGATGAGGTGGCGCACGATCTCGAAATCGGTGCGCGAGGCGGCGGGAAAACCGACTTCGATTTCCTTGAAACCGATGCGCACCAGTTCATGGAACAAGCGCAGCTTGCGCTCGCGGTTCATCGGCTCGAACAGCGCCTGGTTGCCGTCGCGCAAGTCGGTGGACAACCAGACCGGGGCTTGCGTCAGGACGCGTGAGGGCCATTGGCGGTCGGCGAGATCGACCGGGGAGACGGGACGGTATTTCTGGGAAGGATCGGTCAGCATGAAAAACTCCAGGGGGATCGTTGACACCCGATTCCCCTAGCCTGCAACAAGCTGACGACGGTCGGGGTCAGGGGAAATCAGGGTGGGTCATGGCGCCAACGGACGCGCGCGGACCCCGACCGGGAGCCAGCGGTAGTAGCCGTTGCGAAAGAGTGAATGCGGACATGCGTGGAATGAACCCGGAAGATTGAGTGACGGGGAATATTATTAGGCTTGCGTGCGTCGTCCATCTACATAAAAATAGACAAATTCTTTATTGATTTGGACAAACTGCACTGGCATGGGCTTTTTCTCCCCCGAAGACGGCAGCCATGCGCTCGACCTGAGCGCCCGGGAAGCCCGCGGCTTGCCGATATTCGGTGTCGCCGTGCGCTACCCGGCCGGCCATGTCGTGCCCATGCACGAGCATCCGCACGGCCATCTGATCTATGCGGATCGCGGCCTGTTGCGGGTGGAGGCAGCAAGCGGCCAGTGGCTGGTGCCGCCCACGGCAGCGGTCTGGCTGCGGCCGGGCGTGGCGCACCGGCTGGTGGTGCCGGTGGCGCTGCAGGCGCATGGCCTGTTCGCGCGCGAGGATGTCTGTGCCCGCCTGCCGGCGACCGATTGCGTCGTGCATGTATCCGGACTGCTGCGCGAGCTGATCATGGCGCTGACCCGGGCCGATGCCCCGGCCGCCTCCCCCGAACGCATGCGTTTGCTGGGCGCCCTGTTGGCCGAGGAACTGCACGCCCAGCCCGTTCTTCCGTTCCATCTGCCGTGGCCGGGCGGCAGTGCTGGCGACACCGACGGTCCGATACGCCGCGTATGCCAGGCGCTGCTGGACAGCCCTGGAGATACCGCCACCGCCGCCGAATGGGCGGCCAGGCTGGCGTTGGGCGAAAAAACCTTCCACCGGCGCTTTCTGCAGTCGACCGGCATGAGCTTCGGCAAATGGCGCCAGCAGCTGCGGCTGATGTCGTCGCTTACCCTACTCATGCAAGGAATGCCGATCACCCAAGTGGCGCTGGCAAGTGGCTACGATAGCCACAGCGCCTACACCACGGCATTCAGCAAGCAATTCGGGCAACCGCCTTCCGCATTTGCCGCGAACAGGTAGGAATCCGTTCAACGGCCTTTCAAGGACTTTTTTTCATCGATTTCCTGCGGCGCCAGCAATTGGCGCATGGCCAGCCGCACGGCGTCGGCATGGGTGGCTTGCGGATGCCGGCGCTTCTGCTCACCGATCAACCGATCGACATGGGCGCGGTCGCCGTGGCATAGCTCGGTCATGCGCGCGGTAAGTTCGAGATAGCCTTCAGGGTCGTGCAACCGCTGTCCGCTGCGCTCCACATGCCGCAGCCAGGCACGGTCGGCGGCATAGACGGCGAGAACCCCGACGGCAAGAAACAGCAACCAGTTGAGCATGGATGGCGCTCCGGCAAAAAATGCCGATTGTGGGTACGTCCCGGCCGGCCCGCCATCGGCGGCATCCGAGAAAACCGATGAGAAAACCGATTATTTGCGCAATGTCAGAGCGACAGCCAGTCGCGCTGCACCCGGGCGTCGTCCAGCAATTGCGACGGCGTGCCATGGAACACCACTGCGCCGCGCCCCATCACGTAGAGCCGCTGGGAAATATCCAGCGCGATGGTTTGCCGCTGCTCGATCAGCAGCACCGCCACGCCGCGCTCGCGCAACTGCCGCAGGTAGCCGGCCACCTGCTCCTCCATCTGTGGCGCCAGGCCTTCGGTCGGCTCGTCGATCAGGATCAGCCGGGGATTGCCCATCAGCGCGCGCGCCAGCGACAGCATCTGCTGCTCGCCGCCTGATAAGGCTCCGGCTGCCACCTTGCGCCGCTTGTGCAGCGACGGGAACATGGCGTACATGTCATCGAAGCGCCAGCCATCGGCGGGCTGCTTGCCGCTCTTTTGGCCCAGCCGCAGGTTCTGCTCCACCGTCAAGGTGGGAAAGACGTCGCGGCTTTCCGGCACGTAGGCGATGCCCCGGTGGGCGATGCCATACGTCGGCAAACCGGCGATATCCGCGCCGCCAAAGCGCACCATGCCTTCGCTGCGCACCAGACCGACCAGGGCCTTGAGCAAGGTCGAGCGGCCCGCGCCGTTGCGCCCCAGCACGCTGACGATCTCGCCTGCGCCGACCTCCAGGCTGACGCCTTGCAGCACATGGCTCTGGCCGTACCAGGCGTGCAAATCCTGCACTTCCAGCAACGGGCTAGACATGGCGGCTCCGGTTCAGGTAAAGGCGTTGCACCTCGGGATTGGCGCGGATGCTGCTGGCGTCGTCGCAGGCGATCACGCGGCCGTTGTCCATGACCGCGATGCGGTCGGCCAGGTTGAACACCACTTCCATGTCGTGCTCCACCATCAGCAAGGTCTTGCCAACGGTGACTGCGCGAATCAACGCCACCATCGCTTCGGCCTCGGCGCGGTTCATGCCGGCGGTCGGTTCATCCAGCAGGATCACCGAGGCATCGGCGGCGATGGTGACCGCCACTTCGAGCGCGCGCTGGTCGGCATAGCTGAGTTCGCCGGCGGGCACATGCGCGCGCGCCTGCAGGCCGACCTGCTCCAGCACCGCGCCTGCGCGCTCGGCAGCATCGCGCAGGCGGCCGATGCGGCGCCAGAAGGCGTAGCGGTAGCCGAGTTTCCACAAGACGGCGCAGCGCACGTTCTCAAAGGCCGACAGGCGCGGGAACAGGCTCGATATCTGGAAACTGCGCGCCAGCCCCATGCGGTTGACCTGTTGCGGCGCCAGGCGCGTGATGTCGGAGCCATGCAGCAGGACGCTGCCGCCATCGGCGCGGTAACGCCCCGAAACCAGGTTGAACAGGCTGGACTTGCCGGCGCCGTTGGGGCCGATCAGCGCGCAGCGTTCGCCGGCGCGCAGTTGCAGGTCGACGCCGCCGATGACTTCGGTGCCGTCAAAGGCCTTGCGCACGCCGCGCAGCTCAAGCGCATGGACGCTGCTCATGCCGCCTCCCGCCGTTGCGCCTGTTCGGACAATTCCACCTTCTTCCACGCGGCGCTCCAGCTTGCCGACCACGGCCGGCGCAGGCCGGCAATCGCACCGATGCCGACGCCAACCAGCACGACGGCCAGCAGCCAGGCCGAGACCGCATGCACATCGATACGCAATCCGAACAACACCACCGGCGCCACGCCGCTGCCACTGTCGCTGCCGATGTTGGCCAGGCTGCCCAGGCTCAGTTGGTAAAGCATTTCGGTAGCGAGGACGATGCCCGCCAGCGCCAGCAAACCGGACAATGCCAGCGCCGCCAGCAAGCGCGCCAAGGCAGCATCCAGCGCCCTTGCCCGCATGACGCGAACGAAGTTGTCCACCAGCTTGGCCAGCCCACCGGGCAAGGCCATCACGATCAGGATGAAGAACGCGCCAAGGTAGAACTGCCAGGCCTGGGTATAGGCCGACAGCAGCGAGGCGAACAGCACCCCGACCACGCCGCCGATGATGGGGCCGTAGAAGAAACCGGCGCCGCCGATGAAGGTGAACAGCAGGATGGAGCCGGAACGCAGCGCGCCCACATATTCGGCGCTGACGATCTCGAAATTGATGGCCGACAGGCCGCCCGAGACGCCGGCGAAGAAGGCCGACAGGACCAGCGCCAGGTAGCGCACGCGCTGCGGATCGTAGCCGATGAAGGCGGCGCGTTCCGGGTTGTCGCGCACGGCATTGAGGATGCGGCCCAGCGGCGTGTGCTTCAGGGCATGGATGGCGACAGCGCACACCAGCAGCCAGCCGGCGATCAGGTAATACACCTGGATCTGCGGGCCGTAGCTGATGCCCATGACCGGTTCGCCCACCACCCGGTTGCCGGAAATGCCGCCTTCGCCGCCGAACAGGTCGGGGAACATCAGGGCGCATGCCGATACCAGCTCGACCAGCCCCAGCGTGATCATCGAAAAGGTGGTGCCGGCGCGGCGCGTGGTCAGGTAGCCGAAGACCATGCCGCACAGCGCGCCGACCAGGCCGCCGGCCAGCGGCACCAGCGTAATCGGGAAAGGCAGGCTGCCGTCGCCGATGCGGTTCATCAGGTGGATGGCGCCGAATGCGCCCAGCCCCGAATACACTGCGTGACCGAACGACAGCATCCCGCCCTCGCCCAGCAGCATGTTGTATGAGAGGCAGAGCAGCACCATGGTGCCCATCTGCGACAGCAGAGACAGCGCCGCGCTCTGGGGGAACACCAGCGGCGCGGCCAGCAGCGCCAGCGCGAAACACAGCCAGGGGAGCAAAGGACGATTCATCGCTTCACCCTTCCCGCTTGCCCATCAGGCCCTTGGGCCGCACGATCAACATCGCCACCAGCAGCAAGTACGGCAGGATCGGCGCGACCTGCGCCAGCGTCAGCCGCAGCACCGGCGCCAACGGACCGGAAGACGGGATGTCCAGGCCCAGCGCCCCCAGCATGCCGGCCAGCGAATAATCAAGGGCCACGGCGAAGGTCTGCATCATGCCGATCAGGATGGAAGTAATGAAAGCGCCAGCCAGGGAGCCCAGCCCGCCCACCACCACCACCACGAAAATGATGCTGCCCACCGCCGCCGCCATGCCGGGTTCGGTGACGAAGGCATTGCCGCCGATCACCCCGGCCAGCGCCGCCAGCGCGCAGCCGCCGCCGAACACCAGCATGAATACGCGCGGCACGTTGTGGCCGAGCGCTTCGGCCATCTGCGGATGGGTCAGCGCGGCCTGGATGGTCAGGCCGATGCGGGTATGGCGCAGCAGCAGCCAGATGGCCAGCAGCATGAGCCCGGCCACCAGCAGCATGAAGCCGCGATAGACCGGGAACGCGGTCGAATACAGCGTAAACAGCGTGCCGTCCAACCCGGCCGGGATGCGGTACGGCACCGGCGAGCGGCCCCACACCAGTTGCACCAGCTCCACCACCAGGTAGGACAGGCCGAAGGTAAACAGCAGCTCCGGCACGTGGCCGTAGCGGTGCACGATGCGCAAGCCGTAATGCTCGACCAGCGCGCCGGCCAGGCCGACCAGTACGGGCGCGAGGAACAGCGCCGGCCAGAAGCCGAGCACGCTGGAGATCGAATAGGCCACATAGGCGCCCAGCATGTAGAAGCTGGCGTGGGCGAAGTTGGGCACGCCCATCATGCTGTAGATCAGCGTCAGCCCGGAGGACAGCATGAACAGCAAAAAGCCGTAGCCCAAACCGTTCAGGAAGGTGATCAGTGCGAATTCCAAGGATGCCTTTGCAGCGCGGTACGGAAATTGCCCTCCCGCAATCGCGGCAGAGCTCAAAAGTAGCGCGATCCTATGGGATTAGCGGTTCTCTGTCAAAATGACGGATTACGTGCGGATGCCCCGCCACGCGCTTGCGATCGGCGCCGACGGCACCATTTACCTGCCATGACCATCACTTCAGACGCCCCGGCCGCCTTGCCGGCCTTCGGCAACCGCTTCGCCGACTTGCCGCCGGCCTTTTACACGCGCCTGCAGCCGACCCCGCTGCCCGCGCCCTATCTGGTCGGCTTCAGCGACGAGGCGGCCGCCACCATCGGCATGAGCCGCGCCATGCTGGACGATCCCGCCTGGCTGGACGTATTCACCGGCAACCGCATCGCCGACGGCTCGCAGCCGCTGGCGGCGGTGTACTCCGGGCACCAGTTCGGCGTCTGGGCCGGGCAACTGGGCGACGGCCGCGCGATCTCGCTGGGCGATGTGCCCGCCGCCGACGGCCGCGGCCGCATCGAACTGCAATTGAAAGGCGCCGGCCAGACGCCCTATTCGCGCATGGGCGACGGCCGCGCCGTGCTGCGTTCGTCGATCCGCGAATTCCTGTGTTCCGAAGCCATGGCCGCGCTGGGCATCCCGACCACGCGGGCGCTGGTGGTGACCGGCTCCGACCAGCGCGTCATGCGCGAGACCGTCGAAACCGCCGCCGTGGTTACGCGCATGGCGCCTAGTTTCATCCGCTTCGGCTCGTTCGAGCATTGGTACTACAACCAGCGCTTCGACGAACTCAAGGTGCTGGCCGATGCCGTGCTGGAACAGTTCTATCCCGAACTGCTGCGGCAGGAAAATCCCTACAAGGCGCTGCTGGCGGAAGTCACCCGCCGCACCGCCGAGCTGATGGCGCAGTGGCAGGCGGTCGGCTTCATGCATGGCGTGATGAATACCGACAACATGTCGATCCTGGGCCTGACGCTGGATTACGGCCCGTTCGGCTTCATGGAAGCGTTCGATGCGCGCCATATCTGCAACCATACCGACCAGCAGGGCCGCTATTCCTACCAGATGCAGCCGCGCATCGGCCAGTGGAACTGCTTCGCGCTGGGGCAGGCCATGCTGCCGCTGGTGGGCAGTGTGGAAGACACCGAAGCCGCGCTGGCCGGCTATGAAGCGATATTCGAAGCCAAACAGGATGCGCTGCTGCATGCCAAGCTGGGCTTGCAGACCTTCCAGCCCGATGACGACAAGCTGATCGACGCCATGTTCGCCATCCTGCAGGGCAGCCATGTCGATTTCACGCTGTTCTTCCGCCGCCTGGGCGACTTGCAGGTCGACAACCCGGCCGCCGATGAGCCGCTGCGCGACCTGATCATCGACCGTCCCGCCTTCGATGCCTGGGCCGCGCAATACCGCCAGCGCCTGCGCGCCGAAGACAGCGACGATGCCGGCCGCCGGCTTGCAATGCACGCGGTCAACCCCAAATACGTGCTGCGCAATTACCTGGCCCAGGTCGCCATCGACCGTGCCCGGCAAAAGGATTTCTCGGAAGTGGAAAAGCTGCAGGCCATCCTGCGCCGCCCGTTCGACGAGCAGCCCGAGCACGACAAATACGCCGGCCTGCCGCCGGACTGGGCCAGTCACCTGGAAGTGAGCTGCTCTTCCTGAAAACCATTACACTTCCGGCAACGCCATCGCATCAGCATTACAGGAGCCAGACATGACCAAACGCGTAGAAAAGACCGAAGCCGAGTGGCGCGAGCAACTTGAGCCGATCGAATACCAGGTGGCCCGCGAGGCCGCCACCGAGCGCGCCTTCACCGGCCGCTACTGGGATCACCACGAGGCCGGCACCTATACCTGCGTCTGCTGCGACACGCCGCTGTTCACCTCGGACGCCAAGTTCGATTCCGGCTGCGGCTGGCCCAGCTACTTCGAACCCATCGATGCCGCCAACGTGCGTGAAAAAATCGACCGCAGTTATGGCATGATTCGCACCGAGATCATCTGCAACGTCTGCGACGCCCACCTGGGCCACGTCTTTCCCGACGGCCCGCCGCCGACCGGACTGCGCTATTGCATCAATTCGGCGTCGCTGCGGTTCGACACGGCCTGACGGCCCGGCGGGCGCCGCGGCCGGTTCCTATCGATTACCCCTCTTCCAGAAAAGCCCACGCAATGAAGTTTCTGTTCGACCTGTTCCCCATCATCCTGTTTTTCGGCGTGTTCAAATGGGCCGAAGGCCACCCCTCGACCGCGCAGGAACTGGTGATGCAATACCTGGGCGGCGCCATGTCCAGCGGCACTGTCACCGCGGCGCAGGCGCCCATCCTGCTGTCGACGGCGGTGGCGATCGTCGCCTCGCTGGCGCAGATCGCCTGGCTACTGATGCGCCGGCGCAAGATCGACGGCATGCTGTGGGTGTCGCTGGCGATCATCGTCGTCTTCGGCGGCGCCACCATCTATTTCCGCGACGACACGTTCATCAAGTGGAAACCGACCATCCTGTACTGGTGCTTCGGCTTGGCGCTGCTGTTCTCGCAATTGCTGCTGAAGAAGAACCTGATCCGTGTGATGATGGAAAAGCAGGTCAGCCTGCCGGAGCCCGTCTGGCCCCGCCTGAACCTGGCGTGGATCCTGTTTTTCGCCGCCATGGGCGCGCTCAACCTGTACATCGCGTTCAACTACACGCTCGATACCTGGGTGAACTTCAAGATGTTCGGCAGCATGGGCCTGATGTTCGCCTTCATCATCGGCCAGAGCCTGTTCCTGTCGAAGTACATGAAAGACGCCGAATGAGCGCCGCCGATACGCGGCCCGAACGCATCCGCGAACGGCTGATTGCAACTTTCTCGCCCAGCCAGTGTCTGGTCGAGGACGAGTCCGCCCTGCATGCCGGTCATGCGGGCGCGGCCTCAGGCGGAGGTCATTACAGGGTCCGCCTCGTCTCCGACTTGTTTGAAGGTAAAAATAGGGTTAATCGCCATCGGCTGGTGTATGATTGCCTGTCCGACCTGATGCAGCAAGAGATCCATGCGCTGGCCATTGTGGCGCTCGCCCCATCAGAGGCAACCGACTGAAATCAAGAACAAAGAACAGACGCCACTCCTTCCTGTTTTCATCTCCATTTTGATTTACTCCTTCATTTTCTAGGATTCAATAATGACATTTAAACCTGCTCGTCTGCTGGTTCTGCTGTTTGCAATCGCTTCGATCCCGGCTGTCGCTCAAAACCTGGCTGTCGTCAACGGCAAGGCGATCCCCTCCTCCCGCGCCGACCTGATGGTCAAGCAGATGACCGCCCAAGGCCAGCCTGACAGCCCGCAACTGCGCGGCGCCATCAAGGAAGAGCTGATCAACCGCGAAATCCTGATGCAGGAAGCCGACAAGCAAGGCCTGTCCAGCAGCCAGGACGTCAAGAACCAGCTGGAACTGGCGCGCCAGTCGATCGTCATCCGCGCCCTGATCGCCGACTACCTGAAGAAGAACCCGGTGTCGGACGCCGACATCAAGGCTGAATACGACAAGTTCAAGGCCCAGGCCGGCGACAAGGAATACCATGCCCGCCACATCCTGGTGGACAAGGAAGAAGACGCCAAGGCCATCATCGCCAAGCTGAAGGCCGGCACCAAGTTCGAAGACCTGGCCAAGCAATCCAAGGACACCGGCTCGGCTGCCAACGGCGGCGATCTGGACTGGGCAACCCCGGCCTCCTTCGTCAAGCCGTTCTCCGACGCCATGGTCGCCCTGAAGAAGGGTGACATCACCCAGACTCCGGTGCAGACCCAGTTCGGCTGGCACGTGATCCAGCTGCAAGACGTGCGTCCGGCCAAGGTGCCGACCCTGGACGAAGTCAAGCCGCAAATCGCCGAAGCCCTGCAACAGAAGAAGCTGCAGGCGTATCAGGAAGAACTGCGCAAGAAGGCCAAGGTGCAGTAACACCCTGGCTTTACGGCGGCCAGCGCTGGCCGCCGGAGCGGTATCCGACAAACCCGGTCAAGGCCTCCTTGCCGGGTTTGTTGTTTTACAGGCATGATTTTTGCGCGATTCGCGCCGTCGGGCCTTGCAATGTCCGAATGCCGGCTCCTTGCGCGCGGCATTCCGCTCACTTTTCCATGCACAGTCGCCTTCAGGCGATGCGCCGGAAAAACACCGGGCAACCCATCGATGGATAAGCCCCCAAGAAAAATAATTGTTATTTATTTTTTATCTTTTAATAATTTTTTTATAAATAATTAGAAAAATAAAATAATTCGGCTTCACTTCAATCATTTCACCAATACGCATTCTGCTATTCTTCGATCCTGTCCCAAGCGGGACAAGGCCGTCCGCTCACCAAGCACCAACAGCAAAAGAGCGGCGACAACAGGCATTTCGGGGGAGGCGCACAAGGTCGCTCCGTAATGCCGCACATTACACAACATCGTGGTTTCAGGAGAGACACCTATGAAAAAGAGTTCCTTGTTGCTGATCGCCGCAGGCTTGACCAGCGGCGGCGCGGCGTTTGCACAGACGAACGTGACCATCTACGGCATCGTCGACACCAGCATCCGCTACCTTAGCAATGACAACGCCCAAGGCAACAGCAACTTTCGCATGGACAACGGCGCCATCGCCAACAGCCGTATCGGCTTCAAGGGCACCGAAGATCTGGGCGGCGGCCTGAAGGCCATGTTCCAGTTGGAAAACGGTTTTTCCAGCGACACTGGCGCAATGAGCCAAACCAATACCATTTTCAACCGTCAGTCGTGGGTTGGCCTGCAAGGCAGCTTCGGCAAGGTTCGCGTGGGTCGACAAAATACCCCGCTGTTCGATCTGTTGGCCGATCACTTCGATCCGTTGACAGTGGGTAACTACGAAACCAATTCGTGGCTCCCGGCCGCAGCCAGCCGTATCCGCACCAGCAACATGGTGCGTTATGACGGTGACTTCGGCCCTGTGTCTGCCTCGGTTAGCTACGCTTTCGGTGAAGTCGCTGGCTCGACTCGTAGTGGTAGCCAGTTCAGCAGCGCCTTGCGTTACACCGCTGGTGCCTTCGCCATTGGCGGCGGCTTCCAACAAACCAATGACAACAGCCAAAACAAGGACACCGCCTACAACCTGTCGGCATCCTATGACTTTGGCGCGACCAAGCTGTTTGGTGGCTACTTCAACATCAAGGATGCCACTGGCATGACTGCGGTCTACATGGCTGCCAATACCTGGTCCATCGCTGGCGCTAATGGCGGCCTGGCGGGTACTCAACGCAAGGACACCGGTTTCTTCCTGGGTACCAGTTACAAGGCCACCAGCGCCCTGACCCTGACCGGCGCGTTCTACTACGACAAGAGCAAGAACGTGGCTTACACCGGCCTGGGTAATGTCGGCGACGGCAAGCGTTATGCTGTGGTTGGCTGGGCCGAATATGCACTGTCCAAGCGTACCCAGTTGTACACCACGATCGACTACAACAAGGCCAAGGACGCTGCTGTGTACGAGCTGACCAACTCGGCTTCGGGCAAGAACAGCCTGACCACCGTGGGCATGGGCATCCGCCACATTTTCTGATCCAGCCTGAACCGCGCCGCATGCCCCACAAAGGCTGCGGCGCAAGTCAGACGATTCAGAAAGCAAAAAGCGCAGTTCCTTTCGGAACTGCGCTTTTTTATTGCCCTATCGCGTCAACGGCCCGCCAGGCGGGCCGGCTAGGATTACCCCACCCACTTGCGCGCATTGCGGAACATGCGCATCCACGGCGAATCCTCGCCCCAGGATTCCGGGTGCCAGGACTGGGTGACGGTGCGGAACACGCGCTCGGCGTGCGGCATCAGCACCGTGAAGCGGCCGTCCGGCGTGGTCACCGAGGTGATGCCCTGCGGCGAACCGTTCGGGTTGTACGGATACGCCTCGGTCACGGCGCCCTTGTTGTCGACGTAGCGCATGGCGACGATGGCCTTGCTGATGTCGCCGGTCTGCGAGAAGTCGGCAAAGCCTTCGCCGTGGGCGGTGGCGATCGGCGCCTGGGTGCCGGCCATGCCCTGCATGAAGATCGACGGCGAATCCGCCACTTCCACGTTCACGAAACGCGCCTCGAACTGCTCGGACTTGTTGCGGGTGAACTTGGGCCAGTCTTGCGCGCCCGGGATCATCGACTTCAGGTTGCTCATCATCTGGCAGCCGTTGCAAATGCCCAGCGAGAAGGTGTCGCCACGCTGGAAGAAGCGCGAGAACTGCTCGGCCAGTTGCGCGTTGAACAGGATGGTCTTGGCCCAGCCCTCGCCCGCGCCCAGCACGTCGCCGTAGGAGAAGCCGCCGACGGCGATGAAGCCCTTGAAGTCGTCCAGCTTGGCGCGGTTGGCGATCAGGTCGCTCATGTGCACGTCGACCGCGGTGAAGCCGGCCTTGTGCATGGTGAAGGCGGTCTCGATGTGCGAGTTCACGCCCTGCTCGCGCAGGATCGCCACCTTGGGACGGGCGGCGGCGCCGATGTTGAGGAACGGCGCGGCGATGTCTTCCTGCGGATCGAACGTCAGCTTCGGGCTGATGCCGGGGTCGGCCGCGTCCAGGATGCGGTCGTATTCGGCGTCGGCGCAGACCGGGTTGTCGCGCAGGCGGGCGATGCGCCAGCTGGTTTCGCTCCAGGCGCGTTGCAGTTCGATGCGGGGCTGGCTGTAGATGTTCTTGGCGTCGCGCAGGAATTCCACCACGTCGCGCTCGTTAAGCTTGCCGATGATGTGGCTGCAGGCGCCCAGGTTGAAGCTGCGCAGCACGTTCATGACGTCCGACTTCTCTTCGGCGCGCACCTGGATCACCGCGCCCAGTTCCTCGTTGAACAGCGCGCGCAGCGTCAGTTCATTGCGGCGCTCGGCCACTTGCGTGGTCCAGTTCTTGGAGTCGCCCCAGTCGGCCGCATGCTCGCCTTCCATGGTCAGGATGTCGAGGTTGACCGAGATGCCGGTATGGCCGGCAAAGGCCATTTCCGCCAGCGTGGCGAACAGGCCGCCGTCGGAACGGTCGTGGTAGGCCAGCAGCTTGCCGTCGGCATTGAGTTGCTGGATGGCGTTGAAGAAACCCTTCAGGTCTTCGGCGCTGTCCACGTCCGGGGTTTCATTGCCGATCTGCTGCATGACTTGCGTGAGCGCCGAAGCGCCCATGCGGTTCTTGCCGCGGCCGAGGTCGATGACGATCAGCACGGTCTCGCCGCAATCCTTGCGCAGTTGCGGCGTCAGCACGCGGCGCACGTCCGTCGCCGGCGCAAAACCGGACACGATCAGCGACACCGGCGACGTCACCGACTTGGCGCCGGTGTCGTCGCTCCAGGTGCTGCGCATGGACAGCGAATCCTTGCCCACCGGGATCGACACGCCCAGCGCCGGGCACAGTTCCATGCCCACCGCCTTGACGGTGTCGAACAGCGCGGCATCCTGGCCGGGCTGGCCGCAGGCCGCCATCCAGTTGGCCGACAGCTTGATGTCGCCGATCGCGGCGATCGGGGCGGCGGCGATGTTGGTGATCGCCTCGCCCACCGCCATGCGGCCCGATGCGGGGGCATCGATCACGGCCAACGGGGTGCGCTCGCCCATGGCCATCGCCTCGCCCAGATAGCCTTCCAGGCCCATCGCGGTCACGGCGACGTCGGCCACCGGCACCTGCCAGGGACCGACCATCTGGTCGCGCACCGTCATGGCGCCCACGCTGCGGTCGCCAATGGTGATCAGGAACGACTTGTCAGCCACGGTCGGCAGGCGCAGCACGCGGTACGACACATCCACCAGGTCCATGCCGGTCAGGTCCACCGCCGGCAATTCCTTGGTTAAGCGCGTGACGTCGCGATGCATCTTGGGCGGCTTGCCCAGCAGCACGTCCATCGGCATGTCGACCGGGCTGTTGTTGTGCTCGGGATCGATCACTTTCAGCTGGCGCTCTTCGGTGGCGGTGCCGACCACGGCGAACGGCGAACGCTCGCGCTCGCACAGGTACCTGAACAGCTCCAGGTGCTCGGGCGCGATGGCCAGCACGTAACGCTCCTGGGATTCGTTGCTCCAGATTTCCTTGGGCGCCAGGCCGGACTCTTCCAGCGGCACCTTGCGCAGGTCGAACAGCGCGCCGCGCTTGGCGTCGTTGGTGATTTCGGGGAAGGCGTTGGACAGGCCGCCGGCGCCGACGTCGTGGATCGACAGGATCGGGTTCTCGTCGCCCAGTGCCCAGCAGGCGTTGATGACTTCCTGCGCGCGCCGTTCCATTTCCGGGTTGCCGCGCTGCACCGAGTCGAAGTCCAGGTCGGCGGTATTGACGCCGGTGGCCATCGACGAGGCAGCGCTGCCGCCCATGCCGATGCGCATGCCGGGGCCGCCCAGCTGGATCAGCAGGCTGCCCGCCGGCAGGTCGTTCTTCTTGGTGTGCTTGGCCGAGATGTTGCCCATGCCGCCGGCGATCATGATCGGCTTGTGGTAGCCCATCACCTCGCCGCCCACGTTCTGCTCGTAGGTGCGGAAGTAGCCGCCCAGGTTGGGACGGCCGAATTCGTTGTTGAACGCGGCGCCGCCCAGCGGGCCTTCGATCATGATCTGCAGCGGCGAGGCGATGCGCTCGGGCTTGCCGTAGATGCCGCCGTCGGCGCGGGGATCGCGCTCGGCCACGGGTTGCGCCACATCGCGCGCGTTTTCCCAGGGCTGCACGGCGTGCGTGACCATCAGGTTGGAGACGGTGAAACCGGTCAGGCCGGCCTTGGGCTTGGCGCCGCGCCCGGTAGCACCCTCGTCGCGGATTTCGCCGCCGGCGCCGGTGGAGGCGCCCGGGAACGGCGAGATCGCGGTCGGGTGGTTGTGGGTTTCCACCTTCATCAGGATGTGGGTCAGCTCTTCCGACGCCTCGTACACGTTGCCGCGGCCGGCGCCGCGCTGGTAGAAACGCGGCACTGTCGCGCCTTCGATGACCGAGGAGTTGTCGCTGTAGGCCACCACCGTGCCCTTGGGGTTCAGTTGATGGGTGTTCTTGATCATGCCGAACAGCGACTTGTCCTGGGCCGCGCCATCGATGGTCCAGTCGGCGTTGAAGATCTTGTGGCGGCAGTGTTCGCTGTTGGCCTGGGCGAACATCATCAGCTCAACATCGGTCGGGTTGCGCCGGGCCTTGGTGAAGGCGTCCACCAGGTAATCGATTTCGTCGTCCGACAAGGCCAGGCCCAGTTCGACGTTGGCGCGCTCCAGGGCGGCACGGCCGCCGCCGGTCACATCCACCGACTCCAGCGGCTTGGCCTGCAGTTCGGTAAACAGGCCGGCGGCTTGGTCCGGATGGCGCAATACGGTCTCGGTCATGCGGTCATGCAGCAGCGCCGCCACGGCCGGGATGCTGGCATCGGCCAGCTTCTTGGCGCCGCCCAGCAGGCCGCTCTTGACCTGGACGTGGTAGACGATACCGCGTTCGACGCGGTGGATATGGGCCATGCCGCAGTTGTGGACGATATCGGTGGCCTTGCTGGCCCAGGGCGAAATCGTGCCGAAGCGGGGAATGACGACGAAGGACTCGCCCTCGTCGCTGCCGTTGAACGGGTCGCCATAGGTCAGCAGGCCGTTCAGGCGCGCCTCGTCTTCCTTGGTCAGGGCGCCTGCGGCATCGACAAAATGCAGGAAACGGCCGGAAACGCCGGTAATGGCGGGATCGACAGCTTGCAGTTGGGACAGGAGGCGTTGGGTGCGGAAAGCGGAAAGGGCATTGGAGCCCGGCAGAATCAGCATGGCGAGGTCGAGGCAGTTGGCTTGAATCGGGAAAACTGGTGCTGGTGCGGCTTGTGGCCGACCCGTGGATCGTGCGCGCGTTTGTCAGCAAAGACCGAATTATACAGTGGACAAGGGTATTCGGCCCACTGAAAGCGGGCGCCTGCGGGCATCCGCGCTGTCATCGACACTTCCTGCCCATGCGTTGTCCCCAACAACACCCGCCGTTCCCGGAATCAGTCAAACAAGCCCCCCTTTGGTCGGAAACTTGCATGACATTCCGGCAATATCGGAGCGGCAAGAGCATTTCGAGGTATCATTCCGGCCGCATCGGAAACGCCGCCGCCAAGGCGGCCGCCCGATGGCGCTGACAACAGCGGCTGATCCGCCATTAAGACAGACAGAGTGAACAACACACATCGACAGATCGCCGTCATCGGCGGGGGACTTTCAGGGATTTGCAGCGCCTACTTCCTGGCCGCCAAGGGGTATGAGGTCGCCGTCATCGAACGGCGTGCCCATGTTGCCGAAGAAGCCACGTTCGGCAATTCCGGCCTGCTCGCGCCCGGCGCGGCCATGCCGCTGACCCTGCCCGGCGCCTTGGCCACCTTCGCCTGCCGTTTCCAGGAAGAACCGCGCGTGCTGCTGGCATCGGGAACCGACCTCAAGCGCAGCCGCTGGATGCGCCAGACGCGCCTGGCCCAGCAGCAGCGCCTGGCCGACAACAAGCTCCGGCTCACCCGCCTGTCGGCTTACGGCCTGGAACTCACACGCCAGTTGCAGGAACATTATGCGATGGAGCATGAAAACAGCAGCGGCGTATTCCATCTGTTCCGCACCCCGGCCGAGGCCGCGCGCATGGCGCCGTTGCAAGAAAGCGCGCAGCAATGCGAGATCCGGCACAAGACGCTCGACACCGCCGCGATCCGCCAGCTGGAACCGGCCTTCTCTTCCGAAGCCGCCCTGGCCGGCGCGCTGTATTACCCGGACGACATCGCCGGCAATTGCGTATTGTTCGCCAAGCAGATGCGCAACGCGGCCCAGGAACTGGGCGTGTCTTTCCATTTCGGCTCGACCGTCAAGTCGATCCAGCCTGAATTCGGCGCACGCGTGGCGCTGGAACTGGAGTCGCCGCACCTGGCCAGCCGCCTGACCATCGATGGCGTGGTGCTGGCCGCCGGCATGCAAACGGCCGAACTGCTGCGCCCGCTGGACACGCCGTTGCCGATGCGCGCCCTGCAAAGCTATTCGGCGCTGGTGCCGGTCAAGAACCCCGACGATGCGCCCGACATGGCGCTGTTCGACGACAGCTACAAGGTTGCCATGACGCGCCTGGGCAACCGCATCCGCATCACCGGCCTGCTCGGCTTTTTGCCGCCGTCGCAGGCGATCCCGCCCAAGGCGCTGCGCAACCTGCTCAAGATCGCGGGCGACTACTACCCGAACGCCGCCAATTACAACCAGGCGCACTTCTGGAGCAGCACGATCCCGCTCCTGCCCAGCGGCATGCCGCTGTTCGGCCCCACGCGCCACGGCAACGTTTTCGTCAACGTCGGCCACGGCATCGCCGGCTGGGCCGCCGCAGTCGGCTCGGCGCGCGCGCTGGCCGATATGGTCGCCGGCGAGCAGCCGGAAGTGGATCCGGCAGGCTTCCTGCCGCAGGATCTGGCGACGGCCTGACTTCTCCCCCACACCCGACGCCACCGCAATATCGTTCGGCCAAGTCCCTGCCGTAACTCGTCATCCCGGCGAACGCCGGGATCCAGTGTCTTTCATTGTGTCTCGACAGCCGTTGAACGACACTGGGCCCTGACTTTCGTCAGGGCGACGGCGTTTTACTTCGTCGTCGATTTTTTTCATCTGCCGGCGTGCAGCGCATTCTGCGCAATTGACTTAGAATGATTTCGAGGCACAGCCTCACCTCTGCAGTTCATCCCGATCACCGCAACACCAACGCATCAGCGATCACAGCCATGAGCGCGCTCTATTCTGTTGCCGAAATCCGCGAAATCGAGCAAACCGCCCTGTCCGGGCTCCCCTCCTATACCCTGATGCAGCGCGCCGGCGCGGCCGTGGCGGAATACGCGCAGCAACTGCTGTCGTCCACCACGCAATCCTCGCCCTCGGTGCTGGTCCTGGCCGGCCCCGGCAACAATGGCGGCGATGCGCTGGAAGCGGCCTGCATCCTGGAAGAAGCCGGCATCGAAGTCGCCGTGCAACTGCACGCCGACCAGGGCAAGCAGCCCGAGGATGCGCGCCGCGCGCTGGCGCGCGCCCGCGAAGCGGAAATCCAGTTCATCGACGACCTCACGCCGGCCGGCCTGCGCGGACAATCCTGGGCGCTGGTGATCGACGGCCTGTTCGGCATCGGCCTGGCGCGCGCGCCCACGAGCAAGCTGCGCGCCATCATCGACCATGTCAACGGCCTGCCCTGCCCGGTATTGTCCATCGACGTCCCCAGCGGGCTCAATGCCGACACCGGCAGCATCGTCGGGGGCGCCGATGGCGTGGCGGTCAATGCCACCCACACCATCACTTTCATCGGCGACAAGCCCGGCTTGCATACCTGCGAGGGCAAGGACCATAGCGGCCTCATCGCGCTGCAAGCGCTGGACATCGCCCCTGGCTGCTACCGGCCGACCCGCGCCTTCCTGAACGGGCCGGCGCATTTTGCGGCCTCCCTCAAGCCGCGCGCCAACAACTCGCACAAGGGCAGTTACGGCGACGTGATCGTCGTCGGCGGCGCGCGCGGCATGGCCGGAGCACCCGTGCTGGCGGCGCGCACCGCGGCGTTTGGCGGCGCCGGCCGGGTCTACCTGGCGTTTGTCGACGACGGGCCGGCCTACGACAGCATGCATCCGGAACTGATGTTCCGCGTCGCCGACCGCGTCGAATTCGGCGCCAGCGCGGCGCTGGTGGTCGGTCCCGGCATGGGCACCTCGCGCCACGCGCACGACATCCTGGCCCGCGCGCTCGACAGCCAGGCCGACATCGTGGTCGATGCCGATGCCCTCAACCTGATCTCGGCCGAACCGACCTTGCAGCACAAGCTGCACGACCGCCGCGGCGGCAGCGGGGAGATCGCCAGCATCATCACCCCGCATCCGCTGGAAGCCGCGCGCCTGCTCGACACCACGACCCAGAACATCCAGAACGACCGCCCCCAGGCCGCCCGCATGCTGGCGCGCCACTTCAATGCCATTACCGTGCTCAAGGGCGCCGGCACCGTGGTCGCCTTTCCCGATGGCGAGATGGTGATCAACCCGACCGGCAATCCGGCGCTCTCCACGGCCGGCACCGGCGACGTGCTGTCAGGCCTGTGCGGCGCGCTGCTGGCGCAAGGCTGGCCCCTGCGCGCCGCCGCGCTGGCCGCCACCTGGATCCACGGCGCCGCGGCCGACCGGCTGGTGGCGCAAGGCCTGGGCCCGGTCGGGCTGACTGCCAGCGAATTCATCCCGGCCATCCGAGCCGTGTTCAACAACATCATCCGAGACCATGTCCACCAGCGCCCTGCCGCAATTCCGAGTCGTACATACACCTAAGCTCTGGCTGGGGATCATCTTTCTGGTCACTGGTTTGTGGACGCTGTCCCTGCTGGACGCGGCCGGCAAGCTGCTGGCCATTTCCGGCTACCACGTGGTGATGATCGCGTGGATGCGCTACACCATCAACGTCCTGTTCATGGCGGCCACGATGGTGCCGCTCTACCAGAAACGCACCGGGCGCAGCATCTTCCGCTCCAACCGGCTGGGCCTGCAGATCGGCCGCGGCACCCTGCTGCTGGCGTCGACGCTGATCTTTTTCTCGGTATTGAAGGTCGTGCCGCTGGCCGAAGGCACAGCGATGAATTTCTGCGCGCCGCTGGTGGTGCTGGCGATCTCGCCGTGGCTGCTGGGGGAACGGGCGTATGTCTCGCGCTGGATCGCGGTGCTGGTCGGCTTTACCGGGATGCTGATCGTGATCCGCCCCGGCGGCGACATCCCGCCGCACGGCGTGGCGCTGGGCTTGCTGTCGGCCTGCACGATGGCGCTCATGTCCATCCTCAACCGCAAGGCCAACCAGGCCGACGACCCGATGGTGACGCTGTTCTACGGCGCGCTGATGGGCAGCGCGCTATCCACGCTGGCGGTGCCGTTCTTCTGGAGTTCGCATACGCCGGACCTGGTCGAATGGGCGATCCTGATTTCCACCGGCCTCACCGGCACCATCGGCCACTTCCTGCAGAACAACGCCTACCGCCACGCCGAGGCCTCGGTGCTCACACCCTTCTTCTACGCCCAGATCATCTCGGCATCCGGCATGGGCTGGCTGGTGTTCGGCCAGTTTCCCGACCACATCACTCTCATCGGCATCGCCATCATCTGCGCCAGCGGCATGGGCATCGCCTATGTCGAGCACAAGCGCGCGCATCCGCTGCCGCCGGCCGATCCGATGGAAGCGGTCTGAACCTCAGGTTCAGGCATTGCCGGCAAGGCGGCCGGCAGCGATGGTGATGGTACGCGCGCAGCGCGCGGCGATGGAATTGTCGTGCGTCACCAGCACCAGCGTGGAGCCGCGTTCCTGGTTCAGTTCGAACATCAGCTTGATCACCGATTCGCCGGTGGCGGCATCGAGGCTGCCGGTGGGCTCGTCGGCGAACAATAGCGGCGGCTCGGTGACGAAAGCGCGCGCCAGCGCCACGCGCTGCTGCTCGCCGCCGGAGAGGTATTTTGGATAATGCTTGAGACGGCTGCCCAGGCCCACGCGCGCCAGCATCCGTTCGGCCTTGGCGCGCGCCTCGCCGTCGCCGCGCAACTCCAGCGGCAGCATCACGTTTTCCAGCGCGTTGAGGTGACCCAGCAACTGGAAGGACTGGAACACGAAACCCAGCTTGCGCTTGCGCAGCGCCGCGCGGCCGTCTTCATCGAGGGCGAAGATGTCTGTGCCATCCAGCCGCACGGAACCTTTGCTGGGGGTATCCAGTCCAGCCAACAGGCCAAGCAGCGTGGATTTTCCGGAACCCGACGCGCCGACGATGGCCAGCGTGGTGCCGGAGGCCACGGTAAAATCGATGCCGGAAAGAATCGTGAGCTGGCCGAATTCGGCCGATGCATCGGCAACGCGTTTGGACAACTGAAGGACTTCAATGGCGGGAACAGCGGAAATGGCGACAGGATCGGCAGCAATGGCGGCAGCGGAATCGGGCATGCAGGGCATTCAGGCAAGAAGGATGGCGACATTCGCAGCGCGAACCGGCCTCAAGGCATGGTTGCGGCTGCTGGCGGGCATCGCCCTGATGCTGGCGGCGATGAGCGCCTATTCTGCCCCAAAAACCCTGCTCGTGCTCGGCGACAGCCTGTCGGCGGAATACGGACTGGCGCGCGGCACCGGATGGACCCGGCTGCTGGAGCAGCGCCTGCAGCAACACAAGGTCGATGCCGTGGTGATCAACTCCAGCATCAGCGGCGACACCACCATCGGCGGCAAGAATCGCCTGCCCTCGCTGCTGGAAAAGAACAAGCCCGATATCGTCGTGATCGAACTGGGCAGCAACGACGCCCTGCGCGGCCTGCAGCTCAACACCACGCAAGACAACCTGCAGGCCATGATGGACCTGGCGCGCCAGAGCAAGGCCAAGGTGCTGCTGGTGGGCATGCAGATCCCGCCCAACTACGGCGCCGACTACACGCGCCGCTTCACTGACATGTTCCAGCGCCTGGCCAGGCAGAACAAGGCGCCGCTGGTGCCCTTCTTCATGGATGGCATCGCCGCCAACATGGAGCTGTTCCAGGCCGACCGCATCCATCCCAACGAACAGGCGCAAACCATGCTGCTGGATAACGTCTGGCCGCATTTGAAGCCGCTGGTCGGATTGAAATAAGCGCCCTCATCGCCCCCGTTCGGGCGGCCCTGATTCGGGCTGGGCAGGCGCGCTCCCTTCGATACGCCGCCAGGCGGCACTCAGGGCGAACGGGCTTGGTTGAACCGCTCAGTGCCGCGCATACAGCGCCAGGAACCGGCGCAGCAAGCCGGTCGATTGCGGCGTTTCGCTGACTTTCTCGCACAGCGCCGCGGCGTCGATGCCGCAACCGCGATACACCTCGGCGTAGTAATTGAGGTGAGCCCGCACGAAATCCGGCGAGAATTCCGGGTGAAACTGGGTCGAATAGATGTTTTCCGCATGCTTGAGCATGTGGTGCGGATCCAGCGGCGAGCGCGCCATCACGACTGCTTCCGCCGGCGGGCGCAGCACCGACTGCATGTGCAGCATGTGCGCCGGGAAAGTGGTCGGCAGCTCGCCCAGCAAGGCATCCTTGCGGCAGCAGTCGTAGGTTTGCACATGCATGGTGCCGGCCGCGCGGCCGGCCGGGTTGTAGCCGACTTCGCCGCCGAAGGCATAGGTCAGCAACTGGTGGCCGTAGCAGATGCCGAACATCGGGGTCTGTTCCGCCGCCGCATCGCGCAGCCATTCGGCGGTGCGCTCGCTCCAGTCTTCCTTGTCGGTCACCATGGCGGGCGAACCGGTGATGAAGACGGCGCGGTAGGAACAGGGCGAGCGCAAGGCCTGCCCCTGGTACACGGTGACGGTTTCGGTTTCATGGTCGGCCAGTCCGGCGGCAGACTGGATCTGCTGCGCGTAGCCGCCATAGCTGCTCTTGAGGGTCTGGTTGGGATCGCCGGTTTGGATGATCAGGACTGGGGCTGGCATGGAAAACAGTAGTCGGCTATTCAATGGCAAAACATTGCATCGGAAGCATTCCCATCGGGCGATTCCTGATCATGCTACGGCAGCCGGATCACGCCGGGATGAGGCGAACTGCGCTCGGGATGGCAAGCGAAGCATGCTGAAAAATGCTGCGCTGCCTCAATAATGAAACAAAAAAGGCCGCTGGAGAAGCGGCCTGTATAAATTTTTTAGCTGATTGTCGCGCCCATGCACGGATATCATCGGCATGGGGCGCCGCAGGCGCGCCGCTTCACATCTGCGGTGCGTCCTGCGGCTTGGCTGCCTTATTTAGCGGCCTTATTTAGCGGCCTTATTTGGCGGCATCGTCGGCGCTGATCGCGGCGGCGCCCTTCAACAGCTTGGTCTTGGCCTTTTCGCGCAGGTAGCCGAGATAGGCCAGCGCTTCCTGCTGCGACAGCGCATTGGCGATCTGTTCCTGCTCGGCCTTGCGGCGCGCCGCATCCACGGTCTTGGGCTGCTCCACCTTGGTCACGCGGTAGATCTGGTAACCCATGCCCGGCATTTCCACGCCGGTGTAGGCCGGCAGCTTGGCGGCATCGACCTTCATGACGGCATTGAACGCCTCTTCGTTCCAGCCTTCGGCCTTCACGCGCGACACCACCTTGGCCTCGCTGAAGCCGGCGCCGTCATCCTTGGCCTGCAGTTCGGCCAGGCGGGCCTGGCCGGCCTTGGTGGCCAGCGCCTGCTCTTCCTGCTGCAGCACGGCCTTGTGCACGTCAGCCTTGACGTCCTCGAAGGCACGCACGGTCACCGGCGTGTACTGGCTGATGCGGCCGGCCACCAGCGTATTGGGGGCGACCTGCACGGCCTCGGAGTTGTGCCTGGACTTGATCACGTCGTCGGTAAACAGCGCCGCCAGGAACTTGGCATTGTTGTACGGCGCCGCGCCGGCCGCCGGGTTGGGCGCACGCGTGACGCCGGTGGCGGTCTGGATCTTCAGTTTGAGCTTGTCGGAAACCGCCTTGAGGCTGTCGCCGTTTTCGTAGACCAGGTTGTTGAACTGGTCGGCCAGCTCGGAATACTTCTTCGCCGCGATCTGCTTCTTGATCTCGCCGGCGATCTCATCCTTCACCGAGTCGAGCGGCTTGACCGACGCCGGCTTGATGCCGGTGACTTCGATCACGTGATAGCCGAAGTCCGACTCCACCGGATCGCTGATCTCGCCCTGCTTGAGGCCGAAAGCAGCATCTTCGAAAGGCTTGACCATCGCGCCGCGGCCGAAGAAGCCCAGGTCGCCGCCGTTCTCGGCCGAGCCCGGATCTTGCGAATTGGCCTTGGCCAGCTTGGCGAAATCGCCCGGATTCTTGCGCAGCTGGGCCACCAGGCCTGCCGCCTTGGCCTTGGCGGCCTCCTTGTCGGCGGCCGGCGCATCCTTCTTGACGGTGATCAGGATGTGGCTGGCGCGACGCTGTTCTTCGGTCGCATACAGCTTCTGGTTTTGCTCGTAGTAGGACTTGATGTCGTCATCGGTCACCTGCGACTGCGCGGCCACGGCGGCGCCATCGAGCACCACGTATTCGATGCTGGCCTGCTCCGGCGTTTCAAAACGCTTGCCGTTCTTGTCGTAGTAGGCCTTGAGCATCTCGTCGGTCACCTTGACCTGGGAGGCGTAGCTCTCCGGCTTGAAGTTGAGCATCTGCACCGTGCGTTCCTGGTCGTTCAGGTTCGACAGGTTGTCGGCCACGGTCTTGGGCGCGAATGCGGTGTTCTGGATCGCCGCATTCAACTGCTGCAGCGCCATTTCGCGGCGCAGGCTGGCCTCATAGCCCTTGGGAGTCATGCCCTGGGCCGCCAGCAGCACGCGGTATTGGTCGTTATCGAAGGTGCCGTCCGGTTTGGTCAGGCCCGGGATTTGCAGGATGCTTTGCTGCAGCGCCTGGTCAGGCACCACCAGCTTGCTGGCCGCCACTTCGGCGCCCAGCGCGCGCTGCGCGATCAGGTTGTCGAGGATGGCGCGGCGCGCCTCGGGGGTATCGAACAGCCTGGTGTCGAACCGATCGCCATAGGCCTGGCGCATGCGTTCGAGCTGCTGGCGATGCGCGGCATCCCACTCTTCCTTGGTAATGGTCTGTCCGGCCACCTTGGCCACGGCGCTGCCGCTGTCGGTCAGGCTGCTGTAGCCCTCCAGGCCGAAGAAAGCGAACGACGGGAAGATGAACAGCAGCAGCAGGAACTGCATCAGGCGCTGGTGGGTACGAATGAATTCAAACATGAATAGCCAATCAATAAACGATCCGGTCAATGAAGGTGCGCGCCCCTCGCTGTCTCGCGCCGGATTCGGTAATAAAAAAGGCGAACTCACGTTCGCCCTGGTCCGGCGGAGCGGGAAACCGCCAGGAAACGCTTCCTGCGGCAAGCCCTCAGGCGCACAACGCACTCAGTCGTGCACGCGCGACATTATACACATGCCCATCCCCGGCAACATCCCCGCACCGGTCGCGGATGCCTGCATTCATTCGCCCATCTGCGCCAGCGCCACGCTGCGCAACTGGAAGCGTCCGTCATTGTTGAACAGCCAACTTTCGGACAATTCGATGCGGCCGTGCCGCAGCAGCGCCTCCGGCGGCTTGGGGAACGGCGCCGTATTCTTCAGGCTGCCCAGCGCGCTGGCCTCGGCCTGCTTGTCGCGGTTGCTGCGCAGTATCTCGCTGTTGACAAGGTTGCCGTCGCGGTCGACCACATACTTGACCACGATCACCGAGCGCAGCAGCGCCTGCGGACGCTCGACATAGACGCTGGTGAAATTGACCTGCGAGATGCGCTTGGCCAGATCCTGCTTGTAGCCATCGGCGGTGGTGGCGGTCGAGGTGCCGTCCGCCGTGGTCTTTTTCTGTTCGATGATGGACCTGGCCAAGTCGTCGCGCTGCTGCTGCGTGCTCTCCGGCCCCGAACAGGCGGCCAGCAATGCCGCCACGCCGATCCTGGCCAGCGTCAGGCGGGACGGCCCGCGATATGCCAGTTTCCTTGTTTGACTCATATTCGTTCTCCCTGCACGTGCGCCGATGGCGGCTGGCAACACAGCGACGCCGTGCGATCCCGCGCCAGCAATCCCGACACTATATCAGTGCCGCCGCCTTCTCCATCAAGCCTGTTTACGCGCCATCCATAACTTCAATCTATAGGTCGGATATTACCCCGCTATCACAGAGGGAGCTGTCATCCAGCAGTCATATTTGCCCCGTAACATCCGCTTGCCTTGAGACCGACAACGTCCCGCAAATGCGCGACAGCGCTCAATTCCTGCAAGCACGGCAACCGATTGCGGCAGCGTTGCGGCCCAGCCGCCCCACCAGCCAGACCAACCAGACGATGCAGACTGCCTCCCACCTTCCGACCGCCTCCCATCCCCATGCCGGCGACCTGTCCCATACCGATGGCGGCGAGGCTTTCCTGTCGGTGCGCGGCATCGACAAGCGTTTCGGCGCCTTCACCGCGCTAGACCGTGTTTCGCTGGAGGTCAGGCAGGGCGAGATGGTCTGCCTGCTGGGACCGTCCGGCTGCGGCAAGACCACCCTGCTGCGCACCATCGCCGGCCTGGAACGCCAGGATGCCGGCAGCCTGCAGGCCGGCGGGCGCGATATCTCGCAGTTGCCGCCGCAGGCGCGCGATTACGGCATCCTGTTCCAGTCGTACGCGCTGTTCCCCAACCTTACCGTGGAAGACAACGTGGCCTACGGCCTCAATGCCGCGGCCGGCCAGCGCAAGCTGTCGCGCCAGCAAAGGCGCGAGCGCGTGGCCGAGATGCTGGGCATGGTGGGCCTGGCCGGCAGCGAGCGCAAATATCCCGGCCAGCTCTCCGGCGGCCAGCAGCAGCGCGTGGCCCTGGCGCGCGCGCTGGCGCCGTCGCCTTCGCTGCTGCTGCTCGACGAACCGCTGTCGGCCCTGGATGCCCTGGTGCGCGAACACCTGCAACTGGAAATCCGCCGCCTGCAAAAGGAATTCCGCATCACCACCCTGATGGTCACGCACGACCAGGAAGAAGCCATGGTGATGGCCGACCGCATCGCCGTGATGAACCGCGGCCGCATCGAGCAATTCGGCACGCCGGACGAGATCTACCGCCGCCCGGCTTCGCCCTTCGTGGCCGACTTCATCGGCCAGTCCAACTGGCTGCCCTTCACCCGGATCTCGGGTTCCCAGGTCGCGGTCGGTTCGCTGCAACTGGAGATCCGGCCGGAGGAAGACGAACTCTCCAGCGGCCGCCTGTTCTGCCGGCCGGAAGCGGTCGACCTGTTCCCCGCCGAGCAAGCCGCCAACCGCTTCCAGGCCCGCGTGATCGACCGCATCTATCTCGGCAACCGTTACCGCATCGCCCTTGCCGCCGATGCCCTGCCCGGGCAAACGCTGATGGCCGACATCATGGCCGGGACGCATGAGCGCCTCGGCGCCATGCATGGCGGCGAAAGCATCTGGATCGCCTTGCCGCGGCAATCGCTGCAGGTCTTCGTCTGATGAGAAACGCCGCCGCGATGCCTCCCACCGCCGCCACCGCCGCCACTGCTAGCAGCGCCATGCCCGAACTGGGAGCGCCGGGCCTGCACAGCGCTGGCGGCCTCAAGTGGCTGCTGCTGGCCGCGCTGCTGCTGGGGCTGGGCGGCCCGCTGGCGTTCATCCTGATGCAGGCGGCGCTCACTCCCGATGGCCGCTGGGCCGGCTTGCAGCCGTTGACCGCCCTGTTTTCCAACATCAATTTCCTGCCCATGCTGGGACGCAGCCTGTGGGTGTCCTTTGTCACCGCGCTGGTCACGGTGCCGCTGGCCTATGTGTTCGCCTACGCCCTGCAGCGCACCTGCATTCCGCTCAAAGGGGTGTGGCGCGGCATCGGGCTCTTGCCGCTGCTGGCGCCGTCGCTGCTGCCTGGCATCGCGCTCATCTACCTGTTCGGCAACCAGGGCTTGTTCAAGGAATGGATGGACGGCAGCATCTACGGTTTCTGGGGCATCCTGCTGGGCGAAGTGTTCTACACCTTCCCGCATGCGCTGATGATCTTGCTGTCGGCCTTGTCGCAAGCCGATGGCCGCCTGTACGACGCCGCCGCCGCCATGGGCTCGTCGCGCTGGCGCACCTTCAAAAGCGTCACCCTGCCGGCCACGCGCTACGGCATCTTCGGCGCCTTTTGCCTGGTATTTACGCTCACCATCACCGATTTCGGCGTGCCCAAGATCGTCGGCGGCGCCTACAGCGTGCTGGCGGTGGAAGCCTACAAAGCGGTGGTCGGCCAGCAGCAGTTCGGCCGCGGCGCGCTGATCGGCCTGCTGCTGCTGGTGCCGGCGGTGCTCACCTTCGCCGTCGACGCCTGGCTGCAGCGCCGCCAGCGCGCCCAGATGAGCAGCCGCTCGGAATCCTATGTGCCGCGCCCGGACTGGCGCCGCGATGGCGCCAACCTGCTGGCGGTGACGGCGCTGGCCGCCGCCATCCTGACCATCATCGCGGTCGCCATCGGCGCCTCGCTGGTCAAGCTGTGGCCGTACAACCTGCAACTCACGCTGCAGCACTACGATTTCGACAACATGGACGGCGGCGGCTGGCTGGCCTACTGGAACAGCCTCAAGCTGGCCTGCGGCACCAGCATCGCCGGCACCCTGGTGATCTTCACCGGCGCCTGGCTGATGGAAAAGACGCGCGGCCCGGCCATGCTCGGCCCGCTGTTGCGGTTCCTGTGCTTCCTGCCGATGGCGGTGCCCGGACTGGTGCTGGGCCTGGGCAGCCTGCTGTTCTTCAACCACCCGGCCAATCCGTTCAATTTCCTGTACGGCACGATGACGCTGCTGGTGCTGTGTTCGGTGGTGCATTTCTACACCACCGCCCACCTGAGCGCCGTCACCGCGCTCAAGCAGCTCGATCCCGAATTCGAAGCCGCCTCGCTGTCGCTGAAGGTGCCCTTGCTCAAGACCTTCGTGCGCATCACCGTGCCGCTGTGCCTGCCGGCGCTGCTGGATATCTTCCGCTACCTGTTCGTATCGTCGATGACCACGGTCTCGGCGGTGATCTTCCTGTACCGCCCCGACACCGTGCTGGCCTCGGTCGCCGTGCTCAACATGGACGACGCCGGCGACGTCGGCCCGGCTGCGGCGATGTCGACGCTGATCCTGCTGACCTCGGCCGCCGCCTCGCTGCTGATGCACGCCGCCGGCAGCCGCTGGATCGTCCGCGCCCAGGCTTGGCGCCGCGGGCGCAGCCACTGACCCGATTTTCCCATCCGGCGTTCCTCGGACGCTTTTTCAACCCAGCCCATCCAAAGGCCATCATGAAAAAAACCAAGCTGTTCAAACTGCTCGCATCGGTAATCGGCGCCGGCATGCTGTTCTCGGCGCAGGCCGCGCATGCCGCCACCACGCTGACGGTCTACACCGCCCTCGAGGCGGACCAGATCAAGGCTTACCAGGCCGCCTTCCAGAAGGCCAACCCGGATATCGAAATCAAGTGGGTGCGCGACTCCACCGGCATCGTCACCGCCAAGCTGCTGGCCGAAAAGGCCAATCCGCAAGCCGACGTGATCTGGGGCCTGGCCGCCACCAGCCTGGCCATGCTGGACAAGGAAGGCATGCTGACCCCATACGCGCCCAAGACCCTGTCCAACATCGATGCCAAGTACCGCAGCGCCGCCAATCCGCCGGCCTGGGTCGGCATGGACGTGTGGGCTTCGGCAATCTGCTTCAACACCGTGGAAGCGCAAAAGCTGGGCCTGCCCAAGCCGACTTCCTGGGCCGACCTGACCAAGCCGGTCTACGCCGGCAAGATCGTGATGCCGCACCCGGCCTCCTCCGGCACCGGCTACCTGGACGTCTCGGCGTGGCTGCAGATGATGGGCGAGGAAAAGGGCTGGGCCTACATGGACGCCCTGCACAAGAACATCGGCCAGTACACCCACTCCGGCTCCAAGCCCTGCAAGCAGGCCGCCACCGGCGAGTTCCCGATCGGCATCGCGTTTGAATACCGCGCCGTGAAGACCAAGAAGGAAGGCGCGCCGATCGACGTGATCCTGCCGTCCGAAGGCCTGGGCTGGGACATCGAAGCCACCGCCATCGTCAAGGGCACCAAGAACCTGGAAGCCGCGAAAAAACTGGCCGACTTCTCCGCCAGCAAGGATGCCATGGCCCTGTATGAGAAGAACTTCGCGGTGGTCGCCATGCCCGGCATCGCCAAACCGGACGAGTTGCTGCCGGCCGACTATGAAAAGCGCCTGATCAAGAACGACTTCACCTGGGCCAGCACCAATCGCGACCGCATCCTGACCGAGTGGAGCAAACGCTACGAAAGCAAGGCCGAGAAGAAGCAATAAGCCGTACGGCCAAGGCAGTACGGCCTGCGCCGCCACCCGGTGGCGCAGGCTGCAAGAGGAACAGCGGCAACCGACGGGCGACGTCAGAGCGCCCGCTTAGAACCTGATTGCGATCTCGATGGGAGTTGAGCAAATGTCATTTCAATCAGGTTCTTCAACGACATCTTTGCAAACAGAACCAGATGGAGCATTCATGAACAGCACCGATCCCCAACACTTCGACCTGGCCGTGGTCGGCTCCGGCATCCTCGGCCTGGCGCACGCCTACGCCGCCGTCAAGCGCGGCCTGCGCGTGGCCGTCTTCGAGCGCACCGGCACCCCGCTGGGCGCCTCGATCCGCAACTTCGGCATGGGCCTGGTCACCGGCCAGCCGCCCGGCATCATGCTGGAGCTGGCCCGCGAAAGCCGCGAGCTGTGGCTCCACCTGTCGACGCGCGCCAATTTCAGCGCGCGCGAAGCCGGCACCCTGCTGTTCGCCCGCACCGAGGCCGAACGCGACGTGCTGCAGGAATTCATGATCGTGCGCGCGCGCCAATACGAATACCGCGCCTCGCTGCTGCAAGGCGACAAGCTCAATACCCTCTACAACGGCCGTTTCAGCCATCACCTCGCGGCCCTGCATGGCACCGAAGACCTGCAACTGTATTCGCGCGAGGCCATGCCGGCCCTGGTGGCCTACCTGCATTCGCAGGGCGTGCATTTCCGTTTCAACACGCTGGTGCATGGCGCTGGCGACGGCCGCCTCTCCACCACCGCCGGCGAATTCCGCGCCGAACGCGTGGTGGTGTGCTCCGGCCACGACTACCAGACCCTGTTCGCCGACCGCCTGCAGGCGATGAACCTGAAGCAATGCCGCCTGCAGATGCTGCGCGTGAAAACCGAAGACGCGCTGCCGCTGACGCACGCGGTGCTGACCGGCCTCTCCTGCACCCACTACGGCGCCTTCTCCGACCTGCCCACCGCGCGCGCGGTACATGCCGAGATCGACCAGACCGCGCCGCTGCTCAACAAGCATGGCATCCACCTGCTGGTCAGCCCGACGCCCTATCAGGAACTGATCATCGGCGATTCGCACTACTACGGCGCCGACTCGCCGCCCTTCAACAGCGAAGAGATCGACCAGTTGATGATCGGCCTGGCCGAAGACACGCTGGCCACCCGCGTGCAGGTGCTCGAACGCTGGCAAGGCGTGTACGGCAGCAAGGGCCCCGGCCCGTTCTCGGCGCTGCCGATCGATGACAAGACCACGGCCGTGCTGATGCATACCGGCATCGGCATGAGCGTGGGACTGGGGTTGGGCGAGCGCGTGGTCAAGGCGCTGCTGGCCGGCGATGCGCTGCCTTCGGGGAGTACCGCCGCGGCGCCTGCGCCAAGCACGGTGCTGGCATAAGGACCGGATAGACTTGTCCGGGCATTCCGCGAGAGGCGATGCGCGGCACCGGCTCCTGGCTTGCGCCAGGTTTCGGTACCGTTAGCCGCCGCAGAAATGCCGCCCGCCCCCGGCGCCAGGCCTGGCCGGCATCGGCCGCCAGAAAATCATTCTTCGACACATCCACCCCGGCCGCTGCGCCGCAAAAACCGCCCTTCCCTTGGCATGCGCGCCGGCATGGCCCCTCCATGCTGCAGCGCAACCGATTTCGCCGCCCTTTGCCTGTAAGCCTGTGTAAGTTTCAAGCAAGTCCTGCGTAAGTTTTGAGTCGCACACTCGCCGCGTGGACAAGTGGGCCATTACGCAAGCAATGCGGAACCAATATCGCAACTTTGTGTATCCGGGGATGGCTGTCGCATCGATCACAACATCTCCGCTGCGTTCTTGCATAACGCCCCATTCGGCCATGCATCAGCCAATCAATTAAAACTAGGAGACCAGCATGACGACAGCTTCAGTCAACACGACTGCGCGCGGCATCACACCTGAGGAACGCAAGGTCATTTTCGCGTCCTCCCTCGGCACCGTTTTCGAATGGTATGACTTTTACCTGTACGGCTCGCTGGCGGCTATCATCGCCAAGCAGTTCTTCGCCGGCACCGACCCCAACACCGCGTTCATCTTCGCGCTGCTGGCGTTTGCCGCGGGCTTCATCGTGCGTCCGTTCGGCGCGCTGGTGTTCGGCCGCCTGGGCGACCTGGTGGGACGCAAGTACACCTTCCTGGTAACCATCCTGATCATGGGCGCGTCGACCTTCATCGTCGGCATCCTGCCCAACTACAACGCCATCGGCATCACCGCGCCGATCATCCTGATCATCCTGCGCATCCTGCAAGGCCTGGCGCTGGGCGGCGAATACGGCGGCGCTGCCACCTACGTGGCCGAGCACGCGCCGGAAGGCCGCCGCGGCGCCTTCACCGCATGGATCCAGACCACCGCGACCCTGGGCCTGTTCCTGTCGCTGCTGGTGATCCTGGGCGTGCGCACCTCGGTGGGCGAAGCCGCCTTTGCCGAATGGGGCTGGCGCATTCCGTTCCTGGTCTCTATCCTGCTGCTGGCCATCTCGGTGTGGATCCGCCTGTCGATGAATGAATCGCCGGCGTTCCTGAAGATGAAGTCCGAGGGCAAGGTTTCCAAGGCGCCGCTGACCGAAGCCTTCGGCCAATGGAAGAACCTGAAGCTGGTGATCCTGGCGCTGATCGGCCTGACCGCCGGCCAGGCCGTGGTGTGGTACACCGGCCAGTTCTACGCGCTGTTCTTCCTGACGCAATCGCTCAAGGTCGATGGCGCCACCGCCAATATCCTGATTGCGATGGCACTGCTGCTGGCCACGCCGTTCTTCATCTTCTTCGGTTCGCTGTCCGACAAGATCGGCCGCAAGCCCATCATCCTGGGCGGCTGCCTGATCGCCGCGCTGACCTACTTCCCGATCTTCAGCGGCCTGACCCACTTCGCCAACCCGGCGCTGGAAGCAGCCCTGAAAAAGGCGCCGGTGATCGTGACCGCGGATCCGGCAAACTGCCAGTTCCAGTTCAACCCGACCGGCACCAAGAAGTTCACCTCCTCGTGCGACATCGTCAAGGCCAAGCTGTCGGCCGCATCGGTGAACTACGAGAACGTGGCCGGCGCACCGGGTTCGGTGGCCACCGTCACCATCGGCGACAAGGTCATCACCTCGTATGACGCCTCCACCTTGTCCAAGGAAGAAGCCGCCGCGAAAGACAAGGCCCTGTCCAAGGAACTGGCTGACGACATCAAGGCCGCTGGCTATCCGAGCAAGGCCGATCCGGACCAGATGAACAAGCCCATGGTCCTGTTGCTGCTGTTCATCCTGGTGCTGTACGTGACCATGGTGTACGGCCCGATCGCCGCCGCGCTGGTGGAAATGTTCCCGACCCGCATCCGCTACACCTCGATGTCGATGCCTTACCACATCGGCAACGGCTGGTTCGGCGGCCTGCTGCCGACCACCTCGTTCGCGCTGGTGGCCTTCAAGGGCGACATCTACTACGGCCTGTGGTATCCGATCGTGATCGCCCTGGCGACCTTCGTGATCGGCCTGTTCTTCGTGAAGGAAAGCGTTCACAACAACATCTACGCCGCCGACTGAATCGGGGCACAGATGGTGGGGGACGCCGTCCTGCCGCAGCTTGGATTGCTTGAGTTGCGCAGGACGGCGGGATCGACAGAAAAAAATTATTCCTGCATTCGTTGGGCCGATCGGAACCGGATATCCGATCGGCTTTTTTATTTGGCGCCGCGCTTGCCTGCCGGCGGCCGCCCTTTCTCCGCATTGCCCGTTTCCGCCGCCGCTTTCTCCTCCACCAGCGCCAGCAAGCCCTGCGCCGCGATCGACAGGCTGCGCTCCTTGGGCGTGACGATCAACAGCGGCCGCACCAGCTCCGGCGCATCCAGCGGAATCGCCACCAGGTTGGGAAGGCGGAACTGGAACAGCGTCAACTCAGGCACCACGCTCACGCCCAGGCCGCTCTCGATTAGCGCCGCCACCGTCGCCAGATGTTCCACTTCCAGCCCGGTATTGACCGTCCCGCCTGGATGCAGCATCGCATCCAGGTGCTGGCGCACGCTGGTCGAGCGCGCCAGGTGGATCAGCGCGCAACCGGCCAACTGGGCCACCTTGATGCGCCGTTTGCCGGCCAGCTTGTGGTCGCGCCGGCACACCAGATAGAACGGATCGGAACACAACGGCCGGGTATCGAATTCCAGCAGCCTGGGCCCCGGCGCGGTCAATGCGATATCGGCCTTGCCGTGGCGCAGCAGATCCAGGCAGTGGTCTGAAATGGCGTCGAACAACTCCACCGTCACCCCCGGGTAGCGCTGCCGATATTGCGCCAGCACCGGCGGCAGCCAGCCGGCCGCCAGCGAAGGCAAGGCGGCAATGGCGACCCGCCCCTTGCGGCGCGCCACATAGTCGCTCATGTCGGAGAAAGCCGATTCGATGTCGGCCACCAATTGACGCGCCACTTCCACGAACAGTTCGCCTTCCGGCGTGAGCGTCACGTTGCGCGTGTCGCGCTCGAACAGCCGTGCGCCGGCGGCGGCCTCCAGTTTCTGGATCATCACGCTGAAAGCCGACTGCGAAACATGGCAACGCTCGGCCGCATGGCCGAAATGGCGGCACTCGGCCAGCGCCAGGAAGGCCTGCAGCAGGCGGGTCGAAATATTGGCGGCCATTATTAATCTTAAAAAACGATTAATTGATCGAAAATACGCACTTTACAGCAAAATCGACCACCACCTACACTCGTTGCGTCGTACTTCAAACCATAAATGCGATGCTCCGCCGCCTGCGGACATCCTCGAATAAAAACCGGAGACATCTATGCTCGCCCTGCTCGGCTTTATCACGATTGTCGTTTTGCTGGCCGCCATCCTGACCAAGAAAATGTCGCCGCTGGCGGCGCTGATCGCCATTCCGTTTGCGGCGGCCCTGATCGGCGGCTTCGGCCTGGGAACCGGGAAATTCATGCTCGACGGCATCAAGAGCATTGCCCCGATCGTCGGCATGTTCGTCTTCGCCATCCTTTTCTTCGGCATCCTCAAAGATGCCGGCATGCTCGATCCGATCATCAACAAGGTCCTGAAAGTGGTCGGCCTGCGGCCCTCGCGCATCGTGCTCGGCTCGGCCATTCTGGCCGCCATCGTGCACCTGGACGGCTCCGGCGCCGTCACCTTCCTGGTGACGATTCCGGCCCTGCTGCCGCTCTATGAGCGCCTGAACATGGACAAGCGCATCCTGGCCTGCGTGGTCGCCATGGCCGCCGGCGTGGCCAATGCCTTGCCCTGGGGCGGGCCGACCTTGCGCGCCGCCGCCGCATTGCATATTCCGGTCGCCGACCTGTATCTGCCGCTGGTGCCGGTGCAGATTTGCGGCATGCTGTTCGTCTTTGCCTGCGCCTGGCTGCTCGGCAAACGGGAAGAACGCCGCCTCGGCCTGACCGCTTCCGGCGCCGCCCCGGCCCTGGCAACGCAGGATGTCGGCGCCGGCTACCACCAGCAGGAACTGAGCGAAGAACAGCGCAGCCTGCGCCGCCCCGGCAAATTCCTGATCAATGTCGTGCTGGTCTTGCTGGTCCTCGGCTGCATGATCACCGGCAAGGTCGATCCCGTGGTCTGCTTCATGATCGGCACCGTACTGGCCTTGTTCATCAATTATCCTGAAGTCGCGCAGCAACGCGCCCGCATCGACGCGCATGCCAAGGCGGCGCTGATGATGGCCAGCATCCTGCTGGCAGCCGGCGTCTTCACCGGCATCATGAAAGGCAGCGGCATGCTGACCGCGATGGCCAAATTCGTCGCCTCCAGCATTCCGCTCGATATGGCGCATCACCTGCCCTTTTTGCTCGGCCTGGTGTCGATGCCGCTGAGCCTGTTGTTCGATCCTGACTCGTTCTATTTCGGCGTCTTGCCGGTATTGGCCGAAGCCAGCAATGCGCTCGGCGTTCCCAGCGTGCAGATGGCGCAAGCCGCACTGCTGGGCCAGATGACCACCGGTTTTCCGGTCAGCCCGCTGACGCCGGCGACCTTCCTGCTGATCGGCCTGGTCGGCATCGAACTGGGCGATCACCAGAAATTCACCATTCCGTTTCTGTTCGCCACCTCGGTCTTCATGACCTTCGTTGCGGTGGCGTTCGGCTTATTCCCATTCTAGGCATAGGCCCGTTTCAAGGAGTATGCAATGCGATCCATCCGCATCGGTACCGGCGCCGGTTATTCCGGCGACCGTATCGAACCCGCTGTCGAACTCGCTGAACAAGGCGAACTCGACTACCTGATCTTCGAATGCCTGGCCGAACGCACCATCGCCATCGGCCAGCAGGCGCGCCTGGCCGACCCGGCCAAGGGCTACGACCCGCTGCTGGCCGAACGCATGCGGGCGGTGCTCAAGACCTGCGCAGAAAAGGGCATCCGCATCATCACCAACATGGGCGCGGCCAATCCGCAAGCCGCCGCGCGCCGCATCCGGGAAATCGCCCGAGAGATCGGCCTGAAGCGGCTCAAGGTCGCCGCCGTCAGCGGCGATGACGTGCTGGATGTGCTCAAGGGCAGCAACTTCACCATCGAAGACAACAGCCAGCCGGTCGCCTCGCTGGGCGACAAGCTGATCTCGGCCAATGCCTATCTCGGCATCGCCCCCATCGTCGAGGCGCTGCAAGGCGGCGCCGATGTCGTGGTCACCGGCCGCGTAGCCGATCCGGCGCTGGTGCTGGCGCCGCTGGTGCATGAATTCGGCTGGGCCATGGACGATTGGGACAAGCTGGGCCAGGGCACGCTGGTGGGCCATCTGCTGGAATGCGCCGGCCAGATCACCGGCGGCTACTTCGCCGATCCGGGCAAGAAGGATGTGGCCGGGCTGGCGCGGCTGGGTTTCCCGATCGGCGAAGTCAGCGCCGACGGCAGCGCGGTCATCACCAAGGTGGCCGGCTCCGGCGGCCAGGTGACGGCGCGAACCTGCAAAGAGCAATTGCTCTACGAAATCCATGACCCGCGCAGTTACTTCACGCCGGATGTGGTGGCCGACTTCTCCGCCGTGCACATCACCGAGATCGGCCCCGACCGCGTGGCCGTCACCGGCGGCCGCGGCCGCCCCCGCACCGCCACGCTCAAGACCACGCTGGGTTACCGCGACAGCTTCATCGGCGAGGGCCAGATTTCCTATGCCGGCCCAGGCGCCCAGGCGCGCGCGCAACTGGCGCTGGACATCGTGCGCGAACGCCTGCAACTGACCGGCGTACAAGCCGACGAATTGCGTTTCGACCTGATCGGCGTCAACGCCATCTGCGGCAACGACATGTCATCTGCCGCCGCCGAACCGTTCGAGGTGCGCGCCCGCGTCGCCGGCCGCACCGCCAGCATGAAGGAGGCGGTGCGCATCGGCAATGAAGTCGAGACGCTCTATACCAACGGCCCGGCCGGCGGCGGCGGCGCCACCAAATCGGCGCGCGAAGTGATCGCGGTGCTGTCCATGTTGCTGCCGCGCGAGCTGGCAAACGCATCGGTCCATTTCGAGGAGATCTGACATGCTGCTGCGTGACATTGCCCATTCCCGCGCCGGCGACAAAGGCGACATTTCCAATATCTCGGTGATCGTCTATCGCCAGCAAGACTATGCCCTGCTGGAGCGCGAACTGACCGCCGAACGCGTGCGCACGCATTTCGCCGGCGTGGTGCACGGCGAGGTGGTGCGCCATGCGCTGCCGCACCTGGGCGCGCTCAACTTCGTCATGCAAAAAGCCCTGGGCGGCGGCGTCACCCGTTCGCTGGCATTGGATGCACACGGAAAATCGCTGTCGGGAGCGATGCTTAATTTGCATTTGAACGAAAAATAATTCGTGCCGGCGAACAGATTCCCATCGGAGGAAGGCATGGGCATTCGCAAACACGATCTGTTCCGGCCAATCCGTTTTGCCGGCAATTGCGCTCTGTTATCGGAACATACGGTGAAGTTTGACGAAAAGGTGTTCCGAAGCTCGCCTTGCAAGGTTTCCAATAAGAAACCATTGGCTGTGCCTTGTGCCGATAACGGGCATCCAGCGCGCATTACTCCGGATAATGCGGCTGTCCAAACACGGCAAGATTTGGTATCGTCCCGCCGTTATCGATTCCTCGCACCCGGATCAGGCTGTTCCTGATTAGCTCCCTCCCGTTATGAAAAAACCAATCCGACTCGGCACTCCGCTTTCCCCATCGGCTACCAAAGTCATGCTGCTCGGCTCCGGCGAGCTCGGCAAGGAAGTCATCATCGCGCTGCAACGCCTGGGCGTGGAAGTGATCGCCGTGGATCGCTACGAGAATGCGCCCGGCCATCAGGTCGCGCATCGCGCCCACGTGATCAACATGACCGACGGCGCCGCGCTGGCCGCGCTGATCGAAAAGGAACAACCGGACCTGGTGGTGCCGGAAATCGAGGCGATCGCCACCGAGACCCTGGTCAAGCTGGAAGAAGCCGGCAAAGCCCGCGTCATCCCGACCGCGCGCGCCGCCTGGCTGACCATGAACCGTGAAGGCATCCGCCGCCTGGCCGGCGAGACCCTGGGCCTGGCCACCTCCCCCTACCGCTTTGCCGACAGCCTGGAAGAGCTCAAGGCCGCCGTGCAGCAGATCGGTTTCCCGTGCGTGATCAAACCGGTGATGTCGTCCTCCGGCAAGGGCCAGTCGAAGGTCGACGGCCCCGATGAAATCGAGGCTGCGTGGAACTACGCGGCCGCCGGCGGGCGCGTCGATGCCGGCCGCGTGATCGTGGAAGGCTTCATCGATTTCGATTATGAAATCACCCTGCTGACCGTGCGTTCGCTCAATGAAAATGGCGATACCGTCACCAGCTTCTGCGACCCCATCGGCCACGTACAGGTCAAGGGCGACTACGTCGAATCCTGGCAGCCGCACCCAATGCCGGCCGCGGCGCTGGACAAGGCCCGCGACATCGCCCGCAAGGTCACCGACAACCTCGGCGGACTGGGCCTGTTCGGCGTCGAGCTGTTCGTCAAGGGCGACATGGTGTGGTTCTCCGAAGTCAGCCCGCGTCCGCACGATACCGGCATGGTCACCATGGTCAGCCAGGTGCAGAGCGAGTTCGAACTGCACGCCAAGGCCATCCTCGGCCTGCCGGTCAACACCGCGCTGAAAACCCCGGGCGCCTCCGCCGTGATCTACGGCCAGCACGACGCCCGCGCGATCGCCTTCGAAGGCGTGGCCGATGCGCTGCGCATCCCCGGCGCGGACATCCGCCTGTTCGGCAAGCCGGAATCCTTCCAGCGCCGCCGCATGGGCGTAGCGCTGGCCTGCGGCGAAAACATCGAATCGGCCCGCATCCGCGCCAAGCAGGCCGCGGCCAAGGTCAAGCCGGTGATTCCCGAATAAGGACACGCTGCCAGCTGTCCTGCCTTGAACCGGGCTCCGATGCGAATCGGAGCCCGGTTTGTTTTGGGGAGCGACAGCAAAACGACGTATCCGAAACGCTCTCCGCCCATCCGCTCCCAAACGCGCTAAACAGTTTCCAGCGCACGGTGGTTATAATCACTGCCCCACCCCTCACACAACAGCAGTGTTGCCCACCATCATGAAGTTCGATGTCGCCATCATCGGCAGCGGTCTGGCCGGTCTCTCCGTTGCGCTCCACCTCGCCGAAAAACACCGGGTCGTCGTCGTCTCCAAGGGCGAACTGCTCGATGGCGCCAGCAACTGGGCCCAGGGCGGCATCGCCGCCGTGCTCGATTCCGGCGACAGCCACGGCCAGCACATCGCCGATACCCTGGTGGCCGGCGCCGGGTTGTGCGACGAGGGCGCCACGCGCTTCATCGTCGAGCACGGCCGCGAAGCCATCGAATGGCTGATCGAACAAGGCGTGCCTTTCACCCGCGACGACAGCGCCGAACTGGGTTACCACCTCACGCGCGAAGGCGGCCACAGCCAACGCCGCATCATCCACGCGGCCGACGCCACCGGCCATGCGGTGCAGGTGACGCTGGAGCAACGGGTGCGCACGCATCCCAACATCACCCTGCTGGAACACCACTGCGCGATCGACCTGATCCATGCCCGCAAGCTCGATCCCCGGGCCGAGGCGCGCTGCCTGGGCGTGTATGTGCAGGATACGGATTCGGAACGCGTGCTGTCCATCGCCGCGCGCCATACGGTGCTGGCCACCGGCGGTGCCGGCAAGGTCTACCTGTACACCTCCAATCCGGATTCGGCCACCGGCGACGGCATCGCCATGGCCTGGCGCGCCGGCTGCCGGGTGGCCAACATGGAATTCATCCAGTTCCATCCGACCTGCCTGTACCATCCCTATGCCAAATCCTTCCTGATCAGCGAGGCGCTGCGCGGCGAAGGCGCGCTGCTCAAACTACCGCAGTCGGCCGGCGCGGCGGCGGGCATGCGCTTCATGCCGGAGCACGACGAGCGCGCCGAACTGGCCCCGCGCGACATCGTGGCGCGCGCCATCGACTTCGAAATGAAAAAACGCGGCCTGGACCATGTCGACCTCGACATCAGCCACCAGAGCCCCGAATTCATCCGCGAACATTTCCCGACCATCATGGCGCGCTGCCTGGAGTTCGGCATCGACATCACCAGACAACCGATCCCGGTGGTGCCGGCTGCCCACTACACCTGCGGCGGGGTGGTCACCGACATGGCCGGGCGCACCGACATGCCGGGCCTGTATGCGGTGGGCGAGACCGCCTACACCGGCCTGCATGGCGCCAACAGGCTGGCCAGCAACTCGCTGCTCGAATGCCTGGTGCTGGGTCGCGCGGCGGCAGGCGACATCGAACGGGAACTGGCGGCCGACGCACAGCCCGCCGCCGAGGTGCCGCAGTGGGACGAGAGTCGCGTCACCGATGCCGACGAGGAAGTGGTCATCGCCCACAACTGGGACGAGCTGCGCCGCTTCATGTGGAATTACGTCAGCATCGTGCGCACCGACAAGCGCCTGGAGCGCGCCCAGCACCGCATCCGCCTGCTCAAGGAAGAGATCGACGAGTACTACGCCAACTTCCGCATCACGCGCGACTTGCTGGAACTGCGCAACCTGGTCGACGTGGCCCAGCTGATCGTGGCCAGCGCGCTCACCCGCAAGGAAAGCCGCGGCCTGCATTTCAGCCAGGATTACCCGCGCACGCTGCCGCGCGCCACGCCGACCATCCTGCCGGGGCTATAAACGCCTGGCGGGGGCTGCGCGGCCGATGACGCCGCGCAGCATCAAATCCCCTTGCCATGCCGCCCTGCGCGCGACTAGCATCGACAGAGCGTGCCAGCACCTTTACCTTTGGATGCACGGTGCGCCACGCTCCAGGCATGGCGCATTGCGTCAACACAGAGAACGGCCAAGGAGGTCATCATGAGCATCACCCGCATCAACAGCTTCCGCGCACAGGAACACCGGGCCGGCGAGCTCAAGAACTTCCTGATGGGCATCCTGCCCGCCGTGCGCGCCTCCGCCGGCTGCCAATCCTGCGAACTGCTGCAAGACCACGCCGATCCGCGCCGCATCGTCATCGTCGAGGTCTGGGACAGTGTGGAAGCGCACAAGGAATCGCTGCGCCACGTGCCGCCCGAAAGCATCCGCCAGGCCAAGGAGTTCCTGGCCGAACCGCCCACCGGCGCCTACTACTCCTGAGCTGGATTCCTGCCGGGCCGGGATGCGGCGCAAGCGCCGCTCTGGTGTAATATCCGCCATCGATCATCGGCCATCGTTCGCCTGGGAAGCGTATTCAGGCAACTGGCCGTTTTCCCTATTTCATTGCGGAACACCCACCGTGCCACGGCCCTTTTTCCTCTTTCGGCGCAGCCGTCTGCGCCTGTCCATCCTGTTCATTCATCTGGCGACCCTGGCCCTGGCGGCCATCCTGGGCGCACCTGCCCGGGCCGATGCGCCGGCCAGCAGCCCGGCTGCCGGCAAGCAGCGTCCGCGCATCTGCCTGGTGCTGTCCGGCGGCGGCGCGCGCGGCTATGCCCACCTGGGGGTGCTGCAATACCTTGAAAAACTGCACGTCCCGGTCGACTGCATCGCCGGCACTAGCATGGGGGCGCTGATCGGCGGGCTGTACGCCAGCGGCATCCCGGCCGACGAGCTGGAAAAGCGCCTGGCCGCCACCAACCTTTCCGACATCGCCTTCGACCGCAGCGAGCGCTCGCACCTGCCGCAATCGCAGCGCGAGGATGAATTCCAGTATCCGATTGCGCTGGCAGCCGGTTTTGACGGCGAAAAAATCAAGCTGGCCTCCGGCCTGGTCCAGGGCAACAACCTGCTCTCGCTGCTGCAGAACTGGACCGCGCAGTTGCCGGCCAATATCGAGTTTTCCCGCCTGCCGATTCCATTTCGCGCCGTGGCCACCGACCTCGGCAAAGGCAGCGAAGTAGTGCTGGAAGACGGTTCCTTGCCGCGCGCCATGCGCGCCAGCATGGCGGTGCCGGGGCTGTTCGCCCCCTTTCGCATCGGCGAGCGCACGCTGGTCGATGGCGGGCTGGTCAGCAACCTGCCGGTGCAAATCGCGCGCGACATGGGCGCCGACGTGGTGATCGCGGTCAACATCGCCACCCCGCTGCAAGACGCTGCGCAGTTGCAATCGCCCACCGCGGTGGCGCAGCAGATGGTGGGAATCCTGATCCAGCAGAACGTGAAGGCGCAAAAAGCCCTGCTCGGCAAATCGGACGTGCTGATCGAACCGCACCTGGCCGGCATGTCCTTCACCGACTTCGCGCGCGGCAAGGATGGCATCAATGCCGGCTGGGAGGCGGCGCAGCAACAAAACGTCCGCCTGACCGAACTGTCGATGCCGCCCATGCAATGGCAAGCCTATCTGGCCGAGCGCGCGCACAGCGGCAGTACCCTGGCCAAAGGCACACGCATCGACGCCATCGAAATTCACAACGGCACGCGCATTCCCACCGACTACGTACGCAGCAGGCTGGCGGTGAAGGAAGGCGACGTCTACGACGGCGCCGACCTCAATCGCCAATTGTCGGAGCTCTCGACCAATGGCGACTTCAATAGCGTGACGCAGGAAATGATCACGCGCGACGGCGGCAATGTGCTGGTGATCGACGCCGAAGAGAAATCCTGGGGGCCGCAATACCTGCTGTTCGGCCTGGGCCTGTCCAACAGTTTCAACGGCCGCGGCGGCTATAACCTGCAGATCGGGCATCGCTATCCGTGGATCAATGCCAGCGGGCTGGAATGGCGCAACGACCTGGTGCTGGGCAATACGCGCCTGAGCCTGCAAAGCGAACTGCGCCAGCCGATCTGGGGCGGCACCGGGGCCTATGTCGCCCCGTATCTGGAGATCAGCCGCCGCTATCTGGACCTGTATGCCGACGGCAGCGATGTCAAGGCATCGCCGCTCAACGAATATCGCCTCGACACCGCCATCGCCGGGATCGACCTGGGCTTGCCGCTGGCGCGCCTGGGCGAGATGCGGCTGGGCCTGAACTATCGCCATCAGCGCTACTCGCCCAACTATGACTACCCGATCGGCGACGGACTGGGCTTTCCCAGCGGCAGCGACAACCAGCCCACGGCCCGCCTGCGCGTGACCATCGACCAGTTGGACGATGTGCTGTTCCCTCGCAAGGGCTACTACGCCTATGCCGAGACCAATCATGGTTTCGGCAACAGCGAGGCGCGCTATTCCGACATCCAGGCCAAGGGCTTATGGGCCTTCGGCAGCGGGATCAACACCATTAACGTCGCCCTGGAAGGCGCCCGCAGCCTGTCGGCCAACGGCACCAGCCTGGGCAGCAACGGCGTAGGATTCATGCTCGGCGGCTTCCAGCACCTGTCGGCCTACGCGCAGGACCAATTCTCCGGCAACTACCTGCTGTACGCCCGCCTGACCTGGCTGCGCGACCTTAACCAGTACAGCCTGGCCGGCCTGCGCAACCCCGTGCTGGGCACCAGCCTGGAAGTGGGCAACGTCTGGCAAAACAAGGAGAATTTCGGCGACGGCCCTTACAAGACCAGCGCCAGCGTATTTTTGGGCGGCAATAGCGCGGTCGGGCCGATCTACTTCGGCGTCGCAGTGGGGCAACGCGGCGTGTGGAACGTGTATATGCAGTTAGGCCGGGTGTTCTGACCCGCACACGGCACAGGCACTGGCATGAAATGATCGGGACTCAGCCCTGCGGCGGCGCTTCGCCGCCCCGTTCCCGCCTGCGCGGGCGGAATTCCTGCGGCGGCAAGCCGAAAAACGCCAGGATGCTGCTGGCGACCTGGTCGCGGTCATTGTCCACGCAGATCATGTGGTAACTGTTTTCCAGCACCACCACGCGCGCCTGCGCGATCTGCTCCTTGAGGAAATCTGCCGACCGCAGGCTGGTCAGCTCATCCTCGCGCGCATGCACCACCAGCGTGGGCGCCTTGATGTTCCTGGCGTCGCGCATGACCCAGGCGCGCAGGCGGTCGACCTGCCGCACGCAGCTCAACGGCACCCAGCGGTAATGGAAATTGTCGCCGCGCTCGAACTTGGCTTTCACCACGGCGCGCACCAGCGTGTTCTTGATGCCGTAGGGTTCGCCCTCCTCCACCTTCATGCGCGCGGCCACGCCGGGAATCAGGTAGAACAGCGGACGCAGCATGGCGTACCAGGGCGTGGACCAGCCGTCGATATGGATCGGCGGCGCCAGCGCCACCAGCTTGCCCTGGGCCGCGCCGTGCTGCACGCGCTCGGCCAGCGCCAACCCCACCAGCGCCCCCATGCACATGCCCATGATATGCAATTGGTCGTACTGCGGCTGCAGTTCGCGGTATTGGGCCTCAACGGCATCGACCCATTGCTCGGCACGCACCCGCACCAGATCCTCCGGCGTGGTGCCGTGGCCGGCCAGGGTGATGGCGTGCGTTTCCACCCCGGCCTTCTGCAGGATCTTGTGCATCGAGCCCAGATCGTACTGGGTGCCGCCCAACCCATGGATGAGCAAGGCGCCGACACGGCCACCCACTACGCGCCCCGGCTTGGCGCCGTATCCTGTGCCTGCAGCGCCTGGTCGGAGAAACGCCAGACGCCGGCCACCAGCGCCAGGCGGTCTTCGGCGTCCAGCAGGCTACGGCTGCTGTCGAGCACCAGCGCACTGCCATCCTGCAGGCGGAACTGCATGTCGGCGCGCGCCTCGCCATCGCTCCCGTCCAGCCAACGCTGGCGCAGACGCGCCTGGTCCAGCGGCGACACCCGCCGCAGCACCTGATCCAGCGTGTGCAACTGCGTCGCCGGCAAGCCCAGCAGCGCCTCGACATCGCCGCTCCAGGTGAAGACAAGCTGCTGCGGATCGAGCGTATAAGCCAACTGGCGGCTGGCCGACAGCGACAGCTCGACCTCGTTTTTCCAGCGCGCGACATCGTCATGCAATTGCTCGCGGGTAGTCTTGAGCGTGCTGATCAGCAGCGATAGCAGCGAGGCCACCGCCAGGTAGACCTGCAGCTCCAGCAAGGCATTGCTGGAATGCAGCCGCACCAGCTCGACGAAGGGGCCGCGCCCCAGCGAGTTGTAGACGAAGGCCATCAGCGACAGCACCACCACCGACAGTGCGCCGCCGCGCCCGCCCCACAGCAGGGTCACCAGCGCGATGAAAAACAGGGGAACGTAAGTTGTGGAGAATTCGACGTCGAATACCAGGCGGTCGATGTGGCTGTCGAAGGCCAGGTACGCCGATGCGACCATGGCGACGAAGGAGGCCAGGCCCAGCAGGAACTCGGTGCGTGCGATGCCCCCCGAGCGGGTCGCGCGAAACTGCGACCAGCCGGCCAGCACCGGCGTCATGATCAGGATGCCGACCAGGTCGGACAGCGCCCAGATGCGCAGCGTCTGCCAGAACGACAAGCCTTGTGTGAACTGGAACCAGGCGGCGCCGAAAATACCGCTGACCACGCTCACGCCCACGCCGATGATCAGCAGGCCGCGCACGAAGAACAACCCTTCCATCGGGAAGGGCGCGCGCCGTACCAGCCATACGACGATGGCGGCCACGCCGATCTCGTCCAGCGAAAACAGCATCATGCGCCACAGTTCGCGCTGCTCGATCCAGCCCAGCAACACCTGGGCCGCCACTAGCAGCACCAGCAACGGGAACCAACGCGCGGTCGGCGTGAGCAGCAGCGCGCCGACGGTGATGCCGGCCGGCAGCCAGATATAGCCGCTGGCGATGAATGCCCCGTTGAGCTCATGCGACGCGAAGCCGAACAGGAAATACACGACAGCCCACGCCAATGGCGCAACAAGATTGTCTGGTTTCACAATGGAGTCCCCGGAAATGAAGGTGGCGATGCCTGCGCGATCTTGGCCGCGATAATGCCGGCCATTCTATCAGGACGGCGCATGGCGTCGCACTGGCAAGCAGGCGCTCAAGAGACCGGCAATAAAAAGCCGCTATTGCGTCGAATGCCGTTCAGTTAAGTCGAAATCCATCCTCCGTCGCCTTGACGAAAGTCAGGGCCCAGGGTCGTTGACCGGCCATTGAAGCACAACGAAAGGCACTGGATCCCGGCCTTCGCCGGGATGACGATTTTCTTAATTGAACGGAACGGAATTTCTGCTATTGATGCTGCGTTTTCAGGGATGGGATAGCAGATGATCAAGCAATCACGCGCAAGGAAAAATCCGCCGCGCGGATGTCCTTGGTCAGGCTGCCGATGGAAATGCGGTCCACCCCGGTTTCGGCAATCGCGCGCACGGTTTCCATGTTGATGCCGCCGGACGCCTCCAGCACGGCGCGACCGGCATTGCAGGCGACCGCTTCGCGCATCATCTCCAGCGAGAAGTTGTCGAGCAGGATGGAGACGGCGCCGGCGGCCAGCGCCTCCTTCAGTTCCGCGAGGTCTTCCACCTCGACCTGGATGCCCACCCCCGCCCCCAGTTTCTGCGCGGCGTTCATCGCGGCGGTGATGCCGCCGGCCGCGGCGATGTGGTTTTCCTTGATCAGGATGCCGTCGTACAGCGCCAGGCGCTGGTTGGCGCCGCCGCCCACGCGGACCGCGTACTTCTGCGCCAGGCGTAGGCCGGGCAAGGTCTTGCGGGTATCGAGGATGCTCGCTCCGGTGCCGGCCACCACGTCGACGTAGCGCCGGGTGGCGGTGGCCACGCCGGACAGCAATTGCAGGAAATTCAGGGCGCCGCGCTCGGCGGTCAGCAAGGCGCGCGCCGGGCCTTCGATGGTGCAGACCTCGGTGTCGGGTTGCATCAGGTCGCCTTCGGCATAGCGCCAGCCGATCTGCAGGCGCGGGTCGAGACGGGTCATGACGGCTTCGAACCAGGGCGCCCCGCACAGCACGGCGGCTTCGCGCACGATCACGCGCGCCTTGACGAATTCGTTCTCCGGCACCAACAGGCCGGTGTAATCGCCATCCCCCACGTCCTCGGCGATGGCCTGGTTAACGTTGGCGTCGAACGCGGCGTGCAGCGCGGCATCGAACGGGGCGAAGGGATTGCGCAGGCTGCTGGTGGCGCTGATGCTGCTGGGGCTGGTTTTGATGGCGTGGAGTGTCATGCTGGGCCGATTCCTGCAAACAGGGTCTGTTCGTCTTCAAGCCGCGCCGAGGGGCGGACATTGGCTTTCTTTCTGGCGGCGAAATCCAGCATGCGGTCGATGCACACCACGGCTTGCTTGCCGACGGCGGGATCGACGTGAATCTCGTTGGCGCCGGTTTCCAGTACGTGCAACAGATTCTGCAAGCCGTTCATCGCCATCCACGGGCAATGCGCGCAGCTCTTGCAGGTGGCGCTGTTGCCGGCCGTGGGCGCGTCGATGAACAGCTTGCCGGGCGCGGCCTGGCGCATCTTGTGCAGGATGCCGTTATCGGTGGCCACGATGAACGATGGCGCATCGGAGGCCTGCACGGCGGCGATCAGCTGCGAGGTCGAGCCGATCACATCGGCCTGCGCCACCACCGCCGCGGGCGACTCCGGGTGCACCAGCACCAGCGCCTCGGGATGCTCGGCGCGCATCAGTTCCAGCTCGACGCCCTTGAATTCGTCGTGCACCAGGCAGGAACCCTGCCACAGCAGCATGTCGGCGCCGGTCTGCTGCTGGATGTAGCTGCCCAGGTGCTTGTCGGGCGCCCACAGGATCTTCTTGCCCTGCGCGTGCAGCTCCTGCACGATCTCCAACCCGATCGAGGAGGTCACCATCCAGTCGGCGCGCGCCTTGACGGCGGCGCTGGTGTTGGCGTAGACCACCACGGTGCGGTCCGGATGCAAGTCGCAGAAGGCGGCGAATTCGTCCGGGGCGCAACCCAGGTCGAGCGAACAGGTGGCATCCAGGTCCGGCATCAGGATGCGTTTTTCCGGGCTCAGGATCTTGGCGGTCTCGCCCATGAAGCGCACCCCGGCCACGACCAGGGTCTGGGCCGGATGGTCGCGCCCGAAGCGCGCCATCTCCAGCGAGTCGGACACGCAGCCGCCGGTTTCCTCGGCCAGGTCTTGCAGGTCGGCGTCGACGTAATAGTGCGCCACCAGCACCGCCTGCTTTTGCTTGAGCAGTTGCCTGATGCGCGCCTTGAGGCTGGCGCGCTCCTCCGCGCTGGGCGTCGGCGGCACCTTGGCCCAGGCGTTGGCGGTACAACTCCCGCCGGTCTCCATTTGCGGCCGCTCGAATTCGACGACCTTGGTTGCTGTTGCTTGCATGGCAGTAGGTTGTCTCTGCGGGTTATTGGATGCCCTGGCTGGCCAGGTAGTCTTCGTAATTGCCCTGGAAGTCGATCACCTGGCCATCCTTCACCTCCAGGATGCGGGTGGCCAGCGAGGACACGAATTCACGGTCGTGCGAGACGAAGATCAGCGTGCCGGCGTACTTTTCCAGCGCGATGTTGAGCGACTCGATCGACTCCATGTCCATGTGGTTGGTCGGCTCGTCCATCAGCAGCACATTGTGGCGGCCCAGCATCAGCTTGCCGTACATCATGCGGCCCTTCTCGCCGCCGGACAGCACCTTGACCGATTTCTTGACGTCGTCGCCCGAGAACAGCAGGCGGCCCAGGATGCCGCGCACGGCCTGGTCGTCGTCGCCTTCCTGGGTCCACATGCCCATCCAGTCGGTCAGGGTCTCGCCCTTGGCGAACTCTTCGGTCGGGTCTTGCGGCATGTAGCCGACGTTGGCGTTCTCGGCCCACTTCACCAGGCCCTGGTCCGGATGGACGCCGCCGGCCGCGTCGCCGCCGATGGTGCGCAGCAGCGTGGTCTTGCCGGCGCCGTTGGCGCCGATGATGGCGATCTTTTCGCCGGCTTCGACCATGATGCTGAAGTTCTTGAAGATGTCGCGGTCGTAGGTCTTGGCGATGCCCTGGGTTTCCACCGCCAGGCGGTGCAGCTTCTTCTCGCCTTCGAAGCGGATGAAGGGGTTCACGCGCGACGACGGCTTGACATCCTCGACCTTGATCTTCTCGATCTGCTTGGCGCGCGATGTGGCCTGGCGCGCCTTGGACTTGTTGGCCGAGAAGCGGCGCACGAAGTCCTGCAGCTCGGCGACCTTTTCCTTGGCCTTGGCATTGACCGCCAGTTGCTGCGCGCGCGCCTGCGACGAGGCCAGCATGTATTCGTCGTAGTTGCCCGGATAGATCTTCAGCGTGCCGTAGTCCATGTCGGCCATGTGGGTGCAGACCTGGTTGAGGAAGTGGCGATCGTGGGAAATGATGATCATGGTGGAGTTGCGCTCGTTGAGCACGTCTTCCAGCCAGCGGATGGTGTTGATGTCCAGGTTGTTGGTCGGTTCATCCAGCAGCAGGATGTCCGGGTTGGAGAACAGCGCCTGCGCCAGCAGCACGCGCAGCTTCCAGCCGGGCGCGACATTGCTCATCGGCCCCTGGTGCTGTTCGATCGGCACGCCCACGCCCAGCAGCAGTTCGCCGGCGCGCGCTTCGGCGGTGTAGCCGTCGTACTCGGCGAACTTGGCTTCCAGGTCGGCGGCCTTCATGTAGTCGTCGTCGGTGGCATCCGGATTGGCGTAGATGGCGTCGCGCTCGGTCATCGCCGCCCACATCTCGACGTGGCCCATCATCACCACATCCAGCACGCGCATTTCCTCATAGGCGAACTGGTCCTGGCGCAGCTTGCCCAGGCGCTCGTTGGTGTCCAGGCTGACGTTGCCGGCCGACGGCTCGAGGTCGCCGCCCAGGATCTTCATGAAGGTCGACTTGCCGCAACCGTTGGCGCCGATCAGGCCGTAACGGTTGCCGTCGCCGAACTTGACGGAGATGTTCTCGAACAACGGCTTGGCGCCGAACTGCATGGTGATGTTAGCGGTGGATAGCACTGCGAAAAACCTTTTCTAAAATGAAACGTGCGCGCGGCAAAAAAGCGGGCATTGCCGCCAGGCGCGCCAAAACGGGCGAAAACGGCAATTTTACCACTGCGGGCCAGTGCCGGCTTGCGTTGCAGCCCGCCTGCGGGGCAACTGGCGCCGCCCGATTCCGCTGCCCTTTCCCGGCAGCAAGCCTCAGGCGCAGCCCGCCTGCCCGCCGAAAGCTACAATGGCCGGGATTTTAGCCAGCCCAGAGCATGTTATGAACTATTACAGCCCCCGCGTTCAAATGAGAAGGGTGCAGTGCAAGGCGCGGTGCGCCGCACAGGGTGGTGCCCTGTGCAAGCGCCGCAACGCCGCACTGTGCCCTTCTCATTTGAACCCTTCGGGCAGCCCCGGCAACGGGCCGCCTGCTGTGCCGTGGCGCCACCACGGCGCGTCGTCGCGCCTTGCATCCGGCCCGTTGCCGGGGCTGCGCGGGAGCTGTAATAGTTCATAACACGCTCTCACTCCAAGCTGCTTCGCAGCATTGACATGAAGACGATATGACGCAAGCAAAAAAGATGCCCCGCCGCACCACTCTCGCCGCCCTCGCCGCTGTTGCCCTCATCGGGATGGGACTTGCCGCGGCCAGCCATGCCGCCTACAACCTCTGGACCGGCGAATACAGCGTGTCGAAAAAAGAATTGGAGGCGGCGATCGCGCCGCAGTTTCCGCGCAAGCTGCGCTATATGGAAATTTTCGAGGTTACCCTGAGCAACCCGCGCCTGGGGATGGAGCCGGACAAGAACCGCCTGAGCACCGTGGTCGATGCGCAAATCGCCAACTCGTTGCTGCTGGCCCGGCCGGTCAATGCCGTGCTGACCATGAGCAGCGGCTTCAAGTACGATCCCGCCACGCGCTCGCTGCGGCTGGATGCGCCCAGGGTGGAAAACGTCGATTCGCAAGACCTGCCGCCGCAATACAGCCAGCAATTGAGCGCGCTGGGCAATGCCGCCGCCGACAAGCTGCTGCGCGACTATGCGGTCTATACCTTCACTCCCGAGCAACTGCAAATGAACGGCAAGCGTTTCGAACCGGGCAAGATCACCGTGGAAAAGGATGCGGTGAAGGTGGAAATCAAGGAGCAGTAGGAATTATTGGAATTATCGCCTGCGCAGCGTCGGATAGCCCGACAGCGTCAGCGTGAAGCCTTCGGCCCCCTTCGCATCCAGCGCCGCATGCGCGCCCACCGGCAGCGTGACCAGGTCGCGCACATGGCCGAACGGCAGGCCGGTGACGATCGGCACGGCGATGCGACGGCGCAGAAAGGCCAGCATCTCGCCGAAGTCGTAGCCGTTGTCGACCTCGCCCAGCCGGTAGCAGGAAAAATCCCCCAGCACGATCGCCTTTTGCCGCGCCAGCACGCCGGCGTGCTCCAGTTGCAGCATCATGCGCTCGACCCGGAACGGGTGCTCGTTGACATCTTCCAGAAACAGGATGCCGCCATCGATCTGCGGAAACCACGGGCTGCCGACCAGGTGCGCCACCATCGCCAGGTTGCCGCCCCACAGCTTGCCCTCGCATTGCACGGCCGGGCTGTGCGGGTCGGTCCGGCGGTCGCCGTTGGGCGCCCGGTCGGCGCCGGCCGGGCCGGTGTAGTTGCGCACCACAGTCTGCGGCGCAGACAGGGTGTTCCAGAACGTCGCCAGCGCCTGCCTGTTCGGCTGCTCGGCGCCGAAATCCCCGGCCAGCATCGGCCCCTGGAAACCGGCCATGCCGGCTTGCTTCAACAAGGCGAACTGCAAGGCGGTGACGTCGCTGTAGCCGACCAGCAGCTTGCCGCTGGCCGCCAGCGCCGGGATATCCAACGCCGGCAGGATGCGGCTTATGCCGTAGGAGCCGCGCAGGCACAGCAGCACATCGATATCCGGATCGGCCGCGGCTTCCATCAGTTGCGCGGCGCGCTGCTCGTCGGTGGCGCCGAAGCGCTGGAAGCGCGCCCCGTGGCTGTAGAAATTGCGCACGCGGCAACCAAGCGACTCCAGCAGGGCCACGCCGCGCTCCACGTTTGCCGGATCACCGGCATGGCCGCACGGGGCCACGATCGCCACGCCGGTGCCGGCCGGCACCAGCCCATCGAGTAGTTCACGGCCGGCGGCCGTTGCTGCCTCTGTCATTGCTGTTCGCTTTCGTCGTCGGTTTGCCCATTCGCCGCCGTATCCAGCAGCCGCTGCTGCTTCAGCTGGTCGCGCCGCATGGCGAAAAAATCCTTCAGCAGCTGGCCGCATTCTTCGGCCATCACGCCGCCCTGCAATTCGGTATGGTGATTCAGCTGTTCCTGTTCGAACAGGTTGAGCACCGAGCCGCAGGCACCGGTCTTGGGGTCGGCCGCGCCGTATACCACCCGCGCCAGGCGCGCATGCATCATCGCGCCCGAGCACATCGCGCAAGGCTCCAGCGTCACATACAGCTCGCAGCCCGGCAAACGGTAATTGCCCAGTTTCTCGGCGGCCGTGCGCAGCGCCATGATTTCCGCATGCGCGGTCGGGTCATGCTTGCCGATGGGCTGGTTGAACCCGGTGGCGATCACCACCCCGTCCTTGACCACCACCGCGCCCACCGGCACCTCGCCCAGCGCCCAGGCGTTATTGGCCTGGTCCAGCGCTGCGCGCATATGGCGCAAGTCGTCTTCGGTTTGCATGGCCTCATCCATCGGTATCAATCCGCAGTGACTTCGGCCCAGCAGTTGGGCGTTTCATGCAGTACCAGTTTTTGCAGGTGCAAGCCTGTGCCGTAGCGGTCCTTGTAGGCCGCCTTGAGGATATTGAAGGCGGCGCGCGCCAGGTTTTCCACGGTCGGGATGCTGTCGATGACCACCGTCTTGTGGCCCGGCAGGCTGGCCAGGAAGTCGCGCACCGGAGTGTCTTTTTCATAGACCAGGAAGGCATGGTCCCAGACGTCGACCAGATGCTCCTTGGCCAGCGACTTGATGTCGGAAAAATCCATGATCATGCCGTTGTCCGAATTGCCTTCGATGTCGATCACCGCGCCGGTCAGCGTGATTTCCAGCGTATAGCGATGGCCGTGCAGGTTGCGGCACTGGCTCTTGTGGTCGGGAATGCGGTGGCCGGCGTCGAATTCGAGTTTGCGGGTGATGGTCAGCATGAATCTGTATTTTCAATGGGAGCCCGCCGAACCATGTCCGGCAAGCGATAAGCGATTGTAATCAGGTCAGGAAGCGTCAGGGAATATTCAGCAGCTTGTGCGTCTGGATGCTCAGTTTCCACTTCGGGTTGTTCTTGACCATCTCGATGGCCAGCCGGGTGTTGGCGGCGGCGTCGGGACCGTCCATGGGCTGCAGCAGGAAGTTCTGGAAGTCCAGCTTCTCGTACTCGGCCAACGGCTGGCCGGGCTGTGGCACAACCACTTTCAGTTCGCTACCGCGCGTGACCTTCAGTTCGGAACCCATCTTGGGGCTGACGCAGATCCAGTCCACGCCCGGCGGCACGGGAATGGTGCCGTTGGTCTCGATGGCGATCTCGAAACCAACCGCGTGCATGGCGTCGATCAGCGGGCCATCCAGTTGCAGCAACGGCTCGCCGCCGGTAAAGACCACATACTTGCTAAGCGCATAAGTGGACGGCCACAGGCTGTCGATCTTGGCGGCAAGCTCCTGCGGCGACTTGAACTTGCCGCCGTTCTCGCCGTCGGTGCCGACGAAATCGGTATCGCAAAACCGGCAAATCGCCTTGCTGCGATCCTCTTCGCGCCCTGTCCACAGGTTGCAGCCGGAAAAACGGCAAAACACCGCCGGCCGGCCGGCGTGGGCGCCCTCGCCTTGCAAGGTATAGAAGATTTCTTTGATGCTGTAGGTCACGATATCGCTGCGGGAAGGGGTTGGCAGGCCGGTGAGAATGTTTGCTTAAATGCCTGATATTTCGGGGAAATTCCCCCAACGGCCGAGGGCAACATTATAGCCGTTCCGCCCCTGGCTTTTCCGGTCGGCTAGAATCGGCATGTCGATCACATCAATGAGAGAGCCCATGGCCAAGCCTGCAACAAGCGAACAAGCGTCCCCTTCCAGCCTGATCGACGAGCGTATTGCCGAGCTTGGCGACTGGCGCGGCGAACAACTGGCGCATGTGCGCGCCCTGATCAGACAGGCGGTGCCGGACGTCGTCGAACAATGGAAATGGCGCGGCGTGCCAGTGTGGGAAGCCGGGGGCATCATTTGCACCGGGGAAAGTTACAAGAATTACATCAAGCTGACCTTTGCCAAAGGCGCGTCATTGGACGACCCAGCCGGATTGTTCAATGCCTCGCTGGAAGGCAATACGCGACGCGCCATCGACATCCACGAAGGCGCGACACTGAATCGGGATGCATTCCAGGCGCTGGTGCGTGCCGCCGCGCAACTGAACCGGGCCGGCAAGGCAAGCAAGAAAACGCCTTGAGATGCGCGGCGGAGCTGGCCCCTGTTAAACTCCCGGCCAATTTCCCCCTCCTTATGCCATGAACATACCCGCCATCACCGAATTCCGCCACCAGGCTCCCTCGCCTGAATACGATCATCCACGTGAAGAGCGCAGACTGGAAGGCAATCCGAAACGCACGACCTGGAATCATTTCACCAACGCCAGCGGCGAAATCAACGCCGGCATCTGGGCCTGCGAGAAAGGCAGCTGGCGCATCGCCTTCGCCCCCAACAAGGACGAATATTTCTACGTGCTGGAAGGCCGTTGCCGCGTCATCGATGAACAAGGCCATGCCGCAGAAGCCGGCCCGGGAGATGCGTTGGTGATCCCCGGCGGCTTCAAGGGCGTCTTTGAAGTCGTGGAACCGGTGCGCAAGCATTATGTGATTGTGGAACGGGCGGCCTGACTTATCCGCCCGACTTGTCCGCCCGCCTTATTTGCCCGTCTCCGGGAAACGCACAATCAGTTCTTCACGCCTGCCGCCGCATTGGCTCGCGCCTTATGCAGCTTCCGGTAACTGTCGAGCAGGCGCTGGTGCCGGTCCAGCCCTTCCAGCTTCATGCTGGTTGGCGTCAGTCCGTAGAAACGCACGCTGCCGTCCACCGAGCCGATGACCGCATCCATCCGTTCATTGCCGAACATGCGGCGGAAGTTGGCTTCGTAATCGGCCAGTTCCAGTTCGTCGTCGAGCAGCACTTCCAGCACCACGTTCAAGGCCTGGTAGAACAATCCGCGCTCGACCGTGTTGTCGTTGTACTGCAGGAAGGCGCCCACCAGCTCGTGCGCCTCCTCGTACTGCTTCAGGGCCAGGCGGATCAGCAGCTTCAGCTCAAGCACCGTCAGTTGCCCCCATTCGGTGTTTTCATCGAACTCGATGCCGATCAAGGTCGCGATGTCCGAGTACTCGTCCAGTTCATTGTTTTCCAGGCGATCGAGCAGCGCCGCCAGGCTGGCGTCGTTCAGGCGATGCAGGTTCAGGATGTCGGCGCGGAACAGCAACGCCTTGTTGGTGTTGTCCCAGATCAGATCCTCGATCGGATAAATCTCGGAATATCCCGGCACCAGGATCCGGCAGGCCGTCGCGCCCAGTTGGTCGTACACCGCCGTATAGGCTTCCTTGCCCATCGCTTCGAGAATGCCGAACAAGGCCGCCGCTTCGTCGGCGTTGGAGTTCTCGCCCTGGCCGGAAAAGTCCCACTCGACAAACTCGAAATCCGACCTGGCGCTGAAAAAGCGCCACGACACGATGCCGCTGGAATCGATGAAGTGCTCGACGAAGTTGTTGGGCTCGGTCACCGCGTTGCTTTCGAAGGTCGGCTGCGGCAAATCGTTGAGGCCTTCAAAACTGCGTCCCTGCAGCAATTCCGTCAGGCTGCGCTCCAACGCCACTTCGAAGCTGGGATGCGCGCCGAACGAGGCGAAGACGCCGCCGGTGCGCGGGTTCATCAGGGTCACGCACATCACCGGATAAGTCCCGCCCAGCGAGGCATCCTTGACCAACACCGGAAAGCCCTGCTCTTCCAGCCCCTGGATCCCGGCCACGATGCCGGGGTATTTCGCCAGCACTTCTTGCGGCACGTCGGGCAAGGCGATTTCGCCTTCCAGGATTTCACGCTTGACCGCCCGCTCGAAGATTTCGGACAGGCATTGCACCTGCGCTTCGGCCAGCGTATTGCCGGCGCTCATGCCGTTGCTGACGAACAGGTTTTCAATCAGGTTGGATGGGAAATACACCGTTTCACCATCCGACTGCCGCACGTACGGTAGCGAGCAGATGCCGCGCCCGGCATTGCCGGAGTTGGTGTCGACCAGGTGCGAAGCGCGCAGCTCGCCGTCGGGGTTGTAGATTGCCAGGCAATAGGGATCGAGGATCTCCTGCGGCAGCGCATCCTTGCGGCCCGGCTTGAACCAGCGCTCGTTCGGGTAATGCACGAACCCGGCGTTGGCGATGTCTTCGCCCCAGTAGGAACCGGCGTAGAAATGGTTGTTGCTGATGCGCTCGATGTACTCGCCCAGCGCCGAGGCCAGCGCGCTCTCCTTGGTCGCGCCCTTGCCGTTGGTGAAGCACATCGGCGAGTGCGCGTCGCGGATGTGCAGCGACCATACGTTGGGAATGATATTGCGCCACGAGGCGATTTCGATCTTGATGCCCAGCTCCGCCAGCAGGCCCGACATATTGGCGATGGTCTGCTCCAGCGGCAGGTCCTTGCCCAGGATGTAGGTATTGGCCTCGCTGTCCGGCTTCACCGTCAGCAAGGCCTGCGCATCGGCATCCAGGTTCTCGACTTCTTCGATGACGAACTCGGGGCCTTCCTGCACCACTTTCTTGACGGTACAGCGCTCGATGGAACGCAGGATGCCCCGGCGGTCGGCTTCCGAGATGTCGGCCGGCAGCTCGACCTGGATCTTGAAGGTCTGCTGGTAACGGTTTTCCGGGTCGACGATATTGTTCTGCGACAGGCGGATGTTTTCGGTCGGAATGTTGCGCGTGTTGCAGTACAACTTCACGAAGTAAGCCGCGCACAAGGCCGACGAAGCCAGGAAGTAATCGAACGGACCGGGCGCCGAGCCGTCGCCCTTGTAGCGGATGGGCTGGTCGGCAATGACGGTAAAGTCGTCGAACTTGGCTTCGAGGCGCAGCTTGTCGAGGAAGTTGACCTTAATTTCCATGAGGGGCTCTAAAAATGGGAGTGGCGGCTATTATCCCCGTCAGGCCGGCCCCCTGCAAAACATTCTCGCGGTGATTGCACAAAAAACATGCACAGCGGCAGGGACAGGCCGGGAATTCCCGAAACGCACTCAACAGGCCTTCACGGTTTCACTGCACGCTCCAGAATCGCGCGCCTCCGCCTCTGCGGCACTATCGGTTACAGCGGGCTTTTGTGGAGCGTGCCGGCCATGGCGGGCCAGTCGCGCATCAGTTCGTCGCGGGCGCGCAGGCCGGCGTTGGGCTTGGTGGCCTGCCGAGCCTGGTTGGCGCCCCAGTACTCCCCGCTTTGGCCATTCCAGTCGGCAACCTGATAGGCATTTTGCTCCGCCATGCCCTCTCCTTGCTCTGATTCGTTCTTAACTAACTTTCTTGATTAGCGCCCCTTGGATCGAGGCAGCCGGAGAAGGAATTTGTTCCTCAGACCAGCATCGATTGCTGGGCGAAGATACCCGCCATCGCACCCTGCGACGATGCCTGGGTGACCGAGGGCAAGAAAGGCGTCGTGAGATCGCCGGCGGCGTAGATGCCGGGCATGCTGGTTTGGCGGCGCTCGTCGACTTTGAGAACGACTCCAGTGGGCGTATCCACCGTAGCGAGGCCCAATGATTCATGCAGGCTTGCGGAGGGCTTGGTGCGCGGATGGGCGAACAGGACGTCGACCGCGATATTAAGGCGGCTATCGAGATTGACGGTGGTGATATGGCCCTTTTGATGGGAGATCTCGACGATCCGGCCATCGACGACAGGGACGTTGCGGCGTGCCAGATCGGCCCGGATATCGGGCGCAATGTCGTGACCATCGGCGAAGACAGTCAACTTATCGGTCCAATCGAGGAACAGCCTGACCTGATTGTGCGACTGCGGACCAGACCAGACGAGGCCCCAATGCTGGCCGGCGACTTCGAAGCCGTCGCAATAGGGGCAAGGCACGATGGACGTGCCCCAGCTTTCGGCAAAGCCCGGAACATCAGGCATCTGGTCAGCGACGCCATAGCTCAGGATCAGGCGGCGCGCTCCAAGGTTTTCGCCATCGCCAGTCAACACGGAGAAATCGTCGATGGCGCCGGAGACGCTGTCGGCCCGGGCACTGACCAGCCTGATCGCGGGATAACGCGCCAGCTGCCGCCGTGCCTCGGCCAGGATGTCCTGCGGGGGCTTGTGATCGTGGCCGAGCAGACCATGCGAGTGGCCGGCGAAGCGATTGCGCGGCAGGCCGGTATCGAGAACGGTGACCTTGCGGCGGGCACGGCCGAGCTGCAAGGCAGCGGCGAGACCGGCAAAGCTGCCGCCGATGATGATGACGTCATTCATGGTGATGGGCTCCGTGTTGTGGATGGAGGGGATATCGCAGGGCGGCCCCGGGAAACTTGATTTGGGCAACAGGTTGAAACCTGTCCATTGGTTGCAAATTTCAGGTAATTTACAGTATCATAATTTATCAATTTGAATACTGTCAAGTACTGGAATTTTCGTGACCGAAAAAAAACAGGGGCGGCGCGGCCGGCCGGCCAACGAGGCGCTTGGCCAAACGATAGTCGACGCCGCGAGCGAACTCTTTGTGGAATTGGGTTTTCAAGCGACGACAATGGACAAGGTCGCCCAACGGGCGAAAATATCCAAGCTAAGTATCTATCGGCACTTCGAGAACAAGGAGGCGCTGTTCAGCGCAGCCATCGCGGCTCACTGTCATCAGTTTGCACCACAGGCCCTTATGGAAGACGTCGACGGTTCGGCCGAAGAACAGCTCATGGCGGTGGGATCATCCCTCCTTCGCACGCTGTTGAGCCCGGACGTGCGCAGTGTCGAAGCCATGATCATGGCCGACAAGACAAATCAGAAGTCGTTAAGCAAGCTCCATTACGAAGCCGGCCCTGCCTATGTCATCGCCCAGATCGAGGCACTGTTGCGTCAGTTGCACGCGAACGCGGTTCTGAACGTGCCCGATCCTCTCCGGTCCGCCCGCTTGTTTGCCGCGCTTATCAAAGGATCCGACCTCCTGACAATCGCTCTCTTCGATGAGGCGAGAGCAGAGGACGACAAGGAAATCGAATCCTATTGCCGCTCCGCCGTCGCCATGTTCATTGCCGCACACGGGGGCAACGGCCACGCGGGCCGATAGCAAACAGTTCTGTTCTGTCCTATAGACACGGCCGATTGAAATGGCGGCCAAAGGGATGAAAAACCAGCGGCTCGCGAACGACGAATATATGAAAAAGGCCCTGTAAAAACAGGGCCTTAAATCCTTCAAATGCGCGACTATGCAATATTAATAACAATTGCAACTCACTCCCACTCGGTCATCAATAGGCCACCGAGATCCGCGTGGTTAAAGGGATTGGTGGTGATTGACTTGGGCTTTACCGTCGCTTTTACCGTCAGAAGCGCACATCTTTTGCTGGCGCGAAAGATGGGGTGATTTGCGGGACGACAATTCTGAAGACACCATGATCAATCGTTGGTCATGATACCAACAAGGGTCGTCGCATGCACACTGCGCGGCGTTTCACAGCCGAGAAGAACCACGCAATGCCCTCGTTAGCCAGTCGATGCGCGGTAATCGAGGGCTGCATAACCCTCTAGTCAACTCAGACACTTCACAGCACACCACGCTTATACGAGAATCGATCATGCGGCGTTGCTACTTGCGGGCCAATCCTCGGGCACCAGTTTCACCCCATCCCGCCAGCGCTCGCGCAGCGCAGCTTGAAAACGTATGTCATCGGTAAAATCAGGATGATCGGTGATGATGACCTGGAATTTCCCCTTAAGGCTTTCAACAACTTCGAATATGAGCGAGAACAACCCTTTGACAGCCTTCCGATCAGAATCGAGCTTCTCCTGAGTCACGCCGTCACGTGGCACTGCATCGGGCGAGAAGTGTGCCTGCGACAACTGATCGAGCAATAAAAATGACGGGACTGGCCGCTGTCTGTTCGCAAACCAGGTATGAAGTGCCAGATGTGCAACGATGTGGTAACCGACATGATTTTCGCCGCTGCCAATTTCGGACATCGGAATGAATCGCTCGGGCGTGTCCGCAATGATGGTCAGTGCCCGAGGATCAAGCCGGAGCGGACTATCCGAGTACTCCAAGCCAATTCGCTGTGCATAGTCGGAAAGATGGCGATTCACGTTCGATAGACAGGATTCGAGTTTTTGCTGAATCACATCGGTGCTGACCGCCTGATCCAATTGCTTTTCCTGCACCTTCAGTTCATTCAAGCGCTGCTGCTGCACGGTGAGATCTGGCATCTGCGGAATGTTTTCCACATAAAGGCTGATACGACCTAGGACCATTGCACGCCGCGCGTCGGTGTCTGCCGCCAGTTGCAATCTTTGACTAGACCGCTTGACCGCGGTCAACAGTTCGCGGTTGTCATTCATTCGCCGTCGGACATCGACCAACTTTGCCTCGACGTCCTGGATGGCCGATTCGATGCGCGGCGTTGCAGAATCCATTGCGCCGCTCCGCTCACCGATGTACTCCTGCGCGGCACGCAGATCCCCAATTGATGGCGCGCTCGACTCATTCGGCAAATCTTGCAAACACAACGGGCATGCGTGCCCCTCCACGTCGTGCTCGAACACCGACACAGCATTCAGCCGGGCAGCGTGCTCCTTGACCTCGGAAGAAAATCCTCGTGAATTACCCTCAAAGGCGCGGGCGCGCTCCAGCGTTGACGTCAATGCACGCTGCTCCTGAACAAGCACATTCCGTTCAGTGGACAGCCGGCGAAATTCGGTATCGTCGAGGTCCTCACCGAGTGCACTTGAAACAGGCGAACTCTGAAGCAACCGTAAAGCTTCGAGCTTCTGTTGCCACGGCGCACTATCTTCCAGCGAGGAAATTCCGGCCGCTTTGGCCTCTGCCAACAGCGTGTCCGCGCGGGTAACACCTTCTCCACGAATCGCAGATGCTTCAGCCAATCGTCGTTCGATCTGGCGCACCTCGGCGCGAACCTTCTTGAGCTCCTGCTGCGTAGCGACATAGTCATCGGTCACAGCGCCCAGAAAGTAAGGCAAAGTGTCTTTTATCGCCTGCGCAACAAATCTGTCGCTCGAACCATGGAAGAGATGGCGTCGCTGCGCTATCTCGTTCTGTGACTGCAAACAAAATGCCAGCGCATGGCTTATGGTTGCCGCAAGCGCAAGTCGAGTCTGCCCACCCGGAGGCTCATGGAGGTAGTCTGACAACCCGACCCAGGAAGCCAGCAACGACCGCAGCCCTTCCTTGTTTGTTGTTTGGCGAAGCTCTCCCGCCATCGGGATGGCAACCTCGACATCAGTTTTGACATAAACAGACTCGCTGGACTTGGCCTCACCGGCAGGAACCTGTCGGGCGACGAACGCCTGTCCTCGTTCCGTTTGAAGGAGTAAACCGAACCAGGACACATTGCGGCGGACCTTTCCCTCAGGAACGTCGCACTCGGACGCGCCGAAACAGTAGTCGATGATGCCCAGGATAGCGGACTTGCCGGTTCGCGAGTCTCCTGAAATGATATTGACGCGCCCTGGCTCGATGTCCAACGTCCGCGAACGCCCATCGTGGCTGTACGCGACAATGCCTCTGATTTGAATCATGCTTGTACCCCCAGCATCGCCATCACCGTCGACGACGTTCCCCCCTTGTGCAGCCAGCGTCCCACGAACTGGGCCTGACCAACACAATCCCTGACATTGACCTGACCTGAAAAAACTGGTCCGACTTGAAATTTCATATGCTATTGAAAAGGAGAGTCAGACCATGCCGAAAAAGCGATTCACATCCGAA